>JBIOGJ010000010.1:0-90427 GCA_044447965.1 Thermoanaerobaculales bacterium | reverse complement strand
GTCACCGACATCTTCACCACCTCCGGCGCCGGCTCCCAGGACGTCGCGTACGCCACCGCCGAGGTCCAAACCAACGGCGGCAAGGCCTGGCTGTACGCCTCCGTCATCGACGGCGGCTCCGGCGACCCCACCACCGTGCCGGTTGACTGCCCCTGACGGCGGGAGCCACCGGCCGAGCCGTGCGTCCACGCAGCAACCCCTCGAAACGGAGGGCAAAAGCGGTGTTCGGCTGAGTGAGACTCCAGCCTGGCTATGCCACCCTGATCCAGCGCACGAGCTCGGCGAGGTTGGGGCGCTTGCCGTACGAGAGGATGCCGACGCGGAAGATCTTCGCGGTCATCCAGAACATCACCCAGATCGTGCCGAGCGCGAGCAGCACCGAAAGGCCAAGCTGCCAGGCCGGCGGCTCCGAAACGATCACCCGCATGAACATCGTGATCGGGGTGAACACCGGGATGAGCGAAAGCACTACTGCGAGCGTCGATTCCGGGTTCTGCAGGATCGGAAAGGCGAGCATCCACGGGACCATCGCCACCATCATCAGCGGACCGAGCACCTGCTGCGCTTCCTTTTCGGAGTTGGAGATCGCGCCGCCAATCGCATAGATGCACACGTAGATGAGGTAGCCCAAGAGGTAAAAGACGAAGAACCACGGCAGCACACCGAGGTTGAAGTACGAGAAGATGTTTACCCCCGCGAGCATCGCCGCCCCGCCGGTGTACACGGCCATCGCCCCCCCCATCACCATCCATACGCCGACCTGTGTGAGGCCGACCGCGGCGAGGCCGAGGATCTTGCCGCTCAATAACTGCATCGACGGCATCGAGGAGATGAGGATCTCCACCACCCGCTCGGTCTTCTCCTGCACGATGCCGCGCATCACCTCCTGGCCGTAGATGAGGTTGGGGAAGATAAGGAGCGCGGCAAAGATGAACCCAACCAGGAACGAAAGCTCGCCGCCCTTCTTCTCTTCGCCGCCCTTGGACACCTTGACACCGTCGAGCGCGAGGCGCTTGAGGAGCTTGTCCGCGTCCTGCGCTGCGATGCCGTGGCTCGCGAGCCGCCCGCGCGACACCGCGTGGTTGACGATACCGGAGAGGCGCTCCTGGGTGAACAGGTCGGTGGCGGAGCGCGAGTAATACGACAGCCGCGCGTCTGAGTTCGAGAAGGCATCGGCCGGGATGACCAGCACGCCGTCGACCCCCTGCTTGCTCTTGTCCCTGCCGATCAGACGATCGAGGTAGGGCTGCGCCGCAGCCTTGGGGTCGACTGCTGCAGCGACGTACTCGATCTTCATCTCGAGCGCCTTCTTCGCCTCCTTCGCGGCGCCGGGGCCCGCCTTGCCGGTGTCCTTGGCCGCCCCGAAGATCTCTTCCGTAGGATCCTCGCTTTCGATATGCGAGAAAGCGGGCCCAAGCCGGCTCGTCCCGTCCACCACCGCGACCCGCTTGCCCTCGATCCCCTTCATCGCCAGCAACGCCGGCACGACCATCATCCCCGCCATCAAGAACGGCAGCAGCAGCGTCATGATGATGAACGACTTCTTGCGGACGACCTCGAGATACTCTCGCTTGAAAACCGCCAGCGCTTTTCTCATCGCACGGCCTCCGCGTGCTTCTCTCGCTCCGCGCCGCTATTCGTGCTCGCACCGACCTGGTCAATGAAGATCTCCTCGAGCGAGGGTGCCGCCACCTCGAAGCGGGACACTCGCAGCCTTGCGATCCCCGCGGCGAGGATGCGCTGGGGATCGCCGCCGGAAGCGAGGCGCAGCTCGGCCACGTTGGTGTCCACGCGCGCGTGCGCCACCTCGGGAAGTGCGGCGAGAAAAGCGCCGTCGCCCTCGAACGTGAGGTGCACGGTGTTCTTGCCGAACGACGCGCGAACCTGCTCGAGCTCGCCGATGAGCACGGCGCGGCCACGGTCGATGAGGACGATCTCGTCCACGAGCTTTTCCGCTTCTCCCATCATGTGGGTCGAAAGCAGGATCGTCCTCCCCTGGCCCTTCAGCTCTTTGAGGATCGAGCGCACGAGCACGACGTTGACCGGATCGAGGCCCGAGGTCGGCTCATCGAGGATCAACAGCTCCGGCTCGTGGAGCAGCGCCCCGATCAACTGCACCTTTTGCTGGTTGCCCTTCGAGAGCGCCTCCAGCTTGGTCGAGCGCTTGTCGGCAAGCTCAAAACGCGTCAGCCACGCCTCGGCGCGCGGCCGCGCAACCGCCGGCCGGCAGCCCTTGATTTCGGCGAGGAAGAGGAGCTGGTCGACCACCTTCATCTTGCGGTACAGGCCCCGCTCCTCGGGCAGGTAGCCGATGCGGTTCCGCACCGCGCCGACCTCGCTCCCTCCGAACAGCGCGATGCTGCCCGCGTCGGGGAGGAAGATGCCGTTGACCATGCGCAGCGTGGTGGTCTTGCCCGCACCGTTGCGGCCGAGCAGTCCCGTGATGGTTCCCCGCCGCACGGCGAACGACAGGTTGTCAACGGCGCGCACCGGGCCGAAGCTCTTCGTCACCCCCTGCACCGCCAGCAGCACGTCGTTCGTCACACGCCCCTCCTCACCTCGATCGTCTCGGGCGCCGCACTCACGGAGTGATGCGCTTGACGGCGCCGAACTGGGACACCTGGTCCTCCACCTTGCTCGCGTCACCGCCGATGACGACCGTCTGCGTGCGCGAGGCAAAATACTTGCGGCCGACTTCCCGCACCTGCGCTGCCGTGACCGCATTGACCCTCGGCACGAAGTCACCGAGCGCGGCGGGCGGGAGACCGTTGATCCAGTTCTTCGCCAGCGTGTAGAGGAGGTCCTCTTGAGTGGCGTTGCGCAGCAGGTACTGGCCGACCTGGTAGCGCTTGGCACGGGCGAGCTCCTCGCCGGTGGGCAGCGTCGCGCCCATGCGATCCATCTCGTAGTCGATCTCCAGCAAGGTGGCCGCTGTAACCTCGTTGCGTACCGCCGCGTGGACCGCGAGCAACCCGCCTTGCGCATACGCGCTCACCCGCGAGTCTGGCGAATACGTGTAACCCTTGTCCTCGCGAATGTTCTCGGTGAGGCGGCTGGAGAACAAGCCGCCGAAGATCGTGTTCGCGACCTGCGCCGGAAAGTAATCCGGATCCGCGACCCGCGGGCCTAGCCGTCCGACCCGGATCTCCGATTGCACGGAACCGGGCCGATCAACCAGTCCGATCTCCTTCGCTGTTCCGGCTCCCACCAGCGGTACCGGCGGCGCCGCCACCCCGACGCCCCGCCAACCTCCGAATTTCCCTTGCACCAGCTTCTGCACCTTGCCTTCGTCGAGGTCTCCGCCAACCACGAGCAGCGCGCGCTCGGGGCGGAACCGCCGCTGGTACTCCTGCTTGAGCAACGCCGGTGTGACCGACTGCACGACCGACTCAGTAGGGGCGATTGTGCGGTAGGGATGGTCGCCGAACACCAGCGCGGCGAAGGCACGATCCGCCGCAAACTCGGGCGTCGACGCCCGAGCGAGCAGGCCCTGCAGGGTGTTCTCCTTGACGAGTTCCACCTCGTCGGTGGGGAAGGCCGCGTTCTGCGCCACGTCGGCGAGCAGCGCGAGCAGCGTAGCAGTACCGCTGGCAAGGCAATCGGCGGTGACGTAGAGCGCGTCGTTGGTGGCGCCGGTATCGAGCTCTCCCCCCACCGCCTGGAGTTCCTC
The DNA here is from genome assembly GCA_044447965.1 of Thermoanaerobaculales bacterium. Taxonomy (GTDB): domain Bacteria; phylum Acidobacteriota; class Thermoanaerobaculia; order Thermoanaerobaculales; family Thermoanaerobaculaceae; genus DATIYW01. The sequence continues at coordinate 86,757 of JBIOGJ010000010.1, read as the reverse complement.
GGCGAGCTGGCGAGAGGAGCGCTTGACGGTCCCTTCCTTCACCACGCCTGCGAGAACCTCCGCGACGCCCGCGACCTCCCTCGGATCGGACGCGGTACCGCCGCGCACGACCAGCACGGCGGTCACCTTCGGGAACCCCGGGCGGGGCACGAGCCATACTTTCAATCCGTTGGGGAGCTCGGTCGCGGCCAGGCGCGGGAGCGACAGCGACCTGTCCTGACCGTACGGCGGTAAACCCGCGGGCAGCGGCTTCTCCTTGGCGGCAAGCGCGCCGAAGGCGGCCAAGGCGGTGACGGCCGCGATGGCAAGAACGCCGAGATTGCGTGTGCGCATGCGATTGCTCCTCATTCGTGAGGCTCGGCGGCAGGCGCCGCAGGACGCCGGTCGATGCTCGATCGGTTGGCAGAGGTCAGATAGGTGGAAGCCACACGCTTGAGGTCGTGGCTCGAGACGGCCGCGATTTGGCCGGGATAGGCGTTGATCGTGGCGGCGTCGCCAGTGAACGCCTGGCGCAGCGCGAGCACCTCGGCGCGCCCGACCAGACCTTCCATTTGGGAGTAGAAGCTCGACAGCATCTTCGTCTTGGTGCGCTGCAGCTCTGCCGCCGGCACGCCCTGGCGCGCGACCTCGTCGGCGGACTTCTGGATCGCCGCGACCACCGTCGCGCCGTCCGCGCTGGGTTTGTAGAGCCCGAACACGACGAGAAGGGACGGCCCGTTGAGGCTGAGGGCGTTGCCCAGGGGCCATCCCATACCGCCATCGACCTGGAGCAGGATCTCTTTGCCCTTGACCAACTGCTGGTAGAGCCGTGAGGCGTCCCCGCCCACCAACAGTTCGCTAAGCACTGCTGCCGGGATGAAGTCGCGGCTCGGCGGCTCCGGCATCTTCCACCCCAACGCCACCGCGGGCACTTTCGCGAACGCATCGGTTTGCGCGAGCGTGCGGGCCTTGGCGTTGAGCGGCTCGGCCACGTCCGGTCGCGGCGGTGCAGGCTGCGCTGGGATCGAGGCAAAGTACTGCTCGACCAGCTTGAATACCTCGCCCGGCTCGACGTCACCCGCAATCCCGATGACCGCGTTGTTAGGCGCGTAGAAGGAAGTGTGGAAAGCCTTGACGTCCTCGAGCGAGGCGGCATCGAGGTCGGCGAACGAGCCGTAGCCGTCGTGCGCGTTCTCCCACTTGTCGAACGCGAGCGCCGAAAGATCGGTCCAGAAGAACAGCCCGTACGGCTGGTTCTTCACGTTGACGCGAATCTCCTCCTTGACGACTTCCCGCTGGTTGGCGAGGTTGGCCGGGGAGAAATCGAGCGCCCGCATGCGGTCGGCCTCGAGCCAGAGCGTTGCCGCGAGGGCTGAAACTGGGGCTGAGGCGACGTAGTCGGTGTAGTCGAGATGGGTAGAACCGTTGGTATCGCCGCCGCCTCCCTCGATCACGCGATCGAACGTCCCTTTGGGGGCGTCAGGCGTGCCTTCGAACATCATGTGCTCGAAAAGGTGTGCGAAGCCTGTCCGCCCTTTCGGCTCGCGCCGAAAGCCCACCTGGTACACCACGGAGATGCCAAACGTCGGGGTGGAGTGGTCCTCCGACACCACCACCGTGAGCCCGTTGGCGAGCTTCTTCACGGTCGTGGGAATGTTCCAAGTGGGCATCGCGGCGATGAGCTGTGACGCGACACCCGAGGCGACCACCGCCAGCAGCCCATTTCGCACCTTCATGCCGTTCCTCCCTGTGGAGACGCTCACCTCAGCGGCGAGGATTGTACGGGACGGCGCGGGGCTCGGTTGGCGTCCGCTTGCCGTCCGACACATTAAACGATTTCAACACCATCGGGAATGCTTGGCTTCGCCGTGGCAGGCAGGGGCACCCCAACACGGCGGGCGAGGGCGCCCGCCCCACGGTCGTCTTGCCCTCGGCCGCGAATCCTGGGCCTCGCGACACGCCCGCTCGCGGCAAGAGCCTGCCAACTCCCACCGATCAGCGTGCGTACTCCACCGCGCGGGTCTCGCGGATCACCGTTACCTTGATTTGCCCTGGGTAGGTGAGCTCCGCCTCGATCCGCTTGGCAATGTCGCGCGAGAGCCAGACCGCGTCCTCATCGGAGAGCTTCTCGGATTCAACCACGATGCGTAGCTCGCGGCCCGCTTGGATCGCAAACGCCTTTTGCACGCCCTTGAACTCGCCGGCGATGCCTTCGAGCTTCTCGAGGCGCTTGAGGTAGCTCTCGAGGATCTCGCGACGGGCGCCTGGCCGCGCCGCCGAGAGTGCGTCCGCCGCCGTTACGAGCACCGCCTCCACGGAGCGCGGATCCACGTCGCCGTGGTGGCATTCCATCGCATGGATGACCTCCTCGGACTCGCCGTACTTGCGCAGGAGGTCGCGGCCGATCGTCAGGTGAGTGCCTTCCATCTCGCGGTCGATCGCCTTGCCGATGTCGTGCACCAGGCCGGCACGCTTGGTCACGCGCACATTGACGCCGAGCTCGGTGGCCATATGGGCGGCGAGCCAAGCGACCTCCTTGGAGTGTGCGAGGACGTTCTGTCCATACGAGGTGCGGTACTGCAAACGTCCGAGCATCTTGAGGAGGTCAGGGTGAAAGTCGGGCTGGCCCAGCTCGATGGCCGCGGTCTCGCCGGCGCGGAAGATCTTCTCGTCGAGCTCCGCCCGGACCTTGGAGACCACCTCCTCGATGCGTCCCGGGTGGATGCGCCCGTCGAGCATCAGCCGTTCAAGCGACAACCGCGCCACTTCGCGGCGCACCGGATCGAAGCACGACAGGAGCACCGCGCCGGGTGTGTCATCGACGATGAGGTCGACGCCGGTGGCAGTCTCGAGGGCACGGATGTTGCGGCCCTCGCGGCCGATGATCCGGCCCTTCATCTCGTCGTTGGGAAGGTCGACCACCGAGACGGTGCTTTCGACCACGTGGTCCGCCGCCACCCGCTGAATCGCCAGCGAAATGATGCGACGCGCGCGATTGGAGGCCTCCTGGTTCGCCTCTTCCTCGAGACGCCGGACGATCTTGGCAGCGTCCATGCGCGCCTCGTTTTCCATCGCGCGCATGAGCTCCGTCTTGGCCTGGTCGGAGGTGAGACCGGCGATGCGCTCGAGCTGGGTGCGCTGTTCGGCGGCCGCGGCAGCAAGTGTGTCCTCCTGCAGCGCCACCGCGATCTCCCGCTCGTCGAGCTGCGTCTTCCGTTCGTCGAGGGTCTTACCTTGGCTGTCGAGTCCACGCGTGCGCTCGTCGAGCGCGACCTCGCGCTGATCCAGCCGGCGCTCCGCCGCCAGCAGCTCCTGGCGATACTCGTGGGTCTCCCGCTCAAACTCGCTGCGAGCGTTGAGCAGCTTCTCGCGCGCCTCGATGCCGGCGTCCTTGAGGCGCTGCTCAGCCTCCTGCTCGGCGGCGGCGAGCAGCCTTCGCACCTCTTGTTCGGCGCTGGCCGTGATGGCCGCAATGCGACGCTTGGCGCGACGGCCGACGAACCAAACCACCATCAATGCGGCGATCGCCGCCACGGCGGCGGCCGCAACGATCAATATGCCGGAGGTCACAGGCCCCCCTTTCAATGAGCCTGCGGCGCACATCCGCACGAGCGGTGGGGGAAGAATGAGGCCCCCGCACTCGGCCGTGTGAGCAAACCTATTTGAACCTGCTAACCACAGGTAGGGTCCCTGCCCACCCCCCGTCGCTCGCCACTAGGCTGCTCGAGGAGGCGGGACTCGGAACCCATCAAATAGGTGTTGGTTCAAGAATAGTTTCGCTCATCACCAACCGCGCAGGGGCCCGACAGCTATTCATTCTGTTACCCCCCACTGGGAGGGCGTCAGAACCTCGTCTAGCTTCACGATTAACCCTTCCACCCGTTCTCGCACTCGTTCGGACCGCGTCCCAGGATCAGTCTCGTGCTCTCGAAAGAGCTCGTCCGCGATGTTAAGCGCCGTCAGCACCGCGAGCTTCGCCGTATCCACATGGGGAGAAACCTCGGCCAGCTCACGCATCCGCCGGTCCACGAAACGGGCAAGTTCTTCGATTCGCTCACTCGTCTCCGTGGCGCGCAGCTCGAAGCGCCTGCCGAAGATCTCGACTGTGGTTTGGCTGCTCACGGTCGGCGCACCTCTCCTCAATGAAGTATACACCGAGCGTCAAACCGACCGAGCCCTCAGCCGTTAGCTATTGTTGGCGTTGCCGGGAGCCCCGGAGGCATCGGCGAGCGCCGCGTCGCGCTCGACCCGCATCACCACCCGGCCTTCCAGCTTAGCGCCCTCGACGACATGCAACGCAGGCGTTGTGATGTCCCCTCTGACACTCGCGCTGGCGAGCAGCTCCACCCGCGCACTCGCGTTGACATTCCCTGTCAGTGTGCCGCCCACCCGTACGACGGTCGCGTGCACCTCCCCCTCGAGGGTGGCGCCCTCCGCAACATCGAGCGGGGCGGCCAGTTGCACGGTTCCCTTGAGGCTGCCCTCCAAGCGGACCGGGCTACTTCCCGCGAGAAGACCCTCAAAGCGTGTTTCACGGGCGATGAGAGTCGCCGTCGCCGCGTCGCGCGGATCGTGCTGCCGCACCGCAGCCTCCCTAGCCATGGGCGTCTCCGACCTCGAGAGGTTGGAGCGGGCAACGGGAATCGAACCCGCGACTTGCAGCTTGGGAAGCTGCCACTCTACCAGCTGAGTTATGCCCGCTCACGTGCCTCGCCAGGCGCGCACGAAGGTAGCTTGGGCGTTGGGGGCTGTCAAGCCGGCCTTGCGGCCGCGGGGCGACAGCGTCTACGATGCGATCGCTGTACGGAGGGAAGAATGAAGCTGCGTGGCGCCGTCACTATTTTCGCTCTGCTTGCCGCCCCCCTGTTGGCCGCGGAACGCCGTGAGGTCACCACCCGCTCGTTTCCCGCCCCGGACGGCAAGCTGGTGCTCATCGATGCCGGACCCCTCGACCTTCAGGTTCGCGCCGCCGACATCCACGACATTCGCGTCCGGGTTGAACTGGTCGCCGCGGCGTTTAGCGAGGCGCAGGCGGCCTCATGGATCGAGCTCCACCGCCCCACCATCGAAGACAGCGAAAGCCAACTCCGCATCCAGGCGCCTGATCCGAGCGGGATCAGCTTGCTCAAAGGCGTGTTGGTGACGCGCGCGCGCATCGAGGTCACCCTGCCTCCGAGCGTGCGACCAGACCTTTCAACCTCCTCGGGAACGCTGCGGGCCGACGGCGAGTTTTCCGTTGCCAAGCCGCTCCGTCTCCGTACCGCGTCCGGTGACTCGGAGTTCACGGGCTGGGCGTCCGAGATCGAAGTGCGCTCCACCTCGGGCGACATGCAGGTCCACGCCAGCCGTGCCATCGATACGCTCATGGCCCGCACCGCGAGCGGCTCACTCCTGCTCGTGGGCGGCGCTCGCACCGTACGATGCGACGCCTCCAGCGGCGATATTCACCTCGAAGGGCTACTTGGACCCGTGAACGCGGTGACCTCCTCGGGCAGCGTGGTGGCGCGCTTCGACGCGCTTGGCGCGACAGACGAGGTGCACGTCAGCACCAGCTCGGGCAAGGTGCGTATCACCCTCCCACCCGGCAGCCAACCGGGAGGCGAGCTGCGCTCCGCAAAGGGAGAGATCCGCTCGGCCTACCCGGGCGAAAGCGACCCCAAGGGCGGCCTGCTCAAGCTCTCCGGCGCAGGCACCAAGCTCACCGTAACAACAACCTCAGGCCGCATTGATCTCAACTAGCGACGCTCGTGCCAGCGCTGCCGCGGGTAGATGCTGAGCGGCGTCCGCCGGGCGGCACGCCGCCGTGAGCAGCGCTCCTTTCAGGTCGGCCGCCTTTCTGCTAGACTCCGCCCGCCTCGAGTGGGGCCGTAGCTCAGCTGGGAGAGCGCCAGAATCGCACTCTGGAGGTCGCGCGTTCGATCCGCGTCGGCTCCACCAAATAAAATCAAAGACTTAGCGCCGCGGACTCCAGTGGCGCCGTTCGTTTACTGGCACCGGGCTGCCACCGCGGCCATGTTTCCGCACTCGCAACACCCCTCGCGAATTTGCCGTAAATCCTCGCCGTAGCCCGTCTGGAGCTGGACGCAGTGCCGGGCGATGCTCCGCGTATCGACGGCGTTGGTGTCGTGCGCCCGAAACTGGGCTTCAACTGTCAACGCAACGGTGGCCCGGCGTATAATTCCAACTGTCCGGCAAGAATGGAAATCCCGGAAAAGGAGGGTCCGAAATGGCGAAATATCGGATTAGGGTTGCACCCAGCACAGTAGCGTATGCTGACCCGGAGAACCGCAAGCTAGTAGTGGAGTTCGCCATCCCGGGAGCGCCAGCGGATACCGTCGATGTGAAGATCCTGGAAGACAGTGTCCACCTGACAGCGCCAGCAAGGGAAGTCGAGTATGTCTCCGCACTGGCTTTAGGTTGGCCGGTTAAGCCTGACAAGGCCGAAGCTACCTACGAGAACGGCCTGCTCCGAATCGAGGTACCCTTCAAAGATCCGATGGAAGATGCTGTGAAGGTCGTCATCAAAGCAGGTGGCACGGAAATCAAGACCAAAGCAATCGAAGGTCAAGCTGGCTTGCCGCAGTTGAAGGCCCCTAAGGACTGATGGGGATGGGTGCCGGGCCCAACAGACTTCGCACTCTTGGCTCCCGGCGGGCCGGTGCGTGTCAAGCGGTTTGAGACAGCAGCGGCTCATGTTTAGTGTTGCTCCTCGGGGATAGCGGGTGTGGTATCGGGCGGATTGATCCAGACCGCTGGAGGCGGGCTGGCGGGCGCGTGCGGCGGCCGATCTCGGCCGCGATCTCGATGGCGACAAGCAGCTCACGCTAGGCGCTGACACCGGCCCCCGCGGCTATGACCCCAACACGTTCGTAAGACCTCGCCGCAGCCCGTTTTGAACTGGGGGGTGAACCAAGACCGAGAACCTGGCCCAGGTGAAAGCTGAGGTCAGAGCCGATCAGTGATCGCCTCGCGTGGCGCGATCGTTGACTTCCCGTTTCAGCGTAAGAACTCGCCCTAGCCCGTCTTGAGTTGACGGGGTTGTCGGGCGATGCGCCGGGGATCGACGAGGACCGGATCATCAAGAACACCTCGACCTCAGGTGTTGGTCCGAAGCTCCTTCCTGTAGCGCCAGTTGAGCAGGAACAGCGCGCCAGTGAGCACGGGAGGCCCGGCCATGACCAGCAAAACGTACCACCTGGCGAAGGGTTTGTTCCACGCCCAAGCGACGTACAGGACCCCCAGCGCGATGAAGAGAACCCCGCCGAGCCACTCCCTGCGCCACGAGGCCACGAGCACCGCGACGATGACGAACGTCGGGATCAGGTGCATCAGGAGGGCAAACGCCGTTTGCCAGAAGCCTCTGGCTTCGCTAAAGACATCAGCGGCGAAGATGCTGATGAATGCGGCGAAGAGGATGCAGAGTACTCTCGGTGTCCAGTACAACAACGACCGAATTGGCCTCTCCATCGCCGCCTCCGATCTCCCAACGACTGTAGTATCGCCCTCGCGTCTAGTCAGCGGTAAGACCTCGCCGTAGACCGTCTTGAGCTGAAGGTGCGTCCTCGCCTCGGCATCTCGACCCCCTTCTGCGCCTCGCCAGGCGATCACCGATCGCCGCCGGACTCAACTTTCACCTGGACCAGTTTTCGGGTTTTGGGTCATGCTGGCCCTTGCGAGAGTTGAAATGGTGGATACGGATGGGAACTGAAGACGGCCCCAGGGCCCATAACAGCAAAGAAACGCTCTCCGCGAGGCAGATGACCGGGCGGGATGCGGAAAGAGGACTTGAGAATGCGCGCTGAGGTAGCACCTTGGCAGCAGATCGGGTGGGCTCGTCTATGATGGTGGCGGGGCCCGCTTCATATGGGAGATGTCAGATTAGGTACCGATCCCATTCTGCCGCCGCCCGCCAACGCCTCGTTGGGCTTCCGGGCGCTGCATGATTACCACCAACCCAGTGTCCAAGAGATCGGGTGGGCTAACGAAAAGGGGACGTTGTGATCCCGACGACGCTTGCTGAGCCGAGCTCAAGGTCTCAATGAGGAACCACACCAGCCAGAAACGGGCGCAGTTGGTGGAGGGGGCGACAGTCGTCGTCATCGGTGGGGGGCCGGCGGGCGCTTTCTTCTCCATTCATCTGCTCCGGCGGTCGCGCGAGTTGCACCGCCAAGTGAAAGTCGTGGTCATCGAGCGACGGCGCGAGAGCCCCGGCCGCAATGGTGGCCGCTCGTCTGCCGGGTGGACGGGCTGCAATTCTTGCGCCGGTGGACTTTCGCCCCGGCTGAATGATGTGCTGCATCGCCTGAACCTGCAGGTACCGGACGAGGTCATTCAGAGCCGGATTCATTCGATCACGGTCCAGGGGTATTGGAAGAACATTGAATTGCAGGTGCCCGACGGTCGGGAGATGTTGTCGGTGTTTCGGGGGGTGCGGCCCGCACCGCGACCCGGCCGGCAGCACAATTTTGATGCCGTGTTACTGGAACGCGCACTCGCGGAAGGCGCGGAACTGCTCAGCGGGGAGGTGGTTGACGCCGAGTACCCGGAGGGTGGCCGGCCGGTCGTGCGCTACCGCGCGGAGGGTACGGAGACAAAAATCGAAGCGGATTTTGTCGTCTTTGCGGCTGGGGTCAATGAGGCCACCGAGATACGCCGGTCAAACCCGTCGTTGGTCCGCGTGTTGCGCCGACTCGCGCCCGGTTACCGGCCGCCGCGACTGCGGCCGGCCTTGATCTTTGAATTGGAATCGCCGCCGGGGGTGGCACCGAACCTGGAAGGGCATCTGCACTTTGTGGAATATGGTTCCTCGGCCCTGCAGCTTGAGATGTGTTCGCTGGTGCCAAAGCAGGGCTACATCACGGTGGTCCTGGTGGGGCCCGGCATCGACGCCTCGCCCGGCCCGGCGGAGAACAAACGAATCATCGACGAATTCCTCCAACTCCCCCATGTTCGCCAACTGCTGTTGCCGGGCACGCGGCTGCGCACGGCTTGCGTTTGCAACCCCCGGTTGGTGATCGGGTCAGCCCGACAGCCGTTCGCTGACAGGGTCGCCGCTATCGGTGACATGGCAACCTCGCGGCTCTACAAGGACGGGATTCTGTCGGCGCACCACACCGCCAGCGCCCTGGCCGAGACACTCCTCGATCGGGGTGTGGACCGACGCAGTCTCCAGGAGGGATACGCGCCGACCATTTCTCGTTTTCGCCGTGATAACCGATTTGCCGCGCTGGTGTTCTTCTTGCACCGGGTCGTCTTTAGTTCATCGGTCCTGAGCCGGGTTCTCTACCAAGCCGTCCTCACGGAACGGAAGACAAGCCTCGCCGAGCTCCGGCGCCTGGAACAGATCCTGTGGAAAATCGCCAGTGGCGATGATCAGTACGAGACGACTTTTCTGGCAATGATCCATCCCGCGACTCTTTGGTCGATCCTGAGCGGGGGGTTGGCGATCACGTTGCGCAACTATCTCACCGAATGTTTCTTTCGCCTCAAGTGGGAGGGATTTGGCCGGTTCACGACTGGCGTGGCAAAGGAACAGTTGGAGACCAAGCGCGCGCTCTTCAGGCGTGAACTGGCCGAGTGCGACGTGGCGATGCTCACCCCTTTGGAATTCGAGCGGATGTACACGATCCGCATCCGGGCCACGTGCGCCACCGTGCTGCGCCAACTGGGCCGCTTTGGCGAAGCCGACCGGAGTTATTTCCGTCCCCGCTGGGTCCGCATCGGTCGCATCCAGGGCCAGGCCAACGAACTGGGCTGTGTCGTTCGTTACGAGGTCTTCGGCCGCCGATTCTCTTTCGACGTGCAACTCGAACGGATCGCGGAAGGGCATCTGCTGGTTTACCGGGTCCGCGACGGATTCGCTCGCGGCGGCGTGCTGCTCTTTGAAGTCGAGCCTGCCAGCGCAGGCCACTGCAACCTATCGATTTACGTGGCTTTCAACTTCGCGCGCGGCCGGACCGCGTTCACTTGGCCGCTGTGGTGGTGCTTTCGGCGACTGTTCCCCGCCTTTGTGCATGACGTGCTCTGGAATCACTCGCTATGTCAGCTCAAAAACATTGCCGAAGCAGAAGCTCCTCCAACCACCGTCAATCAGCCCGCACCAACGGCCGGATAACATAGGGCAACCTTGAGAACGATGGTGCAGTCATCGGTGAACTCGCAAAGGGCGCCGCAATGTTGGTGGAGACCACCGAAGAGGATGAAGGTGACCGGGGTGTCCTTCATCGCGGATTGGATGATCGGGCACAGAGCGTTCCTCTTCAGGGCGGGCCGAGCAATATCAGCCGTCCTGTGTATCCGGCCAGCCACCGCAACGTTGTCGTGGGCGAAAGGATCGACGCTGGCTCGCTCCTCAACAGGTAGACGGCTCTCGGCGCCGAGCGCAAGGCACGGGTTCTCCTCAGACCTTGGCCGTCCCACCTCCCGCGCACGTCGAACGAGGGGACCAGGCTTATGTTGAGGACAATGCGAGATGGTCGCAATAGGCCATCCACGCTTCCATCCACAGACCGGGTACCCATTGGTCTCCCTAAGGCTCCCAGGGCAAGCTTCCGTCTCCCTTGAGACCTCGGTCCTTTTTCCACACCTGACGGGACACTACTTCTTCGCGCTCGCATCGTGGCGTACGCAGTGGCTCGCAGCGCAGACGGTGAGTCGCACCAGCGGACTGCGGACCGGCCGGGGATGGGCCAGCACCCGCGGTCGCGGTCGATCCGGAGAACGCGTCAAGAAGGGGGCGACGTGCGCTCCGTCGCCATCGTTTGGACCGCGCGCGGCTGGTCGCCGAAGTCCCTCTCGGCTGTCCCTATAATGGAACCTCAATGGCGGGTCTTGTGCCCGACGGTGTGCCTCCGGCTGATTCGCGATCCCGAATCCAGCGCGTCCTCCCGTGGCTGACCATTGGTGCCGTTGGCTTCTGCGCGCTCGCGGTACGGCTGCCATTCGTGCTTGCCGCCGACTTCCCACTCGGTGACGGGGGGATGTTCGCGCAGATCATCGACGACATACGTGCCCATGGGTTCGTCCTGCCCGCGTTCACATCGTTCAACGGTGGGTCGATTCCGCTCTGCTACCCACCGCTGGGCTTCTACCTTGCCGCCCTCTCGGGACTTCCGACGCTCACATCGATGCTCTGGCTCCCGCTCGTGCTGTCGGCACTGGTGCCCTGCGCGGTGGTCCTGCTGGTACGACTCCTGGCGCGCTCCGAGGCCCAAGCCTTCGCAGCCGGCCTTGCTGCCGCCCTTCTCCCCGTGCCCTACTGGTTCGGGCTCGAAGGCGGGGGGCTCACCCGAAGCCTCGCGTTGCTCCTGATGGTCCTTTCCGCCGCAGCGTTGCTGTGGGTCATCGAGTGTCCGTCCACCACCCGTGCGGTTCTCACGGGCGCGGTGCTGGCGTCAAGCGCACTCTCTCACCCCGAGGGCGCCTTGATGACTGTGATAGTCGCCGGAACCGTCCTCCTCGCCGAACGCCACCGGGTTGGCCTGCGGCTGATGGCCACCGTGCTGGGAAGCGCGGCGCTGCTGTTGCTGCCCTGGCTCGCACTCGTGCTCTGGAGGCACGGACTCGGTCCCTGGCTGGCCGCATTCCGATCCAGCGAGGGATCAGGAGACATCACCCTGGCGGTGCAGAAAATTACGTCGTGGTGGTTCACGGCAGAGACGGGCCTGCCGCTTCTTGCGGTACTGGCCCTGCTGGGTCTCCCGGTCGCGCTTCTCCGCGGCCAGTGGTTGCCGGTCGTCGCGCTCCTGGCTCCGGTTTTCCTGGTCGCGCGGAACTCCCGGTTCTGGGCTTCACCAAGTCTGGCGATCCTAGTCGGTCTCGCCGTCGGCGCGCTCATCTGGCCCGGCCTGGATAGGGCCGCGCGACGTGGTCAAACAGGCCTGCTCGCCAAGACCGCCGTGCTGCTGGTCATTACCGCCCACGGCTTGTTGATGGCGCAGAGCTGGAAGGGGCGAATGTCCCTGCTAGCCCCGTTGGCCACCGAGGACCGAGAGGCGCTCGCGTGGTGCGCGGAGCGGGTCGGCTCGACTCAGCAGGTCGCGGCCATCGGTAGCGATTCCTCGTGGTTCGACAACTTCGCCGAATGGGCGCCCTACCTGGCGCATGTGGAGAACGTGGTTGTTCCGCAAGGACGCGAGTGGCTTGGCGATTCTGGCCCGTGCACCCAGCGGGCGGATGCTCTGCAGAAAGCGCTGGTCACCGACTCTCGGGCGGTCGAGGAATGGCTGCAACGGGAGCCCATGGTCCGATGGATGATCCTAGGCTCAAGCAAGGCGAGCGACGTGCGGGTGCAGCGGACATTGGCCGATGCCGCGAGTTCGGGAGTCCTGCGCCTTGTCTACCAGCGAGGTAGCGCCACCGTATGGCGGGCGAATTCTGCCCGAACTGCGGAGGGGGGTTCGCCGCGGCTTTGACCTCGTCACCTCAAGCCGCCAATCAACCGAGAACGCAACTGTGTATGAAACGACGCTACTCGACCGGGGGGAGTCGGCTGGTAAACCTGCGCATCGCCGTGTGCCAAGGCTAGGGTGCTGTTTCCTCGCCCCAACATGGCTCTTCGAGCATGAGGCCACCCTCGAGCAGCTCGCCGCGGCTCGCGTAACCGACCTGCTCCGCCACCTCGGCCCATGGACGCAGGCGCAGCGTCACGCTCTGGCCCACGCGGAAGTGAGCGGCCGGAGTGAGCGCCCGGTCGCGCATCGCCCACATGAACACGAGCGCCTCGTTGGCCTTGCCCGCCACCGTCGGTGCGACGACGTCAACGAGGTGTATACCCACGACGTAGTCCGCGTAGGGGGCGGTGCGCGGGCGCGGGACCGGCGCCATCTCGGCGATCGTGCCGGTGACGGTGACGGTGCTGCCGGCGCTGGGTACGACGAATCTCCGTGGCGGCGGGGCACCGACTACCATCGGTAGGAGCGGCCAGTCGCCGAGCCCCACCTGACGCGCGGCAAACTCCCAAATCACGACACGCTTGCCGGCGAGGCGATCGCGCCCCTTGGCGAGCTCCTGGCTGAGGGCGGAACGGGTCGCCCAGGAGCCCTCGCCGTTGCGCGTGATCACGTCGAGCGGCCGGCGGAGCTCGAAGGCAAGATGCTCGGCGAGGCCCGCCGATTCGCCCCATCCCATCGCGCCGTACGAGTAGATGTTGGCGAAGCTATCGCCGAGCAGCAGCACGTCGCCGGAAGCTGCGGGACGCCACAGCTCGTCGAAGCCATCGAGCACCTGTTGGACGGTGACACGCTCGGGACGGAATGCCGCGCGCGCCGGAAATCCCAGCATCGCCGTGAGGTCACCGGTGCCCGCCACGGTTGTTTCCTCCAGGTGGTACCGGGGATCTGCGGCCGGCGGGAGAACGATCTTCGCGTTGACAAATCGCGCGAGCTCGCGGGCGACCAGCGCCATCCCCTCCGGCCGCCAATGCGTGTCGCCCGAGAGGAACAGCGACCGCGCCGCGCGGCGCTGGGCATCCCACAGCACAGGCGCGGGATCAAACACCAGCACGCCTTCCCTCGGTGCCGCGTCTTCCAGCCTGAGCAATGACCGATCCACGAGGGCAGGCGCTCCCCTCAAGCGCGCCGACAGCTCCCCCGCGCAGAGCAACGCCTTGCCCGGCGCCGGCATCAGCACGAGCGTGATGCCCCGCGCGTGGAGCTGCCGGGCGAAGTCAAGCACCGCGGGCAGCGGGTCGGGATGCGGCGGCGGCGGTCCACCGGCGTCGTCCTCAGTAGCCGGGCGTGGCTCGGCGCTCGCTCCCACCGCGATGAGACGCGCCACTTCCGGGCGGCGGAACAGCCAGCCGTGAAGTCCGACCAGGACGCGCTCGTTCCCAGTCCCGAGGCCGCGCGTGAGCGCCGCCTGGACCCACGGGCGCAGGTTGCTGGAAACCACCCCCGCGTCCTCGAAGGTCGAGCCGAGCTGACCAACTCGAGCTGCCGCGGTGTGCGAGGCGGCGCGCCACCGCGCGGCAAGGGCGCCGCCGCTTTCCCACGCGGCAACCATCGGGCGTAAGACATCCGCGCCGAGCTGGACGACCACCGGCGCGAGCAGCGTCGCAAGGAACAGCGTTCCGACGACCCGGCCCAACGCCTGCCCTGGCGCGCTGCTCGGCGGTGTGGGGTTGGGATCGGAAGCCATGCGCATGCTCTAGAACACCGAGTAGAGGAAAGGCCGGTAGCTTTGCACGAATAGCACCGCGAGGCTGAGCCAAACCAACGCGAAAGCGAGCGACGCGCGCAGCGCGGTGGGCCGTTCAGTGAGCAACCGCGTCGGCCGGCCGAACCAAGTCAGCAGTGCCGCAAGGCCGACGACGAGCATGTGGTAGGGGGTGTACAGCACGCCCCCGAGCAACGCCGCCGCCGCGGAGGGATGGCCGAGGCCAAGAAGGCTGGCCAAGTACCGGCTTGCATCTCCGAGCGTCGCGCTGCGGAAGAACACCCAGGCCACGAGTACGACGAGAAACGTGATCGCTCCTTTCACGAGATCGGGCAGCCGCTTGTAGAAGCGCTTGCGGCCCACGCCGCGTTCGATCGCCATCATGCAGCCGTGAATCAGGCCCCAGATCACGAAGGTCCATGCTGCCCCGTGCCACAGCCCGGCCAGCGCCATGGTCACCAGCGCCGCGGTCACGTAGCTCGCGTACTCCTCGGCGTGAGGCGAAAGCCCGAAGCGCTCCGCGCGCCGCGCCGTCGAATAGGCGATGGGTAGGAAAAGGTAATCGCGCAGCCAGTTCGACAAGGTGATGTGCCAGCGCCGCCAGAACTCCGTAATGCTGCGAGCGCAGTACGGCCGGTCAAAGTTCGCCGGCAGCTCGAGGCCGAACATGAGCCCGATGCCGATCGCCATGTCGGTGTAGCCGGAAAAGTCGAAGTAGATCTGAAACGCGAACGCGAGGAGGCCGAACCACGCGTCCGCGACCGCGAGCGATCCGGCTCCAAAAGCAAAGTCCGCAGCCGTGCCGCAGGGGTTCGCGATGAGCACCTTCTTCCCCAGACCGATGCTGAAGGTCAGCACGCCGCGGGTGAACGCCGCCAGACCGAAATCCGGCTCGCGCAGTTGTCGGGAGAACTCCTTGAAGCGCAGGATCGGACCGGCCGTCAAGCGCGGGAAGAAGGCCAGGAAGCTCGCGTACTCGAGCAGCGAGCGCGCCGGCGCCGTGCGCCGGTGGTACACGTCGAGGGTGTAGGCGAGCGATTGAAACGTGTAGAAGCTGATCCCGAGCGGCAAGGCAAAATGCAGCGCGGCGGTGAGGCCAAGACCGTGGAGCCCCAGCGTCGCGAGCAACGCGTCGAGGTTCGCGCTGGCGAACGCGGCGTACTTGAATACCGCGAGCAGGCCGAGGTTGGCCGCCACCGAGATTGCGAGCGCGAGCTTCTCCGCCCGTGATCGGCTGGCCGGCATACGGCCCGCGCCCTCGGTCGTCGGCGTTGCATCGTGCCTGCGTGCGATGACCCGCGAACAGGCGTAGTCGATCGCGATGACAGCGGCGAGCGGCAGCGTGAAAAGCGGACTCGCCCACGCGCAGAAGGCGAAGCTCGCGACGGCGAGGACGAGCAACCTGGCTCGTCGTGGCACGAGCACGTATGCCGCGAGCGAGGCCGGCAGGAAGGCGAACAGGAAGAGCTGCGAGGTGAAGGTCAAGGCGGCATCATTTCATTGACCGCCGTGCGATCGGCCCGGCTCCCACCGTTGCCGCTCAGCCGCCCGCCAGGCGCATGGGCGCCAGCGCTTGACCGGGGTGACGCCATCGCGCTACTAGAGCTCGAGGTTCGCGAGGTTGGCGAGCAGCGTTTCGAGCCGGGCGCGCACCTCATCGCGCTCCGCCTCCAGCGCCGCCACGCGGCTCGTCAGCTCGGAGGCGCTCTCCGTACCCGCCTTGAGCTTGCCGTTCTCCTCCTCGAGCTCGACGACGCGATCGTGCAGCGCGCGGTGCGCCGAAATGAGTTTCCCCACCCGTTCTTCAAGTGCGGCAAAAACGTCCATGCGGCCTCCTGCCCCTACTGAAAGCTCACCGCCAGCTCGTTCGCGAGCCGGCCCATGAGCGCAAAGTGCGCGGCGTTGACTTCTTCCTGGGTGAGCGAGCGTTCGGGGTGACGGTAGACCAGGCGCAAGGTCGTCTTGACCTCATCGCGGCCCACTCCCTCGCCGCGGAACCGCACGAGCGGGCTCACCGATTCGAGCCACTCCGGGGCCGCCGCTCGCACCGCCGTGGTCAGCGCCTCGTACGAGAGATCGAGGCGGTGGCGCACGGTGAGGTCCGCAACCACGGCGGGGTGGCGCGGCAACGGCACGAAGCGGCGCGCCATGCGCGCTGCCGCCGCGCCGAGATCCACCTCCGCGACCCATAGTGGAGCGGGCAGGTCGAACAACGCGGCGGCTGCGCCGCCGAGGCGTCCTGCCACGGCAATCACCTCGCCCCCGACCACGACCTCCGCACCCTCTCCTGGCGCGAGCAGCTCGCCGGCGGCGGGCCGCCAGAGCGCGCCGCCGATGCCAAGCTCCTCGAGCACCGTCTCCACCACACCTTTGAGGTCCAAGAAGTCCACCTCGCGGGCCTCGGCCCAGGGTCCGGTCTTGCCCCCAAGCGTGAGCGCGAGTCGCTCCTGCTCAACGACGGCGCCGTCGTGCATGAAATACGCCCGGCCCACCTCGCCGATGAAAACCCGCTCCGCACCGCGACGCAGGTTGTCCGCTGCCGCCTCGACGAGCCCCGCGAGCAGCGAGCGGCGCATCCACGCCAGGCGGGCGGACAATGGGTTGGCCACCTCGACCGCCCCACCCCGCAGCGCCAACGGCGAGGCGGCGGTGGCGGCCTCCGCCTCGGCGCCGACGAAGCTGAAGGTGATCGCCTCCGCGGCGCCCACCGCGACCAGCGCGTCGCGCGCCCGCTCGACCAGCGGCCACGAGCCCAGGCGCTGGCCGGGCCCGGTAGCTACCGGTGGAAGCAGCGCGGGAACGCGGTCGTAGCCGAAGTGGCGCAGCACTTCCTCGTAGATGTCCTCGGCCAGCTCGAGATCGACGCGGTGGCTAGGGACGGTGCATCGCACCGCGTCGCCCTCCGCACGCGGCTCGAGCTCGAGCGCGGCGAGCACCCGCAGCTCGAGTTCGATCGGGATCTCGCACCCAACGAAGGCATCGAGGCGGTGCAGCGAGAACGTGATCGTCTGCGGCGGCGGTAGATCCGGCGCCGAGTCGAGCCCGCCCGCGGCGATCTCGCCCCCCGCCAACCGCACGATCAGCGCCGCCGCGACGTCGACAGCCGTGCGTGCCATGGCCCGATCGGCGCCGCGCTCGAACCGGTGCGATGCCTCGGTCGCAAGTCCCAGCCGGCGCGCCGTGTGGCGCACCGCGCGCGGGTCGAAGTAGGCGGACTCGATGAGCACGTCGCTCGTTCGTGGCGTGATCTCGGTGGCCGCACCACCCATCACTCCTGCCAGCGCCACCGGCCGCACCGCGTCGGCGATGACGAGGTCCGCGGGCGCAAGGGAACGCGCCACGCCGTCAAGGGTGGTGAGGTTCTCGCCCGGGCGAGCACGGCGGACACGGATCTCGTGCCCGGCCAGCAACGCGAGGTCGAAGGCGTGGAGCGGCTGGCCGAGGTCGAGGAGCACGTAGTTGGTCGCGTCCACGATGTTGTTGATCGGCCGGATGCCACAGCGCTCGAGCCGCTCGGCGAGCCATGCCGGGGAGGGTGCCACCCG
Source organism: Thermoanaerobaculales bacterium (assembly GCA_044447965.1). GTDB lineage: Bacteria > Acidobacteriota > Thermoanaerobaculia > Thermoanaerobaculales > Thermoanaerobaculaceae > DATIYW01. The sequence goes on along the minus strand of JBIOGJ010000010.1, from coordinate 69,079 downwards.
CACGCCCCGCACCACTCGCGCGCAGTACCGCGGGCAGCCGGTCGGGTCCTCGACCACCACCGATGCGATTTCGCTCGTTCGCGTCGGCGCTTCGGCAACGTCGCTTGCCAGTGGCTTGAGCGCGCCGCAGTCCGCCGCGGCCGCCTCGCGCGCGAGTCCGCGGTGGTTCATCGCGTCGGGGCGGTTGGCGGTTACGTCCACGTCCCAGACTTCGTCGTCACCAGCCGGCTCCCGCACCTCCACGTTCATGCCGCACGCGGTGAGCCGTTTCGCCAGCTCGTCGGCGGCAACGGTACCGTCGAGGTGATCGCGCAACCACTCGAGCGAGAATTTCATGAGCGCACCCCGGCGAACTGGCGCAGCAGGCGCTCGTCTCCCGAGAACAGCAGGCGCAGGTCGGGAAGCCGGTACTTGAGCAGCGCGACGCGGTCGAGCCCGCAGCCGAAGGCAAACCCTGTGTAGCGCGCCGGGTCGAGCTTGCAGGCCGCGAGCACCCGTGGGTCCACCATACCGGAGCCGAGGATCTCGATCCAGCCACTCCCCGAGCACATCGCGCACCCCTTGCCGAAGCACAGCACGCAGGTGATGTCCACCTCCGCAGAAGGCTCGGTGAAGGGGAAGAAGCTGGGGCGAAAGCGCACCGCCAATTGTGGGTCGAAGAGCACGTGGACGAACGCTTCGAGCGTCGCCTTGAGGTGCCCGAAGGTGATCCCTTCGTCCACCACCAGCCCCTCGATCTGATGGAACATCGGCGCGTGCCGCAGGTCGGAGTCGCAGCGGTAGACGCGGCCCGGGATGACCACGCGGATGGGCGGCTTGGTGGTCTCCATCGTGCGGATCTGCACCGGCGAGGTGTGCGTGCGCAGGAGCATGCCGTTGGCGAGGAAGAAGGTGTCCTGGCTGTCGCGCGCCGGGTGATCGGAGGGGAAATTGAGCGCCTCGAAGTTGTGCCAGTCGTCCTCGACCTCGGGACCGTCGGCGACCGAATAGCCCATGCGCAGGAAGATCTCCTCGATTTCGCGACGCACGAGTGTCACGGGGTGGAGGGCGCCGACCAGCGGCTTGCGGCCGGGCAGCGTCACGTCCACGAACTCGCGGTGGGCTCCCGCGGCCTCGGCACTCTCGATCGCGGCGGCGAGGCGCTCCTCGATCAGGCGCTTGAGCTCGTTGAGCGTCTTGCCATACGCGGGCTTCTCCTCACGCGGCAGCGACTTGAGTTGCTCTTCGAGCTCGCGCAGGAGGCCCGAGCGGCGCCCGGCGAAACGCACCCGCACCTCCTCCACCTGCGCGGCGTCGTTGCCTGCCGCCGCAAGCGCGGCCTCGAACTCCTCCCGCGCCCGCTTCAGGGTGTCGGCGGTCATCTAGGAGCCTGTCTGGGAAAGCGGGTGGGCCGCGTTGCCGGCGCCGCGGGGCGAGATGCGAGGCGCCGCGACGAAGGCGACGTGGAGCCGTCGGCGAGGAGCGGCAACAACGCAGATCGCCCCGCGCCGCCGCAACCCATGGGCGCAAGGGATTGCGGGCGCATGCGGCGTTGCTCGTCGGCCACGATGCGCCTGCATCGCCTGCCTCCTCGCGCCTTGCCTGCGCCCGCAATCCCCATGCGCGCGACCCGCCCCATTTCCCAGACAGTCTCCTATGCCGCCGACTTGGCCGCCAGGCCCTTCTTGGCGAGCTTGACCAGGTCCGCAAAGCCCTGGATGTCGCGCACCGCCATGTCGGCGAGCGCCTTGCGGTCCAGCTCGCACCCTGCAGCCTTCAGCCCGGCGATCAGTTGCGAGTACGACATTTCGAACTGCCGTGACGCCGCATTGATGCGCACGATCCACAGCCCACGCATCGTGCGCTTGCGCTGCCTGCGGTCACGGTAGGCGAACAGCAAGGAGCGCTCCACCTGCAGCTTCGCGATGCGATAGGCGTTGTGCTTCGTGAGGTAGTAGCCCTTGGCGAGCTTGAGCACCTTCTTACGGCGCTGCACCCGATGGTGTCCACGCTTAACGCGCATCGTCTCCTCCTACTTCGCGTACGGGAGCATGCGCTCCACGTTCTTGGCATCGGCGGAGGTGACGATCATCTCCTCGCCGAGGTGGCGCTTCCGCTTCGCCGACTTCTTGGTCAGGATATGGCGGTGATACGCCTGGTTTCGCTTGAACTTCCCGCTGGCAGTCTTCTTGAAGCGCTTGGCTGCCGCCCGCAACGTCTTGAGCTTCGGCATCAAATCCTCCGTTCCCTTGTAGGGGCGGCCCTCGGGGCCGCCCTCCGTCTTCGTTGTCTCGGGTGGGGCCAAGCCCCGCCCCTACGCAGCGCGAACCGCGTTCGGCCCGAGGTCACGATGCCTCCGGCCAGGCGTTGAGATCACGGCTGGCAACCGCCGCGGTAAGGATGCTAACGATCTCGTCCATGCTCTTGCTGCCGAGATCCCCGCGCCGCCGCACCCGCACGCTCGCGGTGCCGCTCTCCGCCTCCCGGGCACCGACGATGAGCAGGACCGGCACCTTGGCGAGCTCGCCGTCGCGGATCTTGGCGCCGAGCTTCTCGGAGCGCTCGTCCACCTCGGCGCGCAGGCCCGCCGCGCGCAAACGCTCGCGCACCGCCCGCGCCGCGTCGAGGAAGCGATCTGACACCGGCAGCACCTTGGCCTGCTCCGGCGCGAGCCAGAGCGGCAAATCGCCGGCGAAGTGCTCGAGCATCACCCCGAAGAAGCGCTCCACCGAGCCAAGCACGGCGCGGTGGATCATGACCGGCCGCTGCTCGCTGCCGTCCTCGGCGACGTAGGAGAGGTCAAAACGAATGGGCAAGTTGAAGTCGAGCTGGATGGTGCCGAGCTGCCACTCACGGCCGATCGCGTCGTGCACGACGAAGTCGATCTTGGGGCCGTAGAACGCCCCCTCGCCGGGGTTGAGCACATACTTGACGCCCCGCTCGGCGAGGCAGCGCGCGAGGTTCGCCTCCGCGCTCTCCCACAACTCCGGGTCGCCGATCGCCTTTTCCGGCCGGGTTGAGAGGTAAATCGTCGGCTCGTGAAAGCCAAACGTCTCGTAGACGCGGAACATCAGCGCGAACAGGGAGGAAACCTCCTGCCCGATCTGCGCCGGCGTGCAGTAAATGTGCGCGTCGTCGATGGAGAACGTCCGCACCCGCGTGAGTCCCTGCACCACGCCCGACCGCTCGTAGCGGTGCAGCCGCCCGAAGTCGGCGAGGCGCAGCGGCAGCTCGCGGTAGGAATGGGCGCGGGTGGCATAGATGAGGCAGTGGCCCGGGCAGTTCATCGGCTTCATCGAGAACTCGCGCCCCTCCACGTCGGAGAAGAACATGTTCTCGCGGTAGTTGTCGTAGTGGCCGGAGCGCTTCCACAGCTCGACGTCGAACAGTTGCGGGGTGATCACCTCCTGGTAGCCGAACTCGCCGTACAGCTCGCGCATGAACGCGACCAGCTCGTTGTAGACGATCGCGCCCTTGGGATGGAAGAACGGCGAGGCGGGTGCCATCGGCGAGAACGAGAACAGGTCGAGCTCCCTGCCCAGGCGCCGGTGGTCGCGCCGCCGTGCCTCCTCGAGCTTGGCGAAGTACGCGTCGAGCTCTTCCTGAGTCGCGAACGCCGTGCCGTAGATGCGCTGCAGCATCTCGTTGCGCTCGTCGCCCTTGAAGTACGCGCCGGAGGTTTCGATCAGCTTGAACGCGCCGATCTGATCCGTGCGCTGCACGTGCGGGCCGCGGCACAGATCGACGAAGGCGCCATGGCGGAAGATCGTGATCGGCTCGTCCGCCGGGATGTCCGCCAGGCGCACGAGCTTGATCTCCTCGCCGCGGTTGGCGAAGATCTCGCGCGCCTGCTCGCGGTTCACGACTTCTCGCGAGAAGGTAGCGCCTTCCTTGATGATGCGCCCCATCTCATCCTCGATCTTGGCAAGGTCATCGGGGGTGAACCCGCGGGGGAAGCGAAAATCGTACTGGAACTTCTCGGCGTGATCTTGGCGGCCCGCGTCGATGATCGTGCCGGGGAAGAGGCGCTCGACCGCATCCGCGAGCACGTGCTCGGCGGAGTGGCGAATGACCACACCCGCCTCAGAGTCGCGGCCGGTGAGCACGCGGAACCGGCCCGAGCGGGTAACCGGCGCGCGCAGGTCCACCACCTCGCCGTCCAGCTCCCCGGCCACCGCGGCCTTCGCGAGGCGTTGCCCGATCGCGCCCGCCACCTCGAGCGGTGTCGTGCCCGCGGGAAACTCCGCAGTACTGCCGTCCGGCAACGTGAGTGTGATTCTCTCGGTGCTCATGTTCGCTTCCAGTTCATCCCTTTCCAGTCCACCTGTGGGGCGGGCGCCCTCGCCCGCCTTCAAAATGCAAAAGCCGTCCTCCGAATACCGGGGACGGCAAGCCTGGCGCGATGGTAGGCGCGTGCGGGCTCGAACCGCAGACCTCATCCGTGTGAGGGATGCGCTCTACCAACTGAGCTACGCGCCTGTGACGCGACGTGCGGAGCCTCGCTCGACCTAGATGGTAGGCGCGAGCGGACTCGAACCGCTGACCTCTACCGTGTCAAGGTAGCGCTCTAACCAAGCTGAGCTACGCGCCTGCTCCGCGGGCTGCCGGCAGGCATCCGGCCGAGACACGCGTCCCGCCGGCCTTTTGAGCCTGCCCTCGTCCCCTTCGGTGCTGCCAAAGAACACTAAGCCCAGCAAAACTGGGAGACGCAGCCTATCCCAACGGCACCGTAATCGTCAAGCAGAACCCGCGGTGCTTCCGCCCGCCGAGGCGGGCCGCGACGCTCACTTCCTCTCGCCTTGTTGGCGTTACCTTGCGGTGCGGAACGCGAAGGTCGCCGGCGCCGTCAGCTCGCTCCCCGCTGCGTCCTCGACGCCGTCTTTGGCGAGCGTGACGTGGAAGGTGTCGCCCGCGGGTAGGTCCGCGCGGGGTTCCCACACCACCCACCAGTGTTCGGCGTCGGCGATCACCTGTCCGGGGATGAGACCGCTCGCCTCGCCCAGCACGGTGACCGCCTCGGCGTGGAGGCTGGTCGGCTGGAGTGGCTCGGAGAGGCTGAAGATCACGCGCGGGCGCCGCGCCGCCACCAACGCGCCGCTCGCGGGGAAGTGCGAGGTCACGACCGGCGGCAGGTGCCGCTCTACCGGCGTCCAATCCGACGCGGCCATCACGTCGAGCGAGATGTAGAACGCGGCCTCGACCAGCCCCGGAGGCGGCGGGGGTGGAAGCGGCAGGCCGTGGTCTTTGAGGTAGTCGGCCAGAAGCACCGCCGCGACCACCACGGTCACCACTCCGACGACGATGAGCGCAGTCGGAATGTGGTCGAGGACCGCCTGTACCTCCGTTAGCTTGCTCTCCTGGACCTTGACCGAAGTTGGCGCGGAGTCAATGCGCACGACGCTCCCGGCGTCGTCGAGCCGCGCCGGAAACGCGACCCGATAGGCACCCTCGGGCAGGCCCGCCACTGTCCAGGTCGGGTTGAGGGAGCGGAAAACCGTCACCCAGCGCCCGTTCTCCTCGCGCTGCAGCTCGCCGAGGATGCCGCTCGGCCCCGGCCTCGCGGCTTTTCGGGCGCTGTCGTTTGCGAACACTTGCACCGCCACGCCGCCGCCGGCCCCGTTTGCCGGGTGCGTCCCGGTCGCCCGCACCGAGACGCAGCTCGTCAAGGCCAACGTGAGCTGCAAGAGTGCCAGCGCGACAGCGAGGGTCCGCCGAATCACGGACCTAGTGTCGCACAGGCGGGCGAGCGCGCTCCACCCTGCAGACTCGGGGCTACAGGCTACGGGCTACGGGCTTTCACGACAACAGCTCGTCAGCTATTCAGCTTGTCAGCAAAGACCAAACATCTCACCGCGTCCTTCCGGAGCAGCTCTTCCTCTCGCTCCGCGAGCATCGTGAGATGGCGATATCTGCTACCCATTAATGGCCTCTAGCTTCTCCTGGGCCGGCAGTCCCACCCATCGCCAGCTTCGTCGGCTCTCGACCATCTGCACACATCCGGGCGGGCGCAGCGGCCCGCGTCCCGGCTGCAAGCGGGTTAGGGGCTAGCCCTCAGATGCGGACTCACTTCCCCCACGTAGCCCGTTCGCACTTGAGGAACCGCTCCCAGGACTGCCACGCGTTCTCGGGAGAATAGTTCCACAAGATCACGTCGCTCCTAGGGAACACGAGAAACGCACCGAACAAGCTTGCCTCGGTTCCGGGTCGGCAGTTTGGGTTCGCCCGTATCTCCACGTAGAAAGCGAGATCGTTGAGAAGATAACCGTCGAAAAACATGGACTTGAAGCCCTCCGGAGACGAGGCGAACATGCGGTCGGCGAGCAAGCGGGCTTTCAGCGTTCGAATGGCGGCGTCGATTGTTTCCGGCTCTTCGGTCGGGATCGAGCAGTCCCGCGATGGTTTGGGGACCTCGCCGAGGGCTACAGTCGCTGCGACGGTCACTGTCAATGCCGCGAGGAGTTCCTGGTACCGCATAAGCTCTTCACCTCATCCGACCGCCTAACGCCGCGCTTCAGCGGCACGCCGGTCCTTGCCATCCCAACTCGCTGTCCATGTTGCCATCGCCTAGGCCGGCATTTGCTGTCGCCCGTTTCTCCTGACGGCCTGTTCTGGCTGAAGCCTGTCTTTCCTGAGGCCTGCCTCTCCTGAAGCGTGTCTTTCTCACCCCCGCATCACCCGGCAGCTCGCGGAGAGCCGCAGCGCGCTCTCGGCGGGCCAGGGCACGCACTCGCCGGGCGGCAGCACCTGCGTGCTTACCTTCAAGCCTTCCTCCTCGGCCTGAACGAACCAGCCTTCGGGGGTGGGGATCAGGAGGCCGGCCGCGCTCTCTTCGCCGGCCAGCATGCGGGTCGGCAGCGCCGCCAAAACCCAGGCGACGCGCCGGCCGACGCCCACTCCGCCGGTGATCGCGAGATCCGCCGCCACGACCACGCCATCGCGTCCGCGCCAGAGCCGGTAGGTCCCGGCCGTCGCGCCCTCCGCAAGGTTGAACGTCCCCTCGTCGGCGAGGGCGACCCGCTGGCCACGCTGAATGTGCTTGCCGTCAAACACCGCGCCGTGGGTGCCGAGGCAGAACGCCTCCAACCCGTCGGCGCCGACGCGGAACTCGAGGTGCCCGGCGCGCGAGAGACGCTGCGCGAGCGCGATGGTGATCGAGCTTTCCGCCGCTTCCCGGCGCGTTGGCCGGAGGTCGACGTGGTTGCCGAACTCGTCCCACGAGCCTCGCCCCAGCCGCAGCGCCGGTCCGACCACGACACGCCACGTGACGCTCTCGCCGTCCGTTTCGACTCGCCAGCGCTCCACCGGCGGGAGCACGCCGAGGTCGGTGACCACCGGCAGCGGAAGCGCGGCAGCGGCGACCGGCGCATGCGCGAGCTCCTCGAGCATCGCCGAGGCGCGCTGGCGCTGCGCGGCGTCGAGCTGGGGCTCCTTGAGCACCTCGATCACCCTCTGATAGGCGACCGCGCGGCCCTGCGGGTCGCGGCCGGCGCCGGCCAAGCGCGCCATCTCAACCGAGAGGCGGAGGTCATCGGCCTCGGCGACCGAGACGTCGCCCCGCCAACGCTCGACGAGCGCCGCCACCACCGTCCACGCCCGCGCGGCGATGAGCGCGTCGAGGTGTGACCGCCGGATGCGCTTGAGTTCCTTCTCCGCGCGGTCAAGCAGCTCACGCACCTGCCCGATCGGGATCTTGCCAAACGGCAGAAGGTGGGGCTTTTCCTCCACAAGCCGCCGGCACATCCCGGCAACGTAACCCCAAGGAACGTCGCCTCCCGCCGCTAAAGCCTGCGCTCGGGTCCAGATCTCCCGCGCCTTGCGTTCCGGGCGCGTCCGGTTGCGCCGACGGTTCTCCTCGAAGGTGCGCGCAGCGGCGCGCAGCCGGCCGAGGAAGATGCCGGCGTCGGAGGGGCGGCGCTCGGGTGCCCCGAGGCAATCTTGGATCAACTCGTCAAGGTCCGGCGCGAGATAGTCCACGCTCTCGCACAGCTCCTCGTAGCCGATCCACGGCGAGCACGTCGCAGCGGCGAACAACTCGTAGGTGACCACCGCGAGGGAATAGACGTCCGTGGCAGGACCAAGGCGGTCCCACTCACCCAGTGCGATCTCGGGGGCCGCGTAGGCGGAGGCGCGCCACCCCACGCCGAGCACCTCGTCGCCATGCCGGCGCAGCTCGGCTGCCAACCCATGCCCGATCACACGGAGCACGTTCTTCCGCGTCAGCAGCAGGTGCTCCGGCCGGAGGTCGAGGTGGAGAAGGCCGGCCTTGTGCAGCTCCGCAATTCCCGCCGCCGCCTTCTCTGCGAAGCCGAACGCCTGCTCGGCGAGCAGACCGGAAGCAGGCGCCCCCGCTCCCTCGGCGGCTTTCTCGGCCAGGCCGCCGAGCGACAGCGGCCGCGCCTCCTGCCCACCCCAGATGAGCTCGCGCAGGCTGCGCCCATCCAGCCACTCGAGGCTCACCGCCCACCAGTCGGCCGGCTCGCCGATCGCAGTGTGGAGTGGCCCCACGCCGTACAGTCGAGCAGCGACCCCGGTGGAGGCCGCAGCGGCGCGCTCCGCCTCCGCGACAAAGGCGCCTTGCAGGCGCTCGTCGTCGACCAGCTCGGGCCTCATCACCTTGAGGGCTCGCACGGAGTTGGAGGCGCGGTCTCGCACCTTGAGCACGCAGCTCCATTGGCCCTCGTGGAGGGAGCCGAGGTACTCCAGTTCCTCGGCAACATCGACCGGCTGCCCGGTCCGCAGCTCCGTAAAGCGGTGAAATGCAGCGGCCCTGACCCCGGTCGCATGCGTCTTTTCGGTGGCTTTGCGGGAACGGGAAACCTTGCCCATGCTTCGCCTCCCAGCGCAGGAGTAGATTTGGCAAATCAGTATATCCCGGTGGGCGCGTGTCCGGAGAGGAGCCTATACTTGAGTTGGTGGGCCACCGGTTGCACCAAGTCAAAGCGGATGCGCTAATCCGCCACACCCTCGCAGTCGGCGCGGATGCCGGCGTCGAGCTTGGGCGCCGGCTCGAGAGCATGGCGGCCCTGGCGCGCGAGGCCTTCCACGCGGAGCGCGCATGGATCGTCGACACCGACCCCCAAGGTGCCAAACACCACCTCGCGGAAGTCCGCGATCCGGAGTTCCCCGGCGCCACTGACACCAACGAGGTCGTGCCGGTGGCGGCGCTGACGCCACAGGTGATGGCGCTGCAGCAAAAGGCCGAGCCGATTCTGTTCGTCGACCCGTTCCCGGAACTCGACACCGAAGGACGCGAGTTCCTCCGTCGTTACCAGGTCAAGGCCACGGCCCAAGCGCTCTCCCGCGGCGTGACCCACCAGAGCCGCTGGCTGGTCGGCCTCGATTTCTGCCGCAAGGTCCCGCGCTGGCGTGAGGCCGATAACGAATTGCTCCGCGAGTTTTCCGACGCCATTGCGATGAGCGTCGAGTCGGCACGCCTCTTTCAAGCGGTCGAGCAGGCTAAGCGCGAGCTCGAAATCGTCTTCGAGACCCAGCGCGACGGCGTGGCGATGCTCGATCGCAGCGGCAAGGTACTGCGCCGGAACCAAGCGTACGCCGCCCTCCTTTCCTGTGTCCCCAGTGAAGCGGGCCACGGCCAGGAGATGTGCTGCATGGGAATGCGGCTTGGCGAACAGGGCTGCTCCCTCGAGCATGCGCGCACCAGCGGTGAAGGGCGCGTGATCGCTTTCTCCGAAGAGGGTGGACGTGGGCGCTGGATGCAGTGCACGGTCCAGCAAGTCGCCGGCGACCCGAACCGGTTCATCCACGTCCTGCGCGACATCTCCGAGCAGCGCCTGCTCTCTGAGCGCAGCGCGCAGAAGGCTCGCCTCGAGAGCCTCGGCACGTTGGCCGGCGGGGTGGCCCACGAGTTCAACAACATCCTCATGGGGATGGAGCCGGCGGTGGAGCGACTCAACCGTGCCACCTCAACGGACCCGGGTGCCGTGCAGCTCATCGCATCGGCGGTGGAGCGCGCCAGCGACCTCACCCGTCGCATGCTTGCGCTCTCGCGTCAGCAGGCGGGGCTGGTGGGACGCTGCGAGCTGACCAAGGCGCTCCACGAGATCGTCGCGGTGCTGCGCAGTTCCCTGCCGAAGAACGTCCACGTCGCGCTCGTCATCGACGGCGACCCGGGTTGGGTCGGCCTCGAGGCGGGAGCGCTCGACTCGGTGTTCCTCAACCTCGCCACCAACGCCCGCGACGCGATGCCCGGCGGCGGCGAGGTTGCCTTCACGGCTCGGCGTGAGGAACGCGAGGAGGGCTCGGTCGCGGTGGTCGAGGTCGCCGACACCGGCGTCGGCATCGCGGCCTCGGACCTGGCGCGCATCTTCGACCCGTTCTTCACCACCAAGCCGCCCGGCGAAGGTACCGGCCTCGGCCTTTCCCTCGTCCACCGGCTCGTCTCGGAGGCCCACGGTACCGTGAGCGCAGGCTCGGCCGGGGCCGGATTGGGGGCGACGTTCACGATCACCCTGCCGATCCTGGCCCCGAGCGCGCGCATCATGCTCGCCCCCGAGCCGGCCAAAGATGCGCGCCTGGACGGCGCGCGCGTGCTGGTTGTCGATGACGAGCAGGCGATCCGCGAGGGTGTCGCGATGCTGCTGCGCGAAGCAGGGGCGGAGGTGGTGGCGTGTGAGTCGGCCGAGGACGCGCTCTACCGCTTCGGCGATGTCGAGCGCCCGTTCCACGTTGCGGTGGTCGACTTCGGTCTCCCCGGGATGGATGGGTGCACCTTGCTCGGCCAGCTCCTCGAGGCCCGCCCTGAACTCACCGGGGTGCTCGCGAGTGGCTACGCCGACACGCAGCGCTTCACGCCACTCCAGGAGCGCGGCGTGCTGTTCTTCCAGAAGCCGTTCCACGTCGGCAACCTCATTCGCGCCCTCGCGGCACGGCTTGGCAAGAGCTAACCGGCGCCTATTGTGCGAGCGCAAACCGCTTGTGGCTGGTGAAGGGGCGAGGCCGCACACGGGCCTTCCGGGTCGCGGCTGCTCCGAGAACCAGGTCCGTGGGAGCACCTTCCAGGTGCGACCCTGCAGCGTTCCCGAAAGCCGAGCGGTCGGGGTAAGACACCGCTTCCACCAAGCTTCTTTCTCAATGTTCGTGGTCCCGCTCAAGGGAGTGGAGACTCCTAGAGCAGGATCACGGCGTTCCACTGCCGCCCGGCGGCCGCACCGTCACGCCGGTGGGAGTGATAGCCCGGCGAGCAGGCGCTGCAACCGGGCAGGACGACGAGATCCTGTGGCGCAACGCCCAGCGCGAGCAGACGCCCGCGTGCCCAGCGGGCGAGGTCGACCCGATCCTCGCCGCGCCAGCCGTCATCGGCCACCGCATGTTGGGAAAGCGCCGCGATGACCTCACTTCCGACCTGGTAGTGGCAAGCCCCCACGCCGACCCCGATCGTCGCTGCGACGTGACCAGCAGCAACGCCGAATTCGGCATTCAGGCGAGCGAGTGTGGCACCGAGGACGTCAGCGGCGAGTCCCCGCCATCCGCCATGCACGATAGCCACGGCGCCGCCGCCGGCCAGCACGATCGGCAGGCAGTCCGCGGTGCGCACGCACAGCGCGACGCCCCGCTCCGCGGTGATGAGCGCATCGCAGATTCCAACGAGGTGCGGACCCGGCGCGAGCGGTGCGGACGCACTGTAGGTGTACGTCAACCGGGTGTGCTCCTGGCGCGCATACAGCACGGGTACCGGTCGTCGCACCAGGCGAGCGAAGTGCTCACCCGCCGCACGCGCGAGAGCCTCGGCGGACAGACCGGCCGGCGCTGCTTTCGCCCTAGCGAACAACGCGATGCCGCCGGGAAACGCAACCCGGTCGACGTCCCCGCGCCGGGTCAGCCGGTCCACGGTCCCATGCTACACTCGCCGGCCGGAGACCTCGTGAACTCCACGCTAACTGCCGGGCAGCCCCCCCGCGCGCGGTCCCGCTTTATGCCCGCTCCGTGCGGCCCCCCTCGGCGATGATCTTCCTCGAGAACATCACCAAGTACTACAACGGGCGCCCAGCGCTGCGCGGCATTACCGCCCACGTCGAGCGCGGAGAATTCGTCTATCTGACCGGCCTCTCCGGCGCAGGCAAGAGCACGTTTCTGCGCCTCCTCTACCGCGCCGAGTTGCCGGAGGGGGGGCGCATCATCGTCAACGACCACGACCTCTCCCACATGCGCCACCGCGACGTGGCCGAGTTCCGCCGCCGCCTCGGCGTGGTGTTTCAGGACTTCAAGCTGCTGCGCCGGCGCACGGTTGGGGAGAACGTCACGTTCGTGCTCTCGCTGCTCGCATTGCCGGAGCGAGAGCAGCAACGGCGCGCCTACCTCGTGCTCAAGCAGATGGGGCTGCAGCACCGCATGCACGCGTTTCCCGACGAGCTTTCCGGCGGCGAGCAGCAGCGCGTGGCGATCGCCCGTGCGCTTGTGTTGCAGCCCGACCTCATCCTCGCCGACGAGCCGACCGGTAACCTCGACCCCGAGCGGTCACACGAGCTGCTCGAGCTGTTCAAGACCATCAACTACCAGGGCACCACCGTCATGGTCGCCACCCACGACCGCGCGCTCATCGAGGCGCATGCGGCGCGCACCCTTACGCTGGAGCACGGCAGGGTGGCAAACGACGCCTGGGGGATCGCGACGTGAGCCGCCATGGCGTTCGCGAGGTCAAGCGCCAGCTTCGTGAATCGGGCGCCGTGGGCGTGGTGGCAGTGCTGCTGGTAACGGTCACGAGCGCGCTGGCCGGCGCACTTTGGACGGTTCGAGCTTGGGTGCATGAGGAGTTGCTCACCCGCGACCGCGCCTCCACCGTGGTCGCGATCGTGCGGGGCCCAACCGAGGCCGACCTCCTGCGCACGCAGTTGCCGACCTCCTTCCCAGGCGTGACCGTAGTTGCCCTCTCGCCGCACAAGGTCCAAGAGCAGCTCGCAGGCTGGTTCCCGGAGCTCTCGTCGATGCTGCTCACCCTCGAGGACCGCAGCTTCCCCGCGCTCCTCCAAGTGGAGGTCAATCCCCGTGACGAGGAGTCCGTCGTTTCCTGGTTACGCCGCCGCCCCGAGGTCACGATCGTAGAGAGCTCGCGGGCGTGGCAGGCTCGCCTGCGCTCCGCGATGTCGCGCGTGCTGCTGGGCGGATTCCTGCTCACCACCGCAATGCTCCTCGGTTGCTGTGTAGTGGTCCTGCTCGTGGTGCGGCTACTCGTGGTCGCGCACGCCGATGAGATCGCGATCATGCGCCTGATCGGCGCCCACGACGGCGACATCCGGCGCCCCTACTTGGTCTCGGGTTCAATCCTCGGCCTGTTCGGCGGCCTCGGCGGCCTTGCGCTTTTGCTTGCAGCCGGGTTCGCGGTGCGAGGTGCGCTTCCAACCCTCTCGATCGAGGCCGTGACCATCGCAACGCTGCCGGTGGCGGGTGCGCTCGCAGGCCTCATCGGCGCCGCATTTGGCCTCGCGTCGCTTCCCAAGGAGCCGTAGGCAAGAGCAGGCCATCAGGTCTTCAGGACATCAGGCGGTCAGGAACGACAACCGACCGGGCAGGGGGATAAGCCTCACCTGATGGCCGGTCTTTCCTGATGGCCTGTCCTTGGCTGATGGCCTGAGACCCGATCTTGCTGAAGTCGGGTTCTAAGGTTGGATCAGCGCGTTCACGCGGCGGAGGAACTCACCCGCCTTGTCGCCGCCCTCGAGCAACGAGATCGCCCGCGCCAGGCGGTCCACCAGCCCCTGCACCGCGGTCATGCCCTTCCCCGCTTCGAGATCGACGCGGGCAGTGCGGTACTGCTTCTCGACCGCGATCGAGCCAGACAGCCCGACGCATTCGTCGGCCAGCTTGCGGACGTTGTCCGCGAGGGCCATGAGCGTGCGCAGCGATGGGCCTGCGGGGACACCTTGCGCCGTCGCCTTCTCGTTTGACCCACGCAGGCCAAGCAAGCCGGAGGTGACAAGGCCGAAGAGCACCTTGCAGACATCGAAGGTGGGGAGGCCGGTGGCCTGTTCCAGTTTCTTGATGCTCGTGTGCCCGTCGATCTTCGTGACCACCGCCCACTCCTGGGGCGAGAGCGTGATCTGGTCGTGGCCGGGTTCGCGCGGGAGAAAATACGGGACATGGTCGAGCGAGGGAATCTTGCGCTGCAGCACGCGCCACTCGTCGAGGCGCCGCGCTGCCTCCATCATCAGGATGGTGTTGGATTTGTTGACGGTAACACGGTCTGACTCAACGCTCGCGGTGAAGATGAACTGACCCTGCCGCCAGATCGCCATTTCGTACACCGCGTATTCACCGCGCAGCTCGCCCGCAACCGCGTCCGTGATCTGCCCGTCCTTGAGGAAGATCTTGCCATCGGCGCCCTCGCCGGTAAGGGTGAAGACGCCGGTCTTGCCGGACACACTCACAAGCTGGATCACGTCGGGAAGCGCGATGTCGGAAAGCGACCCCTGAAGTGCCATGATGGCTCAGCTTTCCCTACTCATGGCCGATCGACCGGCCGAGCCAGTCGTGCGCCCACGGGCGGTACAGCGGCTTGCCGCCGCGTTCCGCACACCTGTCGCACCGCCTCGCAGGCGGAGCGAGAATTCGGAGGAGAAGAGACAAACCTCAGATCGGCCGACTCGCGTCCTTACCTCCCCAACTCAGCCTTCCACCGACTGAGAGCGTAACACGTTAGCCATGACTCGCCGCGAAAAAAGCTAACACACGTGCTTCCACAGCGTCAAGGCAAGGCCCTGCGCAAATGACAAAGGGCAACGGCGAGGGCATCCGCGGCATCAACCGGCGGCGACGACTCGAGGTGGAGCGCGTGTCGCACGATGAACCCGACTTGCTGCTTCTCGGCGCGACCGTTGCCTACGACCGCCGCCTTGACCCGGGCCGGTTCGTACTCCACCACCTCGCCGCCCCAACGACCCAGCGAGGCAAGGATGGCGCCCCGCGCTTCCGCAAGCGCAAGAGCCGCGCGCGGGTGTTGGCCGGCAAACGGGGTCTCAATTGCGACTACGTCCGGCGCGAGCCGCTCAAGCAAAACGGTGACCTGGTCTCCGAGTGACGCCAGCGTGTGCGCCCGGGAGGGACCGCGGACTGGGTAAACGCAACCGAACTGGGTCGCGGCCACTTGGCGGGCATTGCCCTCGACCAGGCCCCAGCCGGTGACGCGCGACCCGGGGTCGAGGCCGAGCACGCGGGTCAGATCAGCTCACCTCGAGGAGCTTCACGTCGATGTCGAAGTTTGCCCACACGTTCTGCACGTCGTCGTGGTCTTCGAACGCCTCCATCAATCGCACCATCTGCTCGGCCCTTTTGTCTTCGAGGCGGATCTGCGCCGTCGGGACCATTTCAACCTTGGCCTGCTCCACGGTTAGGCCTTTCGCCTCCAGGGCGAGCTTCACTCTGTGCAGGTCCTCCGGCGCGGTGTAGATCTCGTAGAGCTCACGATCCTCGGCGAAGAAGTCCTCGGCGCCGGCCTCGAGCGCCGCTTCCATGGCAGCGTCCTCGCTCCCCGCGCTCTTGGGGACGATCAGGTAGCCCTGCTTCTTGAACAGGTATGCCACGCATCCCGTCTCACCCAGGTTACCGCCGTGCTTGCCGAAGATGTGGCGGATCTCCGCGGTGGTCCGGTTGCGATTGTCGGTGAGCGCTTGGACCATCACCGCAACCCCACCTGGACCGTACCCCTCGTACATGAATTCTTCGTACGACACGCCCGGGAGCTCGCCCGTGCCGCGCTGGATCGCCTTCTTCAAGGTGTCGCCCGGCATGTTGGCGGCCTTGGCGGCGGCAATCGCGGAGCGCAGGCGCGGGTTGCCGTCGGAATCGCCGCCGCCCTCGCGGGCCGCGGTGGTCAGCTCGCGGATGATCTTCGTGAAGATCTTGCCGCGCTTGGCGTCGGCCTTGCCCTTCTTGTGCTTGATCGTGCTCCATTTGTTGTGGCCCGACATGGCGCCCTCCGCTTCGACCTCACGGCCTTCGCGAGAAAGATTGTACACCGCCAACTTGTGCCTGATCTCGTCAAGCGCGACTGCACGCCTATTGACTTGTGGGCGGTGCGCCACGCACAATGAACCCCGAAGTCTGCACACGTTGCGGCGGAGGTATGAGCCAAATCATTCTTCTTCTCGATTACGAACCACGCACGATCGTACGCGTCACGGAGGCGCTGACGCCCCTGGGATGCGAGATCGTCGCTACCAAGGACGTGGATGCCGCCGTCAACGCGTGCGCGAAGGTTGAGCCGCGCGTCGTTCTGATCACTTCCATCTTGCCCCGTCTCAAAGTGGAAGATGCCATCACGCAACTGCGTGCGCGGGCGGGGCTGCGCAACACCCCCTTCATTATCTTGATGAGTGGGTATACCGGCGACGCTCCGGCCGTGGACGCGGTTCGTCTCGGTGCACAAGACATCGTGGGCAAGCCGTTCTCCAACGAGCAGCTACTCGAGCGGGTGAGGGCGCTCTTCTCGAAACCGCGGCCGGAGGCCACGGTTGGCTCCGACACGCGGGCAGAGATGCTGGAGGCGCTACGCCGCGGCAGCAGCGGTGCCAAGAAGGGGGGCACCGTTACCTCTCAGGACTTGTTCGGCGACCTCATCGGGGAGGAGGGCGAGGTCGGCGTTGCCGACACGCAGCGAATCGCGGTCAAGCCCATCCCGGTGCCGGCTGCGGCCACCGCCAAGGTCAGCGTGCCCGAGCCAAAGGTCAAAGCCACGCGCTTGCCCTCCGAAACGGACACCGCGGTAGACAGAGCGCTCGAAACCACGCTGGCCGACATCCGTGAGCAACCCAAAACACACCGCGTCCGCGAGGACACGAGTGGAGCCGCGGTCGACAAGCTGCTCTCGCAAACTCTCTCCGGTCTGGAAGTCAAGATGTCGCCCACGGCTCCAGCCAAGCCCAAGGCAGTCAAAGCGCCGGAGCCGCCGCCTAAACCCGTGCCCGAGCCCGAGGTGGAGCAGGCCCCTGCCGCCGCCAAGGCGGGCAAGGGAAAGGCACTGCCCAGCGCCGGCCCGCTCCCCGGCGGCACTCCATTCGGCCAGTACGAGCTCATGGAGCTGATCGCCACCGGTGGCATGGCTGAAGTCTACAAGGCCCGCATGCGCGGCCTCGAGGGATTCCAAAAAATCGTCGCAATCAAGCGGATCCTTCCCCATCTGACGGACAACGACGAGTTCGTCACGATGTTCATCGACGAGGCCAAGCTCGCGGCCCAGCTCCAGCAACCCAACATCATCCACATCTACGATCTCGGCAAGATCGAGCGCTCCTACTACATCGCCATGGAGTACATCGAGGGTAAGGACCTACGCTCGATCTTACGAATGCTCGAGGAGAAACAGGCACGCATCCCGCTCGGTCTCGCCCTCTTCATCGGCTCGCGGATCGCGGCGGCGCTCGACTACGCGCATCGCAAGAAGGATCTGCAAGGCAAGGCGATGGCGCTCGTCCATCGCGACGTGTCGCCGCAGAACGTGCTGATCTCCTACGAAGGCGAGATCAAGCTGTGCGACTTCGGCATCGTCAAGGCCGCCTCCAAGGCCTCGCACACACGCGCCGGCGCGCTCAAGGGCAAGCTGCAGTACATGTCGCCGGAGCAGGCATGGGGTAAGGACCTCGACCACCGCTCCGACATCTTCTCGCTCGGGCTGGTTCTCTACGAGATGCTCACCGGCCGCAAGGGGTTCGCCGGAGATTCCGAGCTCTCCATCCTCGAGTTGGTGCGCTCGCCGGAACTTGTCGCGCCGCGCGAGATCGATCCCGCGATTCCTCCCGAGGTGGAGCGTGTCGTGCTCAAGGCGCTCAAGGAGGATCGGGACAATCGTTACCAGACGGCCGCAGACATGCTCGCCGATCTCGAGACGATCCTCCAGAGCCTGCGCCCCACGCCGGGCGCGAGCGAGCTGGGCGTGTTCCTCTCCGACCTGGTTGGACGCGAGCGCTTGCACGCCGTCCCCACCACGGCAAGGCCGCCTGCCACGCCGACCCGGCCTGCCGCACCGCCAGCGGAGAGCGCCTCCAGGCCGAAACCAGCTCCCCCGGTTCGAGTCCCCACGACGCCGCCGCCTGCCGAAGTTTCCGAACTGATCCCGCCGCCGCGCCGCGTGCCGATGGGCCTGATCGCCGGCGGCGCCGTCGTGGTCCTCGCCGTCGCGGCGTTCGCCGTCTTCTTTGCCCGTGAGCGCCGCAGCGCACCGGGAGCTGCCGCCGTTGCCACTGCGACCCCAGCGACGACCTCAGTGCCTAACGTCCCAGCGCCGCCCGAGGCACCTGTCGTGGCGGCCGAGGCCGGGGCGCCAGCGACTTCCGCAAACCCACCGGCGCTCGCGCCGACTCCACGCACGCGCCCGACGCAACCGGTGGCTGCGCCGGTGGCGGCCGCCGCTCCGGTCGTGCCCGCGCCTGCTGGCGCGGTGCCGGCCGTGCGATCTACGGCCGTGGTGCCTCGTCCGCAGCCCACCCCCGCTCCCGCAGCGCCAGTAGCCCCGACCGCCGCGGAGGCGCCGGCGCTGCCAACCGTCGCGCCGACCTCGGCTCCGCCGCCACCCACTGCGGCCCCGACCGCCGCACGAGTGGAGCCAGCGGCCGAGCAACCGGCGGTAAAGGTCGGCGACCTCGTCGAGCTGGGCGCCGATGTCACCCCACCCCAGCGAGTTTTTGGTTCCCCGCCCAGCTATCCGCCTCTCGCCGAGCGCAGGCGCCTCGGCGGCGTGGTCATCGTCGAAGCGCTCGTGGACGAAACCGGCTCGGTTCAAGACGTGCGTGTCCTTCGCGGCGTGAAGCCTGACCTTGGCCTCGACGCCGCGGCGGCAACCGCGGTGCGGGGCTGGCGCTTCAAGCCCGCTACCAAGAACGGCGTGAGGGTGAAGGTTCGGATCACCGAGGCCATCTCGTTCAAACCTTAAAGACGGAGGAGGGATTCATGGCGGTGCTCAACGATCAACAGCGCAAGTTCTACGAGGAAACCCGCAAGGTAACGAAGCAGGAAATCGGCGATCTGGAGAACCAGATCCAGGAGGAGCTGCAGCGTGTCAAGCAGCGCATCGCCGAGTTGCAAGCCGCGCAAAAGGCTGCTCGCCAGATGTACGATGCGGCCTGCCAGCGCTTGGGCATCCCCAACGACATGGAAGAGCAGGGAACCGAGTAGCCTGGATTCGAAGTCCATCCGTTCGAAGCAAGCCCACACCTCGTGGTGTGGGCTGTTTGCACTCGCGGCCCTGCTCGCGTGCAGCAAGCCCGCCGCACGCGTCACCATTGACCAGAATGGCGGGCCGGTTCGCCCGGGACCGGTGCAGCGCCTCCTCCCGCTGGCGCCTGACGTCACCGAGTTGGTCTTTGCCATCGGCGCGGGTGACCGCGTCATCGCGGTGGTCGGCGCCACCGACTTCCCCGCTGCAACTCGCTCGCTGCCAAAGATCCGGCCCGACGATGCCGAGGCGATCTTAGCGCTGCGTCCGGACCTGGTGATCGCCACCACCGCGGGCAATGATCCGCGGGTCATCGCCCGTCTTCGCGACGTCGGGGTGCGAGTATGCGTGGTGGACGTGACCTCCTTCTCGCGCTTGGTTGACGCCTGCCGGCTGGTGGGGGAGGTCACCGGTCTGGCCGCATCGGGGCGCCAACTCGCGCAAGAGATCGGGACGCGCGTGGCGCGGGCCTCCGCTGCGGCGGGCGCGCTGTCGCACCGTCGCGCGCTCTACGTGGTGTGGTGGGACCCGCTGATCGTGGCGGCGCCCGGCAGCTTCCACGACGATCTCCTTGGCCGGGCCAACCTCGAGAACCTGGCGCCGCGCGGCGGCGGGCGGTACCCTCAGGTCGATCCGGAGTTGCTTCTTGACCCTCGCTTGGAGGTAGTCGTGGCGCCAGAGGAAACCGACCTGCGGGCGGGGTTCGATCGCGTGCGGCGTTCGCCCGCGGGGGCCCGGCTGGACGCGGGCCAGGTGCGGGTGATCTGGCTCCCCGCCGACCCTGCGAGCCGGCCCGGGCCGCGCCTGGCCGACGCGCTCGACGCGCTGGTGGCGGCGCGGCAGGAGCTCGAGAAACCGGCAGGTAGGGGCGGGGGTCCGGGCGGCGCTTCTCCGCCCCCGCACCGTGACGACCCTGGCATGCCAGCAAGGGGGCCGGCGTGAGGAGGTCTGCCGATCTCGCGCTCGTCGTAACCTTGCTCCTCGCTTCCTCGGCCGCGTTGCTGCTGGCCGGGCCCTCCCTTTCGCCGGGCGAGGCGGTCGCGGCCCTTGCCGGCGAGGGATCGCCAAGCGCCCGGACCATCATGCTCGGTCTCCGCCTCCCCCGACTCGGCCTCGGCCTCGCCGTTGGCGCGGCGCTGGCTCTCGCCGGCGCCGCGATGCAGGCGCTGCTGGGCAACCCGCTCGCCGACCCATTTCTGCTCGGCATCTCCGGCGGCGGCGCCGCCGCGGCGACCGCAGCCGTCGCAGCGCTGCCGGCGATCGCTCTCGGCCTCGTACCCGTCGCCGCAATCGCCGGGGCTGCGGCAGCCACGGGCACCGTGTGGTGGATGGCGCGGGGCCCGCTCGGTCCATCGCCGACCAGGATGATCCTCGCCGGAGTCGCAGTGAACGCGGCGGCCTCTGCCGTGATCCTCCTCATCCTGTCGGTTGCCCCCTCACCGCGCTTGCCGGGGGTCCTCGCGGTAACCATGGGCTCGCTCGCCTCGGCGTCCGGCCCGATGGTCGCGTGGCTGCTGCCCTACGTGCTCGTGCCCGCGCTGCTGCTCGTGCACCACGGCCGTGATCTCGGGCTCCTCGCCACCGGTGAAGAGTCCGCCGCCGCCCTCGGGGTCGAGGTGCCCACGGTGCGGCGGCGCGTGTTTCTTGCGGCGGCGGCGCTGTGCGGCGGGGCGGTCGCGTTTGCCGGCGTGATTGGCTTCGTGGGCTTGGTCACGCCTCACCTGTGCCGGCTGGTGTGGGGCAGCGAGCCACGTCGCCTGCTGCCGCGCGCCGCCCTCGCCGGAGCCGCTCTCACCGTTCTCGGCGACCTCGTGGCGCGGCGGCTTCTTGCCCCGGTGGAGCTACCGGTGGGAGTGGTGACCGCAGTCCTTGGCGTGCCGTTCTTCGTCGCCTTGTTGCGGAGGTCGGCTTGACCCGGATGTCTCACCGGCGTCCTGCTGCGCGTGCGGACCTTGCCGCGCTGGCGGGCGTGCTCGGGGCTCGGAACCTGCGACGTATCGCATGGGATACGACTCGGCTCCTCGCCCCTGCGCATGCCCGCCATCATCGGCCTCTCCACCCGCTCGCAACGTACCCCGGTGAGACATCCGGGTCGGCGCTGCTCGTCGCGCAGGGTGTGACGGGCGGCTATCCCAGCCACGAGGTCCTGCACGGAGTCGATCTCGACGTGTCCGAGGGTCAATGCGTGGCGCTCCTCGGTCCCAACGGAGCGGGCAAGAGCACGCTGCTACGCATGCTCGCCGGCATCCTCGCCCCCCGGGCGGGCCGCATCGAGCTGTGCGGCCGCCCGCTGGGAAGCTGGCGGCGCCGCGAGGCGGCCAAGTTGGTCGGGTACGTGCCGCAGAACGTCGCCTTCACGTTCCCTCTCACCGTGCGGGAGGTCGTGGAGCAAGGCCGCGCCCCGCACCTCGGCGCGTGGCGACCGGCCGCGCCGGGGGACCATGCAGCGGTCGCGGAGGCGTTGGCGGCGGTACACATGACCGACTGCGCTGGCGCTCCGGTCCAGCGCCTCTCCGGCGGAGAGCGGCAGCTCGTGCTCCTTGCCCGGGCTCTCGCAACTCAGGCACGGTTGCTGATCCTCGACGAGCCGGCAGCCGCCCTCGACGTGCGTCACCAGCTCGATCTCGTCGAGATCCTCCGCCAGCTCGCCCGGTCGGGTGTCGGCGTGGTACTCGTCGCGCACGACTGGAACCTTGCTCTACGTCTCGCCGACCGTCTTGTCGTGCTCGCACGGGGCCGGGTCTTCGCCGCCGGAACACCCGCCGAGGTCGTGCGACCGGCACTCTTCCGGGAGGTATTCGGCGTCGAGGTCGAGATCCTCCCGCGCACCGATGGCGCTCCCGTGATCGTCCCCCACGGGTGATACCGTAGCCTGCAGCCCGTCGCCCGGGCGAGGAGATCGGCATCATCTGGCCTGATCCGCGCAGGACGGGTCCGGTCGGTCGGTTGTCCTCTTCGTCCCGGGTTTCCCGCCCGCTCCTGCCTGGCTTCTCCGGCAAGTTTCCTTGCTTCGCACCGGCCCGGATGCTAGATTCGACGCCCATGGTTTGGTTCAGACGTTCCGACTCCTCCGCCCGTCCCTCAAGGAGCGTGCCTGAGGGCTTGTGGGTCAAGTGCGAGGGATGCGGCGAGGCGCTCTACCGCAAGGAGTTCGAGCGCAACCTGTTCGTCTGCCCGCGCTGCGGCCACCACCACCGCATCTCGGCTCGCACCCGCCTGACCCAGCTCTTTGACGACGGCGAGTGGAAGGAAGTCTTTGGCAACATCTTTTCTACCGACCCCCTCGAGTTCACGGACTCCAAGCCGTACGCGCAGCGCCTGAAGGCCCTGCGCGAGAAGGGCGTGCGCTCCGATGCGCTGCTGGTCGGCGTCGGCCGCCTGGCCGGAATGCGCACCGTGATTGCCGCCATGGAGTACTCCTTCATGGGCGGCTCGATGGGATCGGCGGTAGGCGAGAAGCTCACCCGCGCCATCGAGCGCTGCGTGAAGAGGCGCTACCCGCTCATCGTCGTTTCCTGCTCGGGCGGCGCGCGCATGCAGGAGGGGATCCTGTCGCTCATGCAGATGGCGAAAATCGCCGCTGCGCTCGCGCGCATGCACGAGGCACGCGTGCCGTACCTGTCCGTGCTCGCCGATCCGACCACCGGCGGCGTGACCGCCTCGTACGCGATGCTCGGCGACCTCAACATCGGCGAACCGGAAGCACTGATCGGCTTCGCCGGGCCACGCGTGATCGAGCAGACGATTCGGCAGAAACTCCCCGCCGGATTCCAGCGTGCCGAGTTCCTCCTCGAACACGGCATGCTCGACATGGTGGTGCAGCGCCAGGAGCTCAAGGACACCCTCGCGAAGTGTCTCAGCCATTTCAGCTAATCGCGAGCGCTGAAGCGCTGCTCGCACCGCGTAGCGAACAGCGCATTCTGCCCGGGCTCGAGCGCATGCAACGAGCCCTCGATGCCCTGGGTCACCCGGAACGCGGGTTTGCTTCGGTCCTCGTCCTCGGCACCAACGGCAAGGGCTCAACCGCGGCGCTCCTCGCGAGCATTCTGCAGGCGCACAACGAACGCGTGGGGCTGTATACCTCACCGCACCTCGTTGCCGTGGAGGAGCGCATTCGCGTCGATGGCGCCCGTATCACGGGGATGCGAATGTCGGAGCTGGTCCGCGGGTTGAATCGCTTCCCCGATCTCTCCTACTTCGAAACCCTCACCTGCGCAGCACTTGTGGAGTTTGCCGAGCGCGGCGTCCGCGTCGCGGTGCTCGAGGCCGGTCTCGGCGGCCGGTGGGACGCGGTCAACGCTGTGGATCCCGTGCTCTCGCTCCTCACCAACGCCGGCACCGACCATCAGGCGTGGCTCGGAGGAACCCGGGCTGCGATTGCGGCGGAGAAAGCCGCAGCGCTGCGCGGCCACGAAGGCATCATCGGCGCCTGGGACCCCGAGGTAGAGGGAGCGATTCGCGCCAACGCCGACCCCACGACGCCGCTCTCGCTCGCACCACAGTGGGCAAAGCTAGCGGAAGCAAGCGGTCCGGGGTCAGGCGTGAGACCCTCGCGCCGCCCACGCAGGCGCTCGCTCGGCGTCGCCCCCATCCGTGCGCCAGGCGTCCCGGAACACCTGGCTCAATTCGTCCGCTACACCATCGGCGACCTCGTTGGCGAGGCGAGGCTGCCGCTCGCCGGCGCACACCAGCTCGCCAACCTGCTCCTCGCGTTGGCCGGCGCCGCGGCGCTGGCGCGGCACGGGGTGATCGGTCCCCTTGGCGCGGCCGAAATCGCCACCGGCATCGAACGCGTCGATTGGCCCGGCCGGCTGCAGTGGCTCCAATGGCACGGCAAGGCACTGCTGCTCGACGGCGCGCACAACCTGGAAGCGATGCGCGCGCTCGCCTTCTCGCTCGATCAGTTGGGCCTGTCCGGCAAGGTGCACCTGCTCTTCTCTTGCCTGGCGGACAAGCCCCTCGCCGAGATGGCCGCGCTGCTGCGCCCGCGCGTGGGCGGCGTCACGGTGGCACCGATCGCGTCGCCGCGCGCCACGCCGGTCGAGGCGCTAGGCGCGCACTTTCCCGGCTGCGCCACTGCAGGAAGCGTCGGCGAGGCACTTGCCACCCTCCCCAGCGATCGCCCGACTCTGGTGACCGGCTCGCTGCGCCTGGTTGGCGAGGTTCTCGCGGAGGTCGGAGGCGACCATGACTGACCTTGCGATCCGTGACCACGAGTCGCTCGAGGCGGCTGAGGACACGGCGCTCGCCTTCTGCGCCACCCGCTCGACGGAGTCGACCCGGCGCTATCCGCTTGCGAGCGAAGGCCGGCACTTCGATTACCGCACCGCGTTTCAGCGCGACCGCGACCGCATCCTCCACTCGCGCGCGTTTCGCCGCCTCAAGCACAAGACGCAGGTGTACGTTCCCTTCACCGGCGACCATCCCCGCACTCGGCTCACGCACACGCTCGAGGTCGCGCAGATCGCGCGGACGATGGCCCGAGCGCTCGGGCTCAACGAGGACCTCACCGAGGCGATCGGCCTCGCGCACGACCTCGGCCATACGCCGTTCGGCCACTCCGGCGAGCGCGTCCTCGCCAGCATCCTCGCCGGGGAGCAGCCGGGCTGCCCGCTGCCGCCGGCAGTGGTGCGTGCGGTCGGCACCTTCAAGCACAACTACCAGTCGGTGCGGGTGGTCGACCTGCTCGAACGGCGCTACGACCACCCGGGGCTCAACCTCTCCGACCAGGTGCGCGAGGGGATGCTCAAGCACACGAGTTGGAAGGTGCGCTTCCCCTTCCCGCTGCCCACCACCGAAGGGCTCCGCCTCGGCAAGCCGTGCCATCTCGAGGGCCAGGTCCTCGCGCTCGCCGACGAGATCGCGCAGCAGACCCACGATCTCGAAGATGGGCTTTACGCGGAGGCGGTGGAGCTCGAAGCGGTCGAGCGGCTCGCGGCGGCGGCAGCGGTGATCAAACGGGCCCGCCCGGCGTACCGCGGTGAGCGCCGCCGTTGGCGGCGTGCGGCGATGCTGCAGCGTGGGCTCATCCACATGTTCGTTACCGACGCGATTCAAACCGCGGCCGCCAACGTCAACCGGCTCGCCAGCAAGCACCGCATCGCGGACCACGCGGGCTGGCGCGCGATCGCGGACGGAATCTCCGCCAGCACGGTCGCGATGTCGCCCAAGGTCGCCGAACTTTTCGCCGACCTCAAGGCGTTCATCTACCGCTTCATCATCAACCACCTGGAAGTCAACCGGCAGGACCATCGCGCCCAGCTGGTAGTCTCTGGTCTGTTCAACGCCTTCTACACGAACCCCCTCACGCTGCCAACCTACGTGCTGCTGCGCTTTCACGAGGAGACCGGGCGCCCGTACCTGCGCGATCTCGGGATCGGCTCCATCCCCGCCGAGATCGCACAGCACTACCACGGTGACGCGCGATTTGTTCGCCTCATCATCGACCATCTCGCCGGGATGAGCGACCGGTACGCCCTCGATGAGTACGAGGCGTTGTACCATCCTACGTCGGCCCCCGCCGGGGCCGGGAGATGATGACTTGCGAATCCTCATTGCATCGGACCACGCCGGCTTCGACCTCAAGGAGCTACTCGCCGCCCACGCCCGAGAGCGCGGCCACGAAGTCGTGGACCTCGGCCCGTCGAATCGCGACAGCGTGGACTACCCCGACTTCGCGCACGAGCTGGCGCAGCGGCTGCTTGCCGACGAGGGCGAGCGTGGCGTGCTCATCTGCGGCACCGGCATCGGCATGGCGATGGCCGCCAACCGCCACCCGGGCGTGCGCGCGGCGCTGTGCCACGACGCCTTCACAGCCGAGATGGGGCGCCGCCACAACCATGCCAACGTGCTGTGCATGGGTGGGCGCACCACCGGTCCCGGGGTCGCGATGCAAATGCTCGACATCTTCCTGGTCACCGAGGCCGAGGGTGGGCGGCATGCGCGGCGGGTGGAGAAGATAGACGTGGAAACAGGGCCAACAGGCCGGGTCTCGGGAACCCGCACCACCACTCGTCGCACGAGCAAGGAGCGTCAACGATGAACCAGCATGAACGCACCGCGTTTTTCAACTTCCTCGAGACCGCCGTCCGCGTTACCGATCCGGAGGTCGCCGCCGCGCTTGCCAACGAGCGCCGGCGTGAGAACGATGGCCTCGAGCTGATCGCCTCGGAGAACTTCGTCTCCCCCGCGGTGCTCGCCGCGATGGGCTCGGTGATGACCAACAAGTACGCCGAGGGCTACCCGGCCAAGCGCTATTACGGAGGTTGCGAGTTCGTCGACGTCGCGGAGGAGCTCGCGCGCACCCGCGCGAAGCAACTGTTCGCCTGCGACCACGTCAACGTGCAGCCGCACTCCGGTGCGCAGGCGAACATGTCGGTCTACCTCGCGACCTGCCAGCCTGGCGATGTCGTGCTCGGCATGGACCTCTCGCACGGCGGCCACCTCACGCATGGCCACCCGCTCAACTACTCCGGCAAGACGTTCAAGATCGTGCCGTACCTCGTCCGCGCCGACACCGAGACGATCGATTACGACGCGCTGCGCGAGCTCGCCCGCACCCACAAGCCGAAGCTCATCGTGTGCGGCGCCTCCGCCTACCCCCGCATCATCGACTTCGCCACCATCGCCGATATTGCCCACGAGTCGGGCGCGCTGGTGATGGCCGACATCGCCCACATCGCCGGCATGGTCGCGGTCGGCATGCACCCCTCGCCGGTGCCCACCTGCGAGTTCGTCACCACCACCACGCACAAGACCTTGCGCGGCCCGCGCGGCGGCATGATCATGTGCAAGACGCAGTTCGCCGAGTCGCTCGACAAGGCGGTATTCCCCGGCGTGCAGGGCGGCCCGCTCATGCACGTCATTGCGGCCAAGGCGGTCGCGCTCGGCGAGGCGCTCCAGCCGTCCTTCCGCGACTACATCGCGAAGGTGCTCGCCAACGCCAAGGCGCTGTGCGGCGGGCTGACGTCGCTCGGCTGGAAGATGGTCTCGGGCGGCACGGATACCCATCTCATGCTGATCAACCTCGGCAGCGACGGCATATCCGGCAAGAAGGCCGAGGACCGCCTCGGCAAAGCGGGCATCACGGTCAACAAGAACACCGTGCCGTTCGACACGCGCAAGCCGTACATCGGCTCCGGGGTGCGCATCGGCACCCCGGCCGTCACGACCCGCGGCATGGGGCCCGAGGAGATGAAAACGATCGCCACGCTCATCGACCGCGTGCTGCGCAGCGAGGACGAGGCCGCGTGGGCCAAAGTCAAGTCCGAGGTCGAGGAGCTGACCCGAGCGTTCCCGCTCTACGGTGAGGTGCTCGTGCCAGTAGTCCACGCGTAGAAACTGAAATCAGCCTGCGGGTTTGCGTGCATCGCCGTCGCTCGAAGGCGTTTCGCACGATTTGCGCCGTCCGGTCGTGTCCCACAAAGCAATCGGCCCTTGCCCCACCACGCCGTAAGTCGAGGTGGGCGCGAGGTGCGAGGTCCGATACGTGGAGACCGCAACTCGGATCGAATACCATGGGCAGTCAAACGGCGAACACGAGGGAGCGATCATGGTCTGGATCTGGTTCATCGTGATCGGGGCGGTGGCTGGATGGCTCGCCGGCACCATCACCCGCGGACGCGGCTTCGGCCTGATCGGCGACTTCGTCATCGGAGTGATCGGAGCGCTGGTCGGCGGCTTCCTGTTCCGCCTGGTCGGGCTCGCCGCGTACAGTCTGATTGGATCGCTGATCACCGCGACGGTAGGTGCGATCGTGTTGCTCGCGCTCGTGCGGTTGATCAAGTCGGCCTGAGCGCCGTCCCCTGGAGGCACGCTACGTCGCCTCCACCCGCTTCTCGGTGACTGCGACGCGGGGCTCATTGCGGGTAGAAGATGAGCGCGGTGAGCACCCCGCCAACGAGGAGCGACACCCAGGCGTTGGATACGAAATAACCGTAGACCATGAGCAACACACCGAGCACGAGGGGCCGCACCTCGGCGTTCTTCTTGCCGTAGCGAAACGCGGCGAGCCCCACGAGGCTGAAGATCACGACAACGAAGATGTTGGCCGCAGACATGGGCGCTCATTGTAGACAACGAAGATACATTGCACATGGTGGGATACGACTCGGGTTCTCCACGGTACAGGTTTACGAATCGAGATGCCGCTTCGTTGACACCGAGCTGCGTGCATCGCAGACTGCGCCCGGCGAGGGACCAAGCCAGCAGAGGGAGATCTCAACCCATGCACGTTCTCGATGCGATCGGAAACACCTCGCTGGTTCGACTTCGCAAGGTCGTTCCGCCTGATTGTGCGGACATTCTCGTCAAGCTCGAGTGGGAGAACCCCACCGGCAGCCTCAAGGACCGGATGGCGCAAGCCGTGATTGCGCGGGCGGAGGAGGACGGCCGACTCAAGTCCGGCGACACCGTCCTCGAGTACACCGGCGGCAGCACCGGGACATCGCTTGCACTGGTCTGCGCCGCCAAGGGCTACCGCATCCGAATCGTCAGCTCCGATGCGTTCAGCCAGGAGAAGCTCGATCACATGGCGGCGCTCGGTGCGGAACTCACGCTCGTTCCGAGCGAGGGGGGCCGCACCACCAAGAAGCTCATCCTCGACATGATCGAGGCCGCCCGGGTTTTGAGCGCCGAGCCGCACACGTATTGGACCGACCAGCTCAACAACCACGACAGCCTCGCGGGCTACGCCTCGCTTGGCAGGGAAGTCTGGAGTCAAACGAGGGGGCAGATCGACGCGTTCGTCCATTGCGTCGGTACCGCGGCGTCGTTGCGCGGGGTCGCCACGGTGCTGAAACGCTACAAGCCGCGCGTCGAGATCGTCGCCGTCGAGCCCGCCGAATCCTCGGTGTTGCTGGGCCGCCCGCCTGGCCCTCACAAGATCGAAGGAGTCGGGATCGGTTACACGCCGCCGCTCTGGGAGCCGACTCTCGTGGACGAGATCCTGCCGGTTGAAACGGACGACGCGAAGGAGATGACGAGGCGCCTCGCGCGGGAGGAGGCGATCTTCGCGGGGACGTCTTCCGGAGCAAACGTCGTCGCCGCGATTCGAGTCGCCCGGCGGCTCGGACCAGGTACCACGGTGGTCACGCTGATGGCCGACACGGGCCTCAAGTACCTGAGCACCGACGTCTACCGGAGAAGCTAACACGCGGTCTCGATCAGGGCGGCGTTGAACATGCGGGAATCGGTTCGGGAGAGCGCCTCCTGATTCGTGTGATCAGAGGCCAGCGGCCACCAAGACAGCGTCAGGCAAGGTGCGCGACAATAGCGCATGGGGCCGAAACGGGAGGGCTGGCGCGGGCGCGTGTTCGAAGATTTCGAGGTGGGTGACGTGTACGAGCACCCGCTGGGACGCACGATCACGCAGGCCGACAACATCTGGCTCACGCTCCTGACGCTCAACTCGAATCCGATCCACTTCGACGCCGCGCTCGCGGCGCGGACAGAGTTCGGGCGGCCGCTCGTCGATTCCACGCTCACGCTCGCGCTCGTGACCGGCCTTTCGGTTTCCGACCTATCGCAAAACGGCATCAACCTCGGGTGGAACGACGTTCGCCTCCCTCACCCGGTGTTCGAGGGGGACACGCTGTACGCGGCGAGCGACGTGCTCGAGGTGCGCGCGTCGCGATCGCGCCCGAAGATGGGGATCGTGCGGGTGAAGACCACCGGCCGCAACCAGGACGGCGTGGTGGTCATCGAGTTCGAGCGCACGATCATGGTCTACCGGCGCGGCCACGAATGGCGGCCCGAGCGCTCGGCGCCGCCACGTTAGTCATGGCAAGCGGAGCGCTCAGCGAGGCCGAGGTCGCCCGCTTCTTGCGGGTGCTCGGCGTCGCGCATCCGGCACCAAGCCTCGCAGCTCTGCGCCGGCTGGTTCGGGCACACCTCACGCGCGTGCCGTTCGAGAACATCTCGAAGCTGTGGCGGCTGCGCGCGCTCGGGCTGCGCGACGTGCCGGAGCTCGGGCACCATCTCGAGGGGATCGAGCGCAATCACTGCGGCGGCACCTGCTACGCGAACAACTTCCACCTCTACCGGCTTCTCGTGGCGCTCGGATACGAGGCCAAGCTGTGCGGCGCCGCGATGGCTTCCGGCGAGGACGTCCACGCGGCGATCGTCGTCGCGCTCGACGGCCGCGAGTGGCTGGTGGACGGCGGGTTCGCGGCGCCGTTTTTCGCGCCGCTCGCGCTCGACGCGAGCGGGCGGCAGGAAGTGCGCCTCGGCAACGACCGCTGGGTACTCGTGCCGCGCGACGCGGACGGCCGCTCGCAGCTCGAGCTGTGGCGCAGCGGCGAGCATATCTCCGGCTACCTCCTCAAGCCGGCGCCGCGCACGCCTGAGCACTTCGCGAGCGTGGTGCGAGACTCGTTTCGTGCCGAGGCGACGTTCATGAACGCCGTCCACGCCGTGCGCTTCTTTCCCGACCGCTCGGTGACCGTCTCCAACCTGAGCGTGATCCGCTCGACGCCAAAGCGCTTTCGCGTCGAGCGTCTCCCCGACCGCGCGGCGATGGTTGGTGCGATCGAACGGGAGATCGGCATTCCCGCTGGCCTTGTGCACGAGGCGATCGAAGGTCTCGACCCATCCGGCAGCATCTACGGCTAGCCCCGAGCGGGTCGAGCACCACGCCGCGCGGTGAGAAAGAGTTGTGACCCGTCGAGCGATTGCCGTACGATATCGAACATCATGCCAAGCTACATTCTGGTTAGATCGGCTTTCGCTTTCGCCGTTGGACTCGCCGTCACGGTACCCGCCTACAGCAGTGCGATCAGCGCCGAGGGCGAGCGCCTCGCGCGCGTGCTCGACGAGCTCGATGTCGAGGCCCACTGGCCAGCCGGGGTCCACGTCAAGTGGCAGACCGGAGTGCCGGACGGAGGGCACGTCTCGGCCGAAGGCAAGCACACGCATTGCAGCGCGTTCGCGGCCGCGGCGGCGCAGCGCCTCGGCATCTACCTCCTGCGACCTCCCGAGCATGGCCAGGTGCTCCTCGCCAACGCGCAGTACGATTGGCTTCCGAATGAGGGAGCGCAGCAGGGGTGGGAGCCGGTCGCCGGTGCGATCGAGGCGCAACGGCGAGCCAACCGCGGCGACCTCGTCGTCGCGGCGTACCGGAACCGCCACGACGATAAGCCGGGCCACATCGCGATCGTGCACCCCAGCGCCAAGAGCGACGCGGCGGTCCGGGCCGAAGGCCCTCAGATCACCCAGGCGGGTTCCATCAACTACCGCAGTACGTCGCTGCAGCAAGGCTTTGCCGGGCATTCCGCCGCCTGGTCCAACGGCGAAGTGCGTTACTTCGCGCACCGCGTGGATTGGTCAGCGGTTCACTGACTCGGTCTAGCGGTGTGGACAGATGAAAGAATCATCGAGCAGGCCACGTTATCCGCACAAATGGCCGGCACGCTCGCGTGCCTTGACAGGGGGAGGCAGAGAATGAAAACACTCTTGAGAACCGCAGGGCTGGGCGTCGTGGCTTTGCTGGTGGCGCACTCGGTCCCGGCGGCGACCTTCACGTTCAGCACGGGCCTCCCGGATGGGAAGATCGCAACCGCCTCGCGGCCGAGCAGTGGAGCCGGTATCGAGATCGAGTCGGCCGATGACTTCATCCTTCCCGGTTCGCCGTCCACCTTCACGCGCATCGACCACGCTACATTTGTCGGGCTGCTTCCGTCGGGCGCCGCGCTCGCCAGCGTGTCGCAGGTGATCGTCGAGGTGTACGACATCTTCCCGCTCGATTCCGCGAACCCGCCTTCGGGCCACGTGCTGACCCGGGTCAACTCGCCGTCAGACGTGGACCTCGACTCGCGCGACAGCTCGGGCGGGACCCTGACGTTCGGCGCGGCGGTGCTGAGTACCACTTTCACTGCCGCGAACTCGGTAGTAAACGGCATCAACCCGATCCCCAACCAGTTTACAGGCGGCGAGGGAGCGGTGACCGGACAGGAGATCGAATTCGACGTCACCTTCAACCCGCCGTTTGTCCTGCCTTCGGGCCACTATTTCTTCGTCCCCCAGGTGTTGCTCTCCTCGGGCAACTTCCTTTGGCTGTCGGCCCCCAAGCCGATCGTCGCGCCGGGGACGCCGTTTGCATCCGACTTGCAGAGCTGGATCCGCAACGCCACCCTCGCCCCCGACTGGCTGCGGATCGGCACCGACATCACCCAGCAGGGGCCGTTCAACGCCACCTTCTCGCTCGCCGGGGAGAGCGGAGGCCCGGCCAGCGTCTCCGCGACCAAGACGGTGGCGGGGAACTTTGCTCCCGGAGGCACCGTCACCTACACGGTCGTGCTGACCAACGCGGGCCCCGGCGACCAGCTCGACAACCCCGGGCACGAGTTCACCGACACGCTGCCGTCGGCCCTTGCCCTGGTCAACGCCGCGGCCTCGAGCGGCGCGATTACATCCGTAGGGAACACCGTGAACTGGGATGGCGCCATTCCGGCTTCCTCGTCGGTGACCATCACCATCACCGCCTCGATCACAGGCAATAGCGGGGTCGTCGCCAACCAGGGCACCGTCAACTACGACGTCAACGGCGACGGCAGCAACCAGGGGAGTGCCGTGACCGACGACCCAACCCGGCCGGGCGGAACGGACCCGACCACCTTCACGATCGCTACGATCCCGATGCTTGGCAGGCTCGGAATCGCGGCGCTGGTTTCGCTGCTCGCCGGCGCGGCGTTGCTTGCCCTCCGCCGCGCGGCGCGCTCGTGATCCCGGCTCGGGCTGCGCTGGCATTCGAGCGGGAGCTTGCGCGGCATCGAGTAGCCTGATCACATTCCGGCTTCGCGCCTTGAGACCCGGCGCGCCTCGTGCTGCAATGGCGAGGTGAACATGAGGGCGCCGCAACCCGACGGGTGGTCGCTGAAACGGATTGCGCGAGCGCTCCTGCTGCTGCTCACGGGCTGGTGGACGCTTCGGCTGCTTGCAAGGCCAGCCGACGGGTGCTTCGTCGATTTCGTCAACCTGCCGTTCCACGAGGCCGGGCACGTGTTCCTCTCGCCGTTCGGCCACATCGCCCACGTCCTCGGCGGCACGCTGGGTCAGCTCGCGGTGCCGGGGCTGCTGATCTGGTATTTCCTGGCGAAGCGCAACGACGCGTTCGCCACGTCGTTTTGCCTGTGGTGGTGCGGCGAGAACCTGATCAACATTTCCACCTACATGGCCGATGCCCGCGCGCTCGCGCTTCCCCTGGTCGGCGGCGGGGAGCACGACTGGACCGAGCTGTTCTTCCGCTGGAACACGCTCGACGAGCGGTCCGTGGTCAGGATCTCGTCCGCGACCCGGAGTGCCGGCGACGTGATCATGCTGCTGGGACTCGCCTGGGGCATCCTGTTCGTCCTGCCGAGGGTGATGCGTTCCGGCCTCGTGCTTCGACTCGCAGCGCGTGCGCCCCGCGCCGCTCGCCTGCTGGGCGACTAAACCGGGTCGGAGTCGAGGTCAACGCCTGTCGAGCACCGTCACCTCTTCGTCGACACCCAGCGCACTCGACCCAGCTTGGCCGAGCTCTGGGCCTAACAGCTTCTGGTAGCCGGCGCGAGGGTGCGTCGCCACTCCAGCGAGGCGGCTACCTTCCCTGCCACAGCCACCATCGCACGCGCAGTGCGTCGCGGAACATCATCAGGCCGTGACGGAACGGCTTGACCCGTGAGTCATCCACGTGGTGCCAGTGCACCGGCACCTCGGCCACTGTGGCGCCGG
Organism: Thermoanaerobaculales bacterium; assembly: GCA_044447965.1. Taxonomy (GTDB): domain Bacteria; phylum Acidobacteriota; class Thermoanaerobaculia; order Thermoanaerobaculales; family Thermoanaerobaculaceae; genus DATIYW01. Next base: position 35,235 of record JBIOGJ010000010.1, on the reverse strand, counting down.
CACGTTGTGCGCGGGCGAGCAGCTCGATGTCGAAGGCGAAGCCGTCGAGGCGCAATTCCCCGGCCAGGCGCCGCGCCAGCGCCCCGTCCAGCAGCTTGAACCCGCACTGGGTGTCTCGCATAGTGGTAAGACCAAGGACGCGGAGCGCGAGGTTGTACAAGCGGCCAAGGTAATCGCGGGCGAGCGGCTGGCGGCGCGAGATCAACGCGCGATCGAGCGCCCGTGACCCCACCGCCACCGCGACGCGGGCAGCGCGCAGCGTATCGATTTCCTCGATCGGGGTGGCGAGATCGGCATCCGAGAACAGCACCATCGCGCCCCGGCTTGCAGCCATCCCCGCTCGCACTCCGGCGCCCTTGCCGGCGTTGTGCGCGAGGCGCAGCAGCCGCACCGCGACGCCTTCCGGTGCGGCGAACCGCGCGACGATGTCCGCAGTACCATCGGTCGAGCCGTCGTCAACGACGACCACCTCGGCGGGAAGCAGGTGGGGCTGCTCGGCCAGGAAGCTGACGAGACGCGCCAGGGTGGCCGGCAGCCGCGCCGCCTCGTTGTAGGCGGGAATGATCACCGAGAGAGAAAGCATCTCAGACACAGTGCTGGTTTCCGATGGTATACTTTTCGGAGCCAACTCGCAGAAGAAGACGCCGGGGAGACCGGGAGGACGGTATGGCGCGCATCGTTTGGGAGTACAAGATACTCAACATTCGCTCGGAGAACTATCGGCTTGACCCAACCTATGAGCCCCAGTTGAACCGCCTTGGCGAGGACGGTTGGGAGCTGGTCGGGATCACCGCGATCAATTTCAAGACCGGGGCCACCGACCATATCGGCATGGTTTTCAAGCGCTCCCGCGAGGTGAGTGGAAGTTGAAGGCACTTCCGGCTAGGCGTTCCGCCACGCTCGCGCCGCCCCGGCGCAGCAGCAGTGGAACGCCGGCGAGCGGCAGCGATCCCATCCACGCCAGCCACAGCGGCAGCACGCGCGCGAAGGGGATCGGCTGACCGAAGGAAAGTCCCAAGAGCAGCATGCCCGGGCTTCCGCGCCAGGCCCACAGGCAGGCGACGATCAAGACGCTGGCGATTTCGAGTCCGGCCAGGCCCGCGACGAGCAGTTGGGACGCCCGCAGGCTTGCACCAGTGAGGTCCACCACCATCCAGCAGATCCCAATGGCGAGCAGGACCACGCCGGCGTCGGCCAAGGCGCCGAGCCACAAGCGGCCAAGCGGGGCGCGCTTCGCCGACCTCGCGTCGGCGTCCGCATCGCTGCCCGGCGTGGGAGGCGTCGCCTGGGCATCCCGTTCCCACATCAAGGGGATGTCGAGCTGCTTGGGCGGGCCGGTGCGCGGCGCCATCACTTCACCGCACGGAGTTCCAGATCGGTCACGAAGAACTGGTAGCGAGGGTCCGCGGGGCGCGCTAAGTAGCTCTTGGCGAACTGCCGTACGTGATCCACCTCGGGGTCGTCGGCACTCTTCGCCAGCTCGACCAACGCTTCGTGCGCCTGGGCGACCTGGTACTTGCGCAGCAGTAACACGGCGAAGTTGTACGAGGCGACGGCCCAGAGTTGGCTGGCCTCGACGTCTCCCGGATGCGCTTTCATCAGATCGGTCGAGAGCTGGCGAATCGACTCCCAGTTGCGGCGGCTGACGGCATCCGCGAGTGCCGGGACCACCGGCGAATACGCCACGATTTCCGCCTGAAGGTGGTTGAGCTCGGGGTCCGACGGCGCCTTGGCCAGCCCATCGCGCACGAGCTGGAGTGCCTTGACTTGATTGCCGGCCGCGAGCGCGCTTTTGATCGGCGCGACGTCGGCGCCTTTGGGTGGGGCGGTCTTGGCCCTCAGCTTGCGCTGATAGTCGAGCAACCGCTGATTGATGCGGTTGGCCGGTTCCCCCTCCGCCTGGCCTTGGAGGCTCTGGAGGAGCTGGATCGCCTCCTGCAGCCGGCCACCGGCCGCGAGCTTTTCGGCCTCCACCACCGCTTCGCTCACCGCGGCGCCTCCGCCGGAAAACACGCTACCGCGGAAGAAAAACACGGCCACCACCAGCAACACGACCACCCCCGCGCCTACCGCAAGCCAGGAAATGCTCAGGCCGGTGTGCGGACGCCGCTGCGATGACGCCGCCCTGGTCTGCGCGCGCTCCGCGGCCGCCGGCACCGACGCCCCAGCACCGGCCGGCGTCGCACCCGAGGAAATTCGGGCGGGGACAAAGTCGTCGCGGAACAGATCGTCTTCGTCGGCCAATGAGGGCGCCGGGGGCGGGGGCGGCGCCGCCGGTGTCTCGAGCCGAAGAAGCAGGTCGTGCGCATCGAGGTGCTGGGGCTGGATCTCGAGGACCTCCTGGCAGAGTGCGCGGGCATCGTCCCACCGCCCTTGGTCAAACGCCTCCCGCGCTTCATAGAAACGTTGCTCGGCGAGGCGCTCGGCTTCCTCGTTGCGACGACGCGCCTGTTCGATGCGCCGCTCCGCCTCGGGATGGTGGGCATCGATGAGGTAGATCCGCGACCAGGTATCGATTGCGGAGTGGTAGTCGCCGCGATCGAATTCCTGCTGGCCCTGGTCGAGGAGCGTCTGGACGCGTACCGTCGGGTCCTCAACCGGCGTTTGCGCCCCCGAGGACGGCGGCACCTCCACATCAGGCGACTCAAACTCCATTGCGGGTCCGCCATCGCCGGTGTCAAAGGCGAAACCTCGCGTCGCGGGTGCCGCCGGAGGCGGCGACGGCGCCACTGGCGTGGGTGGAGGCGGAGCGGCTGCCGCTGGTTTGGGCGCCGCCGCCGCGCGCGGGACGCCCGGCGCCGGAGCGGTCGGCACGGGCGAAGGAGCAACCGGCGCAGGAGGTTTCACCACAGGCGGGGCAGGAGCCTTCACCACAGGCGGCGCAGGAGCCTTCACCACAGGCGGCGCAGGAGGCTTCACCACAGGCGGTGCAGGCGCGCCGGCCGGCTCGAACACCTCGAATTCGAAGTCTGGCTCTGGCTCGACGGCGAGCGGCTTGGCCGCGAGCTGCAGACGGCGCTCCAATGCCGGGATCTCTGGATGATTAGGCTGGGCGTTCTGCGCGAGGCGGAGAAAGCCGCGCGCCTCATCGGCGAGCCCCGCATCGAGCGCCTGGCGCGCACGAGAGAGGTGTGCCTCGACATCGCCCGCCGCCCGCTGCCGGGCCTGGCTCTCAACCACGATCTGCCGCGCCTCGGCGTGGCCAGGGAGCTCCCGCAGCACCGCCTGGGCGAGTGTCGTCGCGGTGACGAAATCGCGCTGCGCCAAGGCCTGACGCGCCTTCGCCACCGTCTCATCGACGTCGACCGCGGATTGCGCCGTCACCTCGCCGATGAGCTGGCCGAGATCCACCGGGGCACCGGCGGCGATCGCCTGTTCCAAGCGTTGGGCAGGAGAGAAGCGGGGGTCTACGTCGTTGATCGAACGCAAAATGGTGCGTGTCTCCTCATTGTGACCCTCGCGGTAGAGACGCACCGCCTCGGCAAATGCCGTCAGGATGCGCTGTCGCACCTTGGGGTCGAGACCGGGGTCGCCTGGATACTCCATCTTGCCATGCTAGCGCCGCCGCAAAAGTCGGTCAACGCGCCCGCACTCTCAGGGAGCGGAGTTTGCGGTAGAGGTGGGAACGCTCCAGCCCAAGCACCCGTGCGGCGCGCGACATGTTGCCGTCGCAGGCCGCGAGCACCCTCCCGACGTACTCGCGCTCGAACTGCTCCCTGGCCTCCCGCAGCTCGACGAAGGCACCATCGCCGTGCGCCTGCGCGGCGGGAGGCGGCAGCTCGAGGTGGTTTGGCTCAACCTCCTCGCCGGCCACCATGATCATCAACCGCTCAACCAGGTTGCGCAGCTCACGGACGTTGCCAGGCCAGGCGTGGCCCTGGAGGAGCCGCATCGCAGCGGGCGTGACACGCTTGGGGCGGACGCCGGTGCGGCGCGAGATGTGGCGCATGAACTCCTCGACCAGCAGGGGGATGTCCTCTTGCCGCTCGGCGAGCGTCGGAACCCGCATCGGCACCACGTTGAGACGAAAGAGCAGATCCTGGCGGAAGCGCCCGCCGCGGATTTCCTCGTCGAGGTCCTTGTTGGTGGCGGTAATGACGCGCACGTCCACGCGTACCTCGTGGGCGCCACCGAGGCGGGTGAAACGCGACTCCTGCAGCACCCGCAGCACCTTCGCCTGGGTCAGCAGGCTCATGTCGCCGATCTCGTCAAGGAACAGCGTGCCGGAGTCGGCGAGCTCGAACTTGCCCCGCTTGCTCTCGACCGCGCCGGTAAAAGCACCCTTGAGGTGGCCAAATAGCTCGCTCTCGATTAGCTCGGACGGGATGGCGGCGCAGTTCACCGCCACGAACGGTCCGCCCGCGCGGCGCGAATGGCGGTGGAGCAGGCGGGCCACGACCTCCTTGCCGGCGCCGTTGGGACCGCTTACCAGCACCCGCGAATCCGTGGGAGCGATCAACATGATCTGACGCCGCAGCTCCACCACCGCAGCGGAGACACCCGTGAGCAGCGGATCCTCCTCCTCGCGCTCCGCCGCCAGCCGCCGCTCGAGGCGCGCGCGGTCGAGCGCGTTGGAAACCGTGACCACCACACGCTCCAAAGCGAGCGGCTTCTCGAGGAAGTCGACGGCGCCCTCCCGCACCGCCCGGGCAGCCATTTCCGCGTTGGCGTGCCCCGAGATCACCACCACCGGCGCCTGGTGCCCGGCCGCACGGAGCTGCCGGAGGGTGTCGATCCCGTCGATACCGGGGAGCCAGATGTCGAGCATGATGAGATCGTAAAGCTCGTGCGACACCGCTGCGAGCGCGTCCTCCCCGCAAGAGACGCTGGTGACCCCGAAGCCCTCGTCGCGCAGAATCGCCTCAAGCTGCACACGGATGCCCGGTTCGTCGTCCACGACCAGGATGCTCCCGTGCGTCACGGCGTTACCTCCGGGATCCGCACCACCGCGCGCACTCCTCGCGGCGGGTTGGCCTCCAGCCGTACGGTGCCGCCGTGGTCGGTGACGATGCGCTGCACGATGGCGAGGCCGACGCCGGAGCCGCGTCCCTTGGTGGAGTAGAAGGGCTGGAACATGAGCTCCGCATCTCCCGGCGGCAGCCCCTTGCCTTGGTCAGCTACAACCACCACTGCCTCGTCTTCCTCCCACCCGACGCTCACCACGACGGCGCCGCGCTCAAGCGAGGCCTCCACCGCGTTGTCGATGAGGTTGGTCAGCACCTGGCGGAACTGCTCAGGGTCGAGGAGCAGCTCGCGGCCGTTGGAGGTGTCCTCGAGTCGCACCGTCAGCCCTTCCCGCACGCCCTGATAGAGCGCCACCGCCTGTGCGGCCACCTCACCGAGGCACACCGGCCGACGTGCGAGCGGTGGAAGCTTCGCGTAGCGCGAGAACGCATCCACCATCTCCTGCATCGCCTGCACGTGCTCGACGATGGCGCGGCAGCCGCTCGGCACGACCTCATCAAGCTCCGGACTGTGCCGCTCCCAGTGCCGCGCCATGCGCTCCGCGGCGAGACGGATCGGGGTCAGGGGATTCTTGATCTGATGCGCGATACGGCGCGCTACCTCGCTCCAGGCCGCCTGGCGCTGCGCGCGCAACAGTTGCGTGAGGTCCTCCAGCGCCACCACCCACCCTTCAGGCTCATCCGGCTGGCCGAGCGGTACCACGGCGGTCTCGAGATGGCGGGCGAGCCCGCCCGGGTAGACCGTGAGGGAGCTTCGGACCGGCCCGGGCGCCGTCCGGATCGTCTCCGCGAGGCGCAACAGCCCGGCAGTCTCCAAGCGCGCGAGCGGGAGAACGGCCGTGGCCAGTTCAGGAAGCCCCAGCATGGTCGCGGCGGCCGGGTTACCGCGCAGCGAGGTGCGCGCCGCGTCAAGGGTGAGGACGCCGGTGCGGACCGCGCCGAGCACGGTATCGAGGCGTTCCACGGTACTGCGCAGCTCCTCTTCCCGCGCGCGTAGCCGCCTGACCATCGAATTGAACGAGCCCACCAACAATCCGACCTCGTCCTCGGCCGGGAGTGGGACCTCCTCGAGCGATTCGCCGCCCGCGACACGCTGGGTGGTGGCCGCGAGGGCAAGCAGGGGAGCGGTGAAGCGCCGCGAGAGCTGCAGTCCTAGCCACATCGCGGCAAACACCACAAGCAACGCGAGGCCGCCGAATCCGAGCACCACGGTAGCGGTGATGGTGGGGCGTTCCATCTTGAGGCGTTCGTAGGCCGCGCCTCCCGCGGCGAGGCGCGACTGGGCGCTGACCAACCCCTCCGGCAGCGCCGCGCCGACCACTACCGCCGAGCCATCGGGCAAGCGCGACCAAGCACGTACCACGACCGTGCCACCGAAGCGCTCGCTGCGCACCCCATCCGCCGCCAAGGCCTCGGCGCCGAGAGCGGGGAGACCTTGCAGGAGGCGCTCGCGGGGGTTCACCAACTCCACCGCCGACACTCCCCCTTTTCGCACCCAGCCGGTGAGGTCGTTGCCCATCTCGCGGTGCAGTCGCTCCAGTTCGGTGAGTCGCATCGGTTCTACGGCGATCCCTTGAATTCGGGCGGCGACTGCCTTGGCGGCGCGCTCCACCCGCGCTTCGGCGTCGCTACGGACGCCCTCGGCGAGCTGCTCACCGGCCCGCGCCATCCCCTCCACCGGTGCGGAAAACCATGACGCTGCCGCGCCGGAGAGCAAGCCGGCAGCGAGCAAGAACAAGAAACCGGTCGGCGCAAGGATCAGCGCCAGGTAGGAGAGCAGGAGCTTGGTGCGGAACCGCGAGCCCAGGATGCCGTAGCGGCGTTCGAGAGCGAGCTTGAGGAAGTTGCGTAACAGGATGAAGAGCAGCACCCCAATGAGGGTGAGGTCAAACCACCAGAGCAGGAAGGTGAGAAGACGATTGGTGAGCTCCTCAGGCGGCAGCCCGGCCATGCGCGAGAACAGCGCGAACCCGCCGCTAACCAGCAGCACGAGGCTGAGGTACAGACCGACGAGGAAACGGTTCTGCCGCCGGTACCGCTGCCAGCGTCGCCGCCAATCCTTCACGGCACCTCCGGCACGGAAAGTTGCAGCCAGTCGGTCCCCACCGTTGTGGGGATCACGAGCAACTTGTAGCGGGTCAGGAAATCAGCGCGAATGAAAAGGAGCAGTGGCTCATGGCGCAGCGGCACGGCGAACTCTGACATCGGCGGCTGTTTGACCCACAGGATTGCATCCTCGAGCGTATTGGCCTCCGCCGATGCGAGGATCTCGCCGTCAAACTCGGCCACCAGGGTGAACACACCGGTCAGTGGGTCGCGTTGTGCCTTCACGACGAGCTCGTGAGCGGCCAGGCGCTGATCCCACAGCCAGTGGCGATTGCGGTAGATGCGCAGGCGATACGTGATCGAGACCGCGGCGCCGGCGGCGAGCCCGTCGCGCCACTCGGTCGGGAGGTCGCGCTTGACCGCAACCTGCACGGCGAGTCGACCCGGCCCCGGGGTCAGCAGAGCGGTCAGCTCTGGCGTCACGGCCGCCGAGGCAAGCAGAACAACAGCAAGAACCATGGTGTGGTAAGCGTACCACACCGCGGAAATCGTTGCTTATGATGTACCCGGAAGAGCCAGTGGACGGAACGCTGCGAAATTAGCCGCAACGGTCACGGCTCGCCCGTGCTTTCTGCCTGACTCGAACCAGGGTTCCTCGACGTGCCTACACTGCCGCGGCTGCGTCCGCGTCCCATTCGGTGCGGAAAGGCTGCACGGTGAACGGCGCTACCCGGTCGGGTTCGACCAGCTCCCACGCCTCGGGGGTTTCGAGTAGCTTCTGGATCGCGACGACGTGGAGGGCGTGTCCCGCCTTCGTCGCCACCACCTCGGCCCGTAGGGGGTACTCGAGAAGGGCGAGGTCGCCCAGCAGGTCGAGAACCTTGTGACGGACGAACTCATCGGCAAAACGCAACTGTCCCGACACAACTTTCCCCCCATCCACGACGACGCAGTTGTCGAGCGTTGCCCCCTTGCCCAGGCCGCGCGCCCGAAGAGCCTCGACCTCATCGAGAAAGCCGAAGGTGCGCGCGGGCGCAATCGCGGTGGCAAACCGCTCCGGGGTCAGCGGCCCAGCGAAGCGTTGCTCGCCAACCGCCGGGGAGGCGAAGCTGATGCGGTAGTCCACCGTCAACCGCGCTGCCGGCCGCAGCTCGATGGACCGGTCCGCATCAGCGACGCGGATGAGGGTCTTCAAACGGATCTCCGCGAGGCTTACCCGTTGCTCTTCGAGGCCGACGCGTTGGATCATTTGCACGAAAGGCAATGCCGAGCCATCGAGGATGGGCACCTCGGGCCCGTCCAGGTCGACGAAGGCGTTGGTCACGCCCAGACCCGCGAGTGCCGCGAGCACATGTTCAACCGTTCCGGCTTGGGCGCCGTGTCGCGCTAGGCTGGTGGCCATCGCGAGATCGTGCGCGTTTTCCGCGCGCGCCGGGATCGCTTCCCCCAAGTCCGTACGAACGAAGACGATCCCAGTGCATGGCGGTGCTGGCCGCAGGGTCAGCCTCGCGTGTTGGCCGCAATGAATCCCCACTCCACTCGTGCTCGCTGCGCGACGGATCGTGCATTGCCAGGGCATCCTTCGCCTCCAATGTATCGCCTTCTGCGAGGCGCGTGCCAGCCGGCGAGCCTTTCGCCCCTACCAGCACCTGTGCAAGTGTGGCCAGCCTGACGCGAAGTGTGGTCACGACGCCACAGGGACGATGGTAGACTTCCCGCCGGAGAAGCGAGTGCTGGCCTTCTGGGACCCGGACCGCGAGCTACGGGCCAAGGAAATTCTCTATCGCTGCTTGGAGCAGTTGGGGGTGACCAAGGCCGCCCTTTACCTGTCTGGAAGCGATGGCAGCTTTGAATTGGTCACCAGCTACGGCTTTGGCCGCCGCGACGCCGTCGCCGCGGAAGTGAAGACCGGCCATCCGATGTGGAATTGGATTCGCCGCCACCGCACCTCGCCAGCCTTCGCCAACGATGTCACGGATGTCCGGGACCTAAGGACTTCGCTCGAAAGCGCCGGAACCTCGCGCATTCTGACGATTCCAGTAAACGTGGGAACAAGGCTCGTGGGGTTCGTTGATGCGCGCGATAAGGGACGCAAGGCCGCGTTCGAAGCGGATGACGTGCCGCTGGCACGAACGATTGGCACAGCGTTCGAGGACTGGCTCAGAGAGATCGGTGCCTATGGTGAGCCGGCGTCACCGCCTGCGAGCGGGGCGCCCGCCTCATCTCCGTCCGAGTCTGGGCCTGCCGCCGTGCAGGTGACCAGCATCCCCCACCGTACGGCGATCGAGGAGGTCACTGCGGTTCTCCGCAGCCTCGCCCCGCTGCCCGGCGTCGCCGCCACGGCGCTGACTCTCACCGACGGGTCGAGCGTGAAGGTCTTGGCGCTGCGCACCGCACCGCTCGATCACCGTCAACAAAAGGCACTCGCCGCTCACCAGGCGGAGGCGCTGACCTCGATCATAGGCCAGCTCCCCCCCGCCAGCCGTTGGGATTGGGAAGAACAAGACAGCGGTGGCAGCGAGCGAAGCGGCGAGGAGATCCGCACTACTACCCTGCTCACGGGGCCGCCGATCTGGGTGGTGCTGTCTGTGGTCACGCGGGGCCCTCACGCGGTGGCCGAGCGCATCCTGGCGGTGAGCCGGCGCCACCTGGAGACCGCCCTGGCGCTAGTTGACTACCGGCGAGCTGCTCGCAACCTCGCGCGCGTGCTACTCGAGCCTGGGGAAAGCTCGTTCCCCCACCTCCGTCAGCATGCCCAAGCCACCTCCGAACTAGTGCAGCGTATCGCGTCAGTGCTGCACCTCCGAGACGACGAGGAGGAGCTTCTCACCATCGCGGCCTATCTTCACGACCTGGGCATGCGTGAATTGGACTATGCGCGGGTGTACCGGATGGAGCGGCCAGGGGAGGTCGAGCGCCGCCTGTTCCAACGTCACCCGGTCGTCGGCGCTCGGATTCTCGAGGGCACCGCGTTCCCCGGCGAGCTCCCTGTCGCCGTCCGCCACCACCACGAGCGCTGGGACGGCGGAGGCTACCCCCAGCGGCTGGCGGGTCGCAATATCCCGCGCTCGAGCCGCATCATTCACCTGGCCGAGGTGTACGACACCCTCACTTCGGCCTCCTCGTACAAACGACCGGTCGGGCGAGAGTCGGCGCTGGAGATCATCCGCAGCGAGGCCGGCACGCAGTTCGATCCCGAATTGATCCCTGCTCTCGAGGAAGCCGTTCAGGCATGAAGATCCTCGCCACCAACCGTCACGCCCGCTTCGAGTACGAGCTCCTCGAACGGTTCATCGCTGGGGTTGCGCTGACCGGGAGCGAGGTCAAATCGGTGCGGGCCGGCCGACTCAACCTGCAAGAGGGCTGGGTCGCATTCGAAGCGGGCCAGGCGTTTCTCGCCGATGTCCACATCTCACCCTACGAGAACGCCGGTTACGCGAGCCATGATCCGCTGCGTCGCCGCGCCCTGCTTCTGCACAAGCGCGACATGATCAAACTCGCCGCCAAAGTGGCCGAGAAGGGGCTGACCGTGGTGCCGCTCGCAATCGGGATCGAGGGCAACTGGATCAAGGTCGAGCTGGCATTGGCGCGGGGGAAGAAGCTGCACGACAAGCGCGAGACGCTCCGACGCCGTACCCTCGACCGCGAGGCTGAGGCCGCGATGAGGCACCGCCGCTAGACTTCCCGATCACCAGGGATCTCCTTGCGCGTGTCTCCCTCGACCGAATTTGCAACAAGCATTGCTCTTCTCCGTGTGAGCGTGGGGTAGCATGAGGCCTGGAGGCTGATCATGCGCACGTGGGGCGGCGGGTTACCGGCAGGGCTCAATGCGCGCCGGCTTGTGACGTCAATTCTCGCGCTCCTGACGATCGGAAACGCAGCCGCCGACCGCGCGCCCGCGGTGGTGGGTCTAGTCCCGGTCCCGTGGGTCGAGCTGCGGTTCTCAGCGCACAAGTTCTTCCTCAGCGCTGCCACCATCCTACGCGTCCAACAAGTCGACGCGTCGACGCTCGCCAGCGCTCTCCGCACACCTCCGCGCGGCCAGCCCGTGCCACTGACGAGCCCCGAGGCAGTGGCCCTTACAAGTGAGACCGACCTACCGTTCGGCCGCGATGAGACCGTTACCACCTGGCTTGATCCCACCAGCGGCGCGGCTATCCAAGCGGACAAGCTGACCCGGGGGCACAACCCCTACCGCAAGGTGTTCCGCTACACCGACCGCGGCGTGTATATGTGGCGGAGCGCGCCGGCGGACCCGAAGGTGGCGGCCGAGGATCCCGCCGCCTGGACGCGGCGGAGCGAATCGTTCCAGGAGTCACCGATCGCGCCACCTGCCGGGCTGCCGATCACCGAGTCGTATGCCTTGCTCTACCTCGCCTCGGCCGCCAGGCTCGACCGACCCGAGAGCAAGCTCCGCCTGGTGATCCTCTCCGACGCCCGGCTGGTCGAGCTGGACTTCAGCGCCAGCGAGCTGATCAGAAGACGACTGGCGTTCGACGAGGCGTGGCCGGGGGGGGAGCGGCATCGCGATGGCGAGTTCCTGCTGCGCAAGGTGAGGGTCACGGCACGGCCGCTCGACGCTGCGGGCGCCGGACCCGACGTGGACCTCGGCTTCCTGGGAATGCGCGGGGACCTCACGATCCTCGTCGAGACAAGCACCGGCATCCCCGTGGAGGTCTCCGGCCATGCCGAGCACATTGGTGCGCTTGCAGTGCGCCTCGACCGCGTGGTGCTACGTGAGGAGCCTGCTACCAAGCGTCCCACAGGAAAGCTCGACCTGGATGGCGCGTCGCCCTCGCCCACGCACTCGAGCAGCGTGCTCCCGCCGGTGCGCACACTTTCTCCCGATCCGCGTTAGGCTGTTGCCAGCGCGCGGTTGTTCTCTGCGCTGGCGGAGGTCGAGATGTCGGAACGAATGATCGAGCAGTTCATGGAGATGGTGCGGATCGACTCCGAGTCCGGTAACGAAGCCGGGATGATGGAGTACCTCCTCGCGGCGATCCCGAAGCTCGGCGGTGTGGCGGACCTCGACGGCTACGGCAACCTGCTCGCCTCGTTCCCCGCGCGAGGATGCACAGGCAAGGAGCCGGTGCTGCTCTCCTGCCACGCCGATACGGTGAAGCCCGGCGTGGGAATTGAGCCGGTGTTGGCCGACGGCATCATCCGCTCGCAGGGCGACACGATTCTGGGCGCCGATGACAAGGCCGGGATCGCCGAGGCACTCGATGCGCTGCGCACGGCCACGCTGCGACCGCCCGTGGAGCTCGCGGTGAGCCGGCAAGAGGAGGTAGGCCTGCTGGGCGTGAAACACATGGATTTCAGCCGCATCACCGCGAAACGCGGCTTTCTCCTCGACAACGACACTCTCGACACTATCGTCATCGGCGGCCCGTCGTACTTTGCCATCGACGTGACCGTGCACGGTTGCGCCGCGCACGCCGGCATGGAGCCCGAGAAAGGCGTCAGCGCCGTCCAGGCAGCGGCGCGGGCGATCGCCGCGCTGCGCCTCGGGCGGCTCGACGCGAACACCACCGCCAACGTGGGAGTGATCCACGGCGGACTGATCCGTAACGGCATCCCCGCGCTGTGCACCTTCCTCGCCGAGTGTCGTAGCGCGGAGCACGACAAGGCGGCGGCGTTGGCGGTGGAGATGGAGCGCATCATCAACGGCGAGGTGACGCGCACCGGTGCGCGCGCCGAGATCGCGACCGAGCAAATGTGCCGCGCCGTGACGATCCCGGAGGACGCCTGGCCCGTGCGAATCGCCAAGCAAGCGCTGCGCATCGTTGGCATCGATGCCAAGACCGTTTTCATCACCGGATTCACCGACGCCTCGATTTATAACAACCGCGGGATCGAGATGGCGGTGGTTGGCGTCGGCGCCCAGCACGAGCACTCCACCGAGGAGTGTGTCGCCGTCGCCGACATGGAGAAAGCCGTGGTGGCGCTCGTCGAGATGCTGCGGCTCGCCGCGGGGTAGCGAATTCGCGCGCCATGCGGGGGCAGCTTCTTCGTGCGCTGGTGGCGGTCCTCGCGGGCAACGCCGTCTACTTCGCGCTGCTCCTTCGCCGCCTCCCTACCTGGCTGCGCCACCGGCCGTTCGCACTCGACGCCGGGCTCGCGCTCGACTTTCTCATCTGCGTGGCGATCTTCATCGTGCTGCGCACCGTGCGGGGCGGCGAACCCTCCTCAGACGACGCATCCGAGTAGCTTGGGCGTTGCGCGAACCGCGTACGCTAGCGGCGCCGTGCTTCCTTGAGTTGGGCTATCGCGCTCTTGGCGTTTTCATTATCGGGGTTGAGCTTGAGCGACTTCTCGTAGTACGTGATGGCGAGGCGAAGATCGCCCTCGGCCGCGTACGCCTCGGCGAGGCTGTCGTAGACGTTCCACGACTTGGGGAACAACCTGACGTTGTGCTCGAACACCATGCTGGCCGCTTCCGGGTGCTTCTTGCCGAGAAGCTCGTAGCCGATGCGGTTGAGGAGCGACTCCGAAAACGCTTCCTTCGGGAAGGTCGCCTCAAGCTCGGAAAGGGCGCGGGAGACGCCCCGCTCCCCGTTCGCAATGCCGGCGCGGACCAGTCTTTCGCGGATGGTGCGGGCAGGTGAATCGTACGCATCGACGTCGAGCCAGGCGAAGGCGGGGTGGGGCGCGGGAATCACCGCGCTCACGATCGGCGGGGCGATGGAAAGACCGTTTTCGCTGTTGGTGAGCAGCACCAACGCCTCGCCGGCGGCAACATCGCCGACGGCAATGCCGCGGAACGTCTCGTTGTCACCCCACTGCCAAAACAACCGCCGCCCCGCGCTCAGCTCCAAGCCCCAGCCGAGGCCCCAGTCGAGACCCTTCGCCACCGACACCTGCGTCTTCAGCATCGCCGCGACCGTCGCCGGCTTGACCAAGGTGGGATGCAGGATCTCGGCGAGGAACCTCGCAAAGTCGCCCGAGGTCGTGTGCAGGCTCGAGGCGGCGTTGGCCGCATCCGGGCGGACTTTCTTCGTCACTCCGCCAAGGTAGTCGTAGCCCGTCGCGGCGGTCTGCTCGTACGCCTCGCGCCACACGAAGCTCGAAGCGTTCATCCCGAGCGCCGCGAACACCTCCCTCCGGACCAGCGTATCGAGCGGGAGTCCGGTTACCGCTTCAATGACCTTCTGCAGGTACACGTACCCTTCCCCGGAGTAACTGAACCGCTCTCCGGGATCAAAGTCGATCGTCAGCTCCTTGCCGCGCCTCCAATTGGGAAAGCCAGCGGTATGGCAGAGCACGCGGCGGGCGGTGACCTGCCGCAGGCGCTCCTGGTCGCGCACTTCCGGATTTGGCAGGTACCCGGAAAGCGGCCGGTCGAGGTCGAACTCGCCGCGCTCCACCAGCCGCATCACCGTGTACGCGAAGACCGCCTTGCCGAGCGAGGCGGCCTCGAACACCGTATCCACCGTGACGGGCTTGCCAGCCTCGACAGTCGCCATGCCAAAGCCGCGGTTCCACGCGATGCGACCGTCGCGAACGATCGCCATCTGGGCACCCGGGACGCCACCTTTGGTCATGAGCTCGCGGATCAAGGCTTCGACGGGCGCCCACTCGCTCCCGAGCGGTGCCACGCCTCCAGCGCAAGCGGTCACCGCACCGGTAGGCGCAGGCGTAGCCAATGGTCCGGGCGCACCGTCCGCGGTCAGGACGGCCGCCGCCAAGCTCGCGTACAGAACAGAGATCATGAGGGTGCGTTCCGCATCGCCCCCAAGGATACGATGATCGAGTTGCAGATGTTGGCGACCGCGAACGCTCCCATCGACGCCGTGCCCGAAGCTCGGTGATGAGCGCGCGAGGTATCGGCGTTGCGACCTGTCAGAGTGAATATGTTATACATGGTGAAATAAGACGCTAATCATGACTCCTAATGTTCTAGCGTTCCCAGACGGATCTGATGTTTTCCGCCAGGCATCACCAGTATTTCGCTTCCCCCGTCGCGCAGCGTGACCGCCGTGAACTGCTGGCCATCCAGCTCGATCCGCCGAGGATGGAAGGCGAGTTCCAGGTAGGCGCGCCCGCGACCTGTATATTCCACTACGAGGGCATCGCCCTCCTTTGAAGCTCCGAGCAGGGCCGCCCCGGTGAGACCCCGTATCGCGGGACCAGGCTCGGTCATGAGGTTCGGGACCCAAGCCACGCGGTGCTGCCCG
This sequence comes from Thermoanaerobaculales bacterium, assembly GCA_044447965.1. Lineage (GTDB taxonomy): Bacteria > Acidobacteriota > Thermoanaerobaculia > Thermoanaerobaculales > Thermoanaerobaculaceae > DATIYW01. The sequence goes on along the minus strand of JBIOGJ010000010.1, from coordinate 20,048 downwards.
CGGGGCAAGATGATCTGGTTACCGTCGCCTGCGGGCCAGTCGCGGCCGTCCACCATGGCGGCGCGGTAGCCTCCCGTGTCCAGCTCGTCCGTGCCGCTGCTGTCGATCTCCACCTCGCTGGCTCCGAGCCACCGCACGGTTGAACCGGCCGCCAGGGCATTGTGCAGGAGGTCACGGTCCACCACGGGGATGGTCGCTTCGGAGTAAAAGCAGACGTCGTCAAAATGCCGGCGTGCCGCCGAAGCAAGCTGAAACAGCTCAATGCCGGTCTGCTTCGCGGTCGGATACGTATCCCTGTCCCGTTCCACGACGTTGATGTCGATGCTCCGCTGCTGCCCCGGTACGACCAGGCCCGCGTAGTCGGCAGCAATCGTGGCGTATCGCTCGGGGCCCAGCCCCCACAGGGTGAACGGGTCCTCGACCTGCAACGAGAACCCGGAAGCAGCGGCCAGCGCTGCGATGCGGCTCGGGTCCACCGCGATGAAGTCCTGCATGTTGCGGTCGTAGAGCGCGTCCACCAGGGTGAGCACCAAGTCGAGTTGAGGCTTTTCGCGCTGGAGGCCAACCAGGAAGGACATCAGGCGCTGATGCAGCTCCACGATCACCTCGCGCCGATACGCGAGAAAACGCGCAAGCGCCTGCGGGTCCTTCGTCCAGTGGCGGGGAGACGCCGGGTCGAAAAGCGCCTGAGGATCGAACCCGGCGCGTGCCGCAAACGACTCCCGAACCACCTCATGCATTGGCGTGAAGGCGTCGGGTGCGTCGACGCCTTGCGGCGACTCAAAGTAGACCTCCGCGAGGTCCACCCCGTCCCAGTCAAAGCGCGTGAGGGTTTGGCGCAGCTCATCTGAAGCGGCAGCGAAACACGCCGGGACCTCGAGCGCCATCAGCTTGCGCCAGTCCACGTGAGCATCGCGACCGGTCGCGGTCCGCTCCCGCCATTCGGGGTGAGCCTCCCAGAACGCGCTGCTGATCTCGGGTGGTTCGAGCCAGGCGTAAACCCGAATGCCGAGCCGGTGGCAGGAGGCCAGCAGCGCGTCAATCGTCGCCGCTCTCGCGCCGAGCGCGTCCCACGCGCCAAGGTGCGCTTCCCCGACTCCCCACGCATGCCAGCGGTGCGCGATTGCTTCCCCGCTCTCGTCCGGGTAGTCGCCGAGGTCGGCGTAGACGGTCACGTGCGCCGCCGCCAGAGCAGGCGAGACGCCAAAGGCGGCGCCGACCGCATGGAGGAAGAACGGAAAGCGGCTGCTCCCGAGCGGGCTCTCCTCGTCCAGCTCGACACCGAGGAAAAGCACCTTGCCCAGGCCGTGGGTGAGCGCGACCACGATGGGCTTCCCCGTCCGCGCCGCCCGAGCAAACACCCGCGCCGAGCCGGATGGCGCAAACGGCCGAAATCGCACCATTCGCTTCCAGCGAACCTCCACGCCCGGTGCGAAGCTGTCGGCGATGCCGCGAAGCTCAACCGAACTCCGGTCGAAGTGGATGCCCATTTGGCGGGCCAATTCAGACGGCCCCGCGGTCACCAGCCAGCCACCCTTCTCCACCAACCTGAGCAAGGCTGAACGCTGTGCCGGCGCCAGCGAGACAGCCACGGCGTGGGGGAGCACTACAACCGCGTCCTGCCCTCCTGTCACGTGATCAGGCGTGGTCCACTCGACCGGGTAACCGACGGCGTGGAAGGCGCCCGCATATGCCCGCGTCGCGACGGGCGCTGCGCCTTCCGCCACCGAGCTGACGATGACAATGTGCGGATGTCGCAGCACCTGGGCCGCGCCTCGCGCCGGCGTGCTAGCCGCGGCGGCTACGAGGCCAATCATGCAAATGGCGTCTACTGTCCGCACGGGACCCTATCGTATCCCACACGGGCCCGACATCGGCGGGTTCTGCCGGGCGAAGGAACCCGGACGGCCGCTGGTGGCCGGACTCCGAGACCCCGCGCACAAAAAGACCCCCGGAGACGGCGCCCCGGGGGTCGAGTAAGCGCGTCGCCTGGCCGGCGTCAGGAGAGCACCACCAGGACGACTCGCCGGTTCTTCGCGCGGCCCTCGCGCGTCTTGTTGTCGGCAGCCGGCTTCTCCGCGCCGTACGAAATCGCGTTCATGCGATGGAGCGGCACACCATCGTTCATGTTGAGGTAACGCATCACCGATTCCGCACGATCCTCGCCGAGCTTGAGGTTGTAGCTCGTCGGACCGGTGGCGTCGGTGAAGCCCTGGATCTCGATATAGACGCTCTTGTTGTCCTGCTTGAGCTTGCCGGCGACCTGATCGAGCGCCTTCTTCGTTTGCTCGGACAGATCCGCTCGATTGAAGGCGAAGTGCGCCGAGTCGTCGTTCAGCACCACCTCGTAAAGGAACTTGCCTTGCGCCAGCTTGCCTGCCGCCTCGGCGCGAGTCAGCGCGTCACGCGCGGTATCCGAGAGCTGCGCGAGCTGGGCACCCTGATCGGTGCTCGACTTCTTCAGCGCCGCGACGTCCATCTGGCTCTCCTCAACCTGCTTTTGCACTTCGCCGATCTTGGCGTCAGCCGATTTGGTTGACTGGTCGACCTGCGCCTGCACGTACGACTTCGTCGCACATCCGCCTACGATCAGGGCCGAAAGCCCGACTCCTGCCACCACCAGTAGTGAACTCCTCATGGTTGCCATCCCTTCTTTCTTGAGCACTGTGTTCGAACGTCTCCCGCTACATCTCCTACGCAACCACCATGCCAATCCGGGTGCAACCAGAGATGTCTCTTCGTTGCAATACTTTCGATGAGGTTGGCGGGATCAGCACGGGACGGCCTTGACGCCACTTCCGGGAAATATTCCCGCCCCGATCTGGTATGGTAGGCGCAGACGAGAAGAAATTACCTGCCCGAAGCGGTTCTTGCGCCAGAATGCAACGTGGATTGAGAGCACGGCGCTAGGGAGCCGGTGGACTGAGGGTCGTGGCACCTGGAGAGGATGGCGGGGCGCGCATGAGTACGGGGCGACTCAAGATTCTGGTGGCGGACGACGAAGCCGCGATGCGCGAGGTACTGGAGATGCGTCTTGCCGAGTGGGGCTTTGACGTCGTGCTCGCCGAGGACGGCGAGCAGGCCAAGCAAGTGGCCAGCTCGGAGCATCCGGACCTGGTCATCTCCGACATCGTGATGCCCGGACTCACCGGTCTGCAGCTCTTGGCATCACTCAAGGAGGGCGACGCGACCCGGCCGGTCATCCTGGTGACCGCCTACGGCACGATCGACGAAGCGGTCGAGGCGATGAAAGGCGGCGCGCGGGATTTCCTGACCAAGCCACTCGACTACGCGAAGCTGCGGGCGATCCTTGCCGACGCCGCTCTTGAGGTTGAGGCGCGCCGTGCTGCTCGGGAGCTTACGACCACGCTCGACCAGGGCGCCGGGTGCGGCCAGCTCATCGGCGCGAGCGCGCCGATGCGGGAGGTGTTCGGCCTGATCGAAAGCGTGGCAGCGAGCGACGCTTCCGTACTCGTGAGCGGCGAGAGCGGCACCGGCAAGGAGCTGGTTGCGCGCGCCATTCACGAGAGAAGCGGCCGCCACAACGGCCCGTTCATCGCAATCAACGTCGCCGCGATTCCCGAGGGTCTCAACGAGAGCGAGCTGTTCGGCCACGAGCGAGGCGCGTTCACCGGAGCGATCGCGTCACGACCCGGCTGCTTCGAGCTGGCCGACACCGGCACCCTCTTCCTTGACGAGATCACCGAAATGCCGGCGGCCTTGCAGACGAAGTTCCTCCGCGTGATCGAGGAGGGTCGGCTGCGACGGGTCGGCGGTACGCGTCTGGTGAATTTCGACGTCCGCCTGGTTGCCGCCACCAACCGTAACCCCGAGCAGGCGGTCGATCAGGGACTGTTGCGGCGTGACCTGTACTATCGGCTTAACGTTTTTCCGGTTCCGCTGCCGGCTCTGCGCGCGCGCAAAGAAGACCTGCCGCTCCTGGCCCAGCATTTCATCAGGATCTTCAACGCCAAGCATCGCGCCACAGTGGAAGGACTTGGCGCCGCCGCGCAGGAACAGATCACCAGCTACGCCTGGCCTGGCAACGTCCGCGAGCTGCGCAACGTGGTCGAGCGCGCGGTGATCCTGGCCAAGATCGGCTTGATCGCACCTGCTCACCTCCCCGCGTACCTGCACACGCAGGGGCCGAGCGCGGAGGGAGGCATCGTCGTTCCGGTCAGTGCGACCGCCGCCGAAGTCGAACGAGTGCTCATCCTCGAGACGCTCAAGCGGGCCGGGAACAATAAGGCAGAAGCCGCCCGGCAGCTCGGCCTCGACGTCAAAACGGTCCGCAACAAACTGAAGTCGTACGGGCTGGGATCGCGCGAGGAATGAAGGTAGCGACCAAGGTCGCCACGGGAACCGGAGGAATCCTCGCCCTCCTCATCGGCGTGTTGTTCTACCAGGTCTCGCTCGTGCGCTCGCTGGCCTCCGCCAACCGCGAGCTCGGGGCGGTCCGCATCCGGGCCGCGATGGTTTCGCTTGAGCTTCGCCGCCAGCTCGACCAGATCGAGGAGTACACGCGCAAGCTCTCGGTGACTCACGACGAGGCGTATGCGGATCTTGTCGGCGAAGCGCGCGACGCCTTCCAGACCAACCTCACGGAGCTGAAGGCGCTCAAGGTTCCTGACACCGACACCCCAGAGGTGGAGCGCCTCGCCGCCCTGTGGCAACGCTTTGATCTGGCAACCGCTCCTCGGGCCGAGATCGCTGCCCGCCTCCTCGCGGAGGACGCCAACCAGCACCTCGCGGAAACCGCCGGGTCGCTCGAGGGCCTGCGCAGGCAGGTGCTGGCGGAACTCAACGCGACCAGCACTGCCATCGCCCACCAAGTGTTGGTAGCGGCTGCCACGAGCGAGGATGCGGAGCGGCTCACGTTTGCCGTGGTTGGCGTGGCCCTCGCCCTGTCGGGCGTGATCCTCCTCGTCACCGTGCGTTCGATCAACGGACCGCTCCAGCGCCTCGCCGAGGCGACGCACCAGGTGGCGGAAGGCTCGTTTGCGGTGCAAATCGACGCGCCGCACGGCGACGAGTTTGCCCGTCTCGCCGAAGACTTCAACACCATGGTCCGCCGCCTCGATGAGCTCGATCGCCTCAAGCGTGGCTTCGTCTCCCATGTCTCCCACGAGCTCAAGACGCCGCTCGTCGCGATGCAGGAGACCAACCAGCTCCTGCTCGAGGAAACACCCGGTCCGCTCTTGCCCAAACAGCGGCGCCTGCTCGAGCTCAACCTCGCGAGCAGCCGCCGGCTCTCCGCGATGATCGCGAACCTCCTGGACGTGTCGCGCATCGAAGCAGGCGCGATGGAGTACCACCTCGCGGCGCGTGACCTTAGACCGTTAGTGGAAGCGGCCGCGGCGCTGTTCGAGGCAAGGGCCAGAGAGCATGACCTCGAGGTGGAAGTGGTCGCCCCATCGACGCCGCTGATGGCGCCATGCGACGGCGACCGCATCACCCAGGTTATGGCCAACCTCCTCGACAACGCCGTGCGCTACGCGCCCGCCGGCTCGACCGTCCGCGTTACGCTCGCGGAGCTCGACGGCCTGCCGCCAAGCGTCCCGCGCTGGGCGCTCGCCCGCCTTCCGCGGCCGACCCGGGAGTCGGGGCTCGCCGCCATCGCGGTCGAGGATGCGGGCCCCGGCGTGCCGGACGCGCACAAGGAACGGATCTTCGACAAGTTTCATCAGGTCGTCCAAACGCGACGACCCGACGGGGGCGTGGGACTCGGCCTCGCGATCTGCCGCGAGATCCTCGACGCACACGGCGGTGGCGTGTGGGTGGCGGACCGGCCCGCAGGCGGGAGCGTGTTCACCTTCGTGCTCCCGCTCGCGACCGAAGGTGCGGACCAGCCGAGTCGCGAACTGCGCCCCGGGGAAGCGGAGGGCGATGGTGAGAGTTGATCTGCGAGCTGTGCTCGTCGCATCCACCGTCGGAGCGCTCGCGTCGTGCACGACCACCACGACGCAGGGCGATCGCGCGTTCGCCGCGCGGGACTTTGTTGCCGCCCGCGCGAGCTACCAGCGTGCGCTGGCGGCAAGTCCCGCGTCCGGGGATCGAGACGCCATCCGCTTCCGCCTCGGCCTCCTCTCCCTCTTGCCCGACAGCCCCGTCCACGACGCAGCCACCGGCCGCGCGCTCCTCGCCGAGCTGGCGTCTGCCCGGTCCGCGAGTGGCTACCGGGACGCAGCCGTTTTCGTTCTTGGTCTGCAAACCGCCGTCGAGACAGCCGAGACCGCGGCCGACGCCTACGCGACCGAGATCACTCGTCTCGAGGGCGAGGTCAAGGCACAGGAAAATACTGGCAAGGCGCGCGAGGACGCGGTGCAGCGACTGCGCGCGTCGTTGGCCGATACTCAGGCGCAGGTCCACCGCCTCGAGGAAGAGTTGCGCCAGCTCAAGGACATCGACTTGCGCCGCAAGCGGTAGGCGCTTAGCAGGTCGTACCGGCGTTCCAGACAGAAACGGCCCAGCGGGCCGGGCGCAGCCGGCTCGAGTGGCCGTCGAGACGGGGTTGGAAAAAGCACAAGCCGACGATCCGGGTGGGCCGAGGGGCGGTCGCTCGGGTGGCCCCTTGAACCCTCCACCCCCGGGGGCTATGCTGGCCAGCGAGGGGCAGCGGGGTCGCATCCCTCGCCATGCGTTGACTTGCGTACGCCCAGGGGGCTAGAGGTACGATCTGCAACGGGGCGAGCGGATCGGCAGACGTGGCCCGGGGGGTTCGTGCAACCGAAAAAGATACTCGTTGTCGACGATTCTAAGCTGATGCTCAAGATGTACGAGCTCACGCTGCGCTCCCACGCGCTCGTCTTCGCGTCAGATGGGCGTGAGGCATTGAGTCGGCTAGCGGAGAACCCCGAGGTCGACTTGATCCTTCTGGATCTCAACATGCCCGTGATGGGAGGGTTGGAGCTGCTCGGACATCTGCGGGCGAACGGAGCCCTGCCCCGTCTGGCCGTAGTGATTGTCACCACCGACGGCAAAGAGGACGAAATCGCCCGCGGGATCGCGGCCGGCGCGGCGGCCTACGTAACGAAGCCCTTTGACGCCGAAAAGATCCTCCGGCTGATTGCGAGCTTGGAACAGGGAACGTTGGCATGAGCAAAGATCCTAGCGGCGGGTCCGGTTCAGCCCCCGGGCCATTGCTCCTCGGCGGCGGCGACGTTGTCGAGCAGCTCCGCACTACGCTCGAACGGGTAGGCGAACTCGCTCGCGTTCTTGAGGTGAGCCTACACACGCTGGTTGAGGGTCAGGCAAAGGCGACTGTCCCTGACCGATCCGCCGACCTTGAGCAGCGCTTGCAGCGAGCCGAGGCCGAGATGCAGGAGCTCGCGACCCAACTTGTTGACTCCGAGCATAAGGCGGGTCGCCTCATGAACCTCTACGTCGCGACGTATCAACTCCACTCGAGTCTCAGCCCTGCCGACGTGCAAACCACCATTGCGGAAATCGCCATCGACCTGCTCGGCGCCAGGAAGTTCGTCCTCTTGCTGCGCCCTGAGGAGGGGGGCGACTGCGAGATCACGCTCCGCCACGGGATGGGCGAAGATGAGCTGCCGCCATACTCGGGAGACTCGTATCGCGGTGGCGATCCAATGGTGGACGCGACGCTGATTGATGGCGTACTTCGCACCGGTCCCGCACCCGACTCCCCGGCGCAAGCGGTGGTCCCACTCAGAATCTCGGGCGAGGTGGTGGGCGCCGTGGTCCTGCTCCAGTTCTTCGAGCACAAGTCGGTCCTCCGATCCGAGGACCGCGATCTCCTCGACCTCCTCTCGGCGCATGCAGCCTCGGCTCTCTACGCCGCCAGGTTGTTCGCGACCAAGGACCGCAAGCTACGAACGCTGCAAAGCCTTGTCAATCTGGCCCGCGGCGAATGAGCCACATGCAGATCTCGTGCTCGCACGCCGGATTGCGGTGAGGGCTCTGATACGGCGAGCATGGGCATCTCCGGCAGCCTCAAAGACGTCTCGGTAGCGGAGGTGTTGCAGTTCATCCACATCGGCCGGCGCACCGGCACGCTTGAGCTCTCCCGCGGCGCAGAGCAGGCACGGATCGGCTTCCACAACGGCAAGCTCGTCGGTGCGCAGGCGCCTCGGACCCCGAGACTCGGTGACCTCCTGGTCAGCGGCGGGCTGATCAACCGCAAGGCGCTCGACGCTGCGATCTCCGCGCAGTCCCGCGAGCAGGGCAAGCGGTCGCTCGGGCAGATCCTCGTGTCCAAGGGCGCGCTCTCCGCCGTGGGGCTGCGCAACGTCATCACTCGGCAGATCAAACAGGCAATCGGCGAGCTGCTAACCTGGGAGTCCGGTACGTTTCAGTTCGTCGGCGAGGACTTTCGTCCCATCGACGACATCGCCCTCTACCCAAGCGACGTGCTGCCCGACGCCGATCTCAACACGCAAATGGTGCTGCTCGAGGCGGCGCGCATCTTCGACCAGCGCAACCGCAAGGTCACCTTGGGGAACGAGCCGTCCGGGGAACCCAAGCCTAGCCCCCAGCCACGCACTCCTGCCCCCGCGATGCCAAGCGCGTCTGATCCTGCTTCGTCCATCGACCTGGAGCTTGCGACGCCAGAACTCGAGGCCAGCCTGGACATTCTCGACCAGCAAGGCCCGCTGTCGTCCGCCACGACGCTCGAGCTGCAGGTCGTTTCGCCCGACGCCTCCTTGGCGCAGAAACTGAGGGAAGTGCTGCGCAACGAGTTTTCTCGCATCGAGACTGTCCCCCTCGAGCGGGCCGGGGAGGCGTTGTTCGGCGCCCCACCCCCCATCGTCCTCGTCGACCTGCGCGGCGGAGCTACCGGCGTGGTCGCGGTGACCGCGCTGCGCTACGCGCGTCCGCGGGCATCGCTGGTCGCGGTGGTCGACCCGAGAGCCAACTTCGGCACCGTCTATGCCGCTGGCGCCCTCGCCGTCGTGCCGCCCGACATCGCAGCAGTGACGTCATGCATCGAGAACGTCATCAAGAGCCGGCGCGATCTCACCCACAACAGGCCTTCCCAGGAAGTCACGGCGAGTGTCGCCCGCCTGCGACAGCTCTTTGGCGACCTCCGCTCGGGGATGATGTCAACCAGCATGGCCCTGACGATGATGCACAGCATCTCGGAATCGGTGGAGCGAGCCATCCTCTTCCTCGCCAAGACCAACCAGCTTGTCGTGCTCGGCGCATTCGGCCGGGATCGCCACGGAAAACACCTCGCGGAGCTCACTCGCGGCTTGAGACTCGACCTCGGCAGCGACAATGTCCTCGCCCACGCGGTAACACGAAGTGAGGTGCAGTCCGTGTCGTTCGAGACCGCTAATCTCCCGGAACGTCTGGGCACTCTCGTCGGACGTCCGCACAACGGCCAGGTGGTTGTGTTTCCGGTATCGGGGGCCCAGCGGGTCATCGCGCTGATCTATGCCGACAACGGCGAGCGTGAGGAGTTGGTGCAGGACATCGAGATCATCGAAATGGCTGCCGGCCAGGTCGGCCTCGCCTTCGAAAACGAGCTCCTCCGGCACCAAATCTCCAAAACGCGATCGTGATCCGGCTAGGGGCGGCGATAATCAGCCTCGCGCCTCCCATCTCGCACCCCGAGGTCCTGACCGTGACGGCCCGGCCTCGGCCTCGCGCTGTTGCTATAATCTCGCCGGGCATTGGCCCAATCTGCCTCGCAGAGGAAGGGAGCGCGACATGCTAAGGAAGGCACTCACCCTCGCGGCGAGCATCCTGTGTGTGCTTGTTCTTTCATGCTCGAAAGAGACCAAGCCCGAGAAGAAGGGCGGTTGGGTGGTGCAGCCCGGCAAGCTCGTCGAGTTGCCCGGAATCATCGTGGATCAGGAGTTCACCCCCGAAGGATTCGCGATCAACACCTTCACCGGCGACCCAACCGTCACGGTCGTGAACGGCAGGTTCTACTTCATCCTCTACGGCAACTACAAGCCGTACGACCTCAAGGTGTACATCCACCGCGGGGGCCGCTACATCGAGGACACCAGCAAGGGTGCCATCACCCAAGGGCTCGAGGTCGGCCTGATCAAGGGAGAGACCGAGATGTACAAGTGCCGGATGACTAAGCCGCTCCCCGCCGGCATTTATGCCCTCGAGGCGCTGAAGGGCACCAACACCGTGAGCTTCCCGTTCAACCTTTACACCGAGTAGCGTGCAGCGCCGCACCGCCGGCAATCACGAGGCCCCCTTTACGCTCGGCGTGCCCCCCATCGCGATGAGGTGACTCGCGGTAGCGAGCAGAAGCACCTTGGCGCCATCACGCACCACCCCCTTCTGACGGAGCCTCCCAAGGGCAGCCAAGCAGGCGGCGCTCTCGTAGCCGGCGTTGATTCCGACCTCGCCGAAGTGGACGAACGCCGATGCGATCTCCACCTCGCTGACCGCCACCGCCGTGCCGCCGGACTCCCGCAGCGCCCGCAAAATCCCGTGACCCATGATCGCGGCCGGGACGTCGAGGCCGTCCGCGATGGTGCCGCGCGAGGTAACCGGGACGACCTCGCTCCGGTTGGCTAGGAACGACTCAACCACCGGGGCGCATCCCTCCGACTGCACCGCCACCATGCGCGGCAGCGAAGCGTGCGCACGATCGAGTAGACCAAACGCCGCCAGCTCGCCGAACGCCTTCCAGATCCCGACCAGGCCCGTCCCTCCACCGGTCGGGTACAGGACGAATTCCGGCAGCGCCTCGCCCACGAAGTCAAGCTCGATCTCGAGGCCCATGGTCTTCTTGCCCTCGAGCCGTCCGGGCTCGAAGAAGGTCGAGATGTCCACGAGCTCACCGGCGGCGAGCGCTGCCGCCAAGTCGTCGCGCATCTTTCGGCCCGCTGCCGCGATGTTGGCACCGGCGAATCGCACCTCGGCACCGAAGAACTCGCAGGCGCGGTGGTAAACACACCCCTCGAACCCTTGCGGCATGTAGACGAGGCAGCCGGGAAGTCCCAGCCGCGCCGAGAACAGCGCAGCGGCCACGCCGGCGTTCCCCTGGGTGGGCAGGCAGAACCGCCTGGCGCCGCATGCCACGCCAAGCGCCACCCCCACCGCGAGGCCACGGTCCTTGAAGCTGCCTGACGGGTTGGCCGCCTCGTTCTTGATGAAGAGGTCGACGCGAAACTCGGCTGAGAGCCGATCGTGCCGCACGGTAGGGGTCCGGCCAACGTCGGCGGCGTATGCGGGCGACACCCCGAGCACCGGGAGGAGCGGTGCGAACGCCCAAATTCCCGCCTCCCTTCGCTGTTGAAGCGGTGTGGCCCGCAGCTCGGCGACCACACGTCCCTGGTCGTACTCGACAACCACCGGCTTGCCCGGCTTCGGGCAACAGGAACACAAGCCAATCGGGCGAGAGAACCCCTGGTCGTCCACCTCATGACCCGAAGCCGAGCAGCGCAGTCGGGCCACGTTGGGGTTGATTGTGGGCATCCCTGGCCCTCCTCGGGGATTTCCCCACCGTGCCTAGGGAGCGTTGCGGCTTTCGGCCGGTTGAATCCCCGTCGCAGGGAGATTACCGTGTGCAGTCGTGAAAACGAAACTCGTTCTACTCGCCTGCCTCGTTCTTGGCGGGAGTGCCCTCGCCGCCGGCCCGCCAACGCCCGCAGCGGCGCCGCACCAGACCGCTGTCGTGCCTACACCCGCGCCGATTGTCGGGGGCGAGCCGATCGCGGCCCACCCCGAGTGGGACGCGGAGTACACGCGCCAGATTCGGGAAGCCACCACGGGCAGGCAGTTCATCACCGACCTCGTTGACCACCTGCCCGCCTCAGCCAGCGTGCCAACACCGCAGAAGTTCCTCGGCTACATCGCAGGCGCGGAAGGCCATCTCACCTACGCCGAGGACGTCGCCCGCTACATGCGCGCCCTGGCGGCCGCGTCTCCACGCGTCAAGGTCTTTCCCATTGGCAATAGCGAAGAAGGACGCGAGATGATCCTGGTCGCGATCGCCGACGAAGCGACGATCGCGGACCTCGACCGCTTCAAGGCGATCACCCGCGCCCTGGCGGACCCGCGCAAGCTTGGCGACGAGCAGGCCCGCACCCTCATCGCGACCGGCAAGCCGATGTACTGGGCCACCGGCGCGATGCACTCCCCCGAAACCGGCAGCCCCGAGATGCTGATGGAACTTGCCTACAGGCTCGCAGTCGAGGACACGCCGCTGGTACGCGCAATCCGCGCCAACGTCATCACTCTACTCACACCGGTCTTGGAGGTGGACGGCCGCGACCGCATGGTTGACTTGGTGCGATGGCATGAGACCCACCCGCAAGAGACCATGCCGCCGCTCGTGTATTGGGGCCGCTACGTGGCACACGACAACAACCGGGACGCGATGGGGGTTGCGCTCGCCCTTTCCCGGAACGTGCTTGCCGCCTTCCTCGAATGGCACCCTCAGGTGCTGCACGACCTCCACGAGTCGGTGCCGTTCCTCTACATCTCGACCGGCACCGGGCCGTACAACGCCTGGCTCGACCCACTGATGATCGACGAGTGGGATCGCATGGCGACCAACGAGGTCGAGGCCCTCACCGCCAAGGGCTTGCCAGGGGTGTGGACGCACGGCTTCTACGACGGTTGGGCGCCCAACTACATGTTCTGGGTGGCGATGGGACGCAACTCGATTGGCCGCTTCTACGAGACGTTCGGCAACGCGCTGCCGGACACCGAGGACCGTGTCGTGCGGCGCGGCTCGGAGCGGGCGTGGTTCCGTCCTAATCCGCCGCTGCCGAAGGTACGCTGGTCGCTGCGCGACAACGTCAACTACGAGCAAAGCGGGCTCCTGCTCGCGCTTTCCGACATGGCCGAGCACCGCGAGCACTTCCTCGATCAGTTCTACGTGCTCGGCAAGCGCTCGGTCGCCAAGGCCCGTACCGAGGGGCCGGCAGCATATGTCTTCGACGGCGGGCAGAAGCGGCGCGGCCAGTTGCGCGACCTCGCCGACCTTTTGCGGCAGCAGGGCATCGAGGTGAGCGTCGCGGAGAGGTCGTTCACCGTCAAGCCGGGGTGGCCGCCCCCAACACGCAAGGAAACCAATCGGAAACCGAGCAGCGAGGAGTCCGCGAGGGGAAAGGCTGCGGCCGGCGACGAGCCGCTGAGCTTCCCTGCAGGAAGCCTCATCGTTCGCATGGACCAACCGTACTCGCGGCTCGCCGACACGCTGCTCGACACCCAGTACGTGCGCGCCGACGAGCGAGTCTACGACGACTCCGGCTGGACGCTCGGCTACGGCTTCAACGTCGAGTGGAAGCGCATCGTCACCCCCGAGGTGCTTGACGTGCCGGTGCGGCCCTGGGACGGCACGCTGCCGAACCCGTCCCCGTCGCTCAAGGGCGCGGCGCTGGCCATCCCGAACACGAGCGACACCGACCTCGTTCGCCTGTGCTACAGCCTCGCCGGCGTGCGGATGCTCGTCGCCGACGAGCCGATCAATGGCGCGAAGAGCTGGCCCGCCGGCACGATCGTGGTGCCGCTCGATGATGGCAACCGTGCCACGGTGCGCGAGGCGCTCGCGCGCACAAGCCTGCGCGCCGAGGCGCTCGACGCCCTGCCCAAGACTGCAACCCACGCGCTGGTCCGCCCGCGCATCGCGCTCCTCCACACCTGGCTCTCCACCCAGGACGAGGGGTGGTTTCGGCTCACCCTGGAAAATCTGGGCGTCCCGTACACGTATATCTCGACCCAAGACGTTGCCCAAGAGCCGGACCTCCGCGCAAAGTTCGACGTGGTGATCTTCCCCCCCACTGACCACTCGCCACAGGACATCGTCAACGGGATGCCGCCGGGTCCGCCTCTGCCGTGGAAGAAGACACCGCTCACACCCAATCTGGGCGTGGACTCCACCGACGACATGCGGCCGGGCCTCGGCATCTCAGGCGTCGCCAACCTGAGGCGCTTCGTCGAGCAAGGGGGCCTGTTGGTGACGGTGCGCGATACCGCGCGGTTCGCGGTGGAGTACGGCTTCGCGCGCTGGGTGAAAGTCGTCGACCCGGCCAAGCTCAAGGCGCCCGGCACCCTGCTGCGCGCGTGCGTCGTGGATCACGCGAGCCCCGTCGCGTACGGCTACGACGACACGCTGCCCGTCTACTTCGCCGACGCGCCGGTCTTCAAAGTGGGCGTGTTCGAGTCGCCGGGGGAAGGCCAACGCCCCTCCGGCCGCGGCGGCAAGGACGATCCCGACGTGCCGCAGGGACGGACCTACGCACCCCCTCCGGAGCGCCCGGAGCCCGCTCCGGGCGAGGAGGGGTTCCAGATGCCCGATGACTACCGGATCTTTCTCGCGCCGTACATGCCTCGCCCGGAGGATCGTCCCCGCGTGGTGATCGCGTTCGCAAAGGAGGCCGACTCGCTCCCGCTCTCCGGCATGCTTGAGGGCGGCGACGAGATCGCCGGCAAGCCGGTGGTGATCGATGCGCCGCTCGGCAGCGGCCACGTGCTCTTGTTCGCCTGCAACCCGATGTGGCGTGCGACCACGCAGGGCACCTATGCGCTCGTGATGAACGCCGTGCTCAACGCCGATCACCTTTCGATCGGGTGGCCTCCCAAGCGCTCGCCCTAGACCATCCGCCCGGCTCCCCGCGACGGGCGATGCCGCCTGGCGGTGTGGGTATCCTGGCCGAAGAAGGCGTCGAAGGTGCCGACCGACATCACCGAGGACACCGTGCGGGAGGTGGCCCTGCCGCTCGGACTGGTGGATATCAAGCTCTGCGCGGTGACCGGGGTTTGGTCCGGCTTGAAGCTCGTCGTTCGCAGGGAGAACCGGAGTGGTCGCACCTGAAGCATAATGTTCGGCGTCACAAGGAACCAAGAGGGCACCATGATGCCTCACCGACCGGCTTTCGAAAGCGTGGACGCTTATATCGCCTCGTTTCCGCCAGACGTGCAGGCGATCCTCCAGCGATTACGCTCGACGGTTCGCGAGGCCGCGCAGGAAGCGCGCGAGGTCATCAGTTACAAGATGCCCGCCTTCAAGCTTCATGGCATCCTCTTGTACTTCGCCGCCTTCACGAACCACATCGGGCTGTACCCGCCGGTCTCCGGCGATCCCGGCTTGCAACGTGCGCTCGCACGCTATACGGGGCCGAAGGGCAACCTCCGGTTCCCACTCGATGAGCCGATCCCCTATCGACTCATCGCGCGCATTGCTAAGCTCCGGGTCAGGCAGGATCGCGCCAAAGCAAGGGCGGGCGGATCGAGGAGCCGGCAAAAAACCCGAGCGATAACCATGGCAGATGACGAACTGCGAAACAATGGAGCGCGAACGACTCACCCGGGCCCGTACAGCGGAGTTACGGTCCATGCTCGTACACACCCACGGCGACGTGTACGGCAGGTACTGGCCGGAGTGACGTGGCCCCGCGGCCCAGCCGGCCGTCGCAGCCGCCAGGGTCGGCAGTCATGACGCCTGCGTGGGCCAGCCGCACAAGGGCCGAGGGCGGCTGAACGCGGGCGCTGGGCTGACAGCAGATGGAGGGGCAAGGTGCGGAACACATTCGTTGGGCTGATCCGAGGGATCAACGTCGGAGGCGCCAAGCGCGTGTCCATGGGCGATCTCCGCGACTTGATGAGGCGTCTCGGCTACGGCGACTGCCGCACGCTGCTCAACAGCGGGAACATGGTCTTCGGCGGCCGGGGCGGTGCTGGAATCTCAGAGCGTATCGAGCGGGCCATCCCCGACGAGCTGGGCATCGCCGCGCGGGTGATCGTACTCACCGCCGCGGAGCTCGAGGCGGTCGTCACGGGCAATGACCTCCCGGAATTTGCGGACGACCCCGCGCGAATGCACGTTGTCTTCGTCCAGAACGCAGGGGAGCTGCGGCGGCTGGGCGTTCTCGAGAAGCAGAGCTGGGCGCCTGAGCTGTTGAGTGTCGGAAAGCACGCCGCCTACCTGTGGTGCCCGGCTGGCACCATCAAGGGCCAGCTCTGGGCGGCGGTCGGGAAGGTACTCGGGGAGAGCGCGACCACGCGGAACTGGGCGACGGTGACGAAGCTCGCGGCCCTGGCATCGCAAGGACGGCGCGCTGCAAGCGCCAGCCACCTCCCCATCGGTCGGGCGCCGAAGCAATAGCCGGCGGAAAAACGGTGTTCGTGGTTTCGACGCTTGAACCGCGCTCGCCGGCGTCGCGTATACGCTGGGCCTGGGGGAAACAGTCACGATGAGAAATTCGTTGAAATGCCTCGCGATGATGGCGGCCGTCGCAACCAGCGGAAAAGCAGTGGCGTTGACGCTCCCGCCGGTGGTCGATGCCGCCGAACGACGGATCGCGATCGAGCGCCTCGCGGTGGTGGGAAGTGCGCTGTACGTCGCCGCGCATCCCGACGACGAGAACGGCGCGCTGCTCGCGTACCTCGCCAAGGGGCGCAAGGTGCGCGCCGCCTACCTGTCGCTCACCCGCGGGGACGGCGGTCAGAACCTCATCGGCACGGAGCAAGGCGAGCTGCTCGGCGTGCTGCGGACCGAGGAGCTGCTCGACGCCCGCCGAGTGGACGGCGCAGAGCAGTTCTTCACCCGCGCTGTGGACTTCGGCTACTCGAAGACCCCCGAGGAGACGCTGCGGATCTGGGGTCACGACGCGGTCCTCGCCGATGTGGTGTGGGTGATCCGCAGCTTCCGTCCCGACGTGATCATCACCCGTTTCCCCGCCAACGGCGACGGCGGCCACGGCCACCATACCGCTTCGGCGATCCTCGCCGCTGAGGCGTTCACCGCCGCTGCCGACCCCGCGCGCTTCCCCGAGCAGCTCGCCCTCGTAAAGCCGTGGCAAGCAAAGCGCCTGCTGTGGAACGCCTGGACCCGCCCGGGGCAACAGCCCTCTCCCAGCGCCAAGCCGCGCCTCACCATCGACCTCGGGAGCTACGATCCGCTGCTCGGCGAAGGCTGGGCCGAGATCGCCGCTGCCTCGCGCACGATGCACAAGAGCCAGGGGGGCGCGATTCCGCCCCGGCGCGGCAGCATCCCAAACGAGTTCGAGCTCGTCGCGGGAGAGCCCGCCAAGGGCGACCTCTTCGACGGCGTCGATCTGACCTGGAAGCGCGTCGCGGGCGGTGAGGCCGTGGAAGCCGCACTCCACCACGCGCTCGCCAGCTACTCCGACGAAGATCCCACCACGGCGGTACCCGGCCTACTCGACGCCCTGACCGCGATCGACCACCTCGCCGACGAACCATGGCTCGCGTTCAAACGCCGCGAGGTGTTGGAGGCGATTCGGCAGTGCACCGGCCTGTGGTTGGATGCGGCCGCCACGGATGCCACGGGCGTTCCAGGCGCTGCGATCAAGCTCAGCGTCACCGCCCTCAACCGCTCCGTGGTCGCGATGCAGCTCGTGCGGGTCGAGCTGCCGTCCGCTGCGCCGGTACCAGTGGACGCGCGACTGGCGGAGAACGCTCCCATCACCCGCGATCTATCGCTCGCGATCCCACGCGAGGCGCCTCTTACCCAGCCGTATTGGCTGGCAGCGTCGCACGGCGATGGCACGTATGCGTCGCCCGAGCAGGCGCTGGTCGGCGCGCCGCACAGCCCGCCGGCGATCGTGGTCACGTTCGTCATCCGCGCCGGCGAGCGGGAGCTGCGCTACGAGGTGCCGGTGACCTACCGCTGGCTCGATCCGGTCGAGGGCCAGCGCACGCGCGAGGTCGCGATCGTGCCGCGCGTGACCGTGAACCTCGAAGCGCCGGTGCTGCTCTTCCCGGATCGCGCGGCCAAGGTCGTGCGAGCCACGGTACAAGCGCGTGCCGCGGACACCGCAGCGACCGTCGAGCTGCAGCCGCCACAAGGTTGGCGAGCCCAGCCCGATCGGATCGTGGTCACCCTCGCCAAGGCCGGTGAGGAAAGGCTGATCAGCTTCACGCTCTCGCCTCCGGCTACCGAGGGAAGCGGCCAGCTCGCGGTTACCGTCACCACCGACCGCCGGGAACCGGCTCGCGCCTTCGTCACCGTGGATCACCCCCACATCGAGCCGCAGACGCTTCTTCCTCCCGCCACCGCGCGCCTCGTGCGGGTTGACGTCGCGCGGCCGGTGCGCCGCATCGGCTACGTGATGGGGGCAGGCGACGAGGTCCCTGCGGTGCTCCACCAGCTCGGCTTCGACGTGACGCTGCTCTCTGACGACGATCTCGTCAACGCCGATCTCTCCGGCTACGGCACGATCGTCACCGGCGTGCGCGCGTATAACACGCGCAACATCTTGGCCACGGCGCAGGAGCGCCTGCTTGCGTACGTGCAGGCTGGCGGCTCCCTGCTGATCCAGTACAACACCAACGGCGGCTTGATCACCGACAAGCTAGGCCCCTACCCTCTCACCATCGGACGCGACCGCACCACGGACGAGACCGCGGCCGTACGCATGCTGGGCGCCGGCTCGCCGTGGCTGACCAAACCGCACGCCCTCGGCACCGCGGACTTCGCCGGTTGGGTACAGGAGCGCGGTCTCTACTACGCTACGACCTGGGACCCTCGCTATCAGGCGTTGCTCGCAATGGCCGACCCCGGCGAGACACCGACGCAAGGAGCGTTGCTCGTGACGAGCTTCGGGAAGGGCACCTACATCTACACGGGCCTTGCATTCTTCCGTCAACTCCCCGCCGGGGTGCCCGGCGCCATCAAGCTGTTCGCCAACTTGCTCTCGGGCGGCCGTGGCTGAGCAAGACCGGGGCTCGGGGTTCGCGGTTCGGGGCTCGACCCGTCAGCCCGGTCAAGTAGCGGGAGCGGTCCCGGACCCCGAACCTCTAGCTTCGGGCCCCGACCCGCGCGAGGAACCGCCACCGATTGGCCGGAGCTGGGGAGCGCTCTACGCGATCGTGGCCGGCGCGCTCCTGCTCTGGATCGTGCTCTTCTTTGCCTTCACCAGGGCGTTCCAGTGACCCACCTCGACTGGGGCGTGCTCGCCGCCTGGCTCGCATTCATCGTCGCGTACGGCGTGTGGAAGGGCGGGCACAGTCACGACCTGCAAGGCTACCTCCTCGCCGGGAAGGAGATGCGCTGGGGCACGGTAGCGCTCTCGATCATGGCGACCCAGGCGAGCGCGATCACGTTCCTGTCCACGCCTGGCCAGGCATACACGGACGGCATGCGCTTCGTCCAGTTCTACCTCGGGCTTCCGCTCGCGATGATCGTCCTCTCGATCACCGCCGTGCCCATTTATCACCGCCTCAAGATTTACACGGCGTACGAGTTTCTCGAGACCCGCTTCGACCTGAAGACGCGCGCCCTCACAGCGTTTCTGTTCCTGATCCAGCGTGGTCTCGCGTCGGGCCTGACGATCTTCGCTCCGGCGTTGATCCTCTCAGTCGTCCTCGGCTGGGACCTCCACCTCACCGTGGTGCTCACCGGCGGGCTAGTCGTGATCTACACGACCACCGGCGGGACACGGGCGGTCAGCCGCACCCAGACGCTGCAAATGGCGATCATCGTGCTCGGCATGGGCGCCGCGTTTGCCGTCCTGTGGCACTCGCTGCCGGCCCACGTATCGCTCCTCGATGCGTTCCGGGTCGCGGGCAAGGCGGGCCGGCTCAACGCGATCGATGCCTCGTTCAACCTCACCGATCGGTATACCCTGTGGTCCGGCCTGATCGGCGGCATGTTCCTCGCGCTGTCGTACTTCGGCACCGACCAGTCGCAGGTGCAGCGCTACCTGGCCGGCCGCTCGGTGGCCGCGAGCCGGTTTGGACTGCTCGCCAACGGCATGGTCAAGGTGCCGATGCAGTTCGCGATCTTGCTCCTCGGCGCCGCGGTGTTCGCGTTCTACCAGTTCACCGCCCCGCCCGTCTTCTTCAACCCGGTCGAGAGCGCACGGATGCGCGCGTCACCGAGCAGCGGCCGCTTTGCCGAGTTGGAGCGCCGCTACCAAGACGCCACGGCGAACCGCGCCGAGCGGGCGCGCGAGCTGGTGGGGGCGCTGCGGGACGGCGACGCCACGACGAAGACGCGCGCTGAAGCGAGCTACCGTACCGCCGCGGCCGATGCCGCCGCAGTCCGAGCGGAGGCGATCGCGCTGATGCGCGCCACCGATCGCCGCAACGACGGCAACGACACGAACTACGTCTTCCTCAGCTTCGTCGTGGCGAAGCTGCCG
>JBIOGJ010000009.1:0-91635 GCA_044447965.1 Thermoanaerobaculales bacterium | reverse complement strand
GGCGGGGCACGATGTGCCACGCCGGCATCAATTTCAGTTTTGTGGACCCCCGGCTTTCCCTGGTGGTACCCGGTGCCGATGTGGATCGTAAGACCTCGCGCTGACCCGTCTTGAGTTGGAGGCTTGTAGGGTGCCGCTCCAGGCATGGACGACTGCTGTATCACCGGAGGGTGCTCTCGAACGGTGCAGCTTGGTAGCGAATCGGGTGGGACTGCCGGTGTTGGCGGTACGCGAGGTTCATATTGCAGGTATCAAGTGAAGCGCCCGGCACGGCCCGGCCTGGTGGAGGGCGCGGGAATACCGGCGATTGCTGGGCGTTGTTTTCTGACGAGAATTGTGGACATCATCCAGGTGCAGCCGTATCGAAATGGGTCGCCTGAGACAGCGGACAAGCCGCAAACGCCGGCCACGCTGGCAGCGGTCGCGGTTACGGTGCGGGAGAAAGGCCAGGTCCGGTTGAGTCATCTGGCTGAATGGAGGAAGGCGATGATCAAGATCGCTCGTGTCGTTGCGCTGTGCCTCTTCGTCCCCTGCATGGCTCAGGCCGAGATGTTCGCCATGCTCCAATCGGGTCCCATTCCCCTGGGGGGCGGCCAGTACGCCTTCAACTACGTTCTCGTGCTGCCAGGCAACGAGCGGCTCGATCCCACCGCGACGAATGGCGTGACGTGTCGAGGCGCGTCTTCCACGGTGGTCCTGTGCAACCCTACCGGGACCTTCGTGACGATCTACGACATCCCCGGCTTCGTCAGCTCCGGCGCCACCGCCGCAGGTTGGAGCGCCACCAATCAGTTTGTCGGCGTGACGCCATCGCAAATCAATGCGTCCTCACTCGACTCCGCCAACGCGGTCAATGTGACATTCGCCTACACCGGCCCGGTCGTTCACGCCGGCAGTGTCGATGTCACATTCAGCGGGTTTCGGATCACTTCAACGCTCAACGGCATCAACGCCACCGGCCATTACTCGAGCCAGGACACACAGGACGTCTCTTCGTCGGCGGGGCTGACGGCCCAAGGCGTCGGCTCGGTGCAGATCCCAACCGCGCCAACGGATTGATGAAGCTCACGATGATCCGGTTGTCGGAGACCCGCATGGGAGCGAACGACAGACGTCATAACGCGTCCGTTCGTGTGAACTCGACGGGCCTTCACCGTCCCACCAACAAAGCCGCTCGGGGAGGAAAACGATGAGGAGGCTCACGCTGGCCACGATCGCGATGCTTGGTGTTCCTGGGATCGCCGGTGCCGCGTTGACGGTGGTGCTGCAATCCGGCCCGATCCCAGTGGGACCGAACTTCGCCTACAACTACGAGATTCACATCAACGGGGACGAACGCCTCGACCCCACGGCAACCAGCGGCATCACCTGCCCCGGACCCGGCTCGACCTTTGTCCAATGCAACCCGACAGGCACGTTCTTGACGATCTACGACATCCCGGGATACGTGAGCGCCTCGACTTCGGCGGCGGGATGGACGTTCAGCCAACAGCTCAACGGGCTGACACCATCAGCGATCAGCACCTCGACCGACAGTGCGGCGCTCACCAACGTCACGTTCTCCTACACCAGCACGACGGTCGTCCACGCCAACGGCTCCATATTGATCATCAGCGGCTTCCAAATTGTCTCGACGTTCAGCGGCCTCAACGACAACGGTGGCTTCACTAGTCAGAACACGAGCGACACCACCACTGACGGAGGCTCTACGGTCCAGGGGATCGGTCCCGTCCCCGTCCCATCGGCGTGCATCGGGATCACCGTCTCGCCGGCTTCGGGTGCCTTGCCGCCAGGCACGATCGGAACGCCTTACAGCCAAACATTCACGCAAAGTGGCGGCGCCGGCACGATTACCTGGAGCATTTCAGCGGGAAGCCCGCCACCCTTGCTGTCGCTTGATCCCTCGACGGGCATTCTCTCCGGCACCCCGACCGCGCAAGCTGTCAACCAGGCTTTCACCGTCCGCGCCACCGACGCAAACGGCTGCATCGGAGAGACGGCCTACACGCTGACGATCAACTGCCAGGCGATCACGGTGACACCGCCGGGCGTCACCTCCGCGATCGTGGGCATGCCGTTCAGTCAGGACTTCACCCAGACCGGCGCGATCGGCGGGGCCACCTTCGCCATCACGTCAGGCACGATCCCTGGGCTGGCACTGTCCTCGGGCGGAGTTCTCTCGGGCATACCGACGACTCCGGGCACCTTCCCGATCACGGTGACCGTGACCGACGGCAACGGATGCACCGGCAGCACGCCGTACACCCTGACCGTCGTGGTTCCTATCCCGGCGCTTGGGTCGAGCGGGCTGCTGGCGCTGGCCGTACTGCTGGCGATGGCAGCGATCCTGGTTCTGCGGCGCATCGTGACGCACGGGTGAACGACACGCTCGGTAGTGTCGGGATCGAGCCGACGCCACCGCGCGCTCCTGCGGTGCTCGGTAGGGGAGACGTCCCGAGTAGGGTCGAGATCAACGGCCGTAACTCCTCGCCCTGGCCTCAGCCTCCTACCGCGAGCTCCACCGGAGCGAGGCCGGCGTAGTCGAGCTGACCGAGCCCCATCCCGGCCGCGAGCCGCAGGCTCTCGGGCAGGGGCGTCATGCCGAGGAGGCTGCAGGCGAAGGCATCGAGAGCGACCGGATCGAAGCCCGCTGCGATGGTGCGCACGGGCTTGACGTCGGCGAGGCTCCCGCCCTGCGGCCCGTGCTGCATGAGCACGCGCGACGCGTCGAGTACGGTGAGCGTTGGCCGCATCAGCGCGGCCAGCTCGGCGATAGAGCGTTGCAGATCGGTGTGGAACGTCAGGCGCTGCTTGCCGGTGATGCCGATCCAGTTCTTCAGTCCGGCGGAGAGACCGGTGCCGGCGTGGTTCTTGGCGGTCGGGACGTTGATCACCTTGGTGGCGATGACGAACGGCTCCAGGACATCCCACATGCCGAGCCGCTTCGAGATCTCGACGGTCCGGTAGCGGCTGTCCTCGGGGGCAATCACCTCCGCGCCCGCCTCCGTGGCCGCCCTGAGAATGCCGCTTCTCTCAAGCGCCGGTCGCGACTTCGATATCGGACAGTCGCACACGATCACGCGACGACACCCCACCTCGCGGCACAGCCGCACGACCTCGGCCACCACCTGCGGGTGCGTGTTCGCGCCCTGCTCGGGGGTGCGGTCCCAGCCGATGTTGGGCTTGATCACGACGATGTCCGCGGGGGAGAGAAGGCGCGACATCCCGCCCAGGCGCTCGACCGCGGCGCGCACGTTGCGCTCGGGGTCGGGGCCGCGGGCAATGACCATGCGCGGCGTCACGGCCGGCACGGCTACACGGTGATCGAGAATCGCAGTGTTGGCCCGCCGGCCGAAGCGCTTGAGGTAATCCTGGAGCAAGAAGCCGCCCACTCCGAGCGCTCCCGCCCCCACGACGCCGCCCATGCCCACGAGCACGCGCCGGCGGGTGATGAGCCGGTGCCGGACTGGTTGCTCGGTCCCTGTTGCCTCGGGTGACGGATCGTGGTTCGCCATCAGCGTTCCTCCCGGTCCCCGGGTGGTGCCTCCAGATTGTACGACTCGCTCGCCCGGAGGTTCGCGTGGGATGACTTCCGCGCCCCGGCCGACGTGTCCTCGGACGCGGCTCGAAGCTCGACTGCTGCTCTGCCTGGCCTGGACTCCCACGCTCGCGGGAGTGACGGCTGGCGTTGTGGCCGCGGAGCGGCTACGAAGTCCGCCCACGTCCTCCGCCGCTCTAGAATGGCGAGGCCGGGGAAAGGCGGGTCAGTCGCATTTGCGTGCCCCGGAAGGAGGAGCGAGGAAATGAGAAGAGCGAGACTGGTTCACCTGCTGCTGGCAGCCGCGGTCGTTGCCTTTCTTGCGGCGCCGCTTGTCGCGAACGCAGAGGTCATCGCGATCGTCGGCGCCACCGTGATCGACGGCAACGGCGGTCCTGTGATCCCCTCCGCAGTCATCGTGATCGACGGCGACAGGATCACCGCCGTCGGAGGGCACGGAGAGGTCCTCGTTCCCCGCGGCGCCACCGTGATCGACGCGGTCGGGCGCTGGGTGGTGCCGGGGTTCATCGACACCAACGTCCATCTCTCGCTCTATGGCGGCATGCGCGATCGCTACGAGACGCTCGCCAAGTACTACCCGCGCGAGAACGAGATCGTGCTCGAAGCCGCACAGATCGACCTGACGTATGGGGTGATGACGGTCCGCGACAGCTACGGCTTTCTCGTTCCGCTGACGCAGGTGCGGGACGCCATCGCGAGCGGCAAGGCGATCGGCGCGCGCATCCTGGCCGCGGGCAACATCGTGGGCTGGGGCGGCCCCTACTCCGTGTCGTTCTCCCTCTCGCCGCAACGCGATATCACGCGCTTCCAGGCCGAGGTGAACGACGCGATGGCGCAGGACGCGGGCGAGACGCTCGCCGAGATGACGCCGGAGGAGCTGCGCGTCGCCATCGACAAGTACCTCGACAAGGGCCCGGACTTCCTCAAGTACGGCGGCACGAGCCATTTCGACCAGCCTACCTTCATCGGGTTCTCGCCCGAGGCACAGAAGGTGATGGCCGAGGAGACGCACAAGCGCGGCCGCGCGGTGGACACGCATTCGACGACGATCGAGGGCCTGCGCACGTCCTTGCTGGCGGGCATCGACCTCATTCAGCATCCGGAAGCGATCACGCCCCGGGAAATGCCGGATGACCTCGTCAAGCTGATCGTGGAGCGCAAGGTGGTGTGCTCGATGCTGGTGAGCACGATGACCGGCGAGGCGTGGGAGAAGCACATCAAGGACAAGGCCGAGGAAGAAAAGAAGCTCGCGGAGGCGGCGAAGAAGCAGCCGCTTCCCAAGACGCTCTACGACGAGCGCAAGCGCGCCCACGATCTGGGCACCGATCTCGACACCCGCCGCAGCAACGCGCAGAAGCTGATCAAGGCGGGTTGCATCACAACCGTCGGCACCGACAGCTATTGGGCTGCAGCCCCGGAGTTCCAGATCGAGCCCAAGCCGGTCTGGCAGAACCAGGGCATCGGCACGATCATGGCGATCGAAGGCCTGGTCGAGCTGGGCATGACGCCGATGCAGGCGATCACCGCGGGGACCAAGAACGGCGCGATCGCCGCGCGCCGCTTGAACGACCTGGGTACCTTGGAGACGGGCAAGATCGCGGACCTGGTGATCCTGGACGCCGATCCCCTTGCAGACGTCCACAACATCCGCAAAGTGCGGTCCGTGATGCAGGGCGGGAAGATCGTGGACCTGGCCAAGCTGCCGGAGCATCGCGTCCTCTCGACAAAGCCGGCGACGCCGGAAATGCCAGCGGAGAAGCCCAAGCAGTAGGCTCACTCCGCAAACGAGTCCACTCGTGGAAGTGCCATCGCGAGGAGCCACGCCACAGGCGTGGTGACGAAGCGATCTCCGCTGGCGACATCACCGCGGCCCGGTCGCTTCGCTCTCGGGTCTCGCGATGACCATTGTGGTGAAGGCTGTCGTGGCGAGCGAAGGTACGCCGCGGTGTGGCGCGTTCAAAGTCCTATCGCGCGATAATGCCGCCGGAGACGTCAGAACGTGGCGCTCGCCCCTGAAAGCCAGAGGTTTGCTCGCGAGGACCCGAAGGAGCCGTTCGTTTCGGTGATCGTGCCGGTCTACAACGATGCGGCGCGCCTGGCGCGTTGTCTCCTTGCACTGGAAAGTCAGACGTACCCGCCAGGCCGGTATGAGGTCATCGTCGTGGACAATGGTTCGGATGTCCCCGTCACACCCTCGCTCGGCGAGTTCCCACATGCGCAGTTCGAGCGCGAGCCGAGGCCCGGCGACAACGCGGCCCGAATCGCCGGCGTTTCGTGGGCGCGCGGCGAGATGTTGGCGTTCACCGATGCCGACTGTCTTCCCGAACCCGGATGGATTGCCGGCGGCGTATCGTGTTTTCTCCAAACGCCGAACTGTGGGCTGGTCGGTGGGAGGATCGAGGTCTTCGTCGAGGACACGGGAAAACGACCAGGCGTCGCTGCGACCCTAAGCGCTGCAACGCACCTGAAACAGGAACGATTCGTCGAGCATGGCCGGTGGGCAACGTTCGCCAACCTGTTCACGTCCCGCCAGGTCATCGATCATGTCGGCTGGATCAACCCCGCGCTGCTCACCTGTGGGGAGAACGAGTGGTGCCGGCGCGTGGATCTCGCCGGTTACAGCGTGGCCTACGCGTCCGGCGCCGTTGTACGTCACCCCGCGCGCGCCTCTGTTCGCCAGCTCTGCCGGCGAGCGGTGCGATTCGAGTTCGCTTGGAGGCAAATCCGTGGGATTACCGGCCTCCGCCGGAGCGTGCGGTCCTGGGTTGGACAGTATCTGGTCTGGCCGGTGCGCGATATGTACCGGGACGTGATCCGCCACCCGCACCTGACACGAATCCAGAAGACTCAAGCGGTGGCTCTGGCGTGTCTGTTGATCGTATGGCGCCTTTCCGTCTCTCTGCTGATGCAGTCCGGAATCCGTTTCGACCCGCGTAAGAAATGGGGTTGAACCGGCCACGAGGAGGAACCTGCTTCTTACGTGGAGCCGAGTGAGAGGCCAACAGCAGATCCCTCGCTCCGCTCGGGATGACAGCAAACTCTACGACGGTCGTCAAATCGGTCTTAACGGAGGTTCGTCAAGCAGAAGCGCCGCGCACGCCGTGCACACCACACAGGACGCGGCTCAGCGAGGGTGCGCCATCGTTTCGGGCTGGACGCCGATCGCGCGGTCGAGCGCAGGGACGCTGTAGATGACGCCGCCCTTGACGACGGTGGAGACCCGGCGCATCGCGTGGATGTCCGCGACCGGGTCGCCGTCGACGACGATGAGGTCGGCGAGCTTCCCGGGCGCCACGGAGCCGAGCTCGCGGTCGCGGCCCATCACCCGGGCGCCGCCAAGCGTGGCGATCTGGAGCACCCGCGCGCTGGGGATGCCGGCCTCGACCCAGATCTCCAGCTCGCGGGGAAGCGTGAAGCCGGCCAACGCGTCGGTGCCGGCGACCATGGGGATGCCGGCGTCGTACTGCGCCCTGAGCATCGTGAGCATGGCGCGGAATGCGGCGCGGTAGGCGGTGTCCCTGCCGTCGGGGACGGGCAGCCCGCCGGCCAGGAAGCCGCGCCGTACCTGGGCCGGGAGCCGCTCCGCGACGTCGGCCCAGCCCGGCAGGATGGCACCGCGCCGAGCGACGAACATGGTCTCGAAGACGTTGAGGGTTGGGTCGAGGACCGTGTGGTGCTCGAGGAACAGTTTGAACAACGCCTTGACGCGAGGCTGCGAAGGGTCGATTTCGGCGCCGTGCTCGGCCACTGCGGTGAAGCGTGCCGGGGTGCGCGTGTCCTTCACGGTGGCGAACAGGAAATTGAGGATGACGAAGTTCTCGTGCTGGATCTCGTCCGCACCGTCGAGGACAAACTGCTCCGCGTTCATGAACGCCGGGACGTGCCCCGACACGCGCATGCTGTGCTCGTGGGCGAGGCGGGCGAGCAGCGGCACCAGCTCCGGCTTGATCGAGCTGTAGATCTTGAGCTGGACGAAGCCGTGCGCCGCGTACCGCTCGACGGCAGTCCTCGCCTGCTCGGGGGTGTCCACCTTGTCCTTGATCGGCCCGCTGTAGGGGCCGCTGCCGTCGACGAGGCCGGCGAGGACAACGCGCGGACCGATCGCGGTGCCGTCGTCGAAGCTCTTCTTCATGGCTAGCAACGCGTCCATGTCGTTGCCCATGTCGCGGACGGTGGTGACGCCGTTGGCGATGTCGAGGAGGCCATCGCCTGTGCTGAGGTGCACGTGCATGTCCCACAGGCCGGGCAGGAGCGTCTTGCCGTTGAGCTGGTCGACCTCGGCGTCCTTCGGTACCGGGACCTTACCGTCGGGACCCACCGCGGCGATGCGGTCGCCCTCGATCACGACGGTCTGCCTGGGTCGCAAGACCGCCTCGTCGGCGTCGAAGAGCGTGGCGCCGGCAAAGACCAGCGCCCGATCAGGCTTGCGGGCGAGGTTCCTGGCCAGCGCCGCGGCGCGGGCGGCCTCAGCCGCGTCCTGGGCCGCGAGGAGTCTCGGAACCACGTCCTGCCACCCCGTGGGCACGACCGTCAGCCAGTGGCTGGCCAGGGCGAAGAACTCCCCCTCGGCGTCGAGCCACAGCCGGACCGGCGCGAAGTCGAGGCCGCTGATCGCGTAGTGGACGACCTTGCGGTGCGCCTGGCCGGCCACGAGCTCGAGGTCGCCGACCTTCTGGAGCTTTGCCTCACCGTCCGGCAACAGGGCGATCGTGCCGCCCGGCGCGCGCAGGAGCGCGCCGGCGAGCGGGCCCGAGTCGAACGGCGTCCCGTCGAAGGGGAGGTAGAAGGCGCGGCCCGAGATGGCGCGGCTGCCCGCACCACCGCTCGACGACCACGTGGCGTGCGTGGCGGTGCGCTCGAAGCGCTCGGCGACCGGGCCCTTCAGGTAGTCGCTGCCGTTGGTCTCGATGCGGACGGGGGTCGAGTCGGGGCCGAGCCGGATCGTCGAGTCGAGCCGAGGTCCGCGCCCGCGGTCGTTGTACTCGAAGGTGACGCGGTATGCGGAGGCCCCAGTCGGTTGCACCGTCATGGTGCCGGCCTGCGCTCCGCCGAGGATGACCGAAAACGCTGTCGGCGGCGGCGGCGCGGGCGGCTCGGATGCGGCGACCGCGGTCGCCGCCAGCAGTGCGAGCGCGACCGCGGGTAGGATCTGCGCCGCGAGCAGGCTCCGCCCTGCGGACATCTTGCGTTGGACCGATTCCGCTGCGCTGCTCATGTCGTCCCCCAGATCTCGCTCAGGACACGGTGGAAGTTGGCGCCGAGGATCTTCTCGATCGCGGAGGCCTTGTAGCCTCTGGCCTCGAGGGCCGCGGCGATCGCCTCCATGCGGTTGGGTGTGTTGAGCTCGGGGATGAACGGCGGTCGCTCCGCGCTCTCGCCCGGCGCGCTGACGCCCGCCTTCCTGCGCGCCTCGATTTCCTCGCGGAGCTTGCGGCGGTACTCCGGGTTGTCGTCGATCGGGATGATGCCCTGGTCGCTGCCGATGCCGACGTGGTCCTCGCCGCAGACGCCGATGGCGTGGTCCAGATGGCGCAACAGATCGTCCACAGTGATCGGGCCCGGTCCGGCGGACAGGTAGGGCATGAGGTAGATGCCGATGACACCGCCCTTGTCCGCGAGCGCCCGCAGCGCCGCATCGTCCTTGTTGCGAGGGTTGTCGAAGACGGCCCGGCACCCCGCGTGCGAGATCAGGATTGGCTTCTTGGAGACCTCGATCGCCTCGGCAGTGGTGCGCTGCCCGCAGTGGCTGACGTCAACCGCGATGCCGAGGCCGTTCATGCTCGCCACCGCCTCGCGGCCCAGGTTCGAAAGGCCGGCGTTCGCCGGCTCCAGACAGCCGTCGCCGTACAGGCTGCGCGCGTTGTAGGTGAGCTGCACGATACGCACGCCGAGGCCGCGGAATACAGGAAGCCGGGACAGGTTCTCGCCAAGCATCTCGGTGGTCTGGAAGCCGAGGATGAGCCCGAGCGCGCCGCTCGTCTTGGCGCGCAGGATGTCGGAGGGACGACGGACGACGAGGTATCGGTCAGAATTCGCCTCGGCCACCCTCTGGACCGTGGCGATCGCCGCGACCGTCTCCTCGAAACCGGTACCCGGGCCGACCACGGTGAAGTTGATCGCCGTGACGCCGGACGCGACAGCCGCCGCGATCGCCTTGGGCTCGACCGGGAAGGCGCCAGGTCCGGTGGGGAAGGCCTCCGACGCCCCGTCAATGACGACTACACAGCGGTAGAGCTCCGCGACTGGGGACCTGTCCTTGATCGGCGACGTGTCCGTCGGACCCGGCTCCGCGAACAGGGTGCGAGGCGCGGCGACGGCAAGGCCTCCCGCCGCCGCGAGCGTGACGGTGAACTGTCGTCGGTTGAGCATGGGTCGCCCCCTCCGCGCGATTCTACGACGCCCCACTGGCCGCCCCGGTGTAGGCAGGGCCGTGCGGCACGGGCTCGATCGCTCGGCACTGGGACGTGTCCGCGACGCTGACCAATCGCGCTTCCGGCGGCGGGCAACGCACATGCGCCGTTGTGGGCAGCAAGACACCCGAGGAAAATGTGAAGCCGGTCGTCGTACTCCCGCCCTGATACGCGACCTTGTTGAGTTGTTGGGCGCCGTGCGGGTCGAGGCTCACCCCCTCTCACGTGTTCCCGTCATCGGCTACCATGAACCATGCGCGTCCTGATCACGGGCATCTCCGGGTTCGTTGGCCCGCACCTGGCCGAGTACCTGCTCTCCAATCATCCGGAGGTCGAGCTGTACGGGTTGCGACGATGGCGCTCGGTGGAGGCGAATTTGCCTCCATCGCCCATCCTCCGCGTGATCGAAGGGGACCTCCTCGATCAGGCCTCGATGCTCCGGGCACTTCAGGCCAGTCGTCCGGACCTCGTCTTTCACCTCGCCGCGTCCTCGTCGGTGGCCAGCTCGTGGGGCACGCCCGCCGAGGTCATGCAGGTCAACGTGCTCGGCACCCTCAATCTGCTCGAAGCCGCGCGGCAGTTCGACCTCGATGCGCCGCTCGTGATGGCCTGCTCCGCCGAAGCGTATGGTCAAGTCACTGCCGCGGAGCTGCCGATTCGCGAGGACCAGCCGTTCAAGCCGGTGTCGCCGTACGGCGTGTCCAAGGCCGCGGCGGACATGCTCGGTTTTCAGTACTTCGAGGCTTTTCGCCTGCGCACGGTGCGGATGCGGTTCTTCAACCACTTTGGGCCCGGTCAGCCTCCCCGCTTCGTGGTGGCATCGCTCGCCCGGCAAATCGCTGAGATCGAAGCCGAGCTGCGACCGCCCCACCTCCGCGTGGGGAATCTCGAAGCGCGCCGGGACTTCGTCGACGTGCGGGACGCCGCCCATGCCTACTGGCTCGCGGCGAGCAAGGGCGAACCGGGGGACGCCTACAACGTGGCCTCGGGCCACGCTCGTTCGGTCCGTGAGATCCTTGATCGCCTGCTGACCCTCACCGACGCGGTGGTGGAGGTCAGCTTCGATCCCTCTCGCCTGCGACCTGCGGAGTTGGACGTGCTCGAAGGAGATTCGGAGCGTTTTCGCCGGGCTACCGGGTGGGAGCCGCGCATTACCTTCGAGCAGACGCTCGCCGATACCCTGGACTACTGGCGCAAGGCGGTGAGGCGCGAGTCGAGGCCTGCCGAGTAGGGGACGAGTCCCGGGCGAACGGTATACTGCCGGCATGACCTCGGAGTTGGCGTTGCGACCTCTCGTGCGCTGGGATGGCTTCACGCTGCGCATCGACCTCGACATCGTCGAGCTTCTGGTCAACCGGGTGCTGGAGGCTCGCGCCTCGGTGGTGCGGCGGGTCCTCGTCGAAGGCGACCACGGAGCCCTCGATCTGCACGTTACCGCGGCGTGGAGGGGCTTGCCGGCGCAGCTCTCGGCGCGCATCTCCGAGCTGCGCCTCCACCGGCGCTGCTTCGGCTGCCGGGTCGCGTCGCTGCACGGCCCGCTCGGGCTGCCGCTGCCGTTGACGATCGTTGCCGGCCTGGTGCGGCGTCTCGACCACGACCTCATCCACTTCGATGCGGAGGATGGCATCTTGCTCGTCGACTTGCGTCGCTACCTGCCCGAAGGCCTCGAGGTCCGAGTGGATGACGTGCAGTGCCGGGGTCGGTGGCTGGAGGTGTCGCTCGCGGGAGGCTCGGTCGCCGCTGTGCTCGCGGCGCCCGCCGTGGTCGGTGACTGAGGTGGCCGTCTCGGCAGCCGCCGCGTGGCCATCTGTGCGGCGTCGTGACTCTCGCCTGCTGTGTTGGCTGGGAGGGTTGGCGGCACGAGCGGTTCACTACAATCCGTTCCGTATGACGAGCCGTTCGCGCGGGCCGGCGCCGGGAGAATGATGGATACGTTCACACACCTGGTAGCTCAGCACGGGTACGTCGCGCTGTTTTCCTTGCTGATATTCGGCATCATGGGTCTGCCGATCCCCGAGGAGACGCTCCTTGTATTCGCCGGGGTGCTCGTCTACCGCGGGCACCTCGAGCTCGCGCCCACGATGGTTGCGGCCGCGCTGGGGAGCGCCTGTGGGATCTCCGTGAGCTACGGCGTTGGGCGGAGCCTCGGGCTGTGGCTCACCAAGCGCTTCCGCCGTTGGCTGCTGGTCACACCGGAACGCATCGATCAGGTCGAGGCATGGTTTGAACGCGTTGGCCACTGGAGCCTGTTTTGGGGGTACTTCCTCCCCGGCGTGCGCCACCTGACCGCCCTGGTCGCGGGCGCGGCGAAGCTGAGGTACGGCGACTTTGCGCTGTTTGCCTACGGCGGCGCCGTGCTGTGGTCGTTCTCGTTCATCTCGCTGGGGGTGCTCGCGGGCCGAGGGTGGTCGAGGATCTCGGCGGAGATTCACCACAACCTCGTGATTGCGGCGATGGTGCTGGTCGGCCTCGCGATTCTCGTGTTTGGCGTGCGAAGAATTGTCATGGCGCGGAAGTAACGGGCGCCGCGGGCGATCGTTCGTGCTGGGCTCGCAGGCGGAAGTCGGCCTATCCGCGGCGCGTTTTCCGAGTTGTCGGGGTGAACGTGCAGGGCAAGATCGAAGTGTTCTACGACAGCGGTTGCGGCCTGTGCGTCGCGTCGCGGCGCTGGGCCGAAGCCCGCGACCGAGGCCACCGGCTCGTCTTCCGCGACTTCACCGCGCCGGCGCTGCAGGACGCACTTCCTGCGGACCGCAGTGAGCTTGCCAACGAGATGGTGGTGCGCGTCGGGGGTTCCCGCCTGCTCAAGGGCTTCGACGCCTGGCTCGCTGTGCTGAGCGCGCTTCCACACTGGCGGTGGCCGGCGCACATCCTCGCCGTCGTCCCGTTCCGCTGGATCGGTCCTCCCGCGTACCGCTTCGTTGCCCGGCATCGGAGGGTGTTTCCTTGGACGCTCGCCGGTGGCTGCTCCGCCGACGCGTGCGGCCACGAGCCGAAGCACACATAGCTTGCTACACTCTTCGCCGGCCGGCGAGGATGTTGCGCGAGGCGACGGTGTTGTCGCAAGTGGCCCTGCGAATTGCGGTCGGCATGGAAAATGAGCGAGTGGGAGCACAGGGTCCGCCGTGGGAGCACCTTCCAGGTGCGACCGAGCAAGGCTCCTAGCGGTCGCGGCAAGATGCCGCTCCCACGAAGCTGCGTTCTCGTGGCATGTGGTGCTGGAGGCCAGCATGGGAACTCCTAGGGAGGCGCGATGATCGTCGGCAAGCGGGTGCGCCTGCGTCCAATCGAGCGGGACGACCTCCCGCGTTTCGTCGGCTGGCTCGGCGACCTCGAAGTGTGCGCCAACCTCACGCTCGTCCTCGGCCCGGGTCTCGCCCAGGAGGAGCGCTGGTACGAGAGCGTCCTCGCGCTCCCGCCGCTCGAACAGCCGCTTGCGGTTGAGGCGCTCGAGGTCGGCGGGACATGGCGCCACGTGGGCTCGGCTGGCGTGCACGGCGTGGATTGGCGCAACCGCTCCACGGAGATCGGCCTGTTTCTCGGCGACAAGTCGGTTTGGGACCGCGGGCTGGGCACGGAGCTTACCGAGCTGTTACTCCGCCACGCGTTCGCCGACCTCAACCTGCACCGCGTTTGGTTGCGTGTCTTTGCCGACAACGCACGCGCGCGGCGGGTCTACAAGAAGGTCGGGTTCCGTCTCGAAGGGACACTGCGCGAGGCCGACTACCGCGACGGGCACTACCGCGACGTGCTGGTCTACTCCGTGCTCGCGCCGGAGTGGGGGGCGCGGCGCGAGGGGCGGGCCGGGCAGGGGCGCAAGCCAACCAAGCGGACGGAGCGCAAGCATGGATGAAGAGCGCGGGTTCGAGGTCGCGATTATCGGCGGCGGCATCGTGGGCGTGGCTACCGCGATGGCCCTCGTGCGTCGCGGCACACGCAGGGTCGCCGTGGTCGAAAAGGAGCCCCGCCTTGCCGCCCATCAGACGGGCAACAACAGCGGTGTGATCCACTCAGGTCTTTACTACAAGCCCGGCTCGTTGAAGGCGCGAAACTGCACGGCCGGGCGTGAGGCGCTCTACCGCTTTTGCGCCAAGCATGGCATCGCCGCCGAGCGCTGCGGCAAGGTCGTGGTGGCGACGCAAGAGGACCAGCTCGCCGCGCTGGAGGAGCTGTGGCGGCGCGGCGAGGCCAACGGCCTTGCTGGTCTGCGGCGTCTCCAGCCGGAGGAGATCCGGGAGATCGAGCCGCACGCTGCCGGTATTGCCGGCCTGTTCGTGCCGCAGACCGGGATCGTGGATTACACGCGGGTCACCGAGGCGTATGCCGAGGAGGTTCGGCGCGCCGGCGGTGAGATCGTGCTCGGCGCGCGAGTCCGCCGCGTGGCTGCTTCCGGCGACGGCATGACCCTCGAAACCAACGCCGGCCCGCTGCGCTGCCGCTGCCTCATCAACTGCGCGGGCTTGCACAGCGATCGGGTAGCGAGGCTGTGCGGCGTCGCACCGAACGTGAGGATCGTGCCGTTTCGCGGCGAGTACTACGAGCTCCGTCCCGAGCGTACCGACCTGGTCAGAAACCTGCTCTACCCGGTGCCCGACCCTGAATTCCCGTTCCTCGGCGTGCACCTCACCCGCATGATCGCGGGCGGCGTCGAGGCGGGGCCCAACGCGGTCCTCGCCTTCAAGCGGGAGGGGTACTCGCGGTGGAGCTTCTCGCCGCGCGACGTTGCCAGCACCTTCGCGTATGCGGGCTTCTGGAAGATGGCGACCAGCTACTGGCGGATGGGGCTGGGCGAGTTCGGGCGCTCGTGGAACAAGCGCGCGTTCGTACGGGCGCTCCAGGCGCTCGTCCCCGCCATCGAGCCCCGCGACGTCAAGCGTGCCGGCGCGGGCGTGCGCGCGCAGGCGCTCGCGCCCTCCGGCAAGCTGCTGGACGACTTCTGCATCGTCGAGGCGGCGCGCCAGATCCACGTCCTCAACGCGCCCTCTCCGGCCGCCACGGCCTCGATCGCGATTGGCGAGACCATCGCTGGAATGGCGGTCGCAAACTTCGGACTAAGCTAGCCTGGAAATCCAAGTCAAAAGGTGTCCTAACCCGATGCGGCAGCCGCTTTGAAGCCCGGCCACGCGACGTGTGCGTGCTCACGGAGACACAGACGTTCAACACCGGGGCCGCTCAGGCGACGAAGGCATGCTCCGGGCGTCGCTCTGGATCGTCGGTCCTTCTCCCCCTTTATCCTACCGGTGGTGCGCGCGGCCGCAGCGTGATCGCGAGCCTGGCGCCGCATGCGCACTCACCGCAACGGAAGAAATGGCCGCGCTTGGTCCAGCCTGGTCGATATCCAACTGCCACCACACACCGGAGGGACCGTAGTATTTGAGCAGCGCATTCGCCAAGTCCTTGTCGAATTGTGCGTCCCAGGTGTGGAGGTCGGGATCGAGGCCGAGGCCGAACGAGTTCACCATGGTCCCATGGCACGAGAGCGCACAGGAGTTGGGCATTCCGCCCTGGTCCTGGTACTTGAGTGTCTTCTGCGGCGAGATCGCCTCGAAGGTATGACCGTGTAGGGCGAGGGCGCCGTCCGGTCCCTGGGTCGTGGCCATGTGGCACTGGGTGCACCGTGAGAGGCCCATGGTGCGCTCGGGACCGTACGGATGATGGGTGTGTTGCTCGACGATCGCGCCTATGGCAGTTCGGTTCTGTGCGTAGGCCGCAACCATGCCCTGGGTGATCGCGGTGAAATCGGCGCTTGTGCCCTGGCCGTGGGTGGCATGGCACGCGAGGCAGAGCGTGTCGTCATCGACCTTGCTCGGGATCGCAACCTTGGTCTGCGCATCCACGATCTGGGTCACGATCTGGGCAGGCTGAGCATTCGCATGCGGGTCATGGCAATCGGTGCAGCGCACCTGATGGTACTGGAAGGTGGGCTTCGTTGACTTGTAGAACTCCGGGTACTGGCTCGTGTCTTCGCCGGTCTTTCCATCGGGCCACCACACCTCGGCATCGGTCAAGAACGCCGAGAGCGGCCCCGAACCCGGGATCCAGCTCTGCTGCGTGGTTTCGTTGTAGGGCCAGCCGATGGCGCCGGTGGGTGCCGAGGCGACCACCGAATGGCACTGTCCGCACACGTCGTTGGCACCCTGGGTATCGAGCTTGGCAGGGTTGACGATCTTGGCCGGGTCGCCCCCACCTAGGATATGCTGCCCGCCCGGGCCGTGGCATGACTCGCAACCGATGTTCATGAGCTTGAAGTTACCGTCGCCGTCGTAGTCGAAGTAGGAGGGGTCGTCCGGCTGGTACAACGTGGCGATGAAGCCCTTGAAGACCCATTCGCCCCGGGCGTTCGTGGTGATGCTCCGCACGCCGGTCGCGTGGCATCCGACGCAGCCCTGGTCCGCACTTTCGAAGTTGGCCACGACCGCAGCGGTCGTTGCGTTCGCGCCGTAGCGAGGCTGGTCGTTGCTGTCGTAGTACGCCTCCGGCGTGTAGGCTTGCCAGCCGCCGTCGCTCGCCCAGAAGACCGGCGAGGAGTAAACGGCCTCGGTCTTCCCGGTCGGCGAATCGCTAACGGGCACGCGGACGCAGAAGAGCTGCTCCCACGCTCCAGAGGTGAATCGCCACTGCTTGACGAACACGACCGGCATCTCGAGCGCGCCGATCGTGACGGTGTAGGTGCCGTTCTTGACCCCGAGCTTGGGGGCGTTCGGCTTGAACTGGTCGAACGCCGAGGATACGGTGTTGAAGTCGAGCCCCTGCATGAAGTCGTCGGTTGCCTTGCCGAGGGAGTTCGCGAGCACACCTTTCCCTTGCACAAAGGTCCACTGGGTCATCGGTCGGATGTAGGCAGCCGCGTGCTGGGTGCCGCGCCACCCGGTCGCGTCGGTTGCGAGTCTTCCGTTGTGGCACGCTAAGCAGATCTCGCTCCCGACGTAGACGTTGGCACCTGCGGCATTGGTTGCCCGCAGCGCTGTGATTCGAGCCATCAAGTCGGTGACCACGGCGGGCACGGCTGGCGTTCCCCCTTCCCTAAGGTGCGAACGCACCAGGTTAGTTTCTGCCAGGGCCGAAGCAGCGATGCTGGAGACGAGAAGGAAAGCTAAGATCTTGCGCATCGCGATCTCCCCCTTTCTTTGGTCCCACTACTCGTTAAATAGTTTGGAGTCACGCTGCGATCCATGCACCGCGGCGTGACAAGCCGCACATGATCGGTACTGTGGTTTGGTGAGGTCGTGGAACGACGGCGTGTCGGTGTGGCACTCGAGGCACAACTGCGTCCCGTTGGGCCGCGTCAAGAGCCTGGGGTTGGGCGAGCCGTGCGGTTGATGGCACGCCAAGCAACCGGTCACCTCGCGGGGCGGGTGCGGGTACACGAAGGGGCCGGCCTTCTCGGTGTGACACGTCACGCAGCGGGACCGCGCGTCCTCCTCGATGTGACCCTTGACGGTTGTACCGCCGTGGACGCTGTGGCAGTTCATGCACTCGAAGGGCGTCCGCCCCTCACGGTGGGTGAATGGCAACTGAAACTGGGCCGCTTGGGAGGCGTGGCACCGATTGCAGACCTCTCCCCTGGTTCGCGCCAGCAGAGGCTCACCAAGAGGCGCGGCGTGCCCCGCAACGTGGCAGTCAAGGCAGGCCACCGCGGCCCGGACGTGACCGTGCGTGCGGACGGCGAGGCCAGCCTCCTGAGCTGGGTGACAAGCGGCGCAGCCGCTTGAGGCGTCACGAGTGTTGCCATGGAGCCCGCGAATGTTGGCCTTGCTGGGGTCGTTCGCATGCGCTTGCCCTGGCCCATGGCAAGACTCACATGAGCGGTCGAGCATCTCGCCTTTGAGCACGGTGTGATCGATCGTGCACCCTCGCTCTGCCATGGCGCGTCCATGCGGACCGGCGACGAAGGCCTTGACGACATCCTCATGGCAGGTGGCACACGTGTCCTTGCCCACCCATCCCGGCAGAAGGCCGGCCGCTATCGGCGAGGCCAATGCGCAACTCAACGCTGCGAGGAGAATCGTGCGCATCGGGCTAGAGCCTCCGCCCAACCGTCACGCCGACCCGCGTGACGTCGAAGTCCTCTACGTTCGAGCGGGCCTGTCGGTACGACCAGTGGTTGGCAAACACCCCATAGTCAAGCTGGAACGGCCCCGCGACCTCGGCGCGGAGGTCGTAGGACCACGAGGAAATGGGCCACGAGCTCCCGCTGTCCTTGACGTGGAGGACACCGCCGCTGAGGTGTGCCGCGTTGCCGAGCCGCATCCCGCCCCGCAGCGTCGCGGTCAGCAGGTCGGTCTGGTAGGCCGAGAGGCCGAGCTGCTGAACCGCGTTGACGAAGGACAACGTCTCGACGCTGCTGTCGAGCTTGAGGCGGTCGACGCTTAGGCTCGCGAACGTGCCGTTGGCAGTTGTGACGGTCGCCGAGACGCCGAAGCTCTCGTTGGTTTGGTCGAGGCCAGCCAACGTGGTTGGGTTGTCGGCGGTGTCACGACTGCCGTATGCAGCCAGCTCGACTCCGTCGGCTGCACGCCATCGCAGCTTGGCCCAAAGGCGGTTCGTCGTCTGGGGGTCGGTCCGAAACACGTAGCGCTCGAAGGTGCCTTCGTCCCACCCGACCTGCGCCGAAAAGGCGCGCGACAAAGACACGGTGCCGGTCGCGTTCCAGCCCGTCGCGTCACGTGTGACCGACTGACGAGCGGAGGCGGCGTCGAGCTTCGCCACGATCTCGCGCGACCCATCGTGGTAGCCGGCCGTCAGAGTAAAGGGTCCCTGCGCCCACTCTGCCTCGGCTTCGAGGTCGCGGTCGGTGCGGTCGAAAGTGCCCGCGTCGTCGAGCGGCAGCGGGAAGTCAACGGAGCCTCCTGGCCCGGTTAGTCGCAGGATCTGTTCGCCGACCAGGGAGGAGTCCGATGCTGCTTCCTCGTAGTGCCCACGCACGCGCAGTGTGAGGCAATCAGGCAGCGCGGCGAACCCGAGGCGCAAGTCGCCGAGCTGGGTCTTGCGCTCCGCGCTCCCGGTGACGGCGTCGATGATCGAGATCGTACCGACCCCTGCGCTGTTGCCCCAAGCGGTCGCGTCGTTGCGGTCCGCGTCGAGCTTGTCTTTGCGGTAGAGACCGTTGGCCACTAGTTCGAAGCGTGGGCCTCGGTAGACAGCCGCAACGCGGGTTGTCGGAACGGTGTTGGTGTCTTCTCCCGGGGTGTGGAACTGGGCCAGCAGGTAGTCGCTGGGCTCACCGACGGGTTGGCCGCCGTTGGCGACGGAACCGCGGTCACGCCGCTGGTAGCGGGCGACGTCCTGCTCGATGAGCAGCTTGACCGGCAATGTACGCGTTTCGAGACTGACACCCGCCTCCTGGACGCGCTCGTTCAGATCGAGGCGGGCCAAATAGGGTTGCCCGAGGCCGTAGAACGTGAAATCCTCGGACCCGGATCGCTCGACATCCCGCACGTCCACCCGCACACGTGCTGCCTGCCAGTTGTCGTAGGTAAGCGAACCCGTCCACCGCGTGATGGCCCAGCGGTCTCGCTGCGCACCCAGGTCGAAGTCCGCGAGCGCGAAGAATGATTCGCGGCGGCTGTAGTCGAGTCGCAGCGACCAGGCTCGGTCCCAGTCGACCTTCAGCGATGCTCGGCTCCAGGGCTCTGCACCGAACCCCGATGCCGAGAGCTCGAACCGGTCAAAGGTCTTGATGCTCTGGCGAAGGTCGAGGTGGAGAGTGTCGAGGAACAGGCCGCTCGAGAGGTTGTACTGGCTGGCAAACGCGTCAGCGTTGCCGCCAGTGTGCTGCCAGGCGTAACCGACGGCGATCTCGTCTGCCGTCTGAGCGCTCGCGACCTGCGCCAGCGCCAAGAGAATCACGCCGCCCAGCAATTGTGGCCACCTCATCCACGCCCCCGAACGACAGGCGCCTCGAGACCTTCCCGTAAGCGCCATTTACTAGTCTTGTGCATGTCGTCACATTTGTCAAGAAATTGCAACGGTCGCTACTGGGGCAGTTTGAGTTGCGGCGCCATTTGACGTGGTCGCCGCCACAACGGTCCGATCGCGCAAGGAAACCTGGGAGGGCGCATCCGAACGCTCGGACACTCCACGTCTGTCGGAGTCGACTGAATCTCATCCTGCGTGACACCTGACTTAGGGATGAGGTGGGCCCCAGGTCCAGTAGAGGCCGAGATACGCGATCGTGTGTCGCTCGCCGCGCACTGAGCCTCCCGCGCTGAAGAGAAGGCTGAAACCCGGCGTGAAATTAACAAAGCCGCCGACGTTCGCAATGGCGAAGCCTCTCCCGTCCTGCGCGTCGGCACCTTGCGCGAAAAGCTCACCACCCAAGGTCAACCTCTCGCTCAGCTCGCGCTGCAGCAGCCACCCGCCGAACGGGTGGTCCCTCTGGCTGGGCGCGTGGTTGATGGCCCAGCCCCCTCCACCGTAGGTGGTCCAGGGTCCCCAGCTCTTCTGGATCCACAGGGGAATCCTGAACCACGCCTGACCGTTGCCGAGCCCCCGTGAGGCGTCCCCGGTGGGCAACTCGACCATTGGGAAGATGCCGAGTTGCGGTCCGTTCCCGGTCTCTTGCAGGAAACGGTACTTGAGGCCGAGTTCCACGTCGCCCCAGCCCGACCGCGTCAAGCCTCCGTTGGAGTGATCCCACGCCCACGGCACCACGAGGTGGAGCTGGAGGTTGGGTGCGGCCCCCACGTTGAACTCCACGGCAGGACCCTGAATGCCCGTGGCGTCGACGGAGCGGTCGTACGTGGAGAAGAAGTAGGCTTCCCAGTGCCGGTAATCCACGGGCTCGGGGTCGTCGGTCACGAAGGGCGGCCCGGCGAGCACCACTCGACCGGTGAGGCTCGCAGCAAGAGCGACGAAGAAGATCGAGATGTAACGCCTCATGGGCACTACCCCCGCCTGAGGGCGGCCAGGCCCCCGGCGGCGGGCCCACCGAAGGCCGTGCAGCCCAGGGGACGGAAGAGCCTGGCCACCTCTGCGAGCCTCTGGCTCAAAGGACCAGTCCTGGCCGCGCCGGAGGTTCCTGGAGAAGGGTTTGCGTGCTCAGCCACTGTTGGATCCCGTGATACGGGCATCCAACGACCAGCGCCCTGGACCGGCCAGCAGCAGGAAGATGAGGGAGCACAGCATGGCGAAATCGGTCCTTGCGTCGCTCACCATGAACCAGAAGCCCTGCCCGGCGTGCACCAGTTCCGGCAACTTGGTCGTCGCAATCGCAGTGGAGATGACAGCGAGAAGCGGGATCGCGGCCAGCCGCGTGAAAAGACCGAGAAGGACCAGCGCTCCGCAGCAGACTTCAAAGCTCCCCACGAAGGAGGCGGTGGATCCTGGCCACGGGAAGCCGATTCGCGTGAAGCGGAGGATGCCCATGTGTGGGTCGGTGAACTTGAGGATGCCTTGCGTGAGGAAGACCAGACCTACCGCCAGGCGCACGAGCACGATGCTCCCGGGGCCGTGAGTTGGAGCGGTCAGGAGTCGAGACGCCAGAGCCTTCATGGTGCTATTCCCGTCTGCCTGGACGCTCGCCGCCGGGCGCCGGAAAGGGGTCGGTGCACATCAGGTTTTGGTCGCTGGGGGCGAGGCGTTGCTCGGGGAGACGATGCGCGTCCACGGTGAGTCGGCAACTGCCGTTCGACTGCCTCGGCCTCCTCGGTCAACTCGCGCTGGAGGTCCGCCACCTGCCTCTTGATCACGGCAAGGACCCTCGCACCTTTCCCGGTCAGGACATAGTTCCTGCGCGCCTTGGGGTTCGCTGCCGTGGACGTCTGCGGCGACAGCCAGCCGCGTGTCTCCATTCTCTTGAGGAGCGGGTAGAGGGTGCCTGGGCTGATGCGGTAGCCGTGCCGCCCCAGCTCTTCGGCGACCCACTGGCCGTAGACCGGCCCCTGGGCGGCGTGGTGGAGGATGTGAATCTTCCACAAGGCGATGAGCACTTCCCGGGTCAGCGGATCCACGGTCTCCTCCTCGAGTTTCGTAAACGAGATTCGATATTCGTGATTCCCGGCCGGCTAGCCGGCCGGGAACCGTGCGCCGGACCGGGACATGCCGTTACCAGCAACGTCACTGTGGTCCTCGCTGGTCAACGTCCTGTCCGAGGTGTCCCGCACGTGATCCCAAACCCAAGAGTTGGTCGGAGCAGCGAAGTAACGATGGCTCCCCGGTTGATACCCAAGTCGCGGTGTTGGCGCTGGAATCCGCAAGCACCTCCAGCGCCCTAGGGGCCTGTCTGGGAAAGCGGGCGGGTCGCGCGCAGGGGGCTTGCGCGGCGCAGGCAAGGCGCGAGGAGGCAGGCGATGCAGGAGCATCGTGGCCGACGAGCAACGCAGTGTGCGCCCGCAACCATCCGAAGCGGGGGGCACGGCGCCACTCCACCACCCGCCCGGCGCCTCAAGCCCCCCGCGCCCCCAACGCTCGCCAAGGCAAAGCCTCGGCTCGCTCGCAGCGCCCATGGGTTGCGGCGGCGCGGGGCGTTCTGCGGCGTTGCCGCTCCTCGCCGATGAGGGAACATCGCCTGCGTCGCGGCGCCTTGCATCTCGCCCCGCGGCGCCGGCAACGCGGCCCACCCGCTTTCCCCGACAGGCTCCTAGCCCGCTTCGAGGTCGCGCGACGATCCCTCCTGACCGATCGAGCTAAGGCTCGGCGACGAGCTTCCAGGTCGGGTCGGGGTCGTACTCGGTGATCGCTGCGGCGAGCTGAGAGGTGTCCGGGCCGAGGTTCTTTTCGTAGACGCGGCCTTGGCCGTTGACGATGAACGTCATCACGCCCGAGCTGCCCCACCTGTCCGGAAAGGCGATCAGTGCATGTCCAGCGATCATATTGCCGTTGATCAGGTAGCTGAACTTGCCGCCGGGGGCGTGCGTTCCCTGCGCCGTGAGGATCTTGAAAAAGTAGCCATGGTACGGAGATCGCTTCGACGCACCGCCGGCCTTCTCGGCATTCGGCCCATACCCCTCGGCGCGCGCATCGGCGACGAGGCTTCCAAGCGGGCTCCGCTGGGCGCCCTCGGGCGTTTCCCAGAACAGCCCGTCGCGCTTGCCGGGCGTGCTGATCAATCGACGCGCGAACAAGGCGAGGCCATCGCTGGCGGTGTCCCGTGCCTCGGTGAAGTACTCCCACTGCGCAATCACGTACGCGCGGCAGGTCATGATCGCGGACAGCTCGTTGTGGCCGATCCTGCGGTTGAGGATCTCCTCCAACCCGGCCGCGGTATCGAAATGCCACTTGCGGCCCTCCTTCACGATCGGGATCGGCGAGGGCCAATGCTCGTCGCCCACCAGCACCACGTACTTTGTATCGTCCACCTTTTGCAGCGTCGCGGATTTCTCGAGGTTGGCCGCAAAGCGTTGCAGCGCGTTCTTGTCTTCGACCCGGTCGCCGGACAGCAGTTTCTCGCGGTCGGGTCCGTAAATGCGCGTCAGCTCGTTTTGGTCGGCCGCCTTGGCCGCCTGTTTGACGGCGAGCACGGCCGCTTCCGGGGTCGCGAACAGACGCTGTTTGACGGACGCCTTCGACGCGGCGCGCGCGGGTCCCGCACACGCCAACACGGCTACCAGCGTTGCCGCGGCGGTGACCCGGAAAGCGAGACGGCGCCGCAACGTCGCTAAACGTGCGAACGTTGACACTCTCAGTTGTGTTGATGCATGCCCGTCATGAGATGGAGCCCAACGGTTCATCGCTCTTGGCATCGCAACCTCCGCCCGGTTCATCG
Source organism: Thermoanaerobaculales bacterium (assembly GCA_044447965.1). Classification (GTDB taxonomy): domain Bacteria; phylum Acidobacteriota; class Thermoanaerobaculia; order Thermoanaerobaculales; family Thermoanaerobaculaceae; genus DATIYW01. Next base: position 67,961 of record JBIOGJ010000009.1, on the reverse strand, counting down.
CCGATCCTTTGGGCCACCTTTCGGTGGTGGTGGTGGCGACGGCGGCCGTGGTGGGGACACGTGCGCGCGACTGACCTGTCCTCGTTGACTGACCTGGTGCGTGTCAAAGACGTCGTGGCTGGGAGTGAAGGCAGGTGTCGTAGGCAGGTGCACCTGCTCGGACGTCTGCGGCAAATGCCCGCGGTGCATGTCGATCCTCGTGTCGTTGACGTTGATGTTGCGATCGATGATCTGGTTGTGGATCGTCACCGAAAGATCTCGGGGCGGTGGGGGCGGATTTCGCGGTGGCGGCGGATTAGCGCCACGCACGCGGGCGAAGGTCGTCTGGCGATGGATGTCGTTGTAGCGATTCATCGAATTGAAGTTCACGTTGCGCTGCACGATCGTGCGGTTGATGACGACATTGCGGTAGTTGTTGTTCACGTAAACGTTCGTGATGTGGACGAAGCGACGGCTCCGCTCGACCCAGCCCCGGCCCCCTTCCCAGCCGTGGTAGTAGACGCGATGCCCACGCCAGTCGCAATCGTAGTTGAGCCAAGCCCCGATCGCGAAGCGGAAGGGAAAGTATAAGCTGGCGCGGGCGAAGAAGATCACCGCGGGGTCGTACTCGGGGACGTAGATGTACTCGGGTTGGGCGGGCCAGATCTCGATTTCGCCGTCGGACTCGCTTACCTGCATCTCAGGGTTCGAGACGAGGTTGCCTGCGGCTTGCGCCTGCGCGCGCAACCGCTGCACGGCTGTCATCACGTCGGTGGATTGGTTTACCCATGCCTGCCCCAGGGCGGTCGTCCAGTCGAGCTTGTCGGCCATCATATCCAGGACCTCTGGGTAGTGCCCGACGGCCTTGACGCTGACGTCCCACGCCTGGGCGTCGATATCGTCGGGGTTTGAGTCGTCCCGCACAAAGCGCGCTGCCTCGTCGATCTGGTCCGGGAAAGTCGCGGCGACGAAGACCTGGGCCAGCAGTGGGTCCGGGTATAGAGCGATCGGCGCCACCAGGTTGTCGAGCTGGTCGGCGGAGAACCACTGGTCAGGAGGAGCGTCTTGAGCGGCGAGCAGGGCGGGGAAGCTCGCCAGGACGACGACGACCAGTGCCGGCAGGAGTCTTCGCATCTTTGGCCTCTCCTAAGCTAACCTCAACACGTAAGCACGAACTCGCAGTGGCCGGCTGGCATTCCGCCTGGAGCTTGACCGCGAATCCGCCGGGCTGACCCGACGTGGCCTCGTTGACCTCGAATCGGCCCCGGCCGACCCCCACGGTCAAGGCGCCGTGCCGCCGGAGGGCGTGGTCCTCGGCGTGACGTCGGCAGTCGGCGAGCGTCGTCGGCCTTGACACCATTCCCCCGGGCGCTATATTGACGAACAAAATGAGAGCGCGTCTCGCGAATTCGTTTGCGGAGCTGGATCGTGTGCTGTAGCGCTCGCAAGTCGACACGCGCCAGCGTCCGCTTGGCCGACCAAACGGCAGATGTCGTGTTGGCGAAAGGAGCAGGGTCGAATGATTGACCACACTAAGGTGAAACTGGGAAAGCTCGCCGTCCGGCACGATCCCCGCACGCTGCAAATGGCGAAGTACGTCAAGGCACAACTGGCTCCTCCCCCAAGCGCCTATGACTGGACGAAGAACGTGCGAGCCAACTGGGGAATGATGGGAAACGACAAGATCGGCGACTGTACTTGCGCCGCGGCGGGCCACCTCATCATGGAGTGGACCGCCAACGCTGGCAGGATGTTCACGCCCTCGCTCCAGGACATCATCAAGGCGTACGCTGCCATCACCGGCTACGATCCCAAGACCGGCAACCACGACAACGGCGCGGTCGAACTGGACGTGCTCAACTACTGGCGGAGAAGCGGGATCGCCGCTCACAAGATCGCGGCGTTCGTATCGCTCGAGCCCTCCAACCACACCCACATCATGGACGCCGTGTACACCTTTGGCGGCTGCTACATCGGAGTGCAATTGCCGTTGAGCGCGCAAGGGCAGGAGGTGTGGGCCGTGCCGCCGCAGGGAACCAGCGGGCCGGGCGCGCCAGGCTCGTGGGGAGGGCATGCCGTGCCGGTGGTCTCATACGACCCGCGCGGCCTCACCGTGGTCACCTGGGGAAAGCTGCTGCGCATGACCTGGGGATTCTGGCAGGCGTACTGCGACGAAGCGTACGGCATCCTGAGCATGGATTTCCTCACGCAGGGAAAGGCGCCCAACGGATTCGATCTCAAGACGCTGCTGGCCGACCTCGCGGAGCTGTGAGGCGCAAAGCCAACACGACGCCTGGGAGAAGAGCACCGCGGTGGCCGACACCGAGAGCTTGCGGCGGCGCGGTCATCCTTGGGTTGCGCCTGTCGCAGGTATTCCTTCCGTCCGCATCGCGCGGGGGACGGCGGAGCCGGAGGATCGGCGCGAGCGGTTACTACTTCTTCGGTGCCGCCGCAGCCGGGGCCGAGGCGTGACGGCAGGTCTCCTCGCCGAGGGGCGTCCACTGGCCGCCGACGTTGATCGCCATCGTGTGCGCGAACTCGCCTGGGCCTTTCATGGTGAAGCTGTCGCGCTCGCCCATCTTCTGGCCGCCGCCGAATCCGTCGCCCGTCCAGACCATGGTGTCGCCGTCCCACCCCGCTGAGGTCTCTTGCGCCCACCCGCCGCTGTTGTCGACCCACAGCATGAGGAACTGCTTAGCGCCCGGGTCCCAAGTTTCGTGGAACATGCCCTCCATGGGCATCGGGTTCTCTGCCGTCTTGGACTCGGCCACCCGCCCCGAAAGCCAAAAGCCGCCGAGGTCGAGATGCGCGGTCACTTTGGTGCTCGACTTGTGGGCAGGGCCGAACGGCGAGGCGTTGATTTGCCCCGTGCACATCCACTTGCCCTCGTACGCCTTGAGCTTCGCCATCTCCGGTGCGGGTGCAGGGGCGGTTGGCGCGCTGGTGGGCTGGTCCGCAGCGTATGCGACAGCCACGGCGAGGAGGACAACGCTGCTTACGGCGATGCAAACACGTGAGTTCTTCATACCCTCTCCCTTGCGGACGATCGACGGTTGACGATAAGAGATACGGAGTTTCGGTCTCACTTTTCTTGATTATAGGTGGCGACAGCGCACTGTCAAGGGCGCGCATGCGGCTCATTCGCTGGTAGACTCCCGGCATGAAGCGAGGCCGAAAGGGGGGCAACGCGCCGGGCATGGGTCCGGATTCAGCCCACGCCGCTGGCGTGCCTCCCGAGGGGATTGGCCCAGGTGACGGAAAGCCCGTTCCGCCCATCACCGTGATCGTTGCATTCGCGGACGGGAAACGCCGCCAGCACGTCTTCACCGCACCGTTCCGCATCGGCCGTGGCGAGGAGTGCGAGGTACGCGCCGAGGGCCCCGACGTGAGCCGCGTTCACGCCGAGATGCTGATCCGCGATGGCCGGTGGTGGGTGCGCGATGCCGCCAGCACCAACGGCACCTTCCTCGATGGACAGCGGGTGACGCTCGCCCAGGTACCGGAGCGGGCGGTGCTCCAACTCGGCAGCGATGAGCCGCGCGTGCTGGTGCGGACTGGGGTCGACGCCGGTGCCAGGAGCAACGCAACCATTGTGGATTCGCCCCGCACGGAGTCGTACTACGTCCGGCACTATCTCGAGGGATCGAAGACCGGCCAGCTCGGTCAACGCACGATCATGATCCGCAAGGCGTTCCTGGACGTGATGCGGAAGCGCAGGCGTTACTACCTGCTGGCGATCGCGGGTGTCGGCCTTCTCCTCGCGGCCGCGGGCGGACTTTCGCTCTATCAGCGCGGCCAACTCGCCAAGCAGCGGGGCATCGCAGAGGCCATCTTCTACGAGATGAAGGCGGTCGAGGTGCAGCTCGCGCAGCTCGAAGGGCGAGTGGGACCGTCGCCGGACCGCACGACCCGCGCCGAGCTGGCCGAGGATCGGTCTCGCCTCGCCAATCTCGAGCGTTCGTACGACTCCTTCCTCAGCGAGCTCGGGGTCTACGACCCGAAGATGACGCAAGAGCAGCGGTTGATCTTGCGGATCGCGCGCGTGTTCGGCGAATGCGAGCTGGCGATGCCGGGAGGGCTGGTCGCCGAAGTGAGCCGCTATATTCAAAAGTGGAAGGCTGACACCCGCCTCAAGGATGCGATCGGGCGAGCGAACGCCAACGGCTGTGCGCCCAAGGTCGTCGCGGCGATGACGAGCTTTCACCTCCCGCCCCAGTTCTTTTACCTTGCCCTCGTGGAGAGCGACTTCCGGTCCGGCCTGTGCGGACCGCAGACCCGCTTCGGCATCCCGAAAGGTGCCTGGCAGTTCGTGCCCGAAACCGCGATCGCGTATGGGCTGCACACGGGTCCCCTCTACCTGCTGCCGCAGAGTGACCCGCGCGACGAGCGCCACGATTTCGCCAAGGCGACCATCGCGGCGGCGCGCTACCTCCACGACATCTACAGCAAGGAGGCGCAGGCCTCCGGGCTGCTGGTCGTGGCCTCTTACAACTGGGGCGAGGGCAACGTGCAGCAGTTGATTCGGTCGATGCCGGAAAACCCTAGAGAGCGCAACTTCTGGAGGCTCCTCACGGATCACCGCAGGCAGATCCCGCGCGAGACCTACGGCTACGTGTTCTCGGTGTTCGCGGGCGCCGTGATCGGCGAGGACCCTCACCTCTTCGGCTTCGACTTCGACAACCCGCTCGAGAGCGGGAAGGTGGCTCGCTAGGCGAATGTGCGGCCTAAACCCGGAATCCCCAGTTGGCTTCTGCTGCGAGGGCGGATGCGGGAACATTGGGAGTGGGTGGTCTGAGGCGCCGTTGAGCCACCACCCACACCCCCACTAGAGTTGTCCAGCGCGCGGGAGCCCGCGTCACGCCGCCCTCCCGTCCCCCGCGCGTCCTTGCCGCGCTGGCGGGGTTGCGGGAGCGCTGACGAGCGGTTGGCAAGGGCGCCGTGGAGCCCCCGCCCGTGCCTCCGCTCAAGGTTTGCCAGGCACGGCAGCCCGCGTCTCGCCCCCCACCCGCACCTCCGCGAGGTCTCGGGGCTCGCACCGTGCCGCCGTACTGCACAAGTACGGCTCCGGTTCTCGCCCCTATGTTCGCCCGCCATCATCGGCATCTCCACCCTCTCGCGACGAACCCAACTGGGGATTCCGGGCTAAACGTCCGCTCGGCGAGTGCCGAGCCACCCGACGGAGATCAGTGCACGACCTCGTGTGACTTCGCGCCGGCGTTGTCCGGGGTAGGCCGGCGCCGCGGACGGTAGAGCGGGTCACCGAGCGGAAAGATCGTGCGCCCCGCGAGCGGGTTCAGCAGGATCGCGAAGGCGATCCACAACGAGAGGGCGGCGAGCGCGGCGGTGGCGAGCGCGATGGGTACCGCGAGGACGCCAGGGGCGGCAAACGCCGCAGCGACCCGAAAGGCGTAGATGACGTCGATGTCGAGTAGGAAGAGGAAGAGCAGGCGAGAGAAGAAGCCGAAGCCGTACGTCATCGCCAGAAAAATCACGAGGAACGCCACGTCAACGGCCGTGAGCACCGCATGGTCGGGCGGCGTGCCGCGCGCGGCCTGGTCGAGCACCCACCAGTTCATCATCCAGTTGAAGGCGAAGGTGGCGAAGAGCGTACCGCCATGGAGGTTGCGGTTGGCCAGCGCGAGTACGCCAGCGAGAAGCTGCCCACCGGCGCCGAAGAAGAGGCAGAACATGGCGGCGGTGCGGAGCCCCTGCGGTGTCAGGCTCACGCCGAACGCCACCGGGACCAGGGCCGCGCAGCCGATGGCGAGCGACAGGAGTCCCATGGGTATTGGCTCGGCGAAGGCCCCGCTGTGGGGGCCCGGGGAATCCGTCTCGGTCATCAGACCTCCTGACTTGCGGGCGATGGGCCGGCGTCGTCGCTCATTGTAGTGCGCTGCCATGCGGGCGATCCCTCGTGCCCCCGCGGCGGGCGCGGGAGGACCGGCTGCGGCCAACCGGCGGCAGTCCGATCGAGCCGGCCAGCCCTCGATCGCCGGCGTGCTAGCCTCGCTGGTGCCTTAAGCTGTGGCAGGGGAGGCGGAGTGTGCGGGATCTGCGGGTTCGCGGCTGTCGATCCGCGCAAGCCGGTGAGCCGCGCGGTGATCGAGGCGATGACGGCGGCGCTGGAGCACCGCGGACCCGATGGCTGTGGCACGTTCGTCAGTGAAGGGATCGGCTTGGGCGTATGCCGGCTCGCGATCATCGACCTCGAGACCGGTGACCAACCTATCACCAGCGAGAGCGGTTCGGTGACCGTGGTGTGTAACGGTGAGATCTACAACGGCCCGGAGCTGCGGCGTGAACTCGAGGGGGCCGGTCACCACCTTCGCACCCGCTCCGACGTCGAGCCGATCGTGCACCTGTATGAAGACCTCGGCCTCGACTTCGTCTCGCGCCTGCGCGGTATGTTCGGACTGGCTCTCTGGGACGCCGATTCCCGCCGCCTCGTGCTCGCCCGCGACCGGCTCGGGATCAAGCCTGTCGTTTACAGCGAGACCTCACTAGGGCTGTGGTTCGGCTCTGAGGGCAAGGCGATCCTCGCCTCCGGCCAGGTCGGACGGGCGGCCGACGTCGAGGGCATCCGTGACATCTGCACCTTCGGCTTCGTCCTCACCCCGCGCACACTTTTCGCCGCCATCCGGCGCCTCCCGCCGGCCCACCTGCTGGTCTGGCACGAGGGCGAGGCCACGCTCCGCCGTTACTGGCAACCCCTCCTCGACGCTGACGACCCAGGGTGGAGCGAGCAGGAGTGGGCGGAGGCTCTGCTCGCTAAGCTCGAAGAAACCGTGCGCCTTCACCTCCGCAGCGACGTCGAGGTGGGTGCTTGGCTCAGCCCGGGGGTGGACTCGAGCGGTGTGGTGAGCCTCGCGCGTCGGGTGCTCGGCCGCCCACCGCGCACCGTGACGCTCGCCTTCGCTGACCCTTTGACGGACGAGACGCGGCGCAGCCCGACGCTCGACTCCTACCCGGGGCACGAGCTGCCCAACGAGCGGGCTACGTGCGACGCGCAGTCGTTCGAGTTGTTCCCCCTCGCCGTCTGGCACATGGAGGAACCAAGCGCTTACGCGCTCGAGATCCCGCGACTGCTGCTGGCCCGGGCTTCCGCCCGGCACGTGAAGGTCGTGCTCACCGGAGAAGGCGCCGACGAGGTGTTCGGCGGCTACCCGTCCTTTCGCTGGAACGAATGGACCGCCGCGTTTGCCAGGGTGCCCCGGTGGTTGCGCCGCGGCCTCTTGTCCGGTCGCGCCCTCGAAGCAAAGCACCCATGGCTGGTACCGCTCCTGCTCGCACCCGCCGAGATGGGACCCGAGCGGTACGCCCGCCTGATCGGTATGGTGCCGCGGCGGGAAGCGATGCGCGTGCTCGCCACGGAGCTGCGGGAGCGCCTCAACGCGTGCCGTTACAGCTCGGGCTGGTGGCTCTCCACCAACCCGCTGGGCGCACGCTCGCAGTTCGGGGCGCTGCGGCTGTGCGAGCTGCAGGTGCGGCTGCCGGACTACGTCGTCCACACCCTCGACCGCGCCGCGATGGCATATGGGCTCGAGGCCCGGGTTCCGTTCCTCGACCACGAGCTGGTGGAGCTCGCCGCCGGCATCCCTCCATCGCTGCTGCTCCGTCGTGGCACGGAGAAGTACATCCTGCGCCGCGCTCTTGCGGGCTCGCTCCCTGCCGAGGTGTGCTGGCGCCGGAAGCGCGGCCTGGCCGCGCCCTCGGTCCGATGGTGGCGGGAGGCTCTCCCGCCGTTTGCCCAGGAGATGCTCTCGGAGAGTTGTCTGAAGGAGAACGGATACTTCGATCCGGCGGCCGTCACGGCCATGCTCGAGCGGCACCGCGAGGGACAGGCGGACCTGGGCCGCGTCCTCAACGCGGTGCTTGGTGTCCAAGTTTGGCATGAGCTCTTCGTCAGGGGGAGGAGCCTTGCGTGCGTGGCCTGAGCCGAAAAGCGGCCGCACGGACGCATCCATGCCCTGCGGTCGGGCCTACTGCGGCGGGCTTTGGCTCGTGCGTGCCAGGTGCTCGGGAGCAAGGCCCAACTCCGGGCAGAAGTCGCACCCGATCGTCTTGGTGCAGTGCGTCTTCCAGCAGCGGATCGGGCCGAGCTGGGCGAAGAACATTCGAGCCAGGTGATCGCCGGTGCGCCCCTTGAGGAGCGCGACGTCGCCGGGGCCTAGCGCATCACGGAGGAAGTCCGCCGCCTCGGGCAGATCGGTGAAGGTGTGGATGCGCTCGGAAGCCGCGCCCGAGGCGAGCGCGCCGCGCCTGCAGTACTTTGCATCCGGGCCGACAAATACCAGGACCTCTGCGACCTGAGCACTTGCCCGTCCGACGTGAGCGAGCCTCTTCCGCCTCATCGTGCTCCCATAGTCCGACACGTCGCTGATCACGATGACGCGACGGCCGGCGCGAGCCTCCGCCATGACCTTGAGGCCGGCCTCGAAGGTATCGATCGAACCGTCGTACTCGTCGCGTAGGACGACTGCCCCGCAGGGTAGCGACACGGGCTGCATCCGACCGGGGAAAGGCTCAACGGTCGCGGCCGCGTCGGCGGCTTGCTGGAGGGGCACCCCCAGGTTGCGTGCCGCCGCCAGCGCCGCGGCCACCGAGGTGCACCAGTGGGTTCCCACCAGACGCATTCGTACCTGGCAGGAACCTCCGTCCCTGCTATGCGCATCGAACTCGAGTCGTCCCGGCCAGCGCGAGGTGTGACCCTCCACCCAGAGGTCGAGGCCAGCAGAGGTTCCGACCCGTACTACCGTGCCCCGAACCACTTCGGCCATCGCGGCCACGAGGGGATCGTCGTTGTTGAGGACGGCGACCCCGCCGGGTCGGAGTCGTTCGAGGAGGATGGCTTTCTCCGCGGCGTGCGTCTGCTGGTTGCGGAACGTCTTGGTGTGAGTGCGAAGGACAGCGAGCATCACCGCGACATCGGGCCGGACCAGGCGCGCGAGGCGGCGCATTTCCCCGGGTGCGCCGACGCCGACCTCGATGACAGCGAAGCGGTGCCGCGGTCGGACGCGGAGAACATTGAGCGTGAGTGACAGGCCCGTGTTCTGGTTGGCGAGCGACTTGAACGTCGGCTGCAAAGGCGCGAGCATCGCCGCGAGCAGCTCCTTCGTGGTGGTCTTGCCATGCGACCCCGTGACCGCGATGAACGTGGTGCGCAAGAGCATCCGGCGCCAGCAGACCGCGGCCCAGTAGAGCGTCTGCGCGATCAGGAGGTAAACCGCGCGAACCACAATCTCCCACACGCGGACAGCGGATCGCTGGGAGCCCATGACGGGCATGATAGCCGAGGGTCCCTTGCCATAATGACTCAGCCCGGGCGACGCGTTCACGGCCGGAGCGGACTTGGAGATCTCTTGAACTTCCAGTGGACCTCCGCTCCTGCACGGCGGTCGAGTCGGACGAAGATCCGTGGTCGCTGGCCAGTCCCGAGCGCCCTGACGACGCCGATGCGGCGGAAGCGCACCTTGGACCACCGATACAACGCCCACGGGTTGTCGGGCAGGACGACAGCCAGCGCCACCGTGCACCCCTGGTCGTGCAGGGCTTTCAGACAGGCCGCCAGTGTGGCCCGGGCAACGTCAAGTCTGCGGTATTCCGGCTCGGTGAAGAGGCGGTAGATGTACGCGACGCCGTCGTCCAACAGCAAACGACAGCGCAGGTACTCCACCCAAACGTCCCTGAATGCGATCCACGAAACGTGACGGAGGGACCCCGAGCACCACGCTCCCCAGCACTGGTCCCCGTGTTCGAGCCGGGCCCGGAAGACGCTTGCGTCACCTTGACCGAGAGCTTCAAAGGCCCTCTCGTCCTCCCGTTGCAGGCGCCGAATCTCCGCCTCCACGCGCGGCAGGATCTCGGGCACGGGCACGTCGAACCGTCTTTCCAGAAGCTCCAGCCGACGGTAGCCCACGCCCGCCAAGGCGCCAAACCAGATGCCGCTGAGCCCCTTCTCCCGGTAGACGCGCGCGAGGCGGATCCTCAACGGGGGTTTGTCCTGGGCCATCCTTGTGGACCTCCGATCGATTGCGGGCGAGACTCTACCACTGAGGGCGGGCCGCGCGGTCCTTGGCGCGTCAGGCGGAGCGACTGGCCTCGCGGTTGAGCCCTATACTGCGAGCCCGGAGTCGGATGGCGGAGCCCCGCGCTGGGGGCGGGTCCCGCGTGATGTCGGGGAGGAGGCCGGTGCCGGGCGGGGCGGTCGCGTCCCGGGGGAGGCGGATGGGCGTCGAGCGTGACCACGAGGGAATTGGCGAAGAACGCCGCCAATCGGAGGAGCGCCTCGGCCGGTGGTACGCCGAGTACGTGGGCTGCGCCTATCGGGGCGCGGTTGAAATCGGCATGGCGCGCGTGGCGCGTCGCGTTCCCGTGGTCTTGAAAACCGATCTGTGGAACGAGTGCATCGGCGGAGCGCGCGACGTTCTCGGGCACCTTCAGGCGCGCGGCGAGGGGCGGTTCTTCGGCGTGGATCTCTCGCGCGTCGTCTGTGTCAGGGGACGGGCGAACGTGCCTCGAGCGCAGGTGGTTCAGGCGGACATCTCCGCGCTGCCGTTCCGAGCCGAATCGTTTGATGCTGTGCTCGACCTCTCCACGCTGGACCACCTTTCTGACGCGGATGCTGCCAAGGCGATCGGCGAGTATCGGCGTGTGCTGCGCGGGTCGGGCGTCCTACTCCTCATGTTCTGGCAGCGCAGCCGCCTGATCAGGCTGAGGCTGTTCCTCAAGCGCTTGCTCGGCCGGCGCGAGAAACCCGGCCAGCGGTACCTTAACCGCGACGAGGTCCTTGCAACCGTCGGCGCCCGCCTCGCCATCCTCGACGAGTTCGTAACGGGGTCGCTCCTGATTCTGCCGCATTCGCTGACCGGCCTGCTCCTGGCTGGCTTTCCGTTCCGAGCATTGCAGCGATTCCTGCGCTGGCAGGTACACCTCGAACGGAGCCGGAGGGCACGACCGCTGCTCCAGCACGTCGCGGGACTGTACGGAATCGTCGCGATCCGGCGGGAGGAGACCGCGCCCGAGATGCGCAGGTAGTCGAGGGCTTGGTCCAGTTCTTGGCAGCTCCGTCGCCCGAGCCGTGAACGATGCGGCGGAAAACATGAGAGGATTTTCTATGAACAAGCGCGACGCGGTACTCAGCCTTCTCGATTCCAGCAAGCCCGAGGCGTACGTTCCTGGCGCCTTTTTCCTCCACTTCGAACCCTCCTGCCACTTTGGCCAAGCGGCCGTGGACAAGCACCTCGAGTATTTCCGCGCCACCGGGATGGACTTCGTCAAGATCCAATACGAAGCGAAGTTCCCCCAACTGAGCGCGATCCGCCGGCCTGGCGACTGGACCAAGATGCCGCTGTACGGGCCAGGGTTCTTTGCGCCGCAGATCGAGGTGGTGGAGGGGATCATCAGGGCCGTCAAGCACGAAGCGCTGGTCCTCGTAACGCTCTACTCGCCGTTGATGTGCGCCGGGCACGCCGTAGGCGAAGAGAGGATGCTGCAGCACCTCCGCGACGACCCCGCGCCGGTTGTCAAGGGCATGGAGATCATCACCGAGAGCTTGACTGCCTTCGTCAGGGCGTGCATCCGCATCGGTGTGGATGGCTTCTATCACTCAACCCAGGGAGGCGAGAGGCATCGCCTGGCGGACCGTTCCGAGTTCGACGCCTTCGTCCGCCCCTTTGACCTGGTCGTGATGAAGGAGGCGGACCGCGCCTGTGCTTTCAACATCCTGCACATCTGCGATTACCTCGGCGAATACGACGACCTCGCGCGTTTTCAGGACTACCCGGGCCACCTTGTGAGCTGCCCGCTCCACGTCGCGGGCCAACCGTTGCCGATGGCCGACGCCGCCCGCTTCTTCAACCGCCCGGTGATGGGTGGGCTCGACCGCCACGGAGTCATCACCACGGGTAGCGAAGAGCAGCTCCGCGCCGAGGTAGGGGGTGTGCTTCGCCAGGCGCCCGAGCGGTTCGTCCTCGGCGCCGACTGCACGGTGCTGAGCGAAACGCCCTGGCAGAACCTCCGCACCGCGATCGAGGTCGCGCACGCCTGGTCGCGAGGGTAAGGACCGCCGGTTCGTATGCAGCCGGTGGCGGAGGGGAGGAGATTTGAACTCCTGAGGGCTTGCACCCTGGCGGTTTTCAAGACCGCTGCCTTCGGCCGCTCGGCCACCCCTCCGCGTCGCTCGCAGGATAGGGTGCGGCCGGCGCAAGCTCAAGCTACGTAGGGGCGACCCGATGGGTCGCCCCGGGGCGAGCAGCGGCTCGCCCCCACCGAATCCACGGCCGCTGGAGCCACCACGCTCGCGCTACACTCCGCGACCGTGAGCGTGCTCGCGGGGCTGGTGCCGGTGTTCCTGATGGTCGCGGTCGGCGTGGCGGCGCGACACTTCCGGGTACTCGACGACGCGACCGCGAACGGTTTGAACCGCCTCGTGACGAACCTCGCGCTGCCCGCACTCTTCATTTCGACGGTGGGGACGGCGCCACTGGAGTCCGCCTTTTCACTGCGCCTGATTGGTGTGACGGCGGTGGTCGCGGTGGTCATTACCGCGGTTGCGCTGCTGCTCGCTTCGGCCTGGCGGCTGCCGCCCTCGCACCGCGGCGTGCTCGCGCAGGGGTCGCAGCGCGGCAACATCGTCTATTTCACCTTCCCGATCATCCTCGCGATCTACGGCCGTCCCGGCCTGCAGCTCGCGGCGGTCACCTCCACGCTCCTCATCCCGGTAATGAATCTGCTCGCAGTCGGTGTTTTTGAGCATTACCGCGCGGAGCGCAGGGGCAACATCCGCTTTCTCGTGCGCGTACTCGCCAACCCGCTCGTGTCGAGTGCGCTCCTGGGTCTGCTGCTGGCAGCGCTGCACTGGCAGCCTTGGGCGTGGCTCGACAACCTGCTCAAGACCCTCGCGGCGATGGCGTTCCCCTGCGCGCTCCTCGCGCTCGGCGCGCAGCTCGGGGTGGGGCAGTTGCGCGCACTGCGGCGCAGCCTCGCCGCAGTTGGTGTGCTCAAGCTCATCGCGATGCCGGCGCTCGCGTGGTGGCTGCTCCACCTGCTCCACGCGCCGCCGCAGGAGGCGGCGATCGGCGTGCTGCTGATGGCCTCGCCGACGGCGGTGGCGAGCCACTCGGTCGCAGCGGACCTCGGCGGCGACCCGGAGCTCGCCAGCGCGTGCGTGCTCGTCACCACGCTTGCCTCGGTGGCGACGTACGCGGCGTGGTCGTTTCTCGTCGCGAGCTAGAATGAATCGATGGCCCACGACGGTGTCGCAGCAGCAGCCCAGATTTTGCGCAACGCGAGGCGTGTCGTGGCGCTCACCGGCGCGGGGGTGTCGGCGGAGAGCGGCGTGCCGACTTTCCGCGGCGCCGGCGGCCTGTGGGAGGGCCATCCGGTGCAGGAGGTGGCGACGCCGCAGGCGTTCGCCGCGGATCCGCCGCGCGTATGGCGGTTCTACGAGGAGCGCCGCCGCAAACTCACTCGGGTCGTACCGAACCCGGCGCACTTCGTGCTCGCACGGTGGCAAGACCGCTTCGAGTCGTTCACGCTGGTCACGCAGAACGTCGACGGGCTGCACCGTGCGGCGGGCTCGCGCTCGGTGCTCGATCTTCATGGCTCGATCTGGGAGATCCGTTGCACGGCGTGCGGGCGCTCGCGCGACGACCGCACGGTTCCGCTCCCCGATCTGCCACCGATTTGTGCCGCGTGCGGCGGGATGGAGCGCCCGGGCGTGGTTTGGTTCGGCGAATACCTCCCGCCCGGCGTCATGGACGCGGCGAACGCAGCGGTAAAGCGAGCCGAGGTCCTTGTGGTGGTCGGAACTTCGGCGGTCGTGTATCCGGCCGCGGGCCTCGTCGAGGTGGCGGCCGCGCGCGGCGCCAAGGTGATCGAAGTGAACCCGGAGGCGAGCGCGAAGGCCGACCTCGCGGACGTGAGCCTGCGCGGTCCGGCGGGCGAGCTGCTGCCGCAGCTCGACGCGATGCTGGCGGAGCGGCCCGCGTGCGTGTGAGCGAGCTCGATCGCAGCGAGCGCCCGCGCGAGAAACTCCTCGCGCTGGGCCCGGAAGCCCTCACCGACGCGGAGCTGATCGCGGTCCTGTTGCGCACCGGCATCAAAGGCGTTGACGTGCTCGAGTTCGCCCGCGCCTGGCTCGAGGAGGCCGGGGGCCTGGAGAAGCTTGCCACCTCGGATCTCCACGAGGTGCTGCGCCGCCCCGGGATTGGGGCGGCAAAGGCCACTATCCTCGCGGCTGGACTCGAGCTGGGCCGGCGCTTGGCGTATCGGCAGCTCGAAGGCTTGCCGCTGCTCGACCGGCCGGAGGCGGTGGGCGAGTACCTCCTGCGCGCCTGGTCGCACGAGCGGGTCGAGGTGTTCGGCGCGCTCACGCTTGACGCGCGCAACCGCTTGCTGCGCGTCCACGAGCTGCACCGCGGCGCGCGCGCCCATGCCGAGGTCGAACCTGCCGCGGTGTTCCACGCCGCGATCGTGGACAACGCGCACGGCGTGATCCTCTGGCACACGCATCCGTCCGGCGACCCGACGCCGAGCGAGGACGACGCCTCGCTGACGCGCCGGCTCGCGGAAGCGGGCCGACTGCTCGGCATCGCGGTGCTCGATCACGTGGTGGTCGGCCGCGGCGGGTTCGTATCCCTGCGCCAGCGTGGCCTGCTGCCGGCGGAGTGAGGCAGGCCTCAGGCGACAGGCAAGAGAAGGGCAACCGGGTGTGGCGTGGATCACGCGAAATCCTTGCGGATTGATCAACGAGGAGCCATTGTGATGTTGAATGGTCGCAGCGCGGTGCGGCAATTAGACGGAGCGTGGACTTGCCATGCTGGTAGCAGAGTGGAGACCCCGATGAGCCGGCGTGATGGCGACCAGTGCCGCCAAGACTCGAGCGACGCTTTGCCGCGTCATGTGGCACTGCTCGCGGCCAGCGCCACGCTGTGCCTCGCGATCGTGGCGCCCGGATTCGCGCTCGCGGCGGGCTGGGTCGAGCGAGGGCCGGATGGTGGCGGCGCGCAGGCGTTGGTGATCGCTCCGAGCGACCCGCTGACCGTTTATGCGGGCACGGGCGGCAACGGTGTGTTCCGCAGCCGCGATGGCGGCGCGACTTGGACTGCAGCGCGCAACGGCATGGGGCGCCCCGGCGTGCAGGCGCTGGCCGTGCATCCGCGCGATGGCCAGTGCGTGTTCGCCGGGACGGTGGATGGCCGCGTATTCGCGAGCCACGACGGCGGGGCGAGCTGGCGCAGTGCGAACGGCAGCGGCGGCGCGGCGATCCCAGCCGGCCCGGGCATCAACGCGCTCGCGCTCGACGACGCGAATCCGCCGATGCTCTTCGCCGCGGCAGGTTCGAGGGTGTACCGAAGCCAGGACCTCGGGCAGACATGGTCGAGCAGCACCCCGGGCGGGCCTCCGGCCGCCGGTGAGGCGGTACTGTCCCTGGCGGTCAACCATCGCCGCACCGGTGAGATCTGGGCCGGGGCGAGCTGGGGCTTGTTCGAGAGCGGGGATGGCGGAGAGACGTGGAGTGAGAAGACCTTCAACGGCACCTCAATCTCACCCGCGACCGTGGTCGCCGTCGACCCTGGGGATGCCGACACGGTCTATGCCGGGAGCTACTGCAACTGGTGCCAGGGCCCGTCGGCATTCCCTATCTACGTCCTGGGGCGAAGCAGGGACGGCGGCAGAACCTGGGAGGTGCTGACGAACGAGCCGGATCCGGTTCTCGCGGTGAGCGTCGATCCGTCCGATCCCGCGCGCCTCGTTATCGCAACCGACAAGGTGGTAGCCGTGACGCGCGACGGCGGCGCAACATGGACCGGTATGTACTGGCCTCAGTTGGCTGGAATTCGGGAGGTCACCCGTGATCCGTCGGACGCCGAGCGCCTGCTCGCGGCATGTGGAGCCAGTGTCGCGGTGAGTCGAGACGGGGGCGCGAACTGGGCGCCGTCGAACCGGGGTTTGGTGGCCAGTGGTATGGCCGTGCTCGCGGTCGCGGTCCGTGCCAAGCCCGTGGTGTTGGCGGGCATCGGCGAGGAGGGGATCACTGCGTATGACCCGGGGTCTGGGACCTGGACACCCTCCGGCGACGGACTGCTGCCCATCGCCGGCGAGTCGTGTTGTCCGGGGGTCACCGGCATCGTGGTCGACCCGGCGTCGCCGCGGACGATATACGCGGCCGGGCCTTACACCGGAGTGTTCAAGAGCGTGGACGGTGGAGAGCACTGGGTGCCGGCTCGGAGCGGTCTCGAACAGGGGTCGCGAAGCTCGGGAAACTTCTGGACGCCCGCGCTGGCGATCGACGCGTACAACCCCAGCACGCTGTACGCTGGGACCGAAATGGGCGTCTTCAAGACCAGCGACGGTGCGAACACCTGGAGCCGCGTGAGTTCCACGTCGTGGCCCAACTGCCGGGCCGTTGCGGTCGACCCTTACGAGACCTCGGTCGTCGTGTGTGCTTCAATCGGCATCCAGCGCAGCCACGACGGCGGGCTGCACTGGGACAACACTGTGGGTGTGCCCCAGAGCGTATGGTACAGCAGCCTTGCCACCGACCCATCCCGCATCGGCCGCCTCTACGCCGCGGCGCCCCGTAACGGGCTCTACCGCAGCGACGATCATGGCCTCACGTGGTCCAAGCTCGCGCTCCCGGCCGAGATCGGCTGCTACACCTACGCCGGTTATGGAGACACCATTTGTCCGTACTTCGGCGCGCTCGTGGTCGACCCGACGGCTCCCGGGTCGATCTACCTCGGCACCGGGAACGGCGTGTGGCGCAGCCTGGACGATGGCACGACGTGGTCGCCGGTGGGGACAGGCATGACCGGGGTGGCGGCCTCTTCGATCGCCTTCGACGTGGCAAGCGGCACGATCTACGCGGGCAGCGTCGGCGCGGGGCTCTTCTCGCTGTCGCCTGGCCGGCCGAGGCCGCATGTTCGCAAGTCTTCTGCCTCAGCCATCGTCCGCGACGTGACCTCGCTCCTTTGGTGAGGTAGATTCCGGACCTCGGTTTGGTGCGTCCCGAATGAGCGCGGTGCTATCCTTCCGCGCTTGGAGGCGGCTCAGCTCGTGTCACGCGAGACGTTCTACCTGACAACGCCGATCTACTACGTCAACGACCTGCCCCACATCGGGCACATCTACACGACCGTCGTTGCCGACACGATCGCGCGCTACAAGCGCATGCGGGGCTTCGACGTCCGTTTCTTGACCGGCACCGACGAGCACGGCCAGAAGATCGACCGCGCGGCGCGGCAGAAGCGTATTGCTCCCAAGAAGCTCGCCGACCGCGTGGTGGGTCGCTACCACGAGCTGTGGAAGACGCTCGAGATCACCCATGACGACTTCATCCGCACCACCGAGGCGCGCCACCACGCGGGGGTGCATGCGCTGATCCGCCTGATGGCCGCCAAGGGCGACATTCACAAGGGCAGCTACGGCGGCTGGTACTGCGCGGGGTGCGAGGCGTATTACCCGGAGACGCAGCTCGTCGAGGGGAAGTGCCCGGACCAGGGCCATCCCGTCGAGTGGCTGGAGGAGGAGTCGTACTTCTTCCGCCTCTCCGCCTACCAAGACAAGCTCCTCGCCTTTTACCGCGAGCACCCGGAGTTCATCCGTCCCGAGAGCCGATACAACGAGGTCGTGCGCTTCGTTGAGATGGGGCTCAAAGACCTGTCGATCTCGCGGGTGTCGCTCAAGTGGGGGATTCCGTGGCCTGACGACCCCGCGCACGTGGTTTACGTCTGGCTCGACGCGCTCACCAACTACGTCTCGGCGCTCGGCTACGGCAGCGATGACGACGGTCTCTACAAGCGCTACTGGCCTGCCGACCTGCACCTCGTCGGCAAGGACATCCTGCGCTTCCACTGCGTCTACTGGCCGGCGTTCCTGATGTCTGCGGGGCTGCCGCTGCCCAAGCAGGTGTTCGGCCACGGCTGGTGGCTGCGCGACGAGAAGAAGATGTCGAAGTCGCTCGGCAACGTGGTGAGGCCCGACTACCTCCTCGAGCGTTTCGGCGCCGATCCGCTGCGCTACTTCCTCCTGCGCGACATGACGTTCGGCCTCGACGCGAGCTTCTCCGACGAAGGCTTCCTCGCGCGCTACAACGCCGACCTCGCGAACGGCCTCGGCAACGCTTCCTCGCGCGTGTTGGCCATGGCGCGCCGCTACCTCGCCGGCCGGACGCCAACCGAAATCTGCGACGACAGCGCGCTGCGCGCCAAGGCCGAGGAGGTGGTCGGCCGCTACCTCGAAGCGATGGATGCGTACGAGTTCCAGCGCGCCCTCGAGGCGGTGTGGGAGCTGCTCGCGGCAGTGGACGGCTACGTCAACGAAGAGGCACCGTGGGTGATCTTCAAGGAAGAGGGCTCAACCTCAGAACGGCTCAAGCACGTTCTGTACAACTGCCTGGAGGCGCTGCGCCTCGCCGCGGTCATGGTCTCGCCCGCAATGCCGGCCAGCGCAGCGCGGCTGGTCGCGCAACTGGGCGCCAGCGACGAGCCCGCCACCGACAAGGTGCTGCGCTGGGGTCTGCTCCCCACCGGCGCCAAGCTCGGCGAGGAAGGCACGTTGTTCCCCCGCGCCGACGTTGCAGAGTTTTTCGCGGAGGTCAAGGTGGACGAATCCAAACCCGCAGCTCCCACTCCCTCACAGGTGCCCGCGCCGGCAGCCGGAATCTCGTCGGCTCCCGCCCCGGTCGCGACGGCTCCTGCCGGGTCGTCGGCAGTCCCCGCGCCAGTACCAGCCGAGATGGCCCAAGTCGGCATCGAAGAGTTTGCCCGGGTCAAGCTCGTGGTGGGCGAGATCAAGCTCGCCGAGCGCGTCCCGAAATCGAAGAAGCTGGTGCGGATGGAAGTGGACCTCGGCGAGCCGGCGCTGCGCCAGATCGTCGCCGGCATCGGCGCGCAGTACGCTCCCGAGCAGCTCGTCGGCCGGCGCATCGTGGTCGTGGCCAACCTCAAGCCGGCGGTGCTGATGGGCGTGGAGTCGCGAGGCATGCTGCTCGCCGCCACATTGCCGGATGGCTCGCCGGTGCTGCTCGGACCCGATCGCGAGGTCCAGCCCGGTGCCGGCGTCAAGTAGGGTACTTGTGGGCTTTCCACACCGAAGGGCGCCCCGCGGGCGAGGGCGCCTGCGCCACACGAATTGATGTGGCCTGCGCGACAAGGATTGATGTGGGGCGGGCGCCCCGCCCGCCGCGGCGCCGCCCAGACACATATCTTTGCACGCCTCCCGTGATAGAATCTGTGCCCGGCGCGGGGGGCGCTGGCGCGACAGTTCGAATGTCTCGATCACTTGGCGGCACCCCTGATGGCGCAGTTCGATTTTGGGGGGACGCAGTGATTGCAGCAAGAAGATTGGGGCTGTCGTACCGTACCGCACTGCCCGCCGGGTTAGTCCTCGCATTCTCCGCCGCAACCGCTTCCGCCGTTACTCCGGCCACGTCGGCATCCGTCACCGATGGACGCGAGCAGGATGTGCCGCGCTACCAGCCGGTCGGGAGCGCGGACGCGGCGATCGCGCGCATCGAGATCCCCCGTGTCGGCATCTCGGCGCCGATTCTCGAGGGAGTGGACTACAAGACGATCCGCCGCGCCGTTGGGCACTTCCCCGAGACGCCCCTGCCGAGCCAGAACGGCAACATGGCGCTTGCCGCCCATCGCACCTCACACTTTTGGGGCCTGCGTCATATCCGCATCGGTGACGAGATCACGATCACCTCGGCGACCGGAGCTTCCCGCTACCGCGTCGAACGGACCTGGGTGGTGAGCCCCGAGGACGTCTCGGTGCTCCGTCCCTCGGCTGGGCGAGTCCTCACCCTCGTGACCTGCTTCCCGTTCGACTACGTCGGGTCGGCGCCGCAGCGCTTCATCGTGCGGGCGAAGGCCGAGATCGCTGCTCCATCGCCTGCGTCGCGGACCGAGATCGCCGCGCCACCCGTGGCGCCGCGGGCCGATACCGCCGCTTGTCCCGCGATCGACTGACAGTCAGGATAGCGGCCCCGCGACCCACCGTCCCACGCTTGGTACGCCAACGCCGAGATCGTGTGTCGTGGGTTCGCCGTCAGATGTGCGGTTGGCCCTGGGCCAACGCAGGGCGGGCTTCCCAGGGCCGCCGCATTCGCCGCGTCTTGGGAGAAGCCGACCTCGGTTTTCGCGGTAAAGTAGCTGGGTGATTCTCAGGCTTCCATACGGGCGCTCGACCGTCGTCGTGGACCTGCGTGGCCTCCACTGCCAGGAACTGCGCCCCGCCACGCCCCGCCACGCCGCATCCCCGGGCCAGCTTGCGGCCCTCGCACTTGATCGCCCGGTGGCAGGCCCGCCGCTTGCGGAGCTGGCCCGTGGCAAGAGACGCGTCACCGTCCTCGTGCCGGACGTTACCCGAAAGGCGGCGCTTCCCGAGGTGCTGCCAGCGGTACTCGAGCGTGTCATCGGGGCAGGCGTCGAGGAAAAGGCGATCACCGTCCTGGTGGCCTGCGGCACGCACCCGTGCGTGGACGCGCCTGGGCTTGCAGCGCTGGTCGGGGATCTCCCCGCAGGGACGAAGCTGGCTCAGCACGACGCTCACGACGAGGCAAGCCTGGTGCAGGTGGGCGCGCTACCTTCCGGTGTGCCGGTGCGGCTCAACCGCTTCGCGGTCGAGGCCGATCTGCTGGTTGCGGTCTCAGCGGTTCAGCACCATTACTTCGCTGGTTTTGGCGGCGGACCCAAGATGCTCTTCCCGGGCGTCGCTGGCTATGCGGAAACCCAGGCCAACCACGCCAAGGTGATTGACCTCGGCAGCCACCCACCGCGCCGGCATCCCGGCTGCGAGCCCGGCCTGCTGGCAGGCAATCCGGTGGCCGAGGAGATCGCCGCCGCAGCGTCGTTGCGGCCCTTCGACTTCACATTGCTCATGGTCCCCGGGGAGGACGGCAAGCCCGCGTGGGCGATCGGCGGCCCCCTGGAGGCCACGTTCCGTTCGGCCTGTGCCAAGGCGCGGGAGTGGTTCGAGGTGGCCGGCGGGCCATTTGGCAAGGTCGTTGCGAGCGCGGGCGGGTTCCCCACCGACCACACGCTGATCCAGGCGCACAAGGCGCTCGACGCCGCGTGCCGCTTCGCCGCGACCGGCGCCGAGGTGCTGTTCCTCGCGGCGTGTGACGGCGGCGCGGGCTCGCCGGAGATGGAGCCGTTCCTCGCCGATCCCTGGCCCGAGGCGATCGTCGCCAAGCTGGTCGAGAAGTACGTGCAGTACGGTCAGACCACCCTGCGCCTGGTGGAGAAGACCGCGCGCTTCCGCGTGTTGGCGAAGACGGAACTGCCACTGCCATTGGCCGAGCGCCTCGGCCTCCATCCCGTGCCCGATGTGCAGACCATCCTCGACCGCTGGCGCGTCGAGTCACCGCACGAGGCGGTTGGCCTCATCTCGGGCGCCCCCGTCTACCCCCGCCGGGTCTAGGTGACGCCTGTATCGGACCTTCTTCGACATCTGAGTGCGCCGCCGATATTGGGCCATCTGCGGCGTCAGAGCGCTCCATCGGTGCCGGGCCCCTTGGGGCGTTCTTGACGTAGGGGCGAGGCGCCGCCTCGCCCCTACGAAAACGGCGGGCGTAGGCGGACGCTATCCGTCCCGTGCCTCGAGCAGTTCGTTCCAGGTGTCGCGCTCGAGGAAGCTGCCGGGGACGTTGGCGTCCATTTCCTCGAACATCGCGAAGGGCACCGTGAAGGTCATGAGGTCGTGCCCGAGCTGGCGGGCCACCTGCAGCCGGGCGGAGAGGTCCGTGAGCCCGACGACCGCGCGCGGGCGGTCCGAGCGCGCTTCCCGATACGCAAAGATCCCGATGGTCTGGCAGCCGGCGCCCCAGGGAACGATCACGTTTTCGTTTGACTCGCGCCCGTAGTTGGCGAGCACGACAAGCGCCGAGAGGCGATCGGGGTCGACGAGGAAAACCACAACCTCCGGTCTCTCATCCGCGCGCACCTGGGAGAGCGGCTTGAGCACGACGTATCGCGTTGGCACGTCGGTCAGCGGCAGATTGGCCACGAACTTCTCGACCTGCGCCGGTGTCTTTACGTAACGCTCTCCTAGCTCGAAGTCGCGCGAGGCGGAGCGCCGCAGCCACGCCGAAGCGTCGCGCTGGGCGGCGCCGCCCTCCTGCTGCGGTCCGTTGCCGGTCGAGAGGAAGTCGTAGAAGCATTCGATTCCGCCCGGCCATTCGAGATAGGGGTTGCCGAAGCCTAGCCCGGCTCCGCCGCCGAGGCAGCCGAAGGTCTTGCGGTCGGCGGCCGCGGGCTTGCCCTTGGCGGCGGCGGCGAGTAGCAGCCACATCACGCAGCCCCATTTCCCCTCGGCGAACTGGACCGCGCCCTTTGGCAGCTCGTCGGAAAAGACGATCCCAACCGGTTCGTGCTGCGCCTTGAGTGCCTTCGCGATCGCGCTTTCCATGCCGGCCCCCGTACACCACCGGCGGGGATCATAACGCCACGCTGCCCAGACGCGGCGCGACCGAGCATGGGACAATGCCACCTATGGCTCCAGCCGCGACGCGGGAACAAGCCGAGGCACTCGACCGCGAAGATCCACTCGCCGCGATCCGGGACGACTTCATCCTTCCCGAGGGCGTGATCTACCTCGACGGCAACTCGCTCGGGGCGTTGCCGCGGGCCACGCCGTCTCGCCTCGCTGAGGTCGCCGTCCAGGAATGGGGCGGTGTCCTCGTCCGGGGCTGGACCGAGCACGGTTGGATCGACCTGCCGTTGCGCGTTGGCAACGCCATCGCCGGCATCCTCGGCGCGCTGCCCGGCGAGGTTGCGGTGACCGACTCGACCTCGGTCAACCTGTTCAAGCTGATGGCGGCCGCGCTCCGGATGCGCCCAGGGCGGATGGTGATCCTCACCGAGCGCGAGAACTTTCCCACCGATCTCTACGTCGCCGCGGGGCTCGCCGACTTGCTTGGCGGGCGAGTCGAGGTGCGCGTGGTCGAGCGGAGCGATCTCGTCGGTGCGCTCGATGCGCGAGTCGCGGTGCTGGCGCTGACCCATGTTGATTTCCGCACCGGGGAGATGCACGACATGGCCGCGCTGACGGCTTTGGCGCACCGCGCGGGAGCGCTGGCGCTCTGGGACCTCTCGCACAGCGCCGGCGCGGTCCCCCTTGCGCTCGACGCGTGTGAGGTGGACCTCGCGGTGGGGTGCGGCTACAAGTACCTCAACGGCGGTCCCGGCGCCCCCGCGTACGTGTTCGTCGCGCACCGCCTGCACGAGGAGTTCCGGCAGCCGCTCTCCGGCTGGACGGGGCATGCCGCGCCGTTCGAGTTCGGCCCCGAATACCGCCCGGCCGCAGGGATCGCCCGAGCGCTCGTGGGCACGCCGCCGATCCTGAGCATGACGGCGCTCGCCTGCGGCGTGGAGACGATCGTGCGGGCCGGGGTCGAACGGCTGCGGGGGAAATCACTGGCCCTCTCCGAGCTGTTTATCGAGCGCATGGCCGAGCGGTGCGCTCCGCACGGGTTCGAACTCGCTTCGCCGCGCGACCTCGCTCGGCGAGGTTCGCACGTTTCCTACCGCCATCCCCAGGGCTACGCGATCAAGCAAGCGCTGATTCACTCGGGCGTGATCGGCGACTTCCGCGCCCCGGACATGGTGCGGTTCGGATTTGCCCCGGCCTACCTCCGTTTCGTGGACGCCTGGGATGCCGTCGAACGCCTCGCCCAGGTGATGGAGCGGCGCGCGTGGGACCGCCCCGATTTCCGCTCGCCGGCGAAGGTCACGTGAGCGCAGGTTGCGACGGGATGGTGCTCGCATCGCAGGCGCAGCGCTCGGCCGCGGCGAGCGCGGGGAGCAGACCACACCATCCGGCGCCCGAGGCTTGATCCACGTGGCTCTTGATGCCGGCGCGTTTTGCCACTACGCTCCGCACGCCCACGGTGTCGCACGGGGGCGGTCTTGAGTCTCGAGTGAGGAGGAAATCAGGATGCCGTTGAACCTCGTGCCGAAGCGGCTCTACCTCACCAACGGGGTGGGGGTCCATCGCGAGAAGCTGCAGTCGTTCGAGCTGGCGCTGCGCGACTCAGGCCTCGCTGCATTGAACCTCGTTTCGGTGTCGTCCATCTACCCGCCGGGATGCAAGATCATCACTCGCGCCCGAGGCGAGGAGTATCTCGAACCGGGACAGATCGCGTTCGTGGTGATGAGCCGCGCGGAGTCGGATGAACCTCACCGCATGATCGCCGCTTCGGTGGGCGTAGCCGTGCCGCGCGACCGACGCATGTTCGGCTACCTCTCGGAGCACCATTCGTATGGTCAGACTGGCAAGGAAGCGGGGGACTACGCGGAGGACCTCGCCGCCTCGATGCTCGCCTCGACGATCGGCGTGGAGTTCGACGAGGACCAGTCGTGGGACGAGAAGCGGCAGATCTGGAAGATCTCCAACAAGATCGTCACCACCCGCAACGTGACGCAATCCGCGGTGGTGGGCCGCCGCGGCCACTGGACCACGGTGGTGGCGGCGGCGATGCTGCTTTTCGACTGAGGCGAGGACGATGGCCAAGCGGAAGAGCGAGTACCTGCGCGGCGCGCGGATCATGCCGTCGCGGGTGCGTGGCGACATGACTGGCGCGGAACTCATCGAGGGCGCCTTCACCGCCTACAACGCGGCGCGGCTGCGTGAAGGGGCACGTCTGTTCGCCGAGAAGATGCTCGCGGAAAACGTGACGGTGGCGGTCTCGCTCACCGGCGCGTTGAGCCCCGGCGGTTACGCGATTTCCTGTCTGATCCCGCTCGTCGAGGCGGGGTTTATCGACTGGATCGTTTCCACCGGCGCGAACCTCTACCACGACATGCACTTTGGCCTCGGCATGCAGATGCTCCACGGCTCGCCGTTCGTCTCGGACGTGGAGCTGCGGCGCGAAGGGGTGATCCGCATCTACGACATCTTCTTCGCCTACGAGGTGCTGCTCGACACCGACGCGTTCGTGCGCGAGGTGATCGCGGCGCCGGAGTTCGGCCGACCGATGTCGTCCGCCGAGTTCCACCACCGGCTCGGCCGGTACGTCGCGGAGCGGGAGCAAGTGCTGGGCACCGAGGGCCACTCGCTGCTCGCCGCGTGCTACCGGGCCGGAGTGCCGGTGTACACCTCCTCGCCGGGTGATTCCTCGATCGGCATGAACGTCGCGGCGATGGCGCTTTCCGGTTCCAAGCTCACCATCGATCCCAACCTCGACGTCAACGAGACCGCCGCCATCGTCTACGACACCAAACACGCCGGAGGAAAGAGCGCGGTCGTGGTCTTCGGCGGCGGCAGCCCGAAGAACTTCCTGCTCCAGACCGAGCCGCAGATCCAGGAGGTGCTTGGCTTGCCGGAGAAGGGCCACGACTACTTCCTGCAGGTCACCGACGCGCGCCCCGACACCGGCGGTCTCTCGGGCGCGACCCCCGCCGAGGCGGTGTCGTGGGGCAAGATCGATCCGGAGCAGTTGCCGAGCGCCGTGGTCGTCTACACGGACTCGACGATCGCGTTGCCGCTGCTGACCTCGTACGCGCTCGCGAAGCGGGCGCCGCGCCCCCTCAAGCGCCTCTACGACCGGCGCGAGAAGTTGCTCGGGCGGTTGCGCGCCGACTATCGCGCCCGGTCCAGCGGTGCCGAGCCTCGCGCGCCGAAACCCGCACGGCACACCGGGCGGAAGCGGAAATGAGCGAAGAGCGTTACGCGCCGTACCAGGACTTTCTTGGCATCCCGCCCGAGCAGAAACCGGCGGGCGAGCCCCGCGCCGCGATCTTGCCGATACCGTACGATCTCACGACCTCGTACCAGCCGGGCGCGCGCCGCGGCCCGCTTGCGATCCTCGAGGCCTCGACGCACCTCGAAACCTGGGACGAGGAGCTGCACGCCGAGACCTGGCAAGAGGTCGGCATCGAGACGCTACCCGCGGTCGTGCCGGATACCTCCGGTCCGGCGGCGAGCCTCGCTCGCATCGAGCGGATCGCGCGCGAGGTCGTCGGCGCGGGACGCTTTCTCGTTGGCCTTGGTGGCGAGCACTCGATCACCGCACCGCTGGTGCGCGCCGTGCGCGCGAGCCATCCCGGCCTCGGCGTGCTCCAGCTCGACGCCCACGCTGATTTGCGCGATACCTTCGAGGGCTCGCCTCACAACCACGCCTGCGTGATGCACCGCGTGCTCGACGACGGCGTGTCGTTGGCTCAGGTGGGGGTCCGGTCGCTCACCGGCGAAGAAGACGCGCTGATCCGGGAGCACGAGATCTGCACGGTGTTCGCAGCCGAGGCAGTGGGTGAGCCGGTGGAACGCTGGGTCGACCGCGTCATCGCAGCGTTGCCCGAGGAGGTCTACGTCACCGTTGATCTCGACGTGCTCGATCCCGCGATCATGCCCGCGACCGGGACACCGGAGCCGGGCGGCTTCGACTGGTACCGCACGCTCGCGGTGCTGCGCGCGGTGGCGCAGACGCGACGCATCGTTGGTTTCGATGTCGTCGAGCTGGCGCCAATCTCGGGCCTCGTCGCACCGGATTTTCTGGCGGCGAAGCTCCTGTACCGACTGCTCGGATACGCCTTCCTCTCGCAAAGAAGGCGCTGAGGCGCCGCCACGTCGGTGCGCCGCCGATAGCGGACCATCTCCGGTGTCAGTGCGTGGCCAGTCTCGGAGCATCTGCGGTGTTGTCGGTGTAGGGGCGAGGCGCCGCCTCGCCCCGGGCGACCCGGCAGGTCGCCCCTACAAACGATGCGGGTGGGGGAGCCCGCCCCACGTCGTATTCATTCCTCTCCGTGGCGCAGCCGCGCTCGGCCGCGAATCGCGCGCCTTGTGATAGGCCCAACGGCGGCTACGCGGCTACCCGCCGTGAGCCTCGGCCCTGCCTTCGGCCCTCAGTGGGAGTTGTGTCCGTCAGTGGGAGCGGCTTCCAGCCGCGACCGTGCGAAAGACCGATCGCCTGCGGCGAGGACTTGGTTCCTTGACCGTGGTGCTCGGCGGGTGCAGGATGGCCGAGACCCGATCGAGGAGGGCGTGCGGTGAAACGACGGGGGGCGAGTTGGTTAGCGGGGCGGGCGCTCGCGATGGGCGCGCTCGCCGCGGTCGTGACGTTACTGGCGGTATCTTGCGGCGGCGGCGACAAGGACGAGGAGGACAAGCCGATCACCGCCCCACCGAGGGTGGCGGTCGTCAACGGCGAGCGGGTCGTGACGCTCGACGAGGGCGCCCGGGCGCGAGCGGGCATCCTGATTGAGACGCTCGCGGCATCCTCGCATCAGGCGACGGTGCAGGCCTACGGCCGCGCCCTCGACGCTATTGAGCTGGTCGATCTGCGTGGAGCCACGGAACAGGCGCAGGCGCGGCTCGACCGTGCTCGGGCGGCGCTCGCCGCCTCGCGGGCGGAGCGCGACCGCGTTGCCGCGTTGCGGGCCCAGGAGCGAAACGCGTCGGACAAGGCGTTCGAGACCGCGGAGGCGGCGTGGCAGGGAGACGAGGCCGAGGCGCGGGCGGCAGAACAGGCGCTCGCGGTACAGCGTGCGGCCACGCTCCAGCGCTGGGGCCCCGTGGTCGCGGGATGGATCGCGCGCGGCAGTGGGGAGCTCGATGCGCTGCTGGCGCGCCGCAACATGCTCGTCCAGGTGACGCTGCCGGCTGCGACCCACCTCGCCGGACTGCCGGCGACCGTCCAGGTGCGGGGTGCGGGCACGGACCTGGTGGACGCTGCGGTGGTCTCGGCTGCCCCGCGCACGGACCCGCAGCTCCAAGGCGTGAGCATGCTGGTGGTCACTGTGGCTGGACCAGCGCTCGTGCCGGGGACGGGCGTTGAGGCGTTCGTGCCGGTCGGGGAGTCGCATCAAGGGGTCACCGTCCCGGTCTCCGCGGTGGTTTGGTGGCAGGGCCGAGCCTGGGCGTATCTGGAGCGCACGGGTGGGGGCTTGGTTCGCCGCGAGGTCGCTACCGACGCGCCGGGGGTCGATGGTTTCTTCGTCGCGTCCGGTTTCACCGCTGGCGACCGTGTCGTCGT
Organism: Thermoanaerobaculales bacterium; assembly: GCA_044447965.1. GTDB lineage: Bacteria > Acidobacteriota > Thermoanaerobaculia > Thermoanaerobaculales > Thermoanaerobaculaceae > DATIYW01. Next base: position 40,006 of record JBIOGJ010000009.1, on the reverse strand, counting down.
GCGCGGGGCCCAGGCGGTACTCGCGGAGGAGGACCGCGAGGCGGTCGGCAAGATGGAGGGATAGCCTCGGATGCTTGCAGCGATCGTCCGCTTCTCGCTGCGCTTCCGCGGCATTGTCATCGCACTCGCGGCGGTGCTCGTCGGCTACGGGCTCTACTCGCTGGCCCAGGCGTACTACGACGTCTTCCCCGAGTTCGCGTTGCCGCAGGTCGTGATCCAAACGGAGGCGCCGGGCCTCGCGCCCGAGCAGGTCGAGGCGCTCGTTACGCAGCCGATCGAGAACGCCCTAGGCGGCCTTCCCGGCATCGATGCTTTGCGCTCCGGCTCGATTCAGGGGCTGTCGGTGATCACCGTGACCTTCGGCCCGGGCAGCGAGATCTTCCGTGATCGGCAGTCCATCGCTGAGCGGCTCACCACGGTGGCCGGCGACCTTCCCGCCGGAGTGGCGGCGCCCGAGATGACGCCGTTGACCTCGTCCACCAGCACGGTGATGGCGCTGGGGATCACCTCGCGATCACGCGGCCTGATGGACATGCGGACGGTTGCAGACTGGACGATCCGGCCCCGTCTCCTCGCGGTGCCGGGGGTGGCCAAGGTTTCGATCTTCGGCGGCGAGGTGCGGCAGTTGCAGGTCCAGGTGACACCGGATCTGCTGATCCGCCACGGGCTGGGCCTGGATGATGTGGTGGCCGCCGCGCGGCGCGCCACCGGCGTGCGCGGCGCAGGCGTGATCGACACCGCCAACCAGCGCCTCGCGGTGACGACCGAGGCGCAGGCGCTCACCGCGGAGCAGCTCGCTCGCACCGTGGTCGCGTTCCACGCGGGCGCGGCCGTCACGCTCGGCGAAGTGGCGACCGTGGTGGATGCGCCCGAGCCGCCGATCGGCGCGGCGACCATCATGGGCAAGCCCGGCGTGATCCTGGAGGTCTCGGCGCAGTACGGCGCCAACACGCTCGCGGTCACCCGCGAGGTGGACCACGCTCTCGCCGAGCTCCGTCCGGTGCTTCAAGCGCAGGGCATCGAGCTCGACGCCAACGTCCACCGGCCGGCGAAGTTCATCACCACCGCGACCGACAACGTGCGATCGGCGTTGCTGCTCGGGGGCCTGCTGGTTGTCGTGGTGCTGGCGCTGTTTCTCTTCGACTTGCGCACTGCCGCGATCTCATGCACCGCGATTCCGCTCTCGCTGCTCGCCGCGATAACGGTGCTGGAGCGCGCCGGGGTTTCGCTCAACACGATGACGTTGGGCGGCCTCGCGATCGCGATCGGCGAGGTGGTGGACGACGCGGTGATTGATGTTGAGAACATCCTCCGCAGGCTACGCGCCAACCGCGCGCGCGAGGCGCCATTGCCGGCGTTGCGGGTCGTGCTCGACGCTTCGATCGAGGTGCGTGGCGCGGTCGTGTACGCCACCCTCGCGGTGATCCTCGTCTTCGTGCCTATCCTCACTATGACCGGCGTGGCGGGCCGCCTGTTCGCTCCCCTGGGCCTCGCCTACGTGTTGGCCATCCTCGCCTCGCTCGCGGTGGCCCTTACCGTGACGCCCGCGATGTGCGCGGTGTTGCTGGTCCACCAGGCGGGGAGTAGGGCGGAGCCGCCGTTGCCGCGTTGGCTCAAGCTCCGCTACCGGCCGGTGCTGCTGTGGGTCGAGAAGCGGCCGCTCGTCGTGATGGCGGGGGTCGCGTTGCTCACCCTCGGCGCGCTCGCGACGTTGCCGTTCCTAGAAGGGAGCTTTGTGCCCGAGCTCAAGGAGGGGCACTTCATCGTCCACATGACCGGAGTGCCAGGCACCTCACTCGACGAGTCGCTGCGGCTCGGAGGGGCGGTCACGGCGGAGCTCCTCAAGCTGCCGTTTGTGCGCTCGGTCGCGCAACGTGCAGGGCGGGCGGAGGCGGCCGACGACATCCTGGGTACCCACTCGAGCGAGTTCGAGGTGGACCTCAAACCGCTCGGCGGGGAGGAGAGCGAGCGCGCCGAATCAGCCATCCGTGCATCGCTCGCGCAGGTTCCCGGCGCTACCTTCGCGGTCAACACGTTTCTCACCGAGCGGGTCGAGGAAACGCTATCCGGGTACGCCGCCCCGGTCGCGGTGAAGCTGTTCGGCCCCGACCTCGGCACCCTCGAGGCAAAGGCACAGGAGGTCGCGACGGCCCTTGCGAAGGTAGCGGGCGCGGTGGACGTGGCGGTGGCCTCGCCCGTGGGCAGCCCGCAGGTGACGGTGCGAGTGCGCCGCACGGATCTGCGCCGCTGGGGGCTCACGCCGGTCGAGGTGATCGAGGCGGTGCGAACGGCGTATCAGGGCGAGGTCGTCGGCCAGGTGTTCGACGGGAACCGCGTCGTGTCCGCGTCGGTCATCCTTGACCCAGCAATTCGTCGCCGCGTCGAGGCCGTGGCGTCGCTGCCGCTGCGCAACCCCGCGGGCACGTACGTTCCGCTTGCGCAGGTGGCCGACGTGTTCGAGAGCACGGGGCGATACGCGGTGCTCCACGACGGAGCGCGGAGGGTGCAAGCGGTCACCTGCAGCGTGGCTGGGCGCAGCGTCGCAGCGTTCGTCAGCGAGGCGAGGCGGCGCATCGCTGCCGCGGTGGAATTGCCCGGCGGGACCTACGTCCAGTTCGCGGGGTCGGCCGCCGAGCAGGCCCGCTCGCGCCGTGATCTTCTCGTTCACGCGGCGATCGCGGGCGTGGGCATCCTCCTCCTCCTCACGCTCGTGGTGGGGCGCGCGCGCAACCTGCTGCTCGTGCTCGCCAACCTGCCGTTTGCGCTGGTCGGTGGCGTGGCCGTCGTGCTGGCGTCGGGGGGCGAGCTGTCGATCGGCTCGCTGGTCGGGTTCGTGACGTTGTTCGGCATCACCCTGCGCAACTCGATCATGCTGATCTCGCATTTCGAACATCTCGTGGCCGTGGAGGGCGAGACGTGGGGGCTTGAGGCCGCGCTGCGGGGAGCGCAGGAGCGGCTCGCACCGATCTTGATGACGGCGCTCGTCACCGGCGGAGGGCTGCTGCCCCTCGCGCTGGGCGGCGAGGCGCCTGGGCGAGAGATCGAGGGGCCGATGGCGCTCGTGATTCTCGGCGGGCTGGTTACCTCGACGGCGCTCAACCTCCTTGTACTGCCGTCGCTGGCGGTGCGCTTCGGGCGCTTCGAGCCGGCGGCGAGCGATCCGCTGGCGGTGGTCCTAGCGGCAAACGGGTAGCGGCCCGCCGCTGAAATTCGCGGCACGCGCCGCCGGTTGCATCCGGCAAGCAAAGGAGGATCACCATGATCGTCGTGCGCAACGTGTTCCACCTCAAGTTCGGCAAGGCCAAGGAGGCGAAGGCCTGGATGAAGCAGGCGTTCAAGCTCGGCAAGTCGGCGGGTTTCAACCCGGACCGCGTGCTCGCCGACGTGACCGGGCGCTTCTACACGCTCGTGCTCGAGAACAGCTTTGCCAACCTCGCGGAGTTCGAGGCATCGCAGGCGAAAGGCTTCAGCAACAAGAAGTGGGAGGAGTGGTACCAGAAGTTCATCCCGCTGGTGGAGAACGGATACCGCGAGATCTTCACGGTGGTCGAGACCTGATCTCCGCCTGGATCGGGCCTCCCTGCGGCCATGGGTCGGAGATCCGCGGACTGCGCCGCGTGGAATCGGCGGGCTGCCCGACGCACCACGCGGTTCGAGTGCGCTACGATCTCGGGCCATGGTGCGTAACGACGCAACGCGGCGCTTTTCGAACCGCGTGGAGAACTACGTCCGCTATCGCCCTGGCTACCCGGACGCGGTGCGGGTACTTCTCGAGCAGCGCTGTGCCCTCACTCCTTCCTCGGTCGTTGCGGACTTGGGGTCGGGGACCGGTCTGCTTGCAGAACTGTTCCTGCGGCGCGGCTGCCTCGTGTACGGCGTCGAGCCAAACCGGGAGATGCGCGAGGCGGGCGAACGGGTGCTGGTCGGCTACACGCAGTTTGTCAGTGTCGACGGGCGCGCGGAAGCCACCACGCTGGCCGCTGCGAGCGTGGACTTCGTTGCCGCCGGGCAGGCGTTCCACTGGTTCGACCGGCCGGGGTGTCGCGCGGAGTTTTCCCGCATCCTCAAGCCCGACGGATGGGTCGTGTTGGTATGGAACAAGCGCCGGAAGTCTGGCTCCCCGTTCCTCGATGCATATGAGCGGCTGCTCCAGCGCTGGTCTGTCGACTACGCTGAGGTGGACCACGAACGGGTGACCGACGAGGTGGTCGCATCTTTCTTTGCGCCGAGCGTATGCACCAGGGCGAGCTTCCCGACGGAGCAGCGGCTGAGCTTCGAGGCAGCCCGCGGACGCCTCGAATCGTCCTCCTATGCGCCCGCTTCCGACCAGCCGAACCACACGCCGATGCTGGCGGAGTTGCATGCCATCTTCGACGCTCACAACAGCGCGGGCGTGGTCGTCTTCGAGTACGACACCGTGGTTTACTTCGGCCGACTTGAGGCCGCCACCTAGGCCTCACGATCGGGTATAATCCGGTTGAGACGTGGTCCCAACCGGGAGGGTGCCGATGCTCACCGATACGCAGCGCCGAGAGCAGATCCAGGCAATCGCCGACTTGCCGGCCGCCGTGGAGCTGGCGGTCCGTGACCTGTCCGAGGAGCAGCTCGACACCCCGTACCGCGAGGGCGGCTGGACGGTGCGGCAGGTGGTGCATCACCTGCCCGACTCGCACATGAACGCGTACGTCCGCATGAAGCTCGCGTTCACCGAGGAGCATCCCACGCTCAAGCCCTACGACCAGGACGCGTGGAGCCGCCTCGCCGATGTCAAGCTCCCCGTGGCTCCCTCGCTTGCCCTCCTGCGCGCCCTGCACGAGCGGTGGGCCGCGTTCCTGCGCTCGCTGCCGGCGCAGGCGTGGGGCCGCCGCGCCTACCACCCCGAGCACGGTGACATGACGCTGGACGATATCCTCGCCTCGTACGTCCACCACGGCGCCAACCACGTGGGCCAGATCGAAGCGTTGCGCACCAAGATGAAGTGGTGACCCCCATCTGGGCGACGCCAGTCTCGGACCGTCTGCGGCGTCAGGCTCACCGCCTCGCCTGCTCATGTGGCCTCCAGCCACACTCCGCGGCGGGTGGCTTGCCTTCCTTGCATCCGGCCCAATCCGGGCGGCGCGGCTACACGCCCCCCGTCCGCGTCCTGCTCTAGTCGTCCCGGCGTGGGCCACGCGCCATGCTTTCACGCCCTGTCTTGCTGTTCACTGGAGGCGTGGAAAGCGGACTTGACTTGCATTTCAATGCGCATAGAAATAACATGTTGCGCATTCTGGTTGGCGCCCACGCGACCGGGGCGCCAAACCACGGAGGCGGGAATGCCGAGGAAGGGAGAAGGCTGGCGGATGCGGCGAGAGGCGATCGAGGAGATCCTCGGGCAAGAGACGATCCACCAGCAGAGCGACTTGGTGGAACGCCTGGCCCTTCGCGGCTTCGCCGTGACGCAATCGTCGGTGTCGCGTGACCTCCAGGAGATCGGCGCGGCACGGGTGGACGGCCGCTACTTGCCGGCTGCGGCGCTCGCGGGCAAGTCGTGGCACGGCACGCGGCTCGCCGAGATCGCCGCGTTCCTGCTGTCGTGGGTCGCAACCGGGCCGCATCTGCTGGTGGTGAAGACGCCGCCGGGGCTTGCGTCGTCGGCGGCGCTCGCCCTTGACCAAGCCGGGTGGCTGGAGGTGATCGGCACGGTGGCCGGCGACGACACGTTCTTCGTCGCCACCGCGGGACGGCGCCAGCAGGCGCGGCTCGAGGCGCACCTCGCTCAGATCCGCAAGGAGGTGATGCATGCCTGAGCCAATCGTGCTTGCGTTCTCGGGCGGGCTCGACACCTCCTTTTGCGTCGGCTGGCTCAAGGAGAGGTATGGCGTGCCGGTGGTCACCGTCACCGTCGACACGGGGGGACTGACCGGCGCCGATCGCGCGCGGCTGCGGTCGGCGGCGCTGGCGTTGGGAGCGGCCGAGCACCGACTGGTGGAAGCGCGCCAGCGGTTCTTCGCGGAGACGCTTGCGTTCCTTCTAATGGGCAATGTCCTGCGTGGCGGCATGTACCCGCTCTGCGTCGGCGCCGAGCGTGGCTTGCAGGCGCGGGTCGTCGCCGATGTCGCGCGCGATCTCGGCGCGAGAGCGGTGGCGCATGGAAGCACGGCTGCCGGGAACGACCAGATCCGCTTTGAGGTGGCGCTGCGCACCCTGGCGCCGGAGCTGGAGATCCTCGCACCGATCCGCGACGAGGGTCTGAGCCGCGCCGACGAAGTCGAGTGGCTACGCCAGCGTGGTGTCGAGTGGCCATCCGAGCGCGCTGGGTACTCGGTCAACACCGGCCTGTGGGGGTGCACGATCGGTGGCCGAGAGACGACCGACACGGTCGAGTCTCTGCCTGAAGAGGCGTGGATCCTCACGCGCGGCGCCTTCGACTACCCGCGCCTTCCCGAGTCGCACCTTGTCGGCTTCGCGGCCGGCCGGCCTGTTTCACTAGATGGCGCTGAGCTCGATCCCGTGGAGCTCGTTGAGCGGCTCAACGCCATGGCGGCTGGTTTCGGCGTCGGCCGCGGTATCCACCTCGGCGACACCATCCTCGGCGTCAAGGGGAGAGTCGCGTTCGAGGCGCCCGCCGCGGCCGTCCTGATCGCTGCGCACCGGGAGCTCGAGAAGCTGACGCTCACCGGCCGGCAGCAGCGGGTCAAGGAGCAGGTCGCGGCGGTGTACGGCGACCTCGTGCACGAGGGACAGTCGCTCGACCCGGTGTGCCGCGACATCGAGGCGCTGCTGGCAAGCTCCCAGGCGCGCGTGACCGGCGAGGTCCGTGTGCTGCTGCGGCCCGGCGCCGTGTTCGTCGAGGGGGTCAGCTCGCCCTACTCGCTCAAGGCTGCGTCGCGCGGTATTTACGGCGAAGCGGCGGGTGAGTGGACTGCCGCGGACGCCCGAGGGTTCGCCCGCATCCTTGCGTTGCCCGGTATGCTCCACGCCCGAGCAGGCGGGGGCCAGCCGTGAGGCGGATTCTGCTCGACAAGATCGGCTCGGTCGCCGCCAACTGCCGGCTTTCCCGCGAGGTGACCGTTGGCAGCGAGGTCCCCGCGGTCGAGGGTGGTGTGGTCGTCCTTAAGATCCTCAGCGCCAAGACCACCTACAACCAGCTCGAGCTGCCGTCGGGCCGGTTTTCGATGGTCAAGCCTGGTGATGTCGTCGCCGGCGCGCTCGGCCACCGCAAGGCGCTGTTCGGCTACTCCGGCCACCTGCCCAAGAGCGTGGCCGTAGGCGATCGTCTCAACCTGCTTAACATCGGCGGCGTGATTGGCGTGTGCGACGGGGTCAACCCCGATTTGGGCGAGCCGTTCATCGGTGAGGTGCTGGGCCAGGTGCTGCACTTCCCGGTGCTCGGCGAGCGGGTCGGGTTTCCCGCGCACATCTCACAGGGCGCCATTCCGGTCTCCGATGCGCTCGACACCGCGGGGGTGCCGGTGGTCGCAGTCGTAGGCACGTGCATGAACGCGGGGAAGACCGCAGCGGCGTGTGCGCTCGTGCAGGCGTTTGCCCACCGCGGCCTGGTGGTGGCCGCCGGCAAGGCGACCGGCGTGTCGCTGCGGCGCGACATCCTCGCCATGGAGGATGCCGGGGCGCGGCGCACGCTCATCTTCACCGATCTCGGCGTGGTCACGACGACTGCGGAGGTGGCAGCGCGGGTCGCCCGCACCATCCTGACACGGCTTGCCGCGGACCGGCCGGACGTCATCGTCCTCGAGCTGGGAGACGGGGTGCTGGGGCTCTACGGCGTCGACGCGATCTTGAGGGACCCTGGGCTGAGAGCCTCGTTCGGCGCGGTGGTGCTCGCGGCCAACGATCCGGTCGCGGCGTGGGGTGGGGTGCGGCTCCTCCATGAGCGCTTCGAGGTTGGTGCATCGGTCGTGACCGGGCCTGCCACCGACAACATCGCGGGCACGCTTCTCGTCGAGCGCGAAACGTCGGTCGCGGCGATCAACGCGCGTTCGGAGCCGACACGCCTCGCCGATGCCATCCTCGAACGGCTCGGGGTGATGGCTCCCGGAACCGGAGATGCCAGTGAGTAACGAGGCTCAGGCAAGACCGCCCCGCAAATTCAGGGGCCGTCATTCCCGCGAGGGCGGGAATCCAGTTGGTGCCGACGGCAATGGGCCCCCGCTTTCGCGGGGACGACAGACAAAGGCAACCCTTGCAGATACCTCCAACTCCCGCACGATTCCCGTGGTTGTGCTCGGTGGCAGCGGTTACGTTGCAGGTGAGCTTTTGCGACTGCTCGCAGCTCACCCCACATTCACCGTGGCCGCGGTTGGGTCGGCGGGTCACGTCGGCGAGACCGTGGGCCGCGTGTTCCCTCACCTCACAGGCACCGCAGCCGCCGAGTTGCAGTTCCTCGATATCGCCGAGGTGACCGAGCGACTCGAGCCGGGAGGCAGGCTCGGCATCTTCGCGGCAACGCCGCACGGCAGCACGGCGGCAACGCTCGATACCCTCCTGTCGCGCGCCGAGGTACTGGGGGCCGAGGTACGCGCGGTCGACCTCTCGGCTGACTTCCGCTTCGCCGACCCTGACCGGTTCGCCTCGCTTTACGGCAAGCCCCACGGCGCGCCCGGGCGCTGCGCGCAGTTCGTGTGCGCGGTACCGGAGCACGCTCCGGCCGGCAGGGTGCGCCATGCGACCCAACCCGGCTGCTTCACGACCGCCGTGGTACTGGCCGCGTTTCCGCTCCTGGTGCAGGGTCTGTGCGCGGACGCGATCTTCGTCTCTGCGGTGACGGGCAGCTCCGGCGCTGGCCGTACGCCGGGGCCAACCACGCACCACCCGGAGCGGCGGAGCAACTTGTTCGCGTACGCGCCGTTGACTCACCGCCACGAAGCTGAGATGCGCGCCTTGCTCGCGCCGGCTCACGGCGGTGTCGAGCCCGACGTGGAGTTCGTGCCCCATTCGGGGCCGTTCGTGCGCGGAATTCACGCCACGATACGGCTGACCTTGCGAGAAGCGCTGGCGGCGGAGACGATCGCCGAGGCGATTGGCAGCTTCTACCGCAACTCGCGCTTCGTGTCGTGTGGGACCACACCCCCGCGCCTCGCAGACGTGGTCGGCAGCAACGGATGCCGGATCGGCGTCGCGGTACGGGGCCACACGCTGGTGGTCACCTCGGTGCTCGACAACCTGGTCAAGGGCGCGGCGGGTGGCGCGATTCAGTGGATGAACCGACTCTTCGATCTTCCCGACGAGGCCGGGCTCGAGCTCCCCGGATTGGGATGGTACTGATGGAGAAAGCTCACGGCGCAGGTGCGGTCGCGACGCCCGCGGGGGCTCTGTTCGAGGTCTTCGACCAGATCCCTGTCACCTTGACTCGGGGGGAGGGCGCGTACCTGTTCGACACGGATGGGCGGCGCTACGTCGATTTCTACGGCGGGCACGCAGTCGCGCTGCTCGGCTATGTTCACCCGGCACTTCTCAAGGCGCTCGACCGCCAGGCTCGCACGCTCTTCTTCCAGACCAACGCCGCGCCGCTGCAGGTCCGCGAGCGTGCCGCGTCCGCGCTGCTGCGCTTTGGGCCGGACGGATTGTCGAGGGTCTTCTTCGTCAACTCCGGCGCCGAGGCGAACGAGAACGCCCTGCGCGTGGCCTTCCTCGCCACCGGACAACCACGGGTGGTGGCGGTCGAGGGCGCGTTCCACGGCCGCACTGCCGCCGCCGCCGCGGTGACGGCCGGCCACCAGCGCTGGTACGGCTTTCCGTCGGAGCCGTTCCCAGTCACCTGGGTGCCTTTCGATGATGTCGACGCACTTGGCCGTGCCATCGGCAACGATGTCGCAGCGATGATCGTCGAGCCGGTCCAGGGCGTGGCAGGAGCCCGAGCGTTGTCTCGGGAGTTCCTCGCCCGCGCACGAGAGCTCACCTCGGCCCGTGGCGCCGTGCTCATCTTCGACGAGGTGCAGTGCGGGATGGGGCGTACCGGCTGGCCGTTCGCCTCTCAGGCGTACGAGATCACGCCCGACCTGCTGACCGTCGCCAAGGGGCTCGGCGGGGGTTTCCCGGTGGCGGCGGTGCTGGCCCGTGAGACCTTGGCGGCGGCGGTGAAGAAGGGCGACCTCGGCACCACTTTCGGGGGCGGTCCGCTGGCAATGGCGCTGGTCGAGGCGGTGATCGCGACGATTCAGGACGAGGGTTTGCTGGGACGGGTGCGCCGGTTGTCGCAGCGGTTGCAGCAGGAATGCCACGTCGGGCCGGTGACGGCGGTGCAGGGGATGGGTTTCCTGCTCGGACTGCGAACCGGTCCGGAAGCGAAGCAGGTCATCGCTGCACTGCGAGACCGGGGCGTGCTCGTGGGCGGGAGCGCCGACCCGCACGTGGTGCGGCTCCTCCCGCCGCTGATCCTGGAGGACCAACACGTGGACGAGCTCGTCGCGGCCTTGAAGGGGATCTCGTGCTGAAACGCTTCCTCGACCTATCGGACCTCGCCGATGCCCGGCTCGAGGCGGTGCTGGCCCGTGCCCGCGCACTCGAGCAGTCGCGGGTAAGCGAGGCCCTCGCCGGCAAGGTGGTCGGACTCGTGTTCATGAACCCCTCGTTGCGGACGCTCGCCTCAATGCAAGCTGGCGTGGCGCAACTCGGGGGCTCGACCTTCGCGATCACGCCGGGGCAGAGCTCGTGGAGGCTGGAGACCCGCCGCGGCGCGGTGATGGACGGCGACGCCGTGGAGCACATCCGCGAGGCGATCCCCGTGCTTGCGGAGTATGCGGACGCACTCGCGATCCGCTGTTTCGCCCGCGGCGTCGACCTGGCGGAAGACATGGCGGATGGCGTGATCCGTGCAATGGCGGAGCTTTCTCCGGTACCTTTCATCAACCTCGAGTCGGCGATCACGCACCCGTGTCAGTCACTCGGCGACTGGAAGACGCTCGATGACCTCAAAGTCCCACGCAACGGCGGCAGGTTCGTCCTCGCATGGGCTTGGCATCCCAAGGCGCTGCCGCTTGCGGTGCCGGCCTCCACGCTGGCGATGGCGGCGCGTCGCGGAATGCAGGTGACGGTTCTTCGGCCCGACGGCTATGCCCTGCCGGCCGAGATCATGGAGCGAGCCGGCGCCCTCGCGGCAGCGTCGGGGGGAAGCGTCGCGGAGACAGCAAACCGCGACGCGGCGCTCGATGGGGCGCATGTCGTGTATGCGAAGTCGTGGGCCTCGCCCGCGCTGTACGGCCGGCCCGAGGAGGCAAATCTGCGCGCCGGCCTACGCGACTGGTGCGTGGGCGAGCCGTGGTTCTCCGCGGCCGCACCGGACGCCCGCTTCATGCACTGTCTGCCGGTGCGGCGCAACGTGAAGGTGACCGACGAGGTGCTGGACGGACCACGCAGCGTCGTCGTGCGCCAGGCGGGCAACCGCCTCCACGCACAGAAGGCGCTGTTGATCGAAATGTTGACGGAGGAAGGCGCATGACGGGTCCATACGACCGGGAGACGACGATCATGGGCCTGCTGCGGGCCCTTCCCTACATCCGGCTCTTCAAGGGCCGCGTGTTCGTGGTCAAGCTGGGCGGCACCGCTTGCAGCGACGCGACAATTCTCCGGCAGGTGGTCGAACAGGTCAGCGTGCTCACCGAGCTCGGCATCCGCGTGGTGCTGGTGCACGGGGGCGGGTCGCAAGCGACCGCGCTGGCGGAGCGGCTGGGAATCGAGTCACGTTTCATCGACGGGCGCCGGGTCACCTCGCCGAAGCTTCTCGAGGTCGTGACGATGACCGTGAACGGCACGGTCAGCACCGCGATCCTGGCCGCCTGCAGGGGCGTCGGCCTCAAGGCGGTGGCGGTGTCGGGCGTGGCCGCCGGCCTGGTCCGCGCCCGCGTGCGGCCGCCGGTCGTCAGGGACGGCGCCTCCGGCTCGGAGACGGTGGATTATGGCGAGGTTGGCGACGTGGTCAGCGTCGATGCGGAGGTGCTCGAGCGGCTGATGGCGGCGGGGTTTGTGCCGGTGGTCAGCCCGATCGGGGCGGACGACTCCGGCCGGGTGCTCAACATCAACGCGGACACGGTGGCGGCAGCGCTCGCGTCGGCGCTCGAGGCCGAGAAGCTGGTCTTCCTCACCGACGCACCCGGCATCCTCGAGGACCGCCGCGATCCCGGGTCGCTGGTGTCGTACATCGACCTCGCCGGTCTGGAGGCCATGCTTTCCCGCGGATCGCTCGAAGGCGGGATGTTGCCGAAGGTGACGGCGGCGCGCGCTGCGCTCGGCGGCGGCGTCTCGAGGGTCCACCTCGTCGGCATCCGACAGAAGGCCGGGTTGCTGGTCGAGGTCTTCACCAACGACGGCGCAGGTACCCTGATCGTGCGTAGCATAAGCGACCTGGCCCCTACTGAGCAGGGCGACGCCGCGGCAGCGCAGGGTGGGGCGTCGTGACCGACGGCGAGCTGCTCGCCCTGCACCGTGCGATTGTCGGGCTGCGGTCTCTCTCGCGTGAGGAGGGTCCGCTCGCAGACTACATCGAGGAGCGGCTCGCCGGTCTCGGCGTCGAGGTGGAGCGTCTCGGCGACAACCTCGTCGCGAAGTGCGGCACGGGGCCGGTGATCTGCCTCAACTCTCACCTCGACACGGTGCCGCCCTCGCCCGGCTGGCGGCGCGAGCCGTTCACCGCGACCGTTGAGAATGGGCGAGTCTATGGCCTCGGCAGCAACGACGCGAAGGCGTCTGTGGCGGCGATGCTGGCGGCGTTCCTGCGCTTGCGAGCCCGGGGCGACGCGCTCGGCGCCACCGTGGTGCTCACCCTGGTGACCGAGGAGGAGGTGGGTAGCGGCGGCACCCAGGTGGTGCTCGCGGAGCTCGCACGCCGCGGGCTGAGGCCGGCCGCGGGGATCGTCGGTGAGCCCACCGGACTCGACATCGCGGTGGCGCAGAAGGGCCTGCTGGTGCTCGAGCTGCGCGCCTCCGGCCGGGCCTGCCACGCGGCCCATGCCCGCGCCCTTGGCGCGCCCAACGCGCTACGCATCCTCGCCCGCGATCTCGTTGCGATCGAGGGCGTCCCACGCGGCCCCGACAACCCATGGCTGGGCCCGGTCACCCTCGAACCCACGGTCGTCAGCGGCGGTACCGCGCGAAACACCGTGCCCGCCGAGGCGAGCTGCATCCTCGACATCCGCACCAATCCGGAGGAGGCGCCCGCCGAGCTGGTCGCAAGGCTGCGCGCGGTGATCCTCGGTGAGCTGGTCGTGCGCAGCGAGCGTCTGCGGCCGGTCTCGATCTCGGATCGCCACCCGCTGGTGTGCGCAGCCGCCGCGGCGCGGCCGGGCTCGCGCCTATTCGGCTCGCGCGGGGTCTCGGATCTGGCCTTCTTCGACGGGATCCCCGGCATCAAGGTTGGGCCCGGAGTCTCGGAGCGCTCGCACACCGCGGACGAGTTCGTGCTGGAGAGCGAGATCGTTGAGGGCGCCGCGTTCTTCGAGCAGGCCGTGCTCGCCTGGGCGGCCAGCGGCGCCGATGGGGGTGGCGCATGACACGGCTGTGGGATCGGGGCGAGCCGCTTGACCGGCTGGTGCTCGACTACACCTCCGGCGACGACCACACGCTCGACGATCGGCTGGTCGCGTACGACGTGCGCGCATCGCTCGCGCACGCCGAAATGCTCCACTCGTGCGGGCTTCTCGGTGCCGAGGATTTGGCGGCGATCGAGCGCGGCCTTACCGAGATCGCGGCTTCCCACGCGCGCGGCGAATGGCGCGTGGCGCTCGAGGAGGAGGACTGTCATACGGCGATCGAGAACCGGCTCACCGCAATGGCGGGTGACGCCGGAGCGCGGATCCACCTCGGCCGCTCGCGCAACGATCAGGTGCTGGCGGCGCTGCGCCTCTGGCTCAAGGATGCGCTGGAAAGCCTCGCGGGCGAGGCCGAGGGCGTGGCCGCGGCGTTGGACGCGCTCGCCGGGCGATACGGTGAGGCCGTGCTGCCCGGCTACACGCACATGCAGCGCGCGATGCCGAGCACGGCCGGCCTGTGGCTGGGGGGGTTCGCCGCCGAGCTTCGCGACGACGCTGTTGGGTTGCGTGCGGCGCGGCGACGCGCGGACAAGAACCCGCTCGGATCCGCGGCAGGCTACGGGGTGCCGGCACTGACCATCGACCGTGGGCACACGACCAGGGCGCTTGGGTTTGCCGAGACGCAGGAGCCGGTGACGGCGGTACAACTGTCGCGCGGCAAGGCGGAAGCCGGTGCGCTGTTCGAGGCGGCGCTGCTCGCAGGCGACCTCGGGCGGCTCGCGAGCGACCTGTGTCTGTTTGCCACCGCCGAGTTTGGCTTCGTCCGCCTGTCGGCGGCTCTTACCACCGGCTCCTCGATGCTGCCGAACAAGCGCAACCCTGACCTGTTCGAACTGGTCCGCGGCCGCTGCGCCGAAGCGGTGGCGGCGCTCGCTGAGGTGCTCATGGTGACGGCGAAGCTGCCCTCGGGGTACCACCGTGACCTCCAGTTGATCAAGAAGGCATTGTTCCGCGGCCTGGACTCGGTGGCGGCAACGGCGCGCCTCTTCATCCACGTGATCCCCGCCGTCGAGCTCGACGCCGAGCGCATGCGGCAGGCGATCGACCCCTCGCTGTTCATGGCGGAGCGCGCGTACCGGCTCGTGCAGGAGCAGGGCGTGCCGTTCCGCGAGGCGTATCGCCGCGTTCGGCAGGCGGAGGAGTGATCCCCCATCGGCCCGTGGCAGGGGGACACCCAGAACTCCGCCGGTGCTCCGCCGCCGCAGGTCCCAACGCCATGCTGTGCGACAGTGTCGGTAGGGGCGAGGCGCCGCCTCGCCCTGGGGCGACCCGGCGGGTCGCCCCAACGGTCGGAGTTGCCGGGGCTGCAAGGGTCGGGTATCCTGAGGGCCTAGTGGACAACGCGCTCGTGCCCCCGTTGCTGGCGGAGCCGCGGCCGGCCCTTCTTGCGCTCGCCGACGGGCGCGTGTTTGCCGGCTTCGCTGCCGGCCCCGACGCAGTGGGCGAGGGCGAGGTCGTGTTCAACACCTCGATGTTCGGCTACCAGGAGATGCTGACGGATCCCTCGTACGCCGGCCAGATCCTCGTGCTCACCGCGGCCCACGTCGGCAACGTCGGCGTCAACCCGGACGACGAGGAATCGGGTCGGATCTGGGCTCGCGGCCTGATCGTGCCGGACCTCTCGCTGGTCCCTTCCAACTGGCGCGCGGTGGGCGGCGTCCTAGATCTGCTCGTACGTCAAGGCGTCCCGGTCGGCTGGGGATTCGACACGCGCTCGCTCGTGCTTCATCTCCGCGAGGCGGGCGCCCTCCCTGGCGTGCTCGCGTGCGGCGGGGAGGTGGGCAAGGGCGAACTGCGGCAGCGCGCTGCGCGCGCGTGTGGCACCGACGGCTGCGATCTCACCGGCGAGGTTGCCCGGCGCCGCATCGAGACCTGGACGGCTGGGCCCTGGGTCGCTCCCGGCGCCAAGCCTCCGGCTCTGGACGCCGGTCCCCGTGTCGTGGTCATCGACTGCGGCGCCAAGCAGTCGATCCTTCGCCAACTGCGCGGCGCCGGCGCCGAGGTCGTGGTGGTGCCGCCGGTGGCGGCCGCTGCCGAGATCCTCGCGCTCGCGCCGGCCGGGGTGGTGGTGTCCAACGGTCCGGGCGACCCCGCGGCGGTCGCGGCGGTGCCGGAGACGATGCGCGCACTGCTCGGCAAGCTGCCGGTGCTGGGCATTTGCCTCGGCCACCAACTGCTCGGCCTTGCGCTCGGCGGCCGGACCTACAAGCTGCGCTTCGGCCACCACGGCGCGAACCACCCGGTGCGGGACACCTCGAGCGGGGCGGTGTGGATCACCGCGCAAAACCACAACTATGCGGTGGACCCCACGTCGCTGCCGGCGGGGACGCGCGTGTCGATGACCAACCTCACGGACGGCTCGGTCGAGGGACTGGTTGCAGACGAGGTGCAGGCGGAGGGGATCCAGTTTCACCCCGAGGCCGGCCCCGGACCGCACGACGCCCTCGGCGTGTTCGTCAGGTTCGTGGAGCGATGCAGGGAACGTGATGCGGGGACTCGCTAGTGCCGCGTAGATCGGACGTGCGAAGCGTCTGCGTGCTCGGCGCGGGACCGATCCGCATCGGCCAGGCGTGCGAGTTCGACTACTCCGGTGTGCAGGGCGTGCAGGCGCTGCGCGAGGAGGGGCTGCGCGTCGTGCTCGTCAACTCCAACCCGGCGACGATCATGACGGACCCGGAGCGCGCCGACGCGACCTACGTGGAGCCGGTGACCGCCGCGGTGGCGGCTGCGATCCTCGAGCGGGAACACTGCGACGCGCTGCTGCCTACGCTTGGCGGGCAGACTGCCCTCAACGTCGCCGTCGAGCTCGCCGACGCCGGCGTGCTCGACCGGCTCGGGGTGCGCCTGCTGGGCGCGAGCGTCGAGGCGATCCGCACCGCCGAGGACCGCGAGCGTTTCCGCGAGGCGATGCGCCGCTCCGGCCTGCCGGTGCTTCCTTCGGTGACGGTTTCCTCGTCCGCGCGCGCAGACGAGGCAGCGACCGTCGTCGGCTTTCCGGCGATCCTGCGCCCGTCGTTCACGCTTGGCGGTACCGGCGCGGCGATGGTCTACAACCGTGAGGAGTACCAGCGCGCGATCAAGGCCGCGCTCGCGGCCTCGCCGGTGGGGGAGGTGTTGGTCGAGCGCTCCGTCGAGGGGTGGAAGGAGTTCGAGCTCGAGGTGATGCGCGACCGGGCCGACACCGTGGTGGTCGTTTGCTCGATCGAGAACCTCGACGCAATGGGCGTGCACACCGGCGACTCGATCACCGTGGCGCCTGCGCTCACCCTCACCGACAAGGAATATCAGGTGCTGCGCGACGCCGCCGCGACGTGCTTGCGCACCGTCGGCGTGGAGACCGGCGGCGCCAACGTGCAGTTCGCCGTGCATCCCACCACGGGCGAGTGGGCGATCATCGAGATGAACCCGCGCGTGTCGCGTTCCTCGGCACTGGCGTCGAAGGCGACCGGCTTCCCGATCGCGCGTATCGCCGCCAAGCTTGCGCTCGGCTATCGTCTCGATGAGATCACCAACGCGATCACCGGCTCGACGCCTGCCTCCTTCGAGCCCGCGCTCGACTACGTCGTGGTCAAGGTGCCGCGCTTCGCGTTCGAGAAGTTCCCCGGCGTCGAGGACTCACTCGGCACCTCGATGAAGTCGGTGGGTGAGGTGATGGCGATCGGCAGCACGTTCGAGGAGGCGCTCAGCAAGGCGCTGCGCTCGCTCGAGGTGGACCGTCCGAGCCTGGCGGCGCCCCCGGCGGTTGGAGCACTCGAAGACGAGGTGCTCGCCGGCCGCTTGCGCAACCCCAACCCGGATCGGCTCTGGGCTGCCGCCGAGGCATTGCGGCGCGGCTGGACGTTGGAGAAGGTCAGCGTGCTGTCGCGGTGGGACCCGTGGTTCGTGCGCCGCCTCGCTGGACTTGTCGCGGCGGAGGCGGTCGTCGCCCAGCGCGGCATCGGCAATGCGCAGACTCTTGCCGCGGCGAAACGTCTGGGCTTCGGCGACGGGGCGATCGCGCGCCTGGTGGGCACGAGCGAGGGTGAGGTGCGCGAGGCGCGACGCGCCGCCGGCATCGTGCGGCGCTACCGCAAGGTGGACACCTGTGCCGGCGAGTTCGCCGCGGCGACGCCGTACCTCTACGGCGGCTTCGGCACGCTCGACGAGCTGCCGCCGTCCTCCCGGCCGGCCGTCGTCATCCTCGGCTCCGGGCCGGTGCGGATCGGGCAGGGGATCGAGTTCGACGCCTGCTGCGTGCAGGCGATCGCGGGGCTGCGCGAGGCGGGCCGTGAGGCGGTGATGGTCAACTGCAACCCCGAGACGGTCTCGACGGACTGGGATGCCGCCGACCGGCTCTACTTCGAACCGCTCTCGCTTGAGGAAGTGCTCGACGTGGTGGCTCGCGAGCGAGCGGAAGGCGTGCTCGTGCAGTTCGGTGGGCAGACCCCGCTCAAGCTTGCCCGTGGCCTCGCGGCCGCCGGAGTGATGATCCTCGGCACATCGCCGGACGCGATCGATCTTGCGGAGGATCGGCAGCGATTCGCCGCAGTGCTCGAGAAGCTCAGCCTGCGCCAGCCGCCCAACGCGGCGGTGACCTCACTCGACGAGGCGCGCGAGGCCGCGGGAAAGCTCGGCTACCCGGTGCTCGTTCGCCCGTCGTACGTGCTCGGGGGGCGCGGCATGGAGGTGGTCTACCGCGAGGGGGAACTGGCCGCGTACTGGGAGCGCGAGGTGGTGGCGACACCGGAGCACCCGGTGCTCATCGACCGCTTCCTCGAACGCGCGGTCGAGATCGACGTGGATGCACTCGCGGACGGCCACGACGTGGCCATTTGCGGCGTGCTCGAGCACATCGAGGAAGCAGGCATTCACTCCGGCGACTCCTCGTGCGTGGTGCCGAGCGTCTCATTGCCGCTTGAGACCAGCGCCGAGGTGCGGCGCATCGCCCGTCTCCTCGCCCGCGAGCTGGGCGTCGTGGGTCTCTTGAACTTGCAACTCGCGGTGCGCGATGGCGCGGTCTACGTGCTCGAGGCCAACCCGCGCGCCTCCCGCACCGTGCCGTTCATCTCCAAGGCGACCGGCGTGCCGTGGGCCGCGCTTGCGGCGCAGGTCGCATGCGGAGCGCGCCTCGCCGACCTCGGCATTACCGACGGCGTGCCGCTCGGCGTCGCCGTCAAGATGCCGGTGTTCCCGTTCGACCGCTTTCCCGGCGTGGACCCGGTGCTGGGACCGGAGATGCGCTCCACCGGCGAGGTGATGGGGATGGCCGACGCGTTTGGCGAGGCCTACGCGAAGGCCGCGCTCGGCGCCGGACTCGCGTTGCCGCTGGCGGGGTCGGTTTTCCTCTCGGTCGCGGACGCCGACAAGCCGCGCGTCACCGCGCTCGCCGCCCGATTGGGCGAGCTGGGGTTCCAGCTCATCGCGACCACCGGCACCGCGGCGGTCGTGGAGCGCGACGGGATCGCGGCGCGGCGCGTCAACAAGGTCTCCGAGGGGCGGCCCAACGTCGTGGACCTCATGGTCAACGGTGAGATCCAGCTCGTCGTCAACACCGCGACCGGCTCGCGCGCGCACAAGGATGGCGCGGCGATCCGCCGTGGCGCGCTCGAGCATCGCATCCCGTACGTCGCAACGATCGCCGGCGCGTTTGCGGCGGCGGAAGCAATCGCAGCGCTCCGCCACGGGGTGCCGGAGCCACGCTCGCTCCAGTCGTGGCGCGCCGCTTCGCAGCGGAACAACGCGCCCCGCCGCGCCGCGTTGTAGTCACCCTACGATCCTATCGATTCCTTACGCCCACCATCGCCGGCGTGGACGCGACCGGCGAAATCCAGGGAATCCGTGGCGCCGACGGCACGCCCATGGCGCCCGTGAAGATCCACGTCTACGTGACGATGGTGGAGAAGGGCGGAAAGTGGTTGATCGAGGATGCGCGGCCGTGCATTTACCCCCCACCGCCAGGCCCGCCGCCGACCGCCGCGAAGTAGCCGACTCTGCGTCAGGGTAGGGCGGGGAGCGGGTAGTCAAGCTGCTCGCGACGTGGCCGCGAAGCCCACCGACCGCAAGTCGGTTTCTGTGGTGCTGGCAAAGGCGCGTGGGGCACGCGACCGAGGGTAGACTGGCGCGGGAGGTCACGTCGATGATGCAACCCTCGTCGCGTCTCGTGCTCGTGCTTGCCGCGAGCGTTGCGGTCACGCTCGGAGGAGTGCGTGCGGCAGGAGCCGCCGCGCCGCCGTCAGCGTCGGTCGATGCGACCGTGCCGTCCTCGCTCGACCGCGTCGCCATCCACTACCGCGCCGTAGGCGAGGGCGCGCCGACGGTCGTGCTGATCCACTGCTGGATGTGCGATAGCAGCATCTGGGACAACGTCGTGCCTGAGCTGAGTCGGACTCACCGGGTGGTGACGCTCGACCTGCCGGGCCATGGGAAGTCAGGCAAGGACCGCAAGGTCTGGTCGATGGCGGCGTTCGGTGAAGACGTCAGGACCGTGGTCGAGACGCTGCATCTCGACCACGTGGTCCTGGTCGGGCATTCGATGGGAGGCCCGGTGATGCTCGAGGCAGCACGCCTCATGCCGGGGAAGGTCATCGGCGTGGTCGGCGTGGACACCCTGCTCAACGCGGACGCGAAGAGCGACCCGAAGGAAGCCGATGCCTGGTTGGCGAAGATGAAGGCTGATTTCCGTGGGCAGACCCAACAGCTCGTCCACGCGATCGCGGGAAAGTCGTCCGACCCGGCGGTGATTGACCGCGTCGCGGAAAAGATGAGCTCCGGCGACCCCGCAATCGGGCTCGCGCTGATGGACAGCTTGCAGCACTACGACGTCAAGGCGGGAATGCAGGCGGCGAAATCGCCGATGGTCGGCATCAACTCGACGATGCGGCCGACCAACGTTGCGGCCAACCGCAAGGCCCTGCCCCGTTTCGAGCTGCTCCCCTTGCCGGAGGGCGTTGGGCACTTTCCCCAGGTCGAGTCGCCCCAGGCGTTCAACCGTCTGCTGGAGCAGGCGATCGCACTGCTGGCTCCGCCGCCTCGGTAACGGGTGCCGATCGTCCCAGCGTCGTCCACGCCGTCGCGCCGGTGGACCTGCCTTGACAGCGGTTCGGCCAACCCGCATCCTCGTTGCGGCACATACCCCCCAACCGTGCTTGCAAGGAGGTGCTCGATGCTCGTCCGCGATCAGATGAGTGCGGCGCCCATCACGGCCCGCGCGGAGACGGCCGTCGCCGACGCGCTGCGCCTCATGCGCGAGCGGCGCATCCGACGGCTGCCGATCGTCGACCGCCGCGGGCGCCTGGTCGGCATCGTGACGGACCGCGACCTGCTCTACGCCTCGCCCTCGCCAGCGACCTCGCTGAGCATCTGGGAGCTGAACTACCTGCTCGGCAAGCTCACCCTCGACAAGGTCATGACGCGCGAGGTCATCACCGTGGAGGAGGACACGCCGATCGAAGAGGCCGCCCGCATCATGGCGGACCACAAGATCGGTGGCTTGCCGGTGATGAAGGGCGGCTCCCTTGCCGGCGTGATCACCGAGACCGACGTGTTCCGCGCCTTCCTCGAGCTGCTCGGCGCGCGGCGCCACGGCGTGCGGATTACGGCGACGACCCCGGGCGCCAAGGGCACGGTCGCCCGCCTCGCCGACGCGGTTTTCAAGGTCGGTGGGAACATCATTGGCCTCGGTTTCAGCGAGCGCAAGGCGGGCAAGGGCTCGAGCTGGGACGTCATGCTCAAGGTGCAAGACGTGGGTCCTAACAAGCTCGTCGCCGCCGTCAAGCCGCTCGTGACCGAGATCCTCGACGTGCGCGACACCTGACCATCGAACCTTCCCTGGCACGTCCGGCGCCACAACCGCGGAACGTGATGGGGTTGGCACGCCGCCTCGGTTCAGCCGCTGTCTGGGGCGGTGCTGCGCACGAGGACCGTCACCGCAGCGGATCGGGACGTGACCACGTGGGAGGTATCTTTCAAGTGTTCTTGCAGCGACGCCGGCCGGGCGACGGCGAACATTCGGGCCGTCGCAGGGTGGTCGGGTGGTTGCTTGTCCTAGCCGGCTTCGAGCTGGAACTCCATCACGTCGAACCAGGTGCCGTTCCCCGCGAGCGAGTCGATCTCCGCCTGCACGATCGCGAGGTGCCCGTGCTCGATCTCGAGGAAACGTGCGAACATCTCGCGCTCCTCGAATTTCATAGTGTCCACGAGCTGCTGGTAGAACCCGCTCGTTCGCCTTTCGAGGTCGAGGGCGATCTTGAGCAGGTCCAACTCGCCCTCGACCGCGATGGTACTGGCAGGGCCCCGCGCCATCCTGGCCTTCGCCTCCTCGATCCAGTTCACCGAGGGCAGGAGGGTGGGAAGATCCGGCGATGAAACCTTGCCATTGGCGTGCCACTCCGCCAGGCGGCTCCTGAGGTAGTCGAGGTGCCCCTGCTCCTCCTTGGCGAGCGTAGCGAAGACTTTCTTTCCCTTCGGGCTCAGGATCTCCTGCGCGCCCTTCGCATAGTGGTCGCGCACCTTCTGCTCGAAGTTGATCGACGTCGTGAGCGCCTCTTTCAGGTCCATCTCGCCCTCCTCGCGGAACCGTCAGGATTCAACGGGGCGCGGACAGGATACCGCGATCTCGACCCTCGGTGACGACGACGGACCGGGCTGGCTGCCCCTCTGTCCAAAGCTCGCCTGGGAACGGACGCTGGTCAAGGGGCTTGTTGTTGTCCACGTTGAGTCACGGTTGCGGGCATGGCTCGAACGGCGCCTCGCGCAAATGCACGGCGCCGCGACCTCGGCTTGAAGATGCGCCAGAAGGTGAGAAGGTGATCCTGGTACCGGTGCAGTTGGTTTCTGCTACGAGGCCGGGTGCGGGAGCATTGCCCACGGGTCGGCACGCCTGGTCGAACCCTCCACCCCGGCCCCCCTAGGCTTCTTGGGAGGCACGGGAGCCCGCGATTCGCCCCCGCCCGTGCCGCCGCGAATTTTCGGGGTTCGAAGGGTGCCGCCGTAGCATTCCGATACGGTTCCCCTCCTCGACCCTACGTGCGCCCACCATCATCGGCATCTCCACCCTCTCACAACGAACCCAAATGGGGTTTTCGGGTTAAGCGGTAGCGGCCGGAGGCAGACCGGCCGACAGGCGTGCAATGACGTCGTCCATGGTCGCCTGGAAATCGGCGACGGCCTCGGCGGCGTAGATGCGGAAGTCCCGGTGAAGCCGGCGATAACGCCGGCGCATCCGGGCGACCGCGCGGTCGCGGTAGGCCGTCAGCTCGGCGAGCCTGACCTGAAGGTCCGTTGCCGACACGTTCCTCACCGTCTCTTCGAAGGCGTGTGCCATGCCCTCCAGGGTCCGCACGAACCGATCCACCTCAAGGACGCACCTCGTCATCTTGAAGAAGTGGTGCCCTTTCACCGCCATGGTCACGGTCTCAGCCGTCATCCGGGGCTTGGCGAGGAATCCCTTCACCAGGAACTTCCAGTACGACCACGAGTAGGACGAGAACGTCTGGCGCAAGAGGGAGAGCACGAATGCCCTCACCTCCGCGGTCCTAACACGCCGGTTCGAGGTCCTATGCGTCTTCAGAGATCTCAGCAGTTTCAGGCAGCGCTCGAAGTAGCGATCAGGCTTGTAAATCTCGGAGAGAACACGCTTGTAACCTGCAAGGAGCTTCCCAAGGTCCATCTTTGGCACAAAGTTGAGCCGGAGGTCATGGGTGTTGTTGCCGGCGGACTCCTGCGTGAGGCGTCCCTCGTTTTCCAGCCGCCGATAGAGCTGCGTGTTGGGCACCGCGGTCAGGAGGCCCACCATTGCGACGGGGATTGCGGCATCCTGGATGAAGTCGATCTGGCGGTCGAAGATGTCCTCGGGATCGGTGTCGAACCCGAGGATGAACCCCCCTGAGACCTCCATCCCTTTGGCCTGGATTTTGCGCACGCTGGACAGCATGTCGGACTTGAGGTTCTGCCTCTTGCCCGTGGCCTCGAGCGTGCACAAGTCGGGGGTCTCGATGCCGAGGAACACCATGTTGAACCCGGCGCTCACCATCCCATCCATCAACGTATCGTCCTCGGCGAGGTTGAGGGTGCTCTCGGTGAACAGGGTGAACGGGTAGTTCCTCTCCTGCTGCCAGAGGGCGATCCGGGGCAGCAGCGCCTTGACCTCCTTCCGGTTCCCGATGAAGTTGTCGTCGACGACGAACAGGGATCCTCGCCACCCTTCTTCGTAGACGATGTTCAGCTCGTTTAGGAACTGTGCGGGGGTCTTGGTGCGGGGCTTGCGCCCGAACAGCTCGATGATGTCGCAGAACTCGCAGGAGTGCGGGCAGCCGCGGGAGAACTGGAGGGACATCGAGGCGTACTGTTTCCCGCGGATCAGGTCGAATCGCGGCGGCGGGGTGAGGGCGAGGTCGGGCTTGGTCGGGTCCGAATAGATGTGCTCGGCCCGTCCTCTTTCGAAGTCCTCGAGGAACCGCGGCAGCGTGACCTCTGCCTCGTTGAGGACGAAGTGGTCCACGCCCTCGATGCGCTCGTGACAGCTCGTGGGATAGGGCCCGCCGGCGACGACGCGCGTGCCATGTTTCCTGCACAGCCGGATGACCCTCTCGAGAGACTCTTTCTGGATGAGCATGGACGAGATAAACACGAGATCGGCCCCGGCGACGGCCGCCTCGGCGAGCGGCTCGACGTTCATGTCGACGAGCGTGACCTCGTAGCTCTCAGGCAGCATGGCCGCAACGGTCAGCAGCCCAAGCGGAGGCAGCGACGCCTTCTTGCCGATGAACCGCAGCGCGTACTTCATACTCCAGTACGTTGGAGGCATTTCCGGATAGACCAAGAGTACCTTCGGACCCATCCCCCCATCCCTTCCGACACGCGGATCTAATAATACAATCTAGCTGCACGCCAGGCCGCATTCAAGGGGCGCAACGGCTTACGTGAGGCACGGCGGGAGGACGACTGCAGCGAAGATGAGAAAGTCTGCGTCCGGTCAGGACTTCTCTCGTTCGCGCCGGGCGAGACAACGCGCGTGGTGCGGTCAGGAGGGATCTGTCCTCCATGCCAGCACGCCTTCTTGGGGGTTTTCACGCTTTCTGACGGCCTCGTCTCCAGAGGCTGCAACACTGTCCCGGCGCTATCAGACCTTATGCGGAACCCTCCAGCGACCTTGACAGTGTCCCTCACCAGACTATCCTCCGCCTGGGTCATGAGCGAAACTTCTATCCATCCGGTGCGCCGGAAGAACGGGCGCACGGCTGACTCGGCATCAGGTGGGGCGGGTAGAAAGGAGAACTCGGTGAGAACGAAAGTGGGTCTTTGGATTGACCATAGGAAGGCCATCGTCGTGACCGTTACGGATAAAGGGGACGAGACACGACTCGTAATATCGACAGTTGAAAAACAGCTCCGCAGGTCTGGTGATTCACCGCTCAAGGGTCGCTATGAACGACAGCAGGTAATGGTAGATGATAGCCAACAGAGAACTTTTACGGGACAGCTCAACGCTTTCTACGATGCGGTAATTGCGTCTATTGGCGGTGCGGAGTCCATTCTGATCTTCGGTCCTGGCGAAGCGAAGGGCGAACTGAACAAACGGCTTAAGCGAAAGGGCCTAGGTGGGCGGATCGCGGTTCTTGAGACCGTCGACAAGATGACGGATCGCCAGATCGCGGCGAAGGTCCGCCAGCACTTTGCGGAATAGCATTCGCTGGTGCGAGCTGGACGTGAACCCGCCGGGAGGGCTCTTCAGCCGACCGGGCTGGCTCCGCTTCGCTCACGCGATTCTCGGCTACAAAAGCCCAGCCGAGTATTGCGCCCCACAACTCAACGTGGTGGCGTGACGTAAGGATTCCCAGTGGTTCATTCCGGACACGCCCTGTAGGTTTAGAGAATCACTTACGATTCCTACGGGAGGAGCGTGGAGGAGATCATCGCGGTCTTGCGGCAGGCCGAGAGCGGGGTGGTGGTGAAGGCAACTCGCTGTGAGGTGCGGTTCAGCGGGGCCCAGCCCGCTGCACCGAATGGCTAGGCGTACCCAAGACCAACACTACCACCACCGGATCCGCGCTCTACCGCGACGCCTAACACGGCCGATCGGGAGGAAGCTGAGGCGAAGTGGACTGGCGCCGCTGGCGCAGGCGGTGCAACGACAGGGTCCCAATCGCGGCGGCGAGGAGCAGCAACCCGAGCTCGTTTAGGGTCGGAATGGCAGCTCCGGCTTCCTCGTCGTCGACCTCGTAGTTGCTGGCGAGCAGGTAGGTGTCGGTCGTGACGATGGTGCGCGAGGTCATGGACTGTTCGACGGTCAGGATGTAGAAGTCAAGGAATCCGGGGGCGAGCGTGAAGGTGGAGAACGGCCCGGAGCAATTCGCCGGCGCCTGGACGCAGAGTCCCAGGAAGCCGACGTCAAGCGTCTGTGGGCCATCGTAGAGAGTCACCGTTACCGCCGGCGGCGAGGCCGTCACGACGTCCTGGTTCTGAGTCACGGAGGACAAGAGGCTGTCGGACTGGCCGGTCAGGATGGGCGCCGTCACCTGCACCGGCGGGCTGCCTCCCGCCGTGCGGACGGCGTCGCCCGCAGCGGTCACCGCCGCCTGCACTGCCGGGTCGGAGAACGGCGCGGCGAAGGTCTGGTCGTAGACGATCGCGCCCTTGTAACGGCCGACGATCCGCGTCTGCGATTCATCGATCCGGTGGGTCTCGCTGCCCACGACCGTCACGGCGACCTGGAAGGCGAAGCTGCTGGTGAAGCTAACGGACGAGACGCTCTTCTCGTTGACGATCGCCGTGGCATCGGCGTTGAGGTTCAGGACGCAAGTCAGGCTCGGGCCGCTGCAGGCCCCTCCCCAACCGTTGAAATTGCCCGCTGGGCCGGTAAACGTCAAGGTGACCGGGGTACCCGAGGCGAAGGTTGCAGCACAGTCGCTGCTCGCGCAGTTGATGCCTGGCGGATTGCTGGTGACGGCATCGGCAAACGCGTTGATCACCGTCAGCACTTTGGCCCCGCCGGCCGGGGCGCCGACGGTGAACGGTTGACTGTTGCCGCCGAGGACGCCGGCGCCATAGTTCGCAACGGCGGTGAGGATCACGCCAGCTTCGGCCTTCGAGTAGACGAGGCCGTTGACGTTGCAGGCGTTGGCGCCGGCCGGGATCGTGCACTGCAGCGCCGAACCCAGGGACAACAGGCTGCTGGCCAGCACCCCGCTGCCGCTGCCGAGGCCCACCGCCAGTGAGGTGTCCACGAGGACGTTGCGCGGCGTGCCCGTGCCGTCCTGCGCCTGGATCGTGACGAAGAATGGCGAAGCGGCGATCGGCATCGTTCCGCCGTTGATGCTGGTGAATGCGAGCTGGTCCGGGGGTGGCGTTGCGATGACCGAGAACGGTGCGCTGTTGCCTGGAGCGAGCGCGTCGCCGCTGGTGCTCGAGGCCGTCAGGACGACGCCAGACTCAGCCTTGGAGTAGGTCACGCCGGCGTCGGTACAACTGCTCGTCCCGGCGGGGATTTGGCACGAGAGAACTCCGCCGAGGACGCCGGTTCCGGTGTGCCGCGATAGTGTGGCGACGGTGTCGCCTACCACGTTCTGCACGTTGCCGATGGAATCCTGCGACTGCACGGCCACGCCAAAGGCGATGCCTGCCGAGGGGCTGAGCCCTGCATTGACGCCAGTGATCGCCAGCCTGCAGCCGGCCGTCGTGGTGGTTGGCCCGAGCGCGGCGTAGCCCTGGCGCCCCGTGCCACCGATGTTCTCGAAGCCTCCGCCGACGTAGAGGTCACCGCTCCCGTCCAGTGCGAGCGCCTGGACGCTGCTCGCCACGAGGAAGCTCTCGGCGTTGGCGATCCAGTTGCAATCCGCGCTGCCGTTGGCGAGGAGTCTTGCGACCTCGGAGCGCAGGCCGCCGCCGATCAAGCCGAAATTGCCGCCGGCGTACACGATGCCGCTACCGTCCAGCACCAGGGCCGAGACGGAGCCGGAAGCATTGGGATGCCAGGTGGTATCGGCCGCGCCGGTACCGCTCGGCGACAGCCGCGCGAGGTTCGACAGCGCCCGGCCGCCGATGTGATCGAAAGCGCCTCCGGCATAGACGTTGCCGCTGCCGTCCAGCGCGATGGTCAAGACATAAGCGAACTTCGCCGCGCCGGCTGAGGTCGCGGCCGGGTTCCACGTCGGGTCGGCGGCGCCGGCGCCGCTCGTGGAGAGCTTGGCGATGCCGCTGCGCGTCTGGCCGCCGATGGCGAGGAAGTTGCCCCCGGCGTAGAGATTGCCCGCGCCGTCGAGGGCGAGGGCGTGCATCGTGTCGCCAAAGTCGCCGGGGGTGGTGTCCGGGTTCCAGACTGGATCGGCCGCTCCACTGCCGGAGAGCGCGAGCTTCGCGATGTTGTTGCGCGCCTGGCCGCCGACGTTGGCGAAGGAGCCCGCCGCGTACACCGCGCCGCCTGCCGTATCGAGCGCCAGAGCGCGGATATCGCCGTCCGCATTCGGATTCCACGCGATGTCGGCCGCGCCGCTGCCGCTGCCCGAGAGCCTCGCGATGTGATTGCGCCCCTGGCCGCCGATGGTGGTGAACAGTCCGGCTGCGTAAATGCTGCCGCTCACCGGATCGAGCGCAAGCGCCTCGACCTCCCCGCTGGCCTCCGGCAGCCAGGTCGAATCCAGCGAGCCGTCGGCATTCAGGCGGGCGATGCCGTTACGGACCGTTACGCCGTCGCCCATGAACTCGAAGTTGCCGCCGATGACCGTTCTCCCGCTGGCGTCGCGGACGATGGCGGCGACGGTGCCTGCGAGCATCACGCACGCATAGGCGGGGTCGGCGGCGCCGGTGCCGCTTTCGGAGAGCACGGCAAACCCAGTCTTGGTGAGCCCACCGGCGGAGACGAAGCTGCCCCCCGCGTAGAGGTTGCCACTGCCATCGGGCACCACGACGTTGACCGGGTTGTTGCTGATCTCGCCTGGCAGGAAGAACTGGGCGATGAAGCTCACCGGATGCCAGTTGGGGTCAACCGTGCCCACGCCGGCATCCGCGATCTTGGCCAGGGCCTCGATCGGCTGGCCGCCAATGATGCCGAAGACGCCGGCGGCATAGACGTTGCCCGCATCGAAGGCCAGCGCGAGAATCTCCCCGTTTGGGTTGGGCGTCCAACTCGCATCGGCAGCACCGGTTGCGTTTGACAGCTTGGCCAGCAGGCTGACCGTCTGTCCGCCAATCTGGCCGAAGAACCCTCCGACGAAGAGATTGCCGCTGCCATCGAGCGCGAGCGCGTCGGCCCGGCCGCACTCGCCCCCCGCGCAGGTGAACGAGGGCTGCGGGTCCCACGCCGGATCTGCGGCGCCGACGCCGCTGATCGAAATCTTCGCCAGAGTCCGGCGGTCGAGGCCGCCGATATGCTTGAACCCGAGTATCCCACCGGCGACGAAGAGGTTGCCGCCACTCTCGTCAAGCGCCAACGCGATGACGTTGCCGTTTGGACTTGGATCCCAGGTGGCATCGGCTGCTCCGCTGCCGCTGACCGAGAGCCTGGCCAGGTTGGCGCGCGCCTGGCCGCCGATGGTGCTGAAGCCGCCGCCGACGTAGAGACTGCCGCTCGAGTCGGCGAGCAGCACATAGATCCTGGAGGAGACCGCGTTTGGCGGGATCGGATTCCAGGTGGCGTCGGCGGTGGCGCTTGCGCCGGGGGAGAGCTTGGCGAGGCCGGCCCGCGCCAAGCCGCCGATGTGCTGGAAGCTGCCGCCGACGAAGAGGTCGCCGCCGGCATCGACCGCCAGGGCGCTGATGCCGCCGTCCGCGTTGGCGTCCCAGCCGGTATCGAGGCTGCCGTCGGTGTTGAGCCGCGCGATGAAGTGGCGCAGGACGCCATTCACGTGGTCGAAGCTGCCGCCAACGACGACCTTACCGTCCGGCTGACGGACGATGGCAGACACCTGGCCACCGGCGAACACACCGTCGATGGGCGGGCTGAGGACGGGTTGTGCTCCCGCGCCCACCGGCGCAAGGCACCAGGCGGCCGCCACACAGAGCAGCGTACGGAAGGGCAGGGGCGAGCGGTCGCCGCGCGCCTGGCTGACGAACGGCAAGCGGCGGAACATGGCAAGCAGACATTCCCCATATGGACTTCGCCGGGTCACCATCAAAGAAGCACCCCCGAATCTGGCGCCATGCTACTCCTTATTGGGGCACATTCAAGTCATCTTTCCGCATCCAGTCCGGCCCCTTGCCTCGCGCCGAGAAAGTTTCTCGGCTCTTATGGCCTGAGGGCGGGCTTGAGGCCGAATCCGCACAAGACCCCGCTTCCAATGAAGAGGGATTTGGTCTTTTGCTGGGTTCGAGGACGCACCGACTCAGACGATGGAATCAAGGCGAACTCGGCGGTCTCAGGTCCATCTGGGAGAGGGACGATGGCCGAAACGTAGTTGAGGCAGCCCGCTCAGCTCAAGACGGGCTACGGCGAGGCGTTACCGCTTCGCTCACTCGGCTCGCCGCTGCCATGGGCCCGCCTACGATTCGGGCAAACCCGCCATCATTTCTCATGGTTGGCATGCATCAGCAGGGGAGCGAGGTAGCAGCGCAATGTTTGGCATCAGCCTATTCATTTGAAACGACGCATGCCCCTTTCGCACAGACGACTTGAGCATCCATCTTCACTTTCGGTATCCACTCCACCACTTTGCGCTTAATTTCCTCACGACGTGCCGCCGACAAACTCCGAATATATCCTTCGTCGACTCTTGACCAGAGGCCGTGATAGCGCTTCAACTCCTCAATCGCTGCATCATCACTTGCACCCTCGATAATCAGCCTGAACGCGGCAACCATGACACCAGTCCGATTCTCTCCATAACGGCAGTGGACATAGACGGGCTTCGGCTGCTGGCTGAGAATCGCCAGGAAATGCGCGACATGATCATCTACGACGGATGGCGCCAATAGTCGTAGCAGCTCCGAGTCGCGTATGCGAAAGTAACCGACCTTGTAGTTACGGGCGTCATCGACAGTGGCTTGACCAAGGGCGCGCTTGTCATCAAAGATCAGCTCGAGGTTGACAATTGTTCGAACGCCCTTCTGAATGAGCCACGCGTCACCGTTCTTGTCCGACCTACCCCCACGCCAAAGCACATCCTGCGTGACCACACAGAAATTGTGGATTGGAGAGCCGAGATTGTTCGAGCACGCACCAGGGATGCTTTGCCTTGCCGTGGATGCACAACTACATAGCGCGAGCGCAAGCAGGAGCGTACCGCTGAGACTATGGCTACGTCCGAAGCTAAACCAGTGCGTGTCTGCCCCCTTGTTGATGGCCAGCGCCCGAGTTGAGCGGAAGTCTGCAAACGGAGCAACGAGTGCATGATGAATAGGAATGTGCCTTCCAATCGCTTCGAGAATGCACGCACTCATTGATGGAGTCAAGGCCGGCAGGACAGGAACGACCGGACAACCAGCCAAGCCTCACGCCGTCGCCCCGCCGGGAGACCACCGATCGGCTCCCGGCCTAACTCTTACCTGGACCAGTTTTCGGTTTGTGGTCAACCGCAGGAGGCGGCGCTGGCACAGCGGGTTCATCTGTGGACTTGAGACGCTCCACGTTCTCCAACGCTTGTTGCCATTCGTTACGAGCTTTCTTCGTGGGAGCCGGAGCACGGTTGGGGGGCGCGGATTCACGGCTCCCTGCGAAGAATTGCAAGAGATTCTGACGCAGCGCCGGTGAGACGGAGGCGAAGTTGTCCTTGGCGAGCCGGTTCACGACCTTGACATATGCCTGGTCCGTCAGGTTGTATTCTCCCGCCTGGGTCTTCTCGCCCGTATCAAAATCCCGATTTGGCAGGGAAAAGTGACCGCTGCTGAGCTGCTGAAGGTAAGTCCGATATTGGCTTACTGAATCGTTGACACTCTTGAAGTAGAGATTCTCGGTCGCGGGGTCGGGGATCTTGAACCCCATGGCCTTGAACGGACCCACCTTGGGTATCAGCCGTATCAGCGCCGCCAGTAGCCGTGCGCCACAGCTCGGCTTCTGGTAGGTCTTTCCCCAGGTGCGCTCGTAGTCCGCCCGCTTCAGGTTGAACAGGAACTTCTCCTTCGTTAGGTTCGGGATCTCTTTGACCAGTTCCTGCTTTCTGGCCACCAACGCGACGCGCGTCATCTCGGGCAGGGTCTTGCTGACCGCCCTGCGGAAGGTGCCGATGCTCAAGTCCAAGTTGAAAAAAATATCCTTGAGCTCGAAGCCATAGGTTTCGCGAAACGCTCGCTCCAACACAGGTCGGGCGACCTGAAAGCCGATGAAGTCGTGGTAGGAGTCCGATGTATACCGCCCTCTCGCGACCTGGGCGACATCAAAGCCGAATTCGGTTCGCAGGTGTGCTTTTGGGTTCTCGGCATAGGTGACGTGCTCGCCGTACTTCGCCTTCAATTTTGGAAATTCGTTGGCCACCGCCTGGTTGACCAGCGGATGACCGGCCAGGTCCGACGCATAGTGGGAAAGGGCTCCCAGGGCGAAGGCATACTCGTTGACGTCCGTTGCCTCCTCGAGAAGAGCGACGACAAAATCGCCGCTGCGCACGTAATGGACTAAGTCGCTGAACTCTCTGCTGCCAAAAGGGTAATACCCGATGTCTTGGATCAGGCTCCCACCATACGCATAGCTGTGGGCTTCCTTCAGTTGGTCCGCCGTGGCGCCGGGATACTTCTGGAGGAGCAGCGGCTTGATTTGATCCGCCCAGAGGAGATCGACGATCTCCTCGTGCGTCAGGACCGAGTAGGCGGTGCATACCTGGCTGGCGCAGCCGAGCATGGCCACGATCAGCAGGACCCTAGCAAGGCCTCTGAATGGGATAGCGAGTTGCCGTCTCACCTCGACCAATGTACCTCGGCAAGAAGAAGTGTCAATGGCCGAGGAGCGTCCGGGGCGAAGTCAAGCTTGACTCGAGGCGTCACCGTAGGGCGCTCGTACCTCGAGAGGCCGAGGTCCAGCAGTTAGTGCCACCGGTCGCCGTATCCGCCTTGACCACGGCGCTCGCCGTGCCGATCGTTGCCGCGTCCCTGCTCGGGGCGAGCGACCCGGCGGGCCTCGCCGCGGGCCTGGCTCCGGGGACTGTAGAACTCGCGGCGTCCCTGCTCGGGGCCAGCGAATCGGCGGTCCTCGCCGCGGATGTAACGAGGGGGAGCGTAGTACTCGCGGCGCCCCTGCGGGGGACCAGCGAACCAACCGTTCTCGCCGCGGATGTAACGAGGGGGAGCGTAGTACTCGCGGTGCCCCTGCGGGGGACCAGCGAACCAACCGTTCTCGCCCCGGATGTAACGAGGGGGACCGTAGAACTCGCGGCGTCCAAACTGCTCGGGGCCAGCAACCCAGCCGTCCTCGCCACGGATGTAACGCTGGGGGCCGTAGGGCTCGTAGTCGCTCCATGCCTCCGGCGCGACCAGTAGCGGCGGCACCAGCGACCGAAGCAGATGCGTTACGACGTGCGGCAGCGACAGTAGTGGCAGTAGCGGCGGCAGTAGTGGCAGCGGCGGCAGCGCCGCCGCCGGTGATGCGGCCACCGCCAAGACCGCTACGACGACCGCGACGGCCAGCCTCGATGTGCTCGACGTTCTTACCATTGCCTGTCTCCGTTCCCATCGCGGTACGGGCCGGGATGACCTCGGACAAAGCAAGACACATGCCTGGCTCGCCGCAGGCGCGGCTATTCGGAGAGCCGGATTGCACGCACCTCTGTCCTCGTCCGAGGACGCCCGAGTTGAGAAGTGCCATCTGGCCATGGCAGCGGTATCCTGCACCGTTGAAAGTGCGGGCCGCGTTCCGCACACCCGATCACGGCGTAACCGCGCTTCTCGGCGTAGAAGGTGACCTCATTCTGCACCTCGCCGGGAGACCACCGGTCCGCTCCGGACTCAGCCTTCATTTGGACCAGTTTTCGGGCCTTCGGGTCACCTCGAGAATCGCGCAGAATGGGAAACCTGCCCACGGGGGCAGGTCATTGCCAGCTCTTCTTCGGCGTTTTCAGCGCCCCAGCTTGCGTTCATCCTCTTCCCAAGCCCAGTTCATGCCCCAACTTCATGTGGCGAGCGCCGACTCGCTGACCAGCTCCTCAAAGAGGGTCCGGTAGTGGATCATTGCCTGGCGCAAGTCTTCCGTGCTGGCCTGGCCCTTCATCTGGCGCAGCGCGATTCCGTGGGCTGTTCGGTAATTCTCCATGACCAGTGGATGGTCCACGGAGATATCAGCAGCACGCTGCTCGAAGTCACTTACCGGATAGCCGCGCGTGGACATCACGTCACCCAGCAGTTGGTCGGCTTCTGTCACCGCGCTGGCGGGACCGTCCACAAACCGCGCCTGGATTCTGCGCCAGGAGTCTTCAAAGCGCGTGCGATCGGCGGGCGCGAGCGGCCGCAGGTGGAAACTCTCGACTCGTTCCGCGCGCTTGTCGAGCCCGGCTTCCCCATGCCGCCGGCTACCGCCGTCCTTCATGGCACGGTCATATTCAGCGCCACCGAACTTGCTGAGCAGTCCGGCGGTCCGGCGCTTGCGGAGAAAGAGCAGCGTTGCGATGCCCGCAGCCACAACCACCACCAGAACGACGATTGCGGCAATTGCTGTTGTGCTCACGGTCTGCCTCCGGTCTCAGTGCAACTCTGTAGGGCCAAGGATCATGGGTTGTGATGGTCACGCGGACGTGTCGGAATCTTCGGAGTCCTGCGGTCCGGTGGCGCCGGGCGGTAGACATGGGAAGTCGACTGCTCCCGGCGACGGTCGCCGTCGCGGGGCGGTGCCACGTGATAACCCGAGCCCCAGCCACCGTAGTCGTGCCCGTACGGCTCGTAGTAGCCGCCGACATACGCGACCCCGACTCCTTCGTCACGTCCCCTGCCGGCCACTAGGCAGGCAGACAGCCCCAGCAGCGACAGAAGCCCGAGGGTACTCACCAGCCAACGCCGATGCACGATGTTCATTTCGGCTCCTTTTTGGTGTCGGTGTCCGACCACTCCATCAATCCAAAGGGTGCACCCGCCGGATCGGCGACGACCGCCACATTGCCACCGTGGCGATCGAGGTGCGGCTCGACCAGCACGCGCCCGCCCAGCGCAACCACCTTGGCTGCTACAGCGGCGGCATCCTCGACCCGCACGAAGTTGAGCCAGTGGGGATGACGGTGGGACGAGTCGCCGGGAAATGGATTCACACTCGCGCGAGCGTAGTCGTCGCTCGAGAGGATCACGTGTTCCTTACCGTCGGCACTCGGCACGTCGTAGACGTCATAGCCGAAGAGCGTCTGGTAGAAGGCCGCGTCCGTGTCTGGATCCTGGGCGTGAAGCGAGCTCCAGATCCATTCTCCGGGCGCCGCCAGGACGTCGGGTGGGTCACCGCTGTCGGAGGCGAGCACGGCAAAAACAGCCCCCTGGGGATCGGCGAGGACCGCTTGGCGGCCACGCTGAGGGAACGTCTTGGGTTCGAATACGACCTTGGCCCCGTGGTCCAGCGCGGTCCGCTTCGCGGCGTCGACATCACGAACCGCGATAAAAGCCAACCACGACGGCTGCCGGTGTTCACCCGGCTTCACCGGCCGCTGGAACAGACCTCCCACTGGGCGGCCATCGAGAAGCGCGACGGCGTATTCCGTCTTACCGGCATGAATGTCGCGGAAGGTCCAACCGAACAATCCTGAATAGAACTGCTTCGCACCGGCAAGGTCCGGGGTTACCAGATCAACCCAGATCACCTTGCCGACGTGGTGTTCGGCGGTCGCGGGGTCAACGAGCGGGGGCAGCTCAAACGGCGCCGCACTCACCGTTGCTACGCAGGCCGCGTACAGGAGTACACCGCACATGCCGTGCAAAAGGAGACGTCGGGTTTGATGTTGATGGATGTCCATTCTGGTCTTTCCACAGCCGGATGTCATCAGGTTCGTCCTCACCTTTCACCTCCGTGCCCCGAAACGTGCGCCTTTGGTTACGAGCCGTCGTTTCCACCGAACCAACCGGCCCTTACGATCCTTACCGCGCGCCGTCCTTCTCGACCTCGTACGAATCTAGGTCCTTGGCGCTGCGCGGGATAGCGTAATTTGTACCCGGTCGCAACGCCGTCACTCGGGTGGAAACTACGCGGGCGGCATCCGGCCTTGGTGGCGTTTGCCGAAGGGCTCAGTCGGATCCTTGTCGGTGACTGTTACGAAATGGCCTTGGCGATCGCGAACGCCGCGGCCGCCGCGAGCCCGCCGATCAACACCGTTTGCAGCCCGCTACGCACCGGTGAGGTGCCGGTGAAGTGGCCCTTGACGTAGCCGAACAGCGCCAGGGCCGCGAGCGTGACCGCCACCGAGACCGTGAGGGCCGTCTTCGCGCTGGTGGCAAAGAGGTAAGGCCCCAGGGGGATGAAGCCTCCGGCGATGTAGGCGCCGGCGATGGTCAGCGCGCTGACCAGGGCGCGGCGTGGATCGGGCTTCTCGAGGCCCAGCTCGAAGCGCATCATGAAATCGACCCACGCCTTGGGTCGTTCTCTGAAGCTGTCTAGAATAGGCGTGCTCGCCTCCGCGGTCAGCCCGTAGGACTCAAGGACCTGCCGAACTTCCACCACTTCCGCCTCGGGTTTCTCGCGGACTTCGAGCTCTTCGCGGGCGCGCTCGCTGGCGTAGTGTTCGGCGTCGCTCTTCGCCGCGAGGTAGCCGCCGAGGCCCATGGCAATCGAGCCTGCCGCGATCTCGGCCAGGCCGGCCGTGACGATGATGCCGGTCGAGTTGACGGCGCCCGAAAGCCCTGCCGCCAGCGCAAACGGGACCGTCAATCCATCCGACATGCCGATGACGACGTCGCGGACGCGTTCGCTGGCCGTGAAATGCCGCTCGATGTGGGGCGTCTGGGGCATCACTGTCTCCTTCGCTCACTGCAGCGGCCGCCGCGCCCGCTGTGCTTGATCTCTCTCGTGCGGGTCGTCTCGAAGTGGCGGCTCCGGCCGGGTTGGCAAGAACATTCATCTCCATCCACCGCCGGGTCAGCCTCGTTGCGCGCGGTCGAAGAAGACTCGCAAGATGGCCAACCCGGCTCGAGACAGTCTCGTCGTTGGGCGTCGCCATTGACCTGCGCATCGCTCCCAGGGCGACGAGGGCGGCAAGAGAACTTGCCCTGGGATGGGATGCGGCCTCGCTACAGGATCGTGGGATGGCTACTTAGTACCGGCTCCGGTAGTAGTAGCCGCCACCGCCGCCAAACAGAAGGACCAATACGACGATGACGATGATCAACGTGCTAGTGCTCATGACTTTTCCCTTCCTCTCGGAACCTCCTTCAGGCTAGTCCTCCGGCACCCCATCCGAGAAGTGCACTTTCTACCCGGAAACGAAACTCCCAGCTAGGTAGGAACTACCCGATCGGTGCGGCGCCAATTGCTTCGCGCCGCTCGCATTCACTGCAAAACGCCCTGGGAGTGTTTCGGCCCATTCGGGGGCCCCGCAATGACAGCAGGTCTTCAAAGCACGTCGCGAACCACTCACGCGTGCGCCTTCTCGGCCGCTTCCGCCTCCGCCTTGGTCTTGTGCACCGTTCCGTCCGGGTGGTTCGGCGGAGAGTAGATCGTGTATAGCTTCAACTGTGCAGTCTTCGATTCGTTGATCACGTTGTGGTGGGTCCCCGCCGGCACCACGACCCCGTCGCCGCCGTGCACGAAGCGTTCCTCCTTCTCATCGAAGACGAATCTGGCCTCGCCACGCTCGATGCGAAAGAACTGATCGACCTTGGCGTGGACCTCGTCGCCGATCTCTTCGCCCGGTTGGAGGCACATCAGCACAAGTTGGGTGTGCTTGGCGGTAAAAAGCACCTGCCGGAAGTAGGTGTTTCTCAGGGCCAGTTCCTCGATCGCTCCAACGTATCCGGTCATTGTAGTGCCCTCCTTGCCGTTGAGGCCGAGCGCCGGGGTTCCCACTGACGGTTCAGGCCCTTTGCGCGCGGTTGCTTAGAACTCCGAGAGCTGCACCAGTTGCTTCCCTTGGTTCTTCCCCTGCAGCATGCCGATGAAGGCCTGCGGCGCGGCTTCGATCCCTTGGGCGACGTCCTCTCGGTACTTCAGCTTCCCCTGCTTCAGCCACGTGGCGAGTTGCTCGAGCCCTTCGGGGAACCGCTCGGCGTAGCCAGAGACCAGGAAGCCCTGCACCTTCGCCTGCTTGACGATCAACTGGCCCAGCCAGCGCGGCCCCACCTCAGGCTTCTCCAGGTTGTACTGCGAAATCTGTCCGCAGATGGAGACCCGGGCCTTCACGTCGAGCAGTCGCACGACGGCATCGGTAATGGCCCCGCCGACGTTGTCGAAGTAGACGTCGATGCCGTCGGGGCAGAGCTTCTCGAGCTTGCCGTCGAAATCCTCGGCAGTCTTGTAATTGAGTGCCGCGTCGAAGCCGAGCTCGTCGAGCAACCACGCGATCTTGGCGTCGGAGCCCGCGATTCCCACCACGCGGCACCCCTTGATTGTCGCAATCTGGCCGACGACCATCCCGACCGCTCCTGCCGCGCCGGACACCACGACGGTCTCCTCTGGTTGCGGGTCACAGATATCCAGCAGGCCAAAGAACGCCGTGAGCCCCGGCATGCCCAGCACTCCGAGAGCCGTCGATATCGGTGCAATGCTGGGGTCGATCTTCCTCAACTCACTCCCCTGAGCGACGGCATACTCCTGCCATCCCAACATCCCCTCGACCACATCACCAGAGCGAAGCTCCGGATGCGCGGACTCCACCACGATGGCGACAGCTCCGCCGGGCATGACCTCTCCGACGGCAACCGGCCGGGCATACGATTCGGCATCGTTCATTCGCCCTCGCATGTAGGGATCGAGCGACAGATATGCCGACCGCACCAGCACTTCGCCTGCGACAGGTGAAGGCAACGGAGAGTAGCCCAGGTGGAAATCTGATACTTTTGGAAGACCCACCGGCCGGGAAGCGAGTGTGATTTGCCTGTTCACTGTTGCCATTTGAATGCCCTCCCTTTGCAAACATGCAAGCCAGCAACCGGGTCCGTCTTCGCCGCGCCTTTCGAGAGCCTCCTTCCAACTCGAGGGGCGACTTCAGGCACCTCCTGGGAACGGGCGGGGCGGCGGGGGCGCCGATCAAGACGCCCCGCCGCCCTGAGGGCTCCTCAAATCTAGGGCTTCTTCTCCTCTGCCTTTGGAGGTTCGGGAGGATTGCCCGTCTTCAGCAGCGGGCACTCCATCGCGCCCTTCGTGCCGTGCATATGCATGTGATGGAGCATGTGCGCCATCATCGCGGGCTGCATCTCCATTGCCATGGAGCGCATGGCCTTGCGCTGGGCGACGAGCTCGGTGATGACGGCCGCCATTGCCTTCTCCATATCGACCTCTGGCTTGGCGGCGTTCATGTCTGCTACCAGCTTGTCGAGCGTGGCGTCCATCGCCTGGAGCTTGGCCTGCATCTCCTCCTTCTTCGCCATGATGGCCTGGCAC
Organism: Thermoanaerobaculales bacterium; assembly: GCA_044447965.1. GTDB lineage: Bacteria > Acidobacteriota > Thermoanaerobaculia > Thermoanaerobaculales > Thermoanaerobaculaceae > DATIYW01. The sequence continues at coordinate 1,090 of JBIOGJ010000009.1, read as the reverse complement.
TCCGCCTTCAGGTCCGCCTCGTGTTTGGCAGCCTCAGCTTTGTCGTGGTGGTGGCCAGTCATCGGGGCCGCCTGGGGACTCTTGGCGGCCGGGGGGGCAGGAGGCGGAGTCGTTTGGGCGCCGACGCCTACGGCCAGCGCGAGCGCGGCAGCGGCAAAGATACCGGGGACGAGGACGTTGAGATGGTGCTTCTTCATTGTTGTGTTTCCTTTCTGACGGTCGTTCGGACCGCCTGTTTGGGCGCCAGGGGGGGAGTCTCAGGCGCCAATGCAGATACAGCTACGCCTTCGTGCGCACAAAGAGCAGAACGCCCCCGACCACGATCGCACCGACACCGGCCCATACCGGGATGTTGACCGTTTCCTTGTCCTTGATCGACAGCTCGAGCGGGCCGATCTTGGTGTCGTGGGTCGACTTGGTGTAGGTAATGCTGCCGTACACCAGACCGATGATGCCGGCGGCGATCAACAGGATTGCCACGATCTTGAGTGGGCTCACCTTGCCTCCTTCTACCCAACTTCTGGGGTGCAGGACAACGTCCTAATAACGTCTCCGTCTGCGGTAGTAGTAGCCACCCCCTCCACCGAAAAGCAGAACCAACAGAACGATTACGACGATCAGCGTCATAGTCTTTCTCTCCCTTCGAAGTAGCGAAAGAAACGCCTCAGAGGACGCGTCGTCCGGAGACGAGTCTGATGATGAGGATGACCACCGCCACCACGAGCAGGACGTGAATGAAACCGCCCATCGTGTAGGAGGTGATCATGCCGAGCAACCACAGCACGAGAAGAATGACCAGGATCGTCCAGAGCATCTCAGTCCCCCAGTTCCGCCGGAGCTAGTACCTCTTGCCGACCGTGAGCTCGTTGTGCACGTCCTTGACGCCCTTGGTGTCGCGCGCGATGCGTTCCGCCTCGTTCTTGATCTTCTCGGAGCTGACGCGACCGATCAGCGTCACCACCCCTTGCGAGGAGCCCACGTCAATATCCCCGGCCTTGATATCGCCGTTGGCGATGAGCTTCGTCTTGACCTTCGAGCTGATCATCACGTCATCGATCCAACTACCGACCGTCCGCTCCCCAACCGTGAG
>JBIOGJ010000008.1:0-91963 GCA_044447965.1 Thermoanaerobaculales bacterium | reverse complement strand
CGCCCACCCTGAACGCAGTCTCAACGGCCAAGGACGGCACGTTCGTGCTGGCGGTGGCGCCGGATCCCGGCAAGGAGAAACTCTTTACCGTGCGCATCGACGGTGGCGGCGTGACGCCCATCCTGCTCGGCGGCGTCTGGGACGCGACCGAGACCGAAGACCTCGGCGACCATTCCCTGCTCCCAGGCGGCAAGCTCTCAGGCAAGGTCACCGACGCCGCCGGCAAACCGGTAGCCGAGGCGGAGGTCTCGCTTGCGACGCAGCCCGACCGCGTCGAGCAGGCGGAGCTCGAGGCCGCGCCCCGCTTCACCAAGACCGCCGCCGACGGTACGTTCCACTTCGACGACGCCGGCGCCACGGGGAACGAGCTGAGCGTAGAGAAAGCCGGGCTTCTCGCGGCGCAGCTCCGGGCCGTAAAGGCGGGCGCGCTCGCCAAACCGATCGTGCTGGGCAGCGGCGTGCCTGTCACAGGGGTCGTGCGCAAGAGCGACGGCTCGTCGCCGGCCGTGGGTGCGCTCGTCCGCATCGAAGGTGGCATCACCACCCGCTGGGTTGAAACGGGCGAGAGTGGAGCGTTCACGGTGGCGAACGCGCGCGCCGGCATTGCGACGGTGGTCGCGGACGCCGGCGAGGGTGGCTACCTGGCGCTCCCCCAGACCACGCTCCCGCTCCCTGCGGGCAAGACGCTCACTCTCGTCCTCCGCCCACCCGCAACGCTGGCCGGGCGCGCGCTTGACGCCAAGACATCCCGTCCAGTCCCACGCGCCAAGATCGAGGTCCGCGCCGCCGGCATGGTGCGCAGCGCGCGCTCCGGGCCCGACGGCGCCTACGCGTTTCGCGCCCTCCCGCCGGCCACTTGGCAGGTGCGCGCCGACGAGCCGCGCTACGTGCCGTGGACGCACCGGAACGTGGCGGTGCGAGCGGGCGAGGCGAAAAAGCTCGAAATCCCCCTCGTCCTCGGCGCAACGCTCTCGGGCCAGGTCGTTGACGAAGAGGGCAAGCCGATCGGCGGCGCGGCGGGGGTGCTCGCGCAGACCACCACGCCACCGCTCGCGCGCATCGCGCGCCGGATGCGCGGCGCTGAGCCGCCAGCGTTTCGTTCGATGCCGGACGGCACTTTCAAGGCCGGCCGTCTCGCGCCCGGCGAGACCCAAATCCTGACCGTGGCTCACCCCGCGTATGAGGAAGCGACCGTCGGCGGCGTTTCGCTCCAGCCGGGCGCGACCAAGGCTGGCATCAAGATCGTACTCAAGCGCGGCGCCGTGGTCGCCGGCGTTGTCAAGGACGCCGAGGGACAGCCGGTCGCCGGCGCCGAGGCGACGCTTCTGCAGGTCAGGACCTCTCGCGGGGGTCGAGGCGGCGCCCAGGGCTTCGCCAACCTCACCGGCACCGGCGCCCAGGAGCGCAAGACGGATTCCACCGGCAGCGACGGTGCGTTTGCCATCCGGGGCATCGCACCCGGTGAATTCGTGCTCACGATCAAGCGCGCGGGGTACGCGACTGCGCAGGTCGATCCCGTCCGGGTTCCTGAGAAAGGCTCAGCGCCGCCCATCGAGGTAAAGCTGATCAAGGGCGCCACCATCTCGGGCCGGGTCGCCAACAAGTCCGGGGTCGGCGTCGAGGGTTTGCTCGTGTCGGCCCTCACCCCGAGCGGTCCACGTTTCGGCGGGGGAGGCCGCGCGGCGGCCGACGGACTCACCGGACCGGACGGCACGTTCTCCATCGAGGGGTTGACGCCGGGCCAGCGCTACGACTTGCAGCTCTTCGATCCGAACGGCCCGCCCGAGCGCAAGCCCGGCGTGGTCGCGCCGGCCAGCGACGTGCAAATCACCGTAGCCGGAGACGGTCGCATCACCGGCAAGGCGGTGGAAGCCGCGAGCGGCCAACCCGTGACCGACTTCCAGGTCGCCTACGAGCCCGACCGCGGGGGGTTCGGCGGCATGCGCATCGCGATCCGCGGCGCCGCCGGCGGGGGCGCGCAACCGATCACCGTTCATGTCGACGACGGTGCGTTCGCGCTCGATGGCGTGCCGGCCGGGACCTGGAGCGTCGTCGTCACCGCCGACGGGTACCAGGGAGCGCATGCCGGCGGCGTGGTGGTGGAAGAGGGCGCCACCCACGAGAACGTTCAAGTCCGACTCACCAAGGGGACGGCGCTCAAAGGCCGCGTGAGCGACGCCACCACCGGTGCCGCGGTCGCGAACGCCACCGTCTCGCTCGCCGCAGGCGCGGGGCCGCCGGGGCCGGCCGCGGTACTGGCTGCGTTCACGGGAGGCGACGTCACCACCGATGCGAGCGGGCAGTTCGAGGTGGACGGCGTTGCCCCCGGCAAACAAACTCTGCACGTCACGCACCCCGACTACGCCGACGCGACGCAGGCCGTCGAGGTCAAGAACGACGGCGCCAGCGTCGAGGTCCGCATGATCGCGGGCGGCGCCATCTCGGGCGTCGTTGCCGCCGACACCGGGCAGCCGGTGCCGAGCGCGACGGTCGCGCTCTCTCAGGAAGGCAGCGCCGGGTTTGGGCTCCTTGCGGGCGGCGGCTCATCCAGCGTCACGGATCCCGCTGGCCAGTTCAGCTTTGACCACCTCGGCGCAGGCCGGTACTCACTCACCGCCTCGCTCGGCTCGCACACCTCGGCCCCGTTCGAAGTGGTGCTGCTCTCAGGCCAGTCCCAACCGGGCGTGACACTCCAGCTCCAGCTCGGGGTCACCGTCCAGGGCACGGTCTCCGGACTCCCCGAGGGCATGGTGGCGGGGACGACGGTGACAGCCAGCGGTCAGAACTCCTACTTCCAGACCACACGTGTCGGCGTCGACGGCAGTTTCGAGTTTGACAACGTGCCTATCGGCATCGTGACGCTGCGCGGTACCGCCACGGACCCAAGCGGTTCAACCCGTAGCGTCACCAAACAGCTCGCGACCAGCGCGGATCAACCGGTGCTCGTCGCCGACCTGGTGTTCGAGCAAGGCTTCTCGCTCTCCGGCCACGTCACCCAGGCGGGTCAGCCGGTATCCGGCGCGATGGTCTTCGCGAACCTGCAGGGCGGCGGGGGCCGCCAGGCCTCGGCGAGCAGCGACGACAGCGGCGCCTATCAGCTCACCGGGCTGCAGGAAGGCACCTACATGGTCAATGCGATGTCTCCGACCATCGGCGCGTCCAACCGCCAGACGATCGCGCTGACGTCCGACCAGACGCTCGACATCGCCTTCCCCAGCGCCAAGATCGCCGGGCAGGTCGTGGACGACAACGGCAAGACGCCGCTGGCCAACGCGAGCGTGAGCATCACCGCGCAGGACACCAGCGCCACGGGCGGCTTCGGCCAGCGTCCGGCCACCACCGACAGCAACGGGCAGTTCTCGTTCTCCGGCCTCGCCGAGGGAAGCTACTCGCTCGCCACGAGCAAAACCGACTTCCAGACCGACACGCGCACGGCAAGCGCGGCCGACCCCGGCACCGACGGTCTGGTGATCGAGCTCAGCCGCGCTGCAGGCATCGCCATCAAGGTCGTGGACGGTCTCGCCGGCGTGCCACTGCACGGCGTCGTGGTGCGGGTCCTCGACGGGCAGGGCGCGAGCGCGTTCGGCCCGGCGCCCATCGCGCTCGACGGCGACGGTCAAGGCGAGATCCCCGCGCTGCCACCCGGGACGTACACCGTGATGGCGGCCGCTTCCGGCTATGCGCCGGTGCGGCTCGATGGCGTCAATGTTCCGTCCGCAACCGTGACGATCGCCGTGACGCCAGGGGGCACGGTGCTGGTGCAAGCCGGAGGAAAGACGCTCGCCCCCGGCACCGCCACTGGCACGATCACGACGACAGCCGGTCAACCCGCCATGCTGTCCCTTTTCAACCTCCAAGGAGCGTTCGCCATCTCCGAGCCGAACCTGCAGCTCCGCAACGTGCCGCCGGGGAGCTATGTGCTCACCCTGCCAGCGCTCGAGATCGCAGTGCCGTTCGCAGTCACCATGGGCGCTACCACAACCGTGCAGCTTCCCTAGGGGCCTGTCTGAGTAATGGGGCGGGTCGCGCGCATGGGGCTTGCGGGCGCAGGCAAGGCGCGAGGAGGCAGGCAATGTGGAGCCATCGTGGCCGACGAGCAACGCCGCTGGCGCCCGCAATCCCCTGCGCCCATGGGTTGCGGCGGCGCGGGGCGATCTGCGTTGTTGCCGCTCCTCGCCGATGGGGGAACATCGCCTTCGTCGCGGCGCCTCGCATCTCGCCCCGCGGCGCCAGCAACGCGGCCCACCCGCTTACTCAGACAGGCTCCTAGGCCGGCGGCCGACCGCGCTGAGACCGTCATTCCGCACCACCCTTGTGCCGGTGACGGATGTCCTCACCTTCCACCAGGTAGACCACCTGCTCGGCGATGTTGGTGCCCTGGTCGGCGATCCGCTCGAGGGAATGCGAGATGAACACGAGCGCGATCGCACGAGGGATCGTGCCGGGGTCGCCCATCATGTAGGTGAGGAGTTCGCGGAAGACCTCCTCGTGCATCGCGTCGACTTCGTCGTCGTGGGCGATCACCTCCCGCGCGAGGGCGGCGCCGTGGCGGGCGAACGCGGAGACGGCGTCGCGCACCATGCCGGCCGCGGCCTCGGCCATGCGCGGCAGGGTCACGAACGGCTTGAGCGGCGGCATGCGGTTGAGGATCAACGCCTGGCGCGCGATGTTCACGGCGTGGTCGGCCACCCGTTCGAGGTCGGGGGCGATCTTGATCGCGGTCATCACGAGGCGGAGATCGCGAGCCATCGGGCGCTGGCGGATGATCAGCTCGCGGGCGCGCTGGTCCACCTCGATCTCTCGGCGGTCGAGCAGCTCATCACCGACGATGACGGCCTCGGCGAGCGCGCTGTCGCGTTCCACGACGGCGCGAATCGCCTGTCCCATCGCCCGCTCGACCTCCCCGCCCATCGTGAGGATCAGACCGGTGAGCGCCTCGAGGTCTCGCTCCAGCGTGCTCTCCATCTGCTTCCTTTCGCCCTCCGCTCGCGTTGTAGTTTAGCGCCGGCCGCGAGCGGCCGGCGAATTGCCCACGCTTGCGCCGGCCCTCGCGGACCGACTCACCGCGCGATCCCTCACTTCCAAATCGGCTGGTTGTCGGCGGTGATTTCCTTGCGCCAGTGCGCTTCTACCAGCTCCACCACCGGGCCGGGCAGCGGCACGTAGACGAGCTCCTCGGCCATCGCCTGGCCGCTGTGCAGGCACCAGTCGAAGAACTTCAGCATGTCGCGGGCCTTGGCAAAATCGACCTGCTGCTTGTGGGCAAGGATGAAGGTGGCGCCAGAGATCGGCCAGCTCTTCTCGCCCGCCTGGTCGGTGAGTACCAGATAGAAGCCCGGCGCCTTGGCCCAGTCGGCACCGGCCGCGGCCGCCTGGAACGTCTCCGCGGTAGGCGCCACGAAGTTCCCGGCCCGATTTTTCAAGAGAGTGTACGTCATCTTGTTCTGCAAGGCGTACGCGTACTCGACGTAGCCGATGGCGCCCCCGATCCGCTGGACGTATGCGGCCACGCCCTCGTTCCCCTTGCCACCGACGCCGGTTGGCCATTCCACCGCGGTGCTGGTCCCAACCTTCGTGTGCCACGCCGGGGAGACCTTGTCCAAGTAGTTGGTGAAGATCCACGTCGTCCCCGAGCCATCGGCGCGGTGGACGACGCTGATGGCGCTGCCGGGCAAGGCGAGCCCGGGGTTGAGGGCAACGAGCGCCGGATCGTTCCACTTCGCGATCTTGCCGAGGAAGATGTCAGCCAGGACCGCGCCGTCGAGCTTCAGCGCGCCCGGGTTGAGTCCCGGAACGTTGACGACCGGCACCACGCCACCGATCACCATCGGCCACTGGGAGAGCCCGTTTGCATCGAGCATTTCCTTGGTTTGGGGGGCGTCGGAAGCGCCGAAATCGACCGTTCCCGCCTTGATCTGTGCGATACCGCCGCCAGAGCCGATCGATTGGTAGTTGAGCTGCAGACCCGTGAGCTTGTTGTAGGCCTCCGCCCAGCGGGCGTAAATCGGATATGGAAACGTCGCCCCGGCGCCGGCGAGCGAGCGCTGTTGCGCGGTGGCGGTTCCCGCGCCGACCGCTGCGAGCGCGACCGTGAGGAACAGGATGATGTGATTGACACGCCGCATGGCTTTCAACCTCCTTCGTGCCTTGGCCTCGCGGGTCGCGCGAGCCCTCCCAGGCATGTCGAGCGTACCCCCACAGCATGAGGACGCCTTGATCTTCCGGTTAAGAAAACTTCACGGCGCGGCGTAGCCGCCGACCAGCTAGCCAAAGCGGCCGGTGACATAATCCTCGGTCTGCCTCTGCTTCGGGTTCGTGAAGATCTGTTCGGTGTTGCCGAACTCGATGATCTTCCCGAGGTGGAAGAACGCGGTGAAGTCGGACACCCGCGCCGCCTGCTGCATGTTGTGCGTGACGATCACGATCGTGAACCGCCCGCGCAACTGGGCGACCAGCTCCTCGATCTTCGCGGTGGCGACCGGGTCGATCGCCGAGGTGGGTTCGTCCATGAGGAGGACCTCGGGCTCCACGGCGATCGCTCGGGCGATGCACAGCCGCTGCTGTTGCCCGCCTGAGAGCGCCGTCCCCGGTCGGCGGAGCTTGTCCTTGACCTCGTCCCACAGCGCGGCCAGGCGGAGGGCGTTCTCGACCCGTTCGAACAGCTCGCCCTTTGCGAGCTTGAAGTGCAGGCGCAGGCCATAGGCGACGTTTTCGAACACCGTGAGCGGAAACGGCGTGGGCTTCTGAAAGATCATCCCAACCCGCCGCCGCAGATCAATGACGTCCACCTCCGGCGAGAGAACGTTGATCCCGTCGAGCAGTACCTCGCCGACCGCCCGTTGGTCGCGGTACAGCTCGAAGATGCGGTTGTACACCCGCAGGTGCGTGGACTTGCCACATCCCGACGGACCGATGATGGCGGTCACCTTGCCCCGGGCGATCTCGAGGTCGTTGCCGAACAGGGCCTGGTGCTCCCCGTAGAAGAACGAAAGCCCTCGGGTCGAGATCTTGCTGTTCGCCGCCGCAGCGACGGGGGTGGGAACGGGCTCATTGGCGCGCCCAGGCGCATCCGGCCTTCCGCCGAGCCGTGCGGCGTTGATCATCGCCTCACCTCCCCGATCGCAAACCTCGTCACCACGGTGAGCAGGAGGATCGTCACCGTGATGAGCAGCGAGGCGCCCCATGCGGCGGTCTGCCAGTTGTCGTACGGCGACATCGCGTAGTTGAAAATCGTAACCGTCAGGTTGGCGGTCGGCTGGGAGAGAGACCTCGGCCAGTACGGGCTGTTGAGGGCGGTGAACAGGAGCGGCGCGGTCTCACCGCCCACCCGCGCCACGGCGAGGAGCACGCCGGTGGCGACGCCGGCCCGAGCGGCGCGCAGGACCACGCCAACCGTCACCCGCCAGCGCGGTGACCCGAGCGCGAGCGCAGATTCCCTGAAGGCGTTGGGCACGAGCGTGAGCATGTCCTCGGTGGTGCGGGCCACCACCGGCAGCATCAACAGCGCGAGAGCAACGGCCCCGGCGTACCCGGAGAAGTGCCCGTACGGCACGACCAGGAGCGTGTAGACGAACAGACCGATGATGATCGAGGGGATGCCCATCATGACGTTGGCCAGGAAGCGCACCGCCGTGCCGAACCGTCCCCGCTGTCCAAACTCTGCCAGGTAGATACCGGCCATGATCCCCACCGGCACACCCACGAGCGTGCCGAGGACCGTCATCGCCGCGGTTCCGAGCAACGCGTGGGCGAGCCCACCGCCCTTGCCGCCGGGTGGGGCGGGAAGCTGCGTGAAGAACGCCCAGTTCACGGCGGCGAGCCCCCGCCGCAGCACGACGAACAAGATCCAGCCCAGGATCACGAGGCCGAGCAGGGCGCCGGCGCTCGACAGCCATTTGACCAGCAGGTCGGCGGCCTTGCGCGGCCCCTTGGGGCGGGGAATCATCGCCCGACTCCCGCCGCTCGCCGTAGCCGCGCAAGCCAGAGCTGGCTCGCCACCTGGATGAGGAGGGTGATCCCGAAGAGCACGAGGCCCAGCTCGACGAGGGCGGAAAGGTAGATGGGGTCCGAGGCTTCGGTGAACTCGTTCGCGAGCGCCGACGCGATGGAGTTGCCGGCAGCGAAAATCGAGGCCGAGATATGGTGACCGTTGCCGATCACGAACGTCACCGCCATGGTCTCGCCGATCGCCCGTCCGAGGCCGAGGAGCACCGCACCGATGAGGCCCTGCTGGCCGTAGCGCATCGTTACCTTGCGGGTCACCTCCCAGGTCGTGCCACCGAGGCCATACGCCGACTCCTTGACCACCGCCGGAACCATGAGGAAAACGTCACGCATCACCGCCGAGATGAACGGCACCACCATGAACGCGAGGATGATGCCGGCGGTGAGCATGCCGATCCCCATCGGCGGCCCCTGGAACAACGGGAGAAAGCCGAGGAACTTTTGCAGGAGCGGCTGTACGTGGTCGCCCATGAACGGAGCAAACGCGAAAAGCCCCCACATGCCGAAGATGATGCTGGGCACGGCGGCGAGCAGCTCGATGCCGTAGGCGGCAATCCGGCCCAATCTCGACGGTGCCAGCTCCACTAGGAAGAGGGCGATCATGAGGGAGAGCGGCACCGCGATGACCATGGCGATGAGGGTCGAGACGAGGGTGCCGAAGATGCTGCTCGCCGCGCCGAATCGCTCGGTCACCGGGTTCCAGTCGGCGGAGAAGAGGAAACCGAGGCCGAAGCGGGCGAGCGACAACCACGAGTTGCGCACGAGCTCGACGACGATCCCGGCCATCACGACGATGATCATGGCGGCGGCGAGCGCCGTCCCGGCGCGGAAGCTGGCGTCTGCCGCCCGCTGCAAGTCGGCTCGTTTGGCCATTCCCTCCTCGCCGCGGGCCGTGGCGGCCCCGGCACGTTGCTTGAGCTTGCCGTGGCAGCGTGAAGGCCGCGTGAAGGAACGATCGCCCTTGCCTTGGGACAGTTACACTACCGCCATGCGCACGTTCACCGCGATCGCCATTTCGTTCCTTGCCGTCACGGCCTGTCACGTCGCGCCGCCGGTCAAGGTGGGCGGTCCCGCGACCCAGGCGGCTCACCGCGTCGTCTTGCTCTCGCTCGACGGCCTCGCCGCGGTGCGGCACCGCGAGCTGCTCCGCCAGGGCGCCTACCGGGATCCAGCAGGACTGGCCGCATTCGAAAGCGGTGGCTACGTGGTCGAGCGGGCACTGCCCGCCGAACCCACGCTTACCGCCGTTTCGCATGCCTCGATCGCCACCGGTGCCTTCCCTGCTGCGACCGGTATCGTTTCCAACCGCTTCCACCTGCCCGGTACGCCGATCACGCAGGGCGTATCCGGGTTTGACGTGCCGTGGGGTGCGGAGTCTCTCTGGCAAGCGTTTCACCGCCAGGGCAAGCGCGTTGGGGTGCTCACCTTCCCCGGCTGTGACAACACGATCCCCTCCCGGACTGCCGACTTCGGCATGGTGTACATCAACGTGCCGTTCGCGCGCTCCCAGGAGGTGAGCCTCTCCGGCGGAGAGTTCTCCGCCACGACGTTGCCGGCGGGCTGGAGCAGCTTCTCGCCCGCGCGGCGTGCCACCCTCACGGTCACCCTCACCGGAGCGAGCCTGCCGCAAACCGCGAGCTTCACCCTCACTGCCCTCGACACGACCGACGACGGGAAGATCGACTACGACACCCTAGTGGTGGACGACGATGGCGATCTCAGCAACGGCGTGATCGCACGCGTGCATGCCGGCGAGTGGTTCCCGCTTCGACTGCGCGCGCCGCACCCGGATGGTGGAACCCGCACCGTGGGGGGCTGGTGTCTGCTCCAGGCACTGCCAGCAGACCTCGCCGCCGTCAGGATCTACCGTGGAGCCTTCTTCGCCACCGAGGCGTACCCGCGCGAGTTCCGTGAAGCGCTCGATGCTGCCACCGGGTTCTGGCCCGGCCCCGGTGATGAGCAAGCCCTGGCTCGCAGCGAGGAAGGAAGGGAAGGTCTGCAGGTGGGCGAGTACATGGCGCAGACCCGGCGCTTTTCCGAATTCTTCACCGCGTGCGCCAAGACCACCGTGGCACGCGAGCGATTTGACCTGCTCATGCTTTACCAACCGATCCCGGACGAGGTCGAGCACCAGCTTCTCCTCGTTGACCCACGTCAGAAGGCCTTTTCCAAAGCGTCGAGTACCGCGGCGCTCGCCGCCGTGAAAGAGACGTTTCTCATCGCGGATCATGCAGTAGGGGAGCTCGCCCGCACGATCGATCTCTCCTCCGATGCGCTCGTGGTGGTCTCCGATCACGGCATGGCGCCGGTGTGGGAGAACATCCACGTCAACCAGCTCTTGCAGCAGGCCGGCCTCGCGCAAGCCGAACAGGTCCGGGGCAAGTGGCGGGTCACGGCAGGCTCGCAGATCGCAGCGTACTCGGGCGGCGGGTCGAGCCACCTTTATCTCAACCTCAAGGGACGCGAACCCGGCGGGGTGGTGGAGCCGAGCAAGGCGGACGAGGTGATCGAGACAGCCGCCGCCGCGCTCGCCCGCCTCCAAGTCGACGGCGAGAATGTGGTCGAGGCGATGTACCGCAAGAGCGAGCTTGCACCGCTCGGCCTCGACTCCCGCAACGCCGGCGACCTTGTGGTCTTCCTTCACCCCGGCTTCGCGGCCACCTCACTGATCGGCGCACCGGCAGCGCCTCCGCATGAACCGGCCAATTACTATGGCCAGCACGGGTACCGCAACACGCACCCCGAGGTTGCGGCCGTGTGGCTTGCCCGTGGCGCGGCGGTTCCGCCGCGGCATTTGGCGCAGGCGTCGCTTACCGAGGTGGCCTCGTTCGTCGCCCACCTCGCCGGCGTCCAGCCGCCGACCAACGCACGGCCGTGGAACAGGTAGTGAGGGAGGCGATGCGGAAGAAGGACATCCTCTACGCCGCGAAACGAGTACGCATCGACGACTTCGACTTTGGCGCCGGGACGGCCGACGTGTTCGACGAGATGCTCTCGCGCAGCGTCCCGTTCTACGCCGAGATCCAGCGCATGGTGGTGGAGCTCGCCGGGGACTTCATCAAGGAGGGTACCGCCGTCTACGATCTCGGTTGCTCGACCGGAACTACCCTCGCGCAGCTCGCCACGACCTGCCCGACCTCGACCGTTCAGTTGATCGGCGTGGACAACTCTCAACCGATGCTCGCGCACGCACGGGAGAAGCTCGCCGGCGCGGGCTGCCTCGCGCGCTCGACGCTGCTTGCCGCCGACGTCAACGACGTCGCGATCGACAATGCGAGCGCGGTGCTCATGATCCTCACGCTGCAGTTCGTCCGCCCCCTCAACCGCGAGAACGTGATCCAGCGACTCGGAGGCGGTCTCAACGCCGGTGGCGCGCTCATCCTCGTCGAGAAGGTGCTCCCGGACGACCCGGCGCTCAACCGCCTTTTCATCGACCACTACCTCGCGTTCAAGCGCCGCCAGGGGTATTCCGAGCTCGAGATCGCGCAAAAGCGCGAGGCGCTCGAGAACGTTCTTGTCCCGTACCGCGTCGAGGAGAACCTCGAGCTGTTGGCGCGCGCCGGCTTCGCGCCGATCGACACGTTCTTTCGCTGGTACAACTTCATCGGACTGGTTGCCATCAAGTCGGGTAGGCCGTGAGCCTCGATCAACCGGCAGGCCCGATCAGGCGCGCGATCATGCGGGTCGTCCGACCGATCTACCTCGCGCTGCTCACCCCGACGATGCGCCTCCTCCGCCGACTCTACAACCGCGCGACCGCGCCGTTCGGGATCACCGCTGACGACCTGCGCGGTGCCGTCGCGGCGGTTTCGCCCGCGGCAACGTTCGACCTTCGCTTCCGCGACACGGCGTTCCGGCTCTTCGTGCAGAAGGACCTCGCGTGGATGTACCGGATCTGCGCACGGTGGGCGGCCGGCGAGGAGGTGTACGAGCTCGTGATGCTCGAGTGTCTCACCCGCTTGCTCAAGCGGATCGAGCGGGCGGACTTCATCGACATCGGCGCGTGTATGGGGCACTACGCCTGCTACGTCGCCGCGCTCCTCGGCGGTCGCGATCGCACCTTTGCGGTCGAGAGCAACACGAGCTTCTGCCGTGCGATCGAGCGCTCGGCCCAGCTCAACGGGTTCGGAACCTTGCGGGTGTTCAACGTTGCGCTTTCGGATCGTGGCGAACGCGTGCGCATCGACGGGCAAACCGTAGCGTACGGCGAAGGGGATGGCGCATCGGTACAGGCTCTGACCTTGGACGACCTGTGTCGGCGCGAGGGGATCTGCCCAAAGGTCGTCAAGATCGACGTTCACGGCGCCGAAGGTAAGGTCGTTGCTGGGATGCACGAGGTGATGCGTGATGGTCTCGAGTTCATTCTCTTGGAGGTGCACCCCAAGCCGTATCTGTCACGCCACTCCGGCGAGTCCGGCCGCGACGAGATCCTCGACCTGTTGGAGCAGCGGGGCTTCGCGGTCTTCTACATGGTCGGGCACCGCTACCAGGGAACGACCGCGCTTGCGGACCACCTTGCGGCGGCTGGGTTCACCTACCGCCGGCTCGACGAGAGATCTCGCGATCTGCTCCTCCTCGACCGCCCGGAGGACGTCTTCCTGCTCTGCACGCGCCATCGCGAGCTCGAGCCGTTCTTAGGCCCGAGCGTCCCCGACCCTTGCTTCGATCGCTCGCTGATGTGACGGTCGCGTGAAGCATGGCGTAGCGGCCGCAGCCGCCCGTGCTGCGCGCCGATTCCGCGCGGTTGCGGGCCGACGGCGCGCACACGTCCGCCTTGACGGCCCGCTACTTCGGTCCGGCATCCAGGGGCTCGTGCACCCGCATCATGAACGCCCAGTTGTCGTCAGAGGTGGGCGTGATCGTGGCGTGGCGGGCCAGGTACGCGACAATGAGATCCACCATTGGGCGGTCGATCTCCTTGACTCGTGGCGCGGCCGCGAGGTGTGGAAACCCGCCGCCACCGGTCGCGCGGTACGAGTTGACGGCCACGGTGAAGACGTAGGCGGGCTGGATCGGCGCGCCCGCAAACCGCAAGCCGCGGACACGTTGGCCGATCGGGGCGGCGGGGTCGACCAGGTAGGTCGCACCCTCGAGGGTGTCGAAGTTGTAACTCGGGACTCGCGGGTCGCGTCGTAGCGCACAGCCCGACGGCTGGGTGCAATCGAGCCCGGTCCAACCGCGCATCGCGTGCTCGAGCACGTCCTTGACCTCGCTGCCGGAGAGACGCACCTCCACCAGCGTGTTTTCGTACGGGTAAAGGGCGTGGACCAAACGCGGCGTGACACGGCCAGCGGGAAACTCCACGGTGCTCATGCCGAGCGGCGCCGCCAACGAGAGCTGTGCACCCGAGGCCTCGAGCTGCACGGCGTGGATGAGGTCCACGCCGGGGTCGTCTTGCAGCGGCAGCGGATGGACCACGAGGGGCGCGGTGAGCGTCCCGATCGGTCGGGACAGCTCGGCGCTGGTACGCTGCTCGGCCGCCGCCACCGCCGCGATCACGCGCGGATCGGGGCTCTCGCCCGCCGTGGGAAGGTTCGTCCCATGCCAACTGGCAACCCGCCAGCCGGCGGGAGTGCGCTCAAGGTCGAGGTCCACGCGGGTAACGAGCGTCGCCCACTTGCCGGGCTGTGCCACGACCGTTTTTCCGAGCGCTCGCGGGGGAATGTTGCGGTGCGTGTGACCGGTGAGCAATAGATCGATACCGGGGAGTTGTGCGAGGCGCGACGCGAAGTTCTCACTGTCCGTGTCGTTCGCCTCACCGTTGCCGAGGTCACGCTCGAAACCGGAGTGCACGACCACGATCACGACATCGGCACGCGCGCGCAGCCGCGCCAACCGCTCGGACGCCACTGTCACCGGATCGCGAAACGACAACCCGGTCCAATGCGCGGCCTCCTCCCAGTGCGGCACGTTGGGGTTGGTGAGGCCAAGGATACCGACGCGCACGCCACCACGCTCGATGACCAGCTCGTCGCGCACCGGCAAACCAGCCGGCCCGACACCACTCAAATTCGCCGCGAGCCACGGGAACTTTGACTGCGAGAGGGAGCGGCGCAGCACGGCAAGGCCGAAGTTGAACTCGTGGTTGCCGACCACCGCGGCGTCGTAACCCACGAGGTTCATCGCCGCGATGGTCGGGTCCTCCCCGGAGGCGCCAGCGGCGACGATCGCGTAGTAACCCAGTGGCGTGCCCTGGATCGCGTCGCCCCCGTCGAGCACGATCGTGCGCGGGCTTGCGGCGCGCACCCGACTCACGAGCGTCGCGACTTGCGCCAGGGAGCCATCGACAGGCTGCTCGCGGATGTCGTCAAACGGCAGCACGTGAGCGTGGATGTCGGAGGTGAACAGCACGGTGAGCGAGGCGTGCTCCTCGCCGTGTGCCGCACCGCCGAGGAGGAACCCGACGGCGAGGACAATCAAGGTCTCGAGCCGAAAGCGTGGCCTCGCTCCGCCTGTCGTGGTTTGGAGGTCCTTGCTCTGCCGGTCCGCGAAACCAGAGCGGGTCATTTCGCTCAAAACCCTACCCGGTCGCGATGCTCGCCGAAGACCTCGGCGAGGGCGCCGGCAATCTCGCCGAGGGTGCCACCGGCCTCCACCGCCTCGACGATCGGGGGCATGAGGTTGTCGCGACCCCGGGCGGCTTCCTGCAGGGCCGCCAAGCGGTCGGCCACGCGTGCGCCGTCACGGCGCGCGCGCGCCACCTGAAGGCGCTCAACCTGCCCGCGCTCGATGGCGGGCTCGACACGGAAGGTGGGAATCGCCGTCTCCTGTTCGAGGCGAAACCGGTTGACCCCCACGACGACCTGCTCGCCGGCCTCGATGGCCCGCTGGGTGCGGTACGCCGCCTCGTGGATCTCCCGCTGCTGGAAGCCGCGCTCGACCGCCGCGAGCGCCCCGCCCATCGCCTCGATCCGGTCGAGGTAGGCGCGAGCGTCAGCTTCGATGCGGTCGGTCCACGCCTCCACCACCCACGCCCCGCCGAGCGGATCGACCACGTCGGCCAGCCCCGACTCGTGGCCGATGACCTGTTGCGTGCGCAGCGCCACCCGTGCCGCCCCCTCGGTGGGCAACGAGAACGCCTCGTCCATCGCGTTGGTGTGCAGCGACTGCGTGCCACCCGCCACCGCGGCCATCGCCTGGACCGCCACCCGCACCACGTTGTTCTCGGGCTGCTGTGCGGTGAGTGCGGAGCCGGCGGTCTGGGTGTGGAAGCGAAGCAGCCACGACCTGGGGTCTTGGGCGCCGAACTCCTCGCGCATCATCCGCGCCCACATCCGCCTGGCCGCGCGGAACTTGGCGACCTCTTCGAGAAAATTGTTGTGCGCGTTGAAAAAAAACGACAACCGCGGAGCGAAGTCGTCGATCGCAAGGCCGGCCGCGAGTGCCGCCCGCACATACTCGCGCCCGTTCGCGAGCGTGAAGGCGACCTCCTGCACGGCGGTGGCGCCCGCCTCGCGGATGTGATAGCCGGAGATCGAGATGGTGTTCCACTTCGGCACCTTCTCGCCGCAAAACGCGAAGATATCGGTGATCAGGCGCATGCTTGGGCGTGGCGGGTAGCGGTAGGTACCACGCGCGATGTACTCCTTGAGGATGTCGTTCTGGATGGTGCCGGAGAGCTGCTCCCACGCGACCCCCGCTCGCCGCGCGACCGCGAGCACCATGGCGAGGAGCGTCGAAGCGGTGGCGTTGATGGTCATCGAAATCGACACCTGGTCGAGCGGGATGCCGTCGAGCAGGGCCTCCATGTCGTCGAGGGTATCGATCGCCACCCCAACCTTGCCCACCTCGCCCGCGGCCATCGGGTGATCGGAGTCGTAGCCGATTTGGGTCGGCAGGTCGAAGGCAACCGAGAGCCCGGTCTGTCCTTGTTCGAGCAGGTAGCGGTAGCGCCGGTTCGACTCTGCCGCCGTGGAGAAGCCTGCGTACTGGCGCATCGTCCACAGCCGGCTTCGATACATCGAGGGGTAGATGCCACGGGTGTACGGGTACTCACCGGGCATTTCGGCACGATCCCGGGCGCTCTCCGCGACATCCCATGGGCCATAGGTTGGCTCCACTGGAAAGCCGGACGAGGTGACGAACACGCTACGCTCCTTGCTCGTCAACGAGCGGTAAACGCCTTCCTTCCACGATCGGTACTGCTGCGCGCTCATTGCCTTGCTCCTTGTGCCCCCAAGGGCCAAAAGTATAGCAACCACGGCGCCGCGCACCGGTCGGTTCCCCCATCGGCGCGACACGGAGGAAGATACGGAGGGGAAACCCTATGTCCCTCCTCCACGGACCACCGCCACACCCGCTCGCTTTCCTGTTCCCGCGCTTTCCGGCATACTGACTCCGATGCTCGCGCTGTCGGGAACGATCGACCGGTTGCACCTCGGCGACCTGCTCGAGTGGCTCCAGCTCACCCGCGCGACGGGGCGCTTGCTGCTCGCGGCGGGTTCCGTGACACGGTCGTTTGAGGTGTGCCGCGGCAAGGTCGCGTTTGCCTCCTCGTCGCGTGCCGCAGAACGGCTCGCCTCCTGGCTGCTGCGCAAGGAGCTGGCGCCCCGGCGGGCGCTGCTGCGCGCGCTCGCCATCTCGCAGACGCGGGGCGAGCTGTTCACCGTGGTGGTAGAGCGCGAGGCGGGCGTAGCCCACGACACGCTGGTCGAGGCGGGCCGGGCACTGGCGACCGCGTTGGTCAGCTACCTACTCCGCGAAGGAAGAATCCACTTCAACTTTGACGCGAGCTTCCCGGTTCAGGATCGGCTTCATGTCGATCTTGACCTCGAGTGCCGCAACCTCATGATGCAGGCGGCGTACCGGGTGGATACCTTGCCCCCGACCGATCCCGCGGCCAGCTCTCCGCACACTACCCTCGACCCCGAGACGATGGAACGCCTGTTCTGGCAGATTGCGGCCGCTCTTGAAGGCGAGCAACTTGACGTCGCCGCCCTCGCCGAAGCGCATCGTACCTTCCTCGCGGTCGGGGACTTGCTTCACCGCTGGGTGACGGAAGGACCGCCGCTTTTGCCCCTCGCCCCGGCCGATGTGGTGCGCGTTCACCAACGCCTCGAGGTGGGCGAGGCGGTCGAGATCGAGGACTCACCGACGTTGGCGTGGAACATGCTCTCGTTGGTGAATGGTCTCGACGCCCCCGGATTCACGCGCGCCGCCTCCGCCTCCGAGGCGTGGATCATGGCTGGGGACGACGCCCCGGAGCTGGTGCGCCTGATCATCGAGAATGCACGGTGGCGACGTGAGTCGCGCGGTGAGAGCGATGAGGCGCTCCGACGGGTGGCCATCGCCCGCTGCGCAGCGGGACGCGAGCTGGCCGACGTGGTGGGCCTGGCGCCAGATACCGCGGCCACCGCCGCTGCGTTGCCCGTGCTGCTGCTCGAACTGGTGGCGACCGCGCTCGCCAGCACACCGCTGACCAGCCCGGCAATGCAACGGTGCGCTCTGCACTACCTGCTGCCGCTTGTGGGCGTGGCGGCGGGCACCGCGGCGGGGCTGCCGGAGGTGCTACTCGCGGCGTTGGCCGCCTCTCCATCCGAGCACCCCGGCGCACGTCTGGCGCAGTTGGTGGATCAGGCAGCCGGCGAGCTGGGTGGCACCACTCGTCATGACGGACCGACAGCCGCCAGAGTCAGCCGCACCGTCGCCAAGGCCATGGCGCGGGCACGGGCCGCCGCGGACGAGGTTACGTAAGAGTCCGTGGGACAAGGGTAGAATCACATCATGCAGGTGCTCGTGATCGGTGGGAGCCGCTTCATTGGCCTCGCGATTGTGCAGCGCCTCCTCCAGGACGGCCACCACATCACACTCCTCAATCGCGGCAAGAACTCGGATCCATTTGGCACGCGCGTCAGTCGGGTGATCGGTGATCGTGCCGACCCCTCTTCGCTTGGGCGTGCGCTTTCGCGGCGCGAGTTCGATGTGGTCATCGATGTCATCGCGTTTCGCGAGGAGGACACCCGCGTTGCGATCGAAAAGCTGACGGGCCGAGTCGGCCACTTCATCCATATCTCAACCGCTTCCGTCTACCTCATCCGCGACCGGCTGTTCTGCCCGTTCCGGGAGGAGGACCTCTCCGGACGGCTTGCCCCCAAGTCCGAAGCGACCGGCTCCTCGTGGCTCTACGCGTATCACAAGCGCCGCTGCGAGCTAGCGTTGGCGCGGGCGTGGGAGAGCGAGCAGTTCCCCTACACAGCGCTGCGCCTGCCGATGGTCGTCGGCCCCCACGATTACACGGACCGCGCGCAGACCTACCTCGAGCGGATTGCGGATTCCGGACCGTTGATCCTTCCCGATGGGGGATTGAACTCGTGGGGTTTCCTTGCCGTGGCGGACGTCGCAGAAACCATTGCGGCCAACCTGATGAACGCCAACTCGTTTGGACGCGCCTACAACCTCGCCCAGCGGGAGATCGTCTCGGTGCGCCAATTCGTGGCGAGCGCGTCGGCAGCGATGGGAGTCAGACCCACCCTCGTTTCGGTCCCGTCTGAGTGGTTGCACCGGCTTGCCCTCGGTACCGGGTTTTCACCCTACACCCACGACCACGACATCGTGCTCGATATCACCGCCGCCGAGCGTGATCTGTTGTTCGAGCCAACCCCGTTCCTGCTGTGGTGCGACCAGCTCGTGGCCGATTTCCGCGCAAGCTGGGATGGAACACCTTCCCGCCTCTACGCAACCAGACCGGTTGAGCTGCGGCTGGTGCAAGAACTAGCCCAGTTGCGTATCCCCGGCCTCGGCGTTCCGGCAGCTTCGGCAGCGCAATAGACGCCAAACGGACGGGCATCGCAGCGCCTTGGCGCCGGGCGAGGCAGCGCCCCAATGATGGGCGAGTCGGCGACTCGCCCCTACTTCTTTTCCATGGATTCGAGGGCGAGGCGGGCAGCCCGTTGCTGCGCTTCCCTCTTCGAGCTGCCTTCACCCTGTGCCAACACCTCACCGCCAAACTCGACCTCGTACACGAACGTCTGGGCGTGTGCTGGCCCGCGAACTTCGACTTCCCGGTAAAGCGGTAACGGCAGGCCGCGTTTTTGTGCCAGTTCTTGCAGCGTTGACTTGGGTTCCTCCTGCGCGAGCCGGGTGCGATTCAAGGTCGCGAGCAGCGGGGAAAGAAGGCGCCGTACCACGGAGCGGAACGCCCGCCATCCGCCATCGAGCAGCAACGCCCCGAGCACCGCCTCGAGCGCATCCGCAAGTAGTGCCGGACCGGTTCCGTGGGGATCGAGGCCACCACCGACCTCGAGCGCCGCTGCGAGGTCGAGCTGTTCCGCCAAGGCGGCAAGGGAGCGCTCGCGCACGAGCGCGGCCCGAGCGCGGGTCAGATCGCCCTCGCTCGCCTCCGGCCAACGCGCGAACAGCAGTGCTGCGACTGCGTGCGAGAGGGCGGCGTCACCGAGGAACTCCAGCCGCTCAAACGAGCGTCCCTCCTGCTGCCTCGCGGCGGAGCGGTGGCGCAGCGCCTCGGCGAGCAGCTCCGGGCGTTTGAAACGGTGCCCGAGCGCGATCTCGAGCCGGCGCACCGCAGCCGGACGGCGCCTCATTGCCGCTTGCTTTGCCACAGTACCTCCCCGCCCCGGCGCACCGCCACGATCCGATGGTACGGGAGGAACGTCCCGTCCGCCAGGGTCAGGCCGAGCGGCAGGATCGCCACAACCGCCCTGAAAGACACCTCCACTTCCCGCTCCTCACCGCCTGCCCGAAGACGGTACGCGAGCCACGCTTCCGCAGCGGCTTCGCCCGCGTCCCAGCGTAGGCGGTTGAGCACCTCGCGCAACGGTCCACCGATCATCGCTCGCTCATTATCCACGCCGCCACACCGACGCACTCGATCTGCACATCTTGACGACCAACGGCGGCGGGGCGACACTGCGCCGCCATGGAGAAGTTCCGTATTCAGGGAGGCCGCACGCTGCGCGGCGAGGTGCGCGTCTCCGGGGCCAAGAACGCGGCGCTGCCGTGCCTGGCTGCTACCCTCCTCACGCGGGAGGCGGTCACCCTCGCGGGCCTGCCGCGGGTACGCGACATCCTCACCATGGAGCAGGTGCTCGCCGCGCTCGGCGAGTCGTGCAGCCACCGCGCCGGCGCCACCACCGTGATTACCGGCGATACCGGTGCGTACCATGCGCCGTACGAGCTGGTGCGCACGATGCGTGCTTCGGTACTGGTGTTGGGCCCGCTGCTTGCGCGTCGCCGCCGCGCCCGAGTCGCGCTGCCAGGCGGTTGCGCCATCGGCGCGCGCCCGATCGATTTCCATCTCCAAGCGCTCGCGGCGCTGGGCGCGGAGCTGCACGTCGAGCGCGGTGACATCGTGGCCGAGGCGCCGCACGGCTTGCGCGGCGCCAAGATCCGCTTTCCCCGCATCACGGTTACCGGCACCGAAAACCTGCTCATGGCCGCCGCACTCGCGCACGGACGGACGGTGCTGGACAACTGCGCGCGGGAACCCGAGGTGGAAGATCTCGCGACCCTGCTGCAAGCAATGGGCGCGCGCATCCAGGGGGCCGGTGGTCCGATCCTCGAGATCGACGGCGTCGGCGAGCTCGCCGGCGCCGTCCACCGCATCATCCCCGATCGCATCGAGGCCGGCACGTATGTGATTGCTGCTGTCCTCGCGGGCGCCGGCGTGACCATCGCGGGGTGCCGGCCAGACCACCTTGGCGCGTTGCTCGACGCGCTCGGCAACGCGGGCACCGTCTTCACCGCGAGCGGGGACGCGATCATGGTGCCGGTGCAAAAGGCGCCCCCCCACGCCGTCAGCCTCACCACCGCCGAGTATCCCGGCTACGCGACCGACCTGCAGGCGCAGTTCGTGGCGCTGATGACGCAAGCCGACGGCGTGAGCACCATCACCGAGGCGATCTTCGAGAACCGCTTTCAGCACGTGCTTGAACTCAAGCGCCTCGCGGCCGACATCGAGGTGGAGGGGAGCAGCGTGCGGGTGGCGGGTCCACGCGTCCTCGAAGGCACCACCGTGATGGCCTCGGACCTGCGTGCCTCGGCGACCTTGGTGCTCGCGGGTCTGGTCGCCCACGGCGAGACGGTGGTGGATCGCATCTATCACCTCGACCGTGGCTACGAAGCGATGGAGGTAAAGCTCAACGCGCTCGGCGCCTCGATCGAGCGCTTCAACCCCGGCCCGTTCGTCTGACCTCCCGCCGTGTCGGTTGGCAAACCGCGCTATCCTTCCCGGTCATGCAGCCCTGCCCGTTCTGCCGCATCGCCAACGGAGAAATCCAGGCCAACGTCTTGTTCACCGATGACGATGTGGTCGCGTTTCACGACATCGCCCCGAAGGCGCCTGTCCATCTCCTGGTGATCCCGCGCCGCCACATCGCCTCGCTCTCCGAGGCCGCCCGCGAGGACGCGAGCCTGCTCGGCAAGCTGTTGCTCGCTGCGGCCGAGGCGGCCCGCCGCACCGGAATTGCCGACGGCTTTCGGGTCGTAACCAATACCGGCGCGCGCTCGGGTCAAAGCGTTCTTCACCTTCATCTCCACGTGCTTGGTGGCCGCCACCTTGCGTGGCCGCCAGGATGATGCAGGCCTCGCCTCCGCCGTCCGTGGCCGCCCTTGCTGCGGCGATGCACGCCAGTCGCTGGGCCGAGGTGCGCACGATCAGTGAAGCGTTTCCCCGGCCGCTTCCGCCTGCGGTGGTGCTGGCCACCGCCCGTGCTGCACGCGTCAACGGCGAGCCCCGGCGCACGCTCAAGCTGCTCCGCCCCGCCATCCCGCGCGCCGGAGACCTCGCGGCGGCGCTGCGACTGGAGGCGGCCGAGGCAGCGCTCGCACTCAACCAGGATCCCTCTGCGTTTCTTGCGCCGCTGGTCTCCCGCAACGCCCCAGCCGCCCATCGGCACGCGGCGGCCCACCTGCTGCGTCGCGCCTCGGCCGAGCTGCCGCTGGAGAAGGCGCGTCACATTCCCCGCGCTCGCTTGCCACGCCCGTTGCAGCGCGCTATGACCCTGACGCTGGCGGTGCGCAACGGAGACGTCGCAACGGCGCTGCGAGCGCTCGAGGCAGGCAGCGACGACCAGTCCACCCTGCGCGCGGCCCTGTTCCTCGTTGCCCAGCCGTCGCTTCCCGCCGCAGGTCGGCTGGCTGTCGCCCAATCATTGATGGCCGGCGGCGAGTGGCGGCGCAGCCAGGAGCTGCTCGCGTCAATTGCGTCCCCCAACACGCCGGCGCTGCGCGAGCGTTGGGCGTTCCTCCGCGGCCGCGCGGCGTACCGCCTCGGCGAGCTCGAACCAGCCGCCCAGGCGTTCGGTGAGGCGTTCTCCGTCGCGACCTCTTCCGCGGGTCGCTTTGCCGCCGCGGTCCAGCGCGCTCGCGTGGCCGAGCTGCAGGGCGATCTTGGGACCGCCGCAGGTTTCTGGGATGCGGCGCGTACCGCCGCGCCGCTCGAGGTGGAGGGATGGGACGGCGGCGCCCGCACTCGCGCCGCTCTCGGCCGCGCCGACGATGCACTGTCCTTGTTGCGTCGCGCGCCGGCGGCGGCGGTGGCAGTGGCCAGCCCACGTCTGGCCGCGCTGCTCTTGGCGCGGGGAGAGGTGACGCACTCGCGTGAGGCGCTTGCGATGCTCCCCCCGCGAGCCGGCGTCACCCGGCTGCTGCGGGTAGTGGCGCACCTCCAGTCCGATGAGGTGCTGGCAGCCCGAGACGAGACGACGGCGCTGCTTGCAGACCCGCACGCCGGCGCTTGGCGGGAACTCGTGTTGAGCCTGCTACCCGCAGTGGCGCCGTCTTCCGTTCCGCCACCAGCGTGCCGCAGTCTGGACGAGCTCGCGCCGTTGGCGGCAACATGGGGCGCTGAAGTGGCACGACGGGCATTGGAACAAACACTCGCGAGCGATCCTGCCTGGGCCGGGCTACTCCGCAACGAGCTGCCCGAGCCCGCGACGTGGCGCGGTCCGGCGCGAGACCTCGTCGAGGTTGGACTGGAACGCGAGGCCGCGGCGATCTACCCGCAAGCCTTCCCCTCCACCACACCAGCCGACCTCGCCTGGACCGCCAGGCGGCTGGCCGCGTGGGGCAATCACCCGGCCGCATTGAGCGCCGGCGAGCAGCTTTGGGCGGCGCTCGACGATGTACCCGCAACGCTGCTGCCGGACGCGTTGCTGCCACGTATCCTCCCCGACGATTTAGTGAGCGCCTGCCTCACGGCCGCGGCGGCGAATGGTGTTCCGCCGAGCTGGCTGGTGGCGCTGGTTCGACAAGAATCTCGCTTCGACCAAACCGCCACATCGGCCGCTGGCGCCGTCGGCATCGCGCAGTTCATCCCGGACGTGGCGCGCCGGCTCGGCGCAGATCCTGCGGCGCTCGCCGACCCGCAGCTCTCGCTCGCCCTCGCCGCGCAGGAGGCGAGGCGGCTTGCGTGCACCTTCGGTCCGCGCCTGGCGGTTGCTGCCGCTGCCTATAACGCCGGTGATGCGGTGGTGACGAGTTGGCTCACGCTGCTGGGCGCCAACGTAAGCGAGGCGTTGTTTGCCGCCGCCATCCCCTACCGGGAAACCTCGAACTACGTGCTCGCGGTCGTCGAGGGCGCCGCGCTGGCCCGCCATCTGACCGATGTGTGCCAGCCCGAGAGCACGCTGTCTGCGCCTACGGCATCGAGGTTGGAGGCGTGGCCAGCGGCGTCGGCGATGCCGCCACGGCGCTAGCTTGGGGAGCCGGCAGGTAGCGAACGATCTCGGCACGCTTCGCCAACTCGGCGGTCCAGCGCTCGACCTCCGCGCTGAGCTTGCGTTCGCGCACCAGCGCTTCGACCTGACCTCGGACGGCCGCCAGCTCCGGCACCGGCTTGCCGGCCGCGCGCAACTGCGGCGCCAGCTCGTCGCTCCAGGCCTTCTCCACCTCGGCTCCTGACGGTCGTACAAACGGGGCAAACCGCGTCGCGACGTACGCCTCCACCACGGCCGCGCGACGCACCAGCGCGCGCAGGGTGAGTTCAGGGAGGCCGAGCGCGGCAAGACGATCGTGCAGGGCGTCTGTTCCGCCGGCACGCTTGACGGTTGCCGACCAGGCGGCGTCGAGGTCCACCTGCACACGCGAGGTGAGCGCGGCGGCCTCGAGATCCTGCCAGCGGAGCTCCAGCTCGATGAGCGCATCCACGACCGCAGCGCGATACGCAGCATCGCCCTCGCCGGGCTGATGCGGAACGACCTGGCTGGCCTCCGCGAGGTCCACGTCGGAGGCAAGGATCGGCACACCGTTCACCACGGCGAGGACGCGCTCGACCTCAACCGCGAGCAGCACGGGCAGAAGCAGCGCTAGCACGCCAACATGTTACACTTTGGCGGGAGGCCCAAGTGGGAAAAGCGCCGTCGCGGCCGAGCGAATTCGTGGTGGCGCTGGCACAAATCGCCACCTGCCCGGCTCAACTGCGACACAACCTCGAACGCCACCTCGACATGGCGGCACAAGCGCGGCAAGCCGGGGCCCGGTTGGTGGTTTTCCCCGAGCTTTCCCTCTCCGGCTACCTGCTCGCCCACGGGGTGTTCGAGCTCGCGTTCGACCGCGACGATGCCCGCCTCGCGCCGCTGCTCGCCCTCAGCCGCGAGATCACACTCCTGGTGGGCCTCCCGCTGCGGGAGCCCAAAGGTGGGATCTCCAACGCCGCCGTGCTACTGGAAGGCGGCGAGGTGCGCGGCATCCATCGCAAGCTTTACCTCCCCACCTACGGAATGTTCGACGAGGGGCGTTACTTCGTGCCGGGTCCCCGCCTGGCGCCGCTGGAGTGCTCGTTGGGACGCTTCGGCGTGCTCGTATGCGAGGACGCATGGCACCTTTCCTCCGCCGTAATCCTCGGGCAACAGGGAGTTGACGCCCTTCTTCTTGTCGCAGGGGGTCCCACCGAGCTCGAAGGTGGCACGCAGCCAGCCGGTTCGAATCGATGGCACTCGATCGTAGGTGCGACCGCGGTCACGACCGTGATCCCGGTGTTCTTCGCCAACCGGTGCGGCTGGGAGGAGGGCGTTCTCTTCGGGGGCTGCTCCTGGGCCGTGGACGCCCGGGGCGGTAGCCTTGCCGCGGTTGCACCGGCACTCGAAGAGGCTCTGATCCTCGCTCCGCTCTCGCACACGGCCACGGCGCGCACCCGCAGCTTGATCCCCATCCCATACGCGGAGCGGTTCGACCTGTGGCGCGCTGCACTGGAGCGGGATCGTGATTGAGCTGCCGCGGGTTGATCCCGGTCTCCTCGCCGCGGCGCTGGAGAAATTCCTCGCCGAGGAGCTGCGCGCCTCGGGCCTGGCCGGCTACGTGATCGGCCTCTCGGGTGGCGTTGACTCTGCGGTCTCTGCGGCCCTTGCGGCCGGGGCCGTGGGGCAAGAGCGGCTCGTGGCGATCGCGCTCCCCGGCCCGACCAGCAGCCCTGAGAGCCTACGCGACGCGCAGGCGGTGGCGAAGGCGCTGGGAATTGCGCTCGAGGAGATCAAGATCGGCCCGGCGGCCGAGGCGCTCGCCGGCGCCCTAGGCTGCCGCGACGATCGGCTGCGCTTCGGCAACCTGCTCGCGCGCCTCCGTATGGCAACTCTGTTCGACCGCGCGCGCACCGTGCCCGGGCTCGTGCTCGGCACGAGCAATAAATCGGAGGTCCTGCTCGGGTACTCGACCCTTTTCGGCGATGCCGCGGCTTCCGTTCATCCCCTCGGTGACGTGTGGAAGACCGACGTGTTCGCCTTGGCTCGCCACCTCGGCGTGCCGCAAGCGGTGATCGCCAAACCCCCTACCGCCGACCTCTGGCCGGGTCAAACCGATGCTGGCGAGTTGGGGTTTGAGTATCCGACCGTGGATCCGGTGCTGTACGCGCACCACGAGCGCGGCATGGGGCGTGAAGCCCTCATCGCCTCGGGGTTTCCTGACACGCTCGTTGACGCCGCGCTTACCGCCTACCGGCGCAACCGCTTCAAATGGCGCCCCAGCGTGCTCGCCCGCACCTCTGCAAGCTGCATCAACATCGATCGCATCCTCCCCCGCAACCCGGAAAGATGAAGAACCGGGAGCCGGAAGGAGGGATCCAGGCGGACGGCGAGCGCGCTGTCCAGTGTGCAAGCGAGCCGTCCCGCCCGATCACTGACCTTCGGTCCTCGACCCCCGCGACGCGAGGCGGACGGCTATTCGTAGTGGCAACGCCGATCGGCAACCTCGGCGACTTTTCGCCCCGGGCCCACGAAGTGCTCGCCACTGTCGCCGTGGTGCTGGCGGAGGACACCCGCCGGGTGCGAAAGCTCCTCAACCACTTCGCCATCACCACCCGGGTGCGCACCCTGCACGAGCACAACGAAGAGCAGGAGGTGCCGCGGCTCCTGACCGAGCTGGCGGCTGGAAGGGACCTCGGGTTGGTTTCCGACGCCGGCACCCCGCTGCTGTCCGATCCGGGTTACCGACTCGTGCGCGCGTGCCGAGAAGCAGGGTTTGCGGTGCTGGCCGTGCCGGGTGCGAGCGCGGTGGCTGCCGCGCTCGCGGTCGCTGGCGTACCACCGGTGCCGTTCACCTTCGCCGGTTTTCTGCCGGCGCGCGCGGCAGGCCGCACCACCTTCCTGGCGCGACTTGCCCCGCTGCCGCACTCTCTCGTGCTTTTCCTCTCGCCACACCGGCTCGCGGTCGAACTGGACGCATGCGCCCAACACCTCGGTGGCGGCCGAGAGGCTGTTCTACTCGCCGAGCTGACCAAGGTCTACGAGCGGTGTGAGCGCGGCACCTTGGCGGGGGTCGCCAAGCGGATGCAAACCGCACTCCCCCGTGGGGAGTACACGCTCGTGGTTGGCCCTCCATCCGAGCCGGCCGTCCCGACCGCAACAGAGACCGCAGTTCGAGCAGCTCTCGACGATGCGCTCAGCCGCGGGCTGTCGCTCGCTGAAGCGCGGCGGGAGGTAGCGCGACGGTTTGGCATCCCGCGCAGGGAGGTTTACCGGTTGCTCACACCCCAGGGTTCGCGATGAGGCCAAGCATGACCGAGCTGACTGCGACCCGGGCCGCGGCGGTTCGAGAGCGCTCGGCGCCGCTCGCCGCGAGTCGACCAAGCGCCCGAAGCAGCGCCCCTTCGCCGTAGGCCGAGCCCAAGCGAAACGCACGATGGAGTTGCCACGCGGACATGCCACCCAGTGGCGAGTGGGGAGTGGCGTCGATATTGGCCTCCATCGGCTTGTGCAGCCTCGCACGGAACGTTTTGGGATACCAGTTGCTCTCGGCGCACCGCCGGGGATCAAGCTCGCGCGCAAGGCCGGCCTGCACCGCATGTGTCCGTGCCGCAAGCGCCTGGCGGAGAAGTCTGCCGACCGCCTGTGAAAGGAAAGCGCCATGCCGCTCGGAGGGAACCGGCTCTCCCCACCAGCTCAGCAGGGTGCCTCCGGCCTCCAGTGCGCTGAACAAGCGAGCACAGCCAGCCAGGTCACGGTCGAGGAGCGCCGCTTCGAGTTGGCGCGGGGAACCCTCCGGGGCGCCGGTCTGCTCGCGGACAGTGGCGGCACTGATTCGCCCCGACAGCAGCAGCCGCTGCGCCGCCGCGGCCAGCTCACGCGGGCGGAAGCCGTACGCCTCGCAAAGCGCGTCCACCACCTCCCGATCGGCGAGCAGACTCGGGGCGACACGGGCGAGCACCTTGTCCTTGAGCACGGCGCGCTGATCGGCAGTGATGCGGACGGTCTCCCAAGGCTTTGGCGCGGGCGGCACGGGAAAGTAGCGGGCCTCGCCGCGCCGCCGCGACACCTCTGCGAGCGTCCCCTGCGGCTGGGCGGCGGCGACCAGCGCCAGAACCAGGGTGACACCGGTCAGCGGCAGGCTCCCCAGCGCCTGGGCCAGCGCCTCGCCAGCGCTGCTGGTCGCAGACTTGTCGCCAAAGTAGGCGGAAGCGTCGCGCACGAGGAGCAGCCGATCGGTAGCGAATAGCGAAGGGCTGGCAAGCTCCCGAACGAGTTGGTCGGGTGTTGGGGCGGCGTCAAAGCTGGTTACTTCGCCGTCGCGATGCGTGCTTCGCCAGGCGTCTTCGCACTCGCGACGCTCAAGTTCGAGCAAGAAACTATCCGGCGAAGCAAGCAGGAGTATCGTCGGCAGCGTCACTGGCGTCTCGCCAACCATGCAGGAGAAGAGGCTATCAAGATATCCGGTGCGCTCAAGGTAGGTCCTCTTCGCGCCGGCACCGCTTTGAGTTAGATCTCTCCCCGGTCCTGAAGCTCTTGGCAGGCAATGCAGTGACGCGCCCACGGGATCGCCTGAAGGCGCTGCTTCTCGATCGGCTGCTCGCAGTGGACGCACAGACCGAAGCGCCCGTTATCAAGACGCGCGATGGCATCGTCAATCATGCGCAGGAGCTTGCCCTCGTTCTCGGAGAGGGCAAAGGAAAACTCGCGTTGGAACGCGCTGGTTGCACGGTCGGCAATATCGGGCGCCCCGGATTCCGTCTCCACGGAGCCCATCTCGCGGGCGCGGGAGACTCCCTCGAGCACCTCATTCCGCTTCTTCTTGAGCTGCTTCCGCATCACCTCGATGTCGGTCGTATGACTCAACTACGCCTCCTCGCGCGCGATTATAGCCGATTGGGGAACGGCCTTGAGCAGGACCGTTGTTTCCGCGCTGTTCGGCTCGATCGTATTCCCTGCTCCCATCGCAGTGCCCTCCGGTTATGCCGTCCCATCTCGGTGGTACGCGCCACCCGCGATCCAATCGCAAGCCCGGTAGAGCTGCTCGAGCAGCAGTACGCGAGCGATCTGGTGCGACAGGGTCAAGCGCGACAGAGCCAATAACTCGCTCGCGTGGCGCTTGAATTCCGCGTCCAGACCCAAGTCGGAGCCGATGATCAGCGCGAGGCGTCCCTGCCGACGTCGGCCCGTCAACCAGCCTGCGAATTCCTCGGTGTTCCGCTCGCGGCCGCGCTCGTCGAGCGCCACTACCGCGTCGGTGGGGGTCAGGTGCCGGCGGATCGCCACCGCCTCTTCGGCGAGCACGCGGCGCGCATCGGCCCGGCCCACCGCAGGCTTGACCCGCACCTCGGCAAGATCAAGGTGCCGCGCCAACCTTCGTTTGTACTCGTCAGCCAGCGCTTCAATAGGCGCCGGCGCGCGCCGACCCACCCAAAGGAGCAGCAGCCCGCTCACGGCTGGCGCCGCCAGCGAATCAGCGTGCGACGCGACACACCCAAGACGCGCGCCGCCTGTGTGACGTTGCCCTTGTGCGCGGCGAGAACAAAGAGAGCGTACAACCGATCGACCTCTGCGAGGGGAAGGTGACGCGTGCCCGCCAGCTCGGCCAGCGCTGGCCAGCTATCGCCCGGCAGCGCCAGCGTCACAACCCCGACGGTGCAGTCGGTAGCTTCCAGAGCCGCCCGCGTCAGCACCGCATGCAGCTCCCGAAAGTTCCCCAGCCAGGGATATGCCAGCAACAAGCGCTCTGCGGCCGGGTCGAGCGCGAGCGCTCGCCCCGCAGCGCGCCCCAGGCGCCGCAGCGCGGCTCGCGCAAACGGGAGAATGTCCTGCGGCCGGTTCCGTAGCGGAGGCAGCACCGCGTGGAAGCCGGCAAGGCGGTGGTAAAGGTCGGCGCGAAACGTGCCGGCGCCTACCTTCTCACGCAGGCCTTGGTCGGCAAGCGCCACAACTCGGGCTCGGAACGCCCGCGCCGTCGCAGCGCCAACGGGGAAGAATCGTCGCTCCTCGACCACACGAAGGAGGGTGGCCTGCACCTCAAGCGGCAGCAGGTCGACGCGGTCGAGAACCAACGTGCCGGCCCCGGCATGAGCACACCATCCCTCGCGTGGCCGGGTGGCATCGGTGAACGCCCCGGCTCGATGGCCGAACAGTTCCGATGCGAACAGCGTCGCCGGAATCGCCCCGCAATCGACGACCGCCAGAGGTCGACCACGTCTTCCGTGCCGGTGCAGCCGGGTGGCAACGAAGCTCTTGCCCGTGCCGGTCTCGCCTTCGATCACAAGCGAGAGGTCGGTGGGAGCGAGCCGGGCAAGGGTACGACTGAGATCGGCTGTGGCACGGTCGCGGCTGGAGAATAGGGTGGTCACGACGGGGAGGTCCGCAGCCTCGCGGTGAGTTCCGGGGCGTCGCCCCACAGCCGTTCCAAAGCGAAGTACTCTCGACGCTCCTCGAGGAAGACGTGGATTACGAAGTCACCGTAGTCCATCAGGATCCATCCGCCCTGCGCGTACCCCTCGACCGACAACGCGCGCACGCCACGGGCCGCGAGCACGCGGTCAACCTCATCCACCACCGCCTGGGCCTGACGCTGCGAGCCAGCCGAGCAAATCACGAACACGTCCGTGATCGAGGTACGGGCCGACACATCGAGGGCGATCAATTGGTACGCCTTCTTCGTCTCCATCGCCGCAACCGCTGCACGCACCTCGGCGAGCAGGTCAGAATCCATGCGCGGAATCTTCCCCTTGGTGGTAGAGCCGGTGCTTGACGATGTAGCGGTGCACCTCGGGCGGAACCAGCTCGCGGATCGTCTGACCCCGCCGCAGGCGCTCCCGGAGATGGGTCGAGGAGACTGGAAACGGCTCGTGGTCGAGCAGGTAGACCAGCCGCGCAGCGGGCTCCGCGTCAGCCACCGGCGAAAACGGCTCGACCGTTCGCATCCGGGCGTGCAATGTACTCGGGACGCGATCGCGAAGCTCCTGTCCCCAGGCGGTATCGCGGTGGAGCACGACGAGGTGCGCGAGATCCACCAGCTCCTCCCAACGGTGCCAGCTCCCGATCTGGGAGTACGAGTCGCTCCCGAGGAGAAAGAAGAGCTGATCAGCGGGAAAACGCTCGCGCAGTCGACACACCGTATCCACGGTGTAGGTGGGTCCAGGTCGTTCCAACTCGAGGGGGGAGACGAGGAAGCGATCGTATGCCTGCGTCGCAAGCGCAAGCATGGCAAAACGATGGGCGAACGGCGTGAGCGGCTCGCCCTGTTTGTGAGGAGGCTGCGCGGCAGGAATGAACCCCAGCGCATCGAAGCGGAACGTCTCGAAGGCGCGCACCGCGGGTACGAGGTGCCCGAGGTGCACCGGATCGAACGTTCCACCGAAGAAGCCGAGACGCCTCACCTGCTCCCTGCCAGCCGAAACACTGCTTTCAGCATACCTTCAATCCCGGCGCCGCTCACTGCGGAGATCACCACAGCTCCGATGCCCAGTTGGTTCGCCACCGCGACCAGTTCCTCACGGCGGCCGGCATCGCTTACGGCGTCCGCCTTGGTGCCGACCAGGAGCGCACCGCGCGTCAAGAGCGTCGCGTCGTATTGCTCTAGCTCGCTGCGGAGCACCTCCACCTGGCGGTGAACGGACTCCGGAGCGGTCAAGTCGACGAGATGAAGCAACACGCGACAGCGCTCGATGTGGCGCAGGAAACGGTGTCCGAGCCCGGCGCCGGCATGGGCGCCCTCGATCAGACCGGGGATGTCGGCAAACACCAATGAGCGGGCCCCCCCGTCGCGGCTAACGACACCGAGATAGGGTGTGAGGGTGGTGAACGGGTAGTCGGCGACCTTCGGGCGCGCCGCCGAGATGCGCGCCAACAGGGTTGACTTCCCCGCGTTGGGCAGGCCGACCAAGCCGACGTCGGCAAGCAGCTTGAGTTCCAGCCGCACGTGCCGCTCTTCGCCCGGGGTGCCGGGCTCCGCAATACGCGGCGCCTGCCGAGTGGGGGTGGCGAAGTGCTGGTTTCCGCGCCCGCCGCGGCCGCCCTTCGCGACCACGGCCTCCTGCCCATCGGCGACGAGGTCCGCGAGGACCTTACCGCTGTCGAATTCCTTCACCACCGTACCTGGCGCCACCTCAACCAAGGCGTCGGCGCCCGCAGCGCCGCTTTGATTTGAGCCGCGGCCATGCTCGCCGCGGCCGGCGTTAACGTGATGTCGGTTGTAGAGGTGGGCAAGCGTACCGAAGTGGGCGCTGACCCGCATGATGACGCTGCCACCGTTGCCGCCGTCGCCGCCATTGGGTCCCCCGCGCGGGACAAACTTCTCGCGGCGGAAGCTAACGCAACCCCGCCCCCCATCGCCCGCCTTGAGGAAGAGGTGGACCTCGTCGAGGAACATCAGGACAACCGGAGGAAACGGTTACGGGGCCGGCTCAATCTGGACGAAGCGGCCGAGGCGACCGCGATCACGGAAGCGAATCTTGCCGGTAACCATGGCGAAAAGCGTGTCGTCGCCGCCGCGGCCGACACCCACGCCCGGCCTCCAGCGCGTGCCACGCTGGCGCACGATGACCGTCCCAGCGTGAACAAGCTGGCCATCACCACGCTTGACGCCGAGACGCTGCGCGTGGGAATCCCGTCCGTTTCGGCTCGATCCTTGACCCTTCTTGTGCGCCATCTTGCCTCCCTACGCCTCGATGGCGTCGATGCGAATCTCCAGGAGATCCTGGCGATGGCCGCGCGTACGCCGATAGCCCTTCCGCTTCTTCTTCTTGAAGATAATGATCTTCTCGCCACGCAACTGACGCAGCAGGGTACCTTTGACGGTGACGCCGGCAAGCAAAGGCTTGCCCAGCTTGACGCGATCCTCATCCCGAACGAGCAACACCCGCTCGAACGTCACTTCGTTGCCCGGCTCGATGCCGGTCCACACGCGTTCGACAGCGATCCGCTGTCCGACTTCGACGCGGTGCTGTTTCCCCCCTGCTTCCACGATTGCGTACATGAGCGAACTCCCACCCAAAACAGACAGGGAACGAGGTTTGTACCACAGCGACGCGCACGTGTCAAACTCGGTGGTCGCCTTCCTCTTGCAGCACAGGCATCTTGCGCCCCGCCAGTCGTAGACGATGGTCGCCTCCGGCGGATGAGAGGCCGCCCACTCCGCGCGGGTCGACGCTCATGGCAGGCCCGACGAAACCCGACCGTCAAGGGAGAACACTTCCACGGCGCCCGACGCGATGACCGGCGGGCCGAGTTGGTGGAGGAACGCGCGCCAGCGCGCCAAACCAACGGTGTCTCGCCAGGGAGCGACCGGGTAGCCGCGAACGAGTCGGCCAAGTTCTCCCCAGTTGATCAGCAGGTGCGTGTACCCGCGGTCCATCAACCTCTTCGCCGCATCTGCCGGAGATGGGTTGTCCTCCAGCAACGCCCGCAGCGGAGACACGTCATGCTGCGATGGCGCGAGGAAGTCTCGCGGGAACCCGAACCCCCGCGGCTCACCGACAAACAGAACGCGAGAGCGCTGGGCCAACGTGCGGGCCGCGATGAACGCCGGTCGGGGATCATTGACCGACAGTCGTCCGCGGAGGGAAGCGGCGCTCTCACCGATCAGCCCGATTCCTCCCAATCGCTGCACCTGCACCGCCGAGTCGACAAGGCCCAAGGCAGCGGTGGGCGCGAGAGCGAGGATCGCGACCCACCGGCCGGCCGGTGATCGGCCGGCGGCCGCGGCCGTCATCGCCAGCAGCACCGCCACGGCACACGTGAGGAAGCGCGGAAGGTTGCCGGTCAATGCCCACGCACCCAGCCCGGCGAGAGCCGCCAATGCGACGATGCGGTCCCGGCGTTGCGCTCGCACCACCGTCGCGAAAACACTCGCAAGCAGAACAAGGCCGAGGTAGGACACGTGGGGCGCGAGCGCGATCACGGTCGTGCGCAGGATGCTGCCGGCGTCGGCCGCCATATGCATCACCGAGCCTGCATCCCGCCACAACGTCTGGACGCCCTCGCGGTTCCATCCGAGCGGCGCCGTCGGATCACCAAGGAGGACGAGGTTCTTCATCCACCATGGCGCACACCCCGCCAGCCACCCTGCCACCGCGGCGATCAGGCCACGGGGCGACACGCCGCGCACGATCAGACAGAGAACCACGATCGCGGACCATGCCAAGCCCTGCAGCCTGGCTGATGCAGCGACTCCAGCGAGGAACCCCGCGAGCGCGGCCGCGTGTGAGGTCATCCGCGGCCGTACGATAACCGCGAGCGCCGCCACGATGCACCCGACCCCCCAGGATTCCGCGGCGGGCAATGCTGGCACCAGCACGTCCGCCGGCAGCAGCGGGAGGCATCCCGCCCCAAGGCTCGCCGCCCAACGCGGAGCGCCAAGTGTCCGGCCGAGCGCCCATAGCGCCGCGCCCGCCACAACGAACCCCGTCCAGTGGAGGAGCGCCGGCGCCTTTTCGAGTCCTATGGCAAGGAAGGGAGCGTAGTTCAACTGCGCGAGCGGAGGAAAGGCGGCAAACAGATCCTCTGGATGTCGAAACAGGCCGCCCTCTTGCAACGCTTGCCATGGCAAGCCGAGGTGGTAGACAAGCGCGTCGTAGAAGAACGGAGGCGCGAGTGCGACGGGCAACACGACCAGTCCGGCGATTCCCGCCGCCAGGGCCGATTGCCATCGCCAGCCGACTCCGCGATATCGCCCGACAGTTGCGAGCGTGGCCACCAGACCGCCCAGAACCGCGCCGGTCCAGAGATGGGCCAGACCGATCATCAGGGCACATACGCCGAGCAGCCAACTGCCCATGAAGAAGTCCACTGGCAGGCGCAGTGAGGGTGGGAGCGGTAGAGAAAGCAGACGGCGGACCCGGGCGCCGGACGCAAGCAGAACGATCGCCATCGCTCCGGCGCCCAGCAGTTCGAGCAGGAGTCGGGCGGGCGGCACCCGACCAGTCTAGCCGTTGTGGTGTGGGGTCTCGCAGACGCAACGGGGATGCCGTGAACGCATCGGTCCCGGCAGAGCGCCATCGCTCGGCTTCCGGCAGGCGGACGTTAGAGTCGTTCGTACAAGGTGCGGCGTTGCCGGGGCACGAACCCCGCGTCGCGGATCAACTGCTCCATGTCCGCCTGGCTCATGCGGAAGTGCGCACCGGCGGCGGCCACCACGTTCTCCTCGAGCATGATGGAACCCAGGTCGTCGGCGCCGAAGAAGAGCGAGAGCTGGCCGATCTTCGGTCCCTGGGTGACCCACGACCCCTGCACGTGCTGAATGTTGTCGAGCGTGAGTCGCGAGATCGCCAGGGTGCGGAGGTAGTCGAACCCACCCGAGACCGGCACCTCACCGTCCATGGCGGTGTTCTCCTCCTGGAACGTCCAAGGGATGAAGGCGGTGAAGCCGCCCGTTTCGTCCTGCAGCTCGCGCACCCGTAAGAAGTGCTCGACCCGTGCTGAGTTAGGTTCGCCAACTCCGAACATCATGGTAGCGGTGGTCCGCAGGCCGAGGCGGTGGGCGGCGCGGTGGACGTCGAGCCACTGCGCGGTGGATGCCTTTGAGCGCGACCAGATCCGTTTGCGGGTGTCGTCCTCGAGCACCTCCGCGCCCCCGCCCGGGATCGATTCCAGGCCGGCCTCTTTCAAGCGCGCGATGACTTCGGCGACCGGCAGCTTCTCGAGCTTGGCGATGTACCAAATCTCGGGCGCGGAGTACGCGTGCAAGTGCACCTGAGGAAACGCTCGTTTGAGGTCGCGTAGCAGGTTCTCGTAGAAGGTAATTCGCAGGCGGGGGT
Organism: Thermoanaerobaculales bacterium; assembly: GCA_044447965.1. Lineage (GTDB taxonomy): Bacteria > Acidobacteriota > Thermoanaerobaculia > Thermoanaerobaculales > Thermoanaerobaculaceae > DATIYW01. The sequence goes on along the minus strand of JBIOGJ010000008.1, from coordinate 56,553 downwards.
GGACACCGCCTTGAAGGAGGATGCCAGTACCGCCCGCAGCCACGGTTTCGGCCACCTTGGCGGCGATCGTTTCGAATGGGAGAACGTACGCGTCGGCGTCCTCGGGCTTGCGATAAAACGCGCAGAACCGACAACGGTAGACGCAAACGTTGGTGTAGTTGATGTTGCGATCGATGATGTAGGTGACCTCGGTGCCGGGGTTGAGCCTTAGGCGGACCGCGGAGGCAGCCGCGCCCAGCTCGTGCAAGGTGGCCTCCGCAAACAGCATCTCCACCTCGCTCGCGTCGAGCCGTTGGCCTTGCACAGCCCGATCGAGCACCTTCGCGGTCGCAGCGCTCGCCCCAAGGTCCGCGTTCGCTCCCGGCACGACCGGGCGTGTCGCACCGGAGGCTTGCTCCCGCGTCCCCGATTCCTGGTGCCCGTTCACCTCAGTCGGCAAGCCACACCTCCCCGCAACGTGGCAACAGCCTGGCCTCTGCCGCACGGCGGAGGAATTCCTGCAACCCTTCCCGCTCGCGCGAGCCCAGCGAGTGGGTTAGCGTTTGCTCCAGGTACTCGCGGGTTTCCTCCTCCGCCACACCATGCGCCGCCGCCCAAACCGGGATCAGCCTCTCCCATTCCTCCCTTGCGTACGCGAGCGACGCAGCGAACAACGGGGCTAATCCCGCCGGCGCCCCAAGGCAAACGCCCCACACGGCAAAAACGAACGGCAGGCCGGTCCATTTCACCCACGCTTGGGCAAGATCGATTTCCAGTAACGCCGTGCGGCCGTGAACCGCAAGAGCGGGATCGCCGATGATCACCGCGGCGTCGGCGAGCTCGAGCATGGCGTCAAGCGGAGGCCGGGCGGGCAGCACCCGGGGACGCGCACCCCAGCACTCGGCCAGGAGCAATCGAGCGAGGGCCACCGAGGAGCGCGAGGCGGTATGGGCGGCAAGCGTTCGCACCTGGGCGAGTGGCACCTGGGAGATGAGCAGTACCGAGCGAGCTTCCTGCCGAGCGGCGACCCCGAGGTCTGGCACCGCCCTCACGTCCGGCAGGTAGGGAAGGGCAGCCACCGGAATGAGGCCAGCGAGCGCGCTTCCAAGCGCAAGCGCCTCTGCGCAGTCAGCCGGCTCGGTGGTGGAGAACGCGTACGGAAACGGTGCCGTAATGCCCGCTTCGAGCCCGGCAAGCAGCGGTCGTGCATTGAGGAACTGCACGCCAACGATACCCACGGGCACGCTACCGCTCGCCCGATGCATCATTGCGCCGCCATCGTGGGGCGGGAAAGAGCCACGCCGGTAGTGAGGCAAACGAGACGGAAGCGGCTCGTTGCGCGGTTCCCCTGCATTCCGCTCGCTTCGCCCTCCTGTTCCTTCCAGCCTCCGGTCATCCCTGACTCATCGAGTCGAGGAAGTCCTTGTTGCTCTTGGTCTTTTCCAGCCGCTCCAGGAGCAGCTCCATCGATTCGACGGTGGAGAGCGGGTTCAAGACCTTGCGCAACACCCAAACGCGCTTGAGCTCTCCCGGGTCCAGCAGGAGCTCCTCCTTGCGGGTGCCGGACTTGTTGATGTCGATGGAGGGGAAGACCCGCTTGTCGGTGAGCTTCCGGTCGAGGTGCACCTCCATGTTGCCGGTGCCCTTGAACTCCTCGAAGATCACGTCATCCATCCGCGAGCCGGTATCGATCAGCGCGGTGCCGACCACGGTGAGCGAGCCGCCTTCTTCGATGTTGCGCGCGGCGCCGAAGAAGCGCTTCGGCTTCTGCAGCGCGTTGGAGTCGACGCCACCCGAAAGCACCTTGCCGGACGGCGGCACGACGGTGTTGTACGCCCGAGCCAACCGAGTGATCGAGTCGAGCAGGATCACCACGTCGCGACGGTGCTCGACGAGGCGCTTAGCCTTCTCGAGCACCATTTCGGCTACCTGCACGTGGCGGTACGCGGGCTCGTCGAAGGTTGACGAGATCACCTCGCCCTTGACCGAGCGCTGCATGTCGGTGACCTCTTCGGGCCGCTCGTCGATCAACAGCACGATGAGGATGATCTCTGGGTGGTTGCTCGTGATCGAGTTGGCGATCGCCTGCAACATCATGGTCTTACCGGTGCGGGGCGGGGCCACGATCAGCCCGCGCTGCCCCTTGCCGATGGGCGTGAGGAGGTTCATCACCCGCGAGGTCATGTTCTCCGGCACCTCCAGGTTGATGCGTTCCATCGGGTAAAGCGGCGTGAGGTTGTCGAACAGGATCTTCTCCGCGCTCTGATCGGGCGGCTCGAAGTTGACGGCTTCGACCTTGATCAGCGCGAAGTAGCGTTCCCCCTCGCGTGGCGGCCGGATCTGGCCGGAGACGGTGTCGCCGGTGCGCAACGCGAAACGCCGGATCTGCGATGGGGAAACGTAGATGTCGTCGGGTCCGGGCAGGTAGTTGTACTCCGGCGCGCGCAGGAATCCGTAGCCATCCGGGAGTATCTCCAGCACACCCTCGCCGAAGATCAATCCCTCGCGCTCGGTTTGTACCTGGAGAACCTTGAAGATGAGGTCCTGCTTGCGCATCCCTGAGGGATTCTCCACCTCGAGATCGCGGGCGACATGGGTTAGCTCCGAGATCGACATGTCCTTGAGTGCGCGGATGTCGAGGCGCTGTTTGCCCTCGGTCTCCTGCGCCTCCGCCGCCAGCGCCTCCTCCTCGAGCACCACGGGAAGACCATCAGGGTTCGGGTCGGTACCCCGACGACGCTCCCGTCCGCGACCGCGCTGCGCCTTGTTTTCACTCATGTCCGACTCCTTCTTGAGGTTCTCCTCATACTGCGACGGCCGCGGCGATGGCGGCGAGGACTTCCCTCCTCCCGCTGCCGGTGCGTGCCGAGAACAGCAAGGGTGGCCGATCGAGACCAAGCTCGCGAGTCAGCCGCGGCACGGCTTTCGACCTCGCGTCGCGACCCAGCCGATCGGCTTTGGTTGCGACCACGAGTAACTGCTTCCCCGCCTCGCGAACGAAACCCACGAGATCCACGTCGAGCGGCGAGGTTGGGATGCCTGGGTCCACCAGGCCCACGACCAAGCGAATTCGGTCCTCGCCAAGTAGGTAGGCGGTGATGCGTTCACCCCAACCGTGACGTGCCATCCTGCCGACCTTCGCGAAGCCGTAGCCCGGCAAGTCGACGAAGTAGAGCTGCCGGTTGATCAGGTAGTAGTTCAAGGTCCTCGTCTTGCCCGGTTGCTTCGACACCGCCGCCAGGCGCACACCAAACAACGAGTTCAGTAAGCTCGACTTTCCGACGTTGGAGCGACCGGCGAAAGCGACCTGCGGGAGAGGCTCCCGAGGACCCTCGCGGTAATCCGCCACGGTGGCGCGCAAGCTGAGCTCCTCGATCCGCACACGGCCTACTGGTGCGTGACCCGATCGCTGGGCTGGACGGCCGCGCCCTCTCCGGCGGGGGCCTGCACAGTCGGGAGCGAGCCGTCGAGGGCGAGCGGGATGACTTCGTCCATTCCGCTCACCAGGTGGAATTGAATCGCTGAGCGCACGTCTTCTGGGATGTCCTCGAGGTCTTTCTCGTTCTCGGCAGGGAGGATCACCTCGCGAATACCAGCGCGGAAGGCAGCCAGCACCTTGTCCTTGATCCCGCCAACGGGGAGCACCTTGCCACGCAACGTGATCTCACCGGTCATGGCGAGATCCTGCCGGACTGGCACCCCGGCCACCGCCGAGAGCAGCGCCATGCCCATGGTGATCCCAGCCGAAGGTCCATCCTTGGGGATCGCCCCTTCCGGCACGTGGACGTGGATGTCACGCGAATCGAAGAACTCCGCCGGGAGTGGCAGTTGTGTCGCGCGGGAGCGCACGTACGAAAGCGCTGCCCGGGCCGACTCCTGCATCACGTCGCCAAGCTGTCCAGTGAGGGTGAGGTTGCCCTTGCCCCGCATCAGGCTCACCTCGGTGGCCAGGATCTCTCCCCCCACCTCGGTCCAGGCCAGGCCCGTGGCCACGCCCACTTCGCTGCGCTCGCCGGCGCGGGTGACGCGGAAGCGTGGCTTGCCGAGCAGCTCGCCTACCCGTTCCACGGTGACGACCAGCTCGGTGCCAGTCGGCGTCTTCTTCTTGAGCACGTCGCGCGCGAGCTTGCGGCAGATCGAGGCGATCTCACGCTCGAGGTTACGTACCCCGGCCTCGCGGGTGTAGCGCTCGATCAGGAGTATCACCGCGTCGTCCTGGAAGCTCACCTTGAAGCGGTGCAGCCCCTGCATCTTGAGCTCTTTGCGCACGAGGAACTTCTGCGCAATCTGCAGCTTCTCATGGTGGGTGTAGCCAACCAGCGGGATCGTCTCCATGCGATCGAGCAGCGCGGGCGGGATCGAGTGCGTAACGTTCGCGGTGCAGATGAAGAAGACCTTGGAAAGGTCGTACTCGACGTCGAGGTAGTGGTCGACAAAAGTGTGGTTCTGCTCGGGATCGAGGACTTCGAGCAGTGCGGAGGCGGGGTCGCCGCGGAAGTCGGCCCCCAGCTTGTCGACCTCGTCGAGGAGGAACACCGGGTTGACGGTACCGGCCTTCTTCATCAGTTGGATGATCTGGCCGGGAAAGGCGCCGATATAGGTGCGGCGATGGCCACGCATCTCGGCCTCATCGCGCACCCCGCCCAGCGACAACCGCACGAACTTGCGGCCGGTGGCGCGGGCGATCGACTTCGCCAGCGAGGTCTTTCCCACCCCGGGTGGGCCCACGAAGCAGAGGATCGTGCCTTTGGGCTTGACCACCAATTGGCGCACGGCGAGAAACTCGAGGATGCGCTCCTTGACCTTCTCCAAGCCGTGGTGATCCTCTTCGAGCACTTGCTCGGCACGCTGGATGTCGCGGATCTCCCGTGTCGAGCTCTTCCACGGCACCGCCAGAAGCCAGTCGATGTAATTGCGCGACACCGTCGCTTCCGCCGACATCGGCGCCATGCTCTCGAGGCGCTTCAGCTCGGAGAGTGCCTTCTCCTTGACCTCCTTGGGCATGCCGGAGGTGTCGATCTTCTTGGCCAGCTCCTCAAACTCTTCCTTGACGTCCTGACGGCCGAGCTCTTCGTTGATCGCCTTGATCTTCTCGGAGAGGTAGTACTCGCGCTGCGCCTTCTCCATTTGCTTCTTGACCTTGGCATTGAGGCGCCGGTCGATGTTGAGCTTTTCGATCTCCATGTCGAGGATGTCGTTGAGCGACTGCAGCCGCTCGAGCGGGTTGTTGACCTCCAGCAGCTTCTGCTTTTCCACCGCGGCGATCGGTAGCGCCGCCGCGAGGGTGTCGGCGAACAAGTCGGGGTCCTCGGTTTGCAACTCGGAGAGCACGCCCTCGACACCGATTTGCTGTGACAGCCGGGCAAACTGTTGGAACAGGTTGGTGAGGGTGGAAAGGTAACGCGCCACCCTCGGGTCGGTGACGTGCACCGGCTCCATCACCTCGACATCGGCCTCGAAGCCGGCGCCTTCGCGCTGCCGTAGGGCCGTCCATCGGCCCCGCACCACACCCTCGACGCCGACCTTGATCGTGCCGTTGGGGAAGGTGACGTGCTGCAAGACCGTGGCGATCACGCCGACACCAAAGATGTCGTCTGGCCCCGGCTCGTCCTGCTGGGGGTCGCGCTGCGCGACGAGAAAGATGTGCTTGCTGGTTTCCTCGAGGGCGCGCTGCAGCGCCGCCACCGAAGCCGGGCGTCCAACCACGAACGCCGACTTCATCTTGGGGAAAACCACCATCTCGCGCAGCGGCACGACCGGAAGGATCTGTATTTGTGGTTCGTTCATGAGGATCTCTCCAACCCAACGGGGAGAAGCTGACAGTAGGCTCTTCAGGCGCCGCCCAAGCGGAATTAGCCGGCCTTACGCATCGAGGCAAGCGGCGCCACCCGCCGCTCCACCACCTCGCGCGTGACGACGATCTCAGTGACATCGGAGCGGGAAGGCACCTGGTACATGATCTCCAGCATCAACTCTTCCAGGATGATTTTCAATCCCCGCGCTCCGACCTTGCGGGCGATCGCGTCGGTCGCGATGGCGACGAGGGCATCGTCGGTGAAGCGGATCTCGACACCCTCGAATCCAAGCATCGTTTCGTACTGGCGCACGAGCGAGTTCTTCGGCTCGGTGAGGATGCGAACGAGCGCCTCACGATCCAGCTCGTGCAACGTCGCAACCACCGGTACCCTTCCCACGAACTCAGGGATCATGCCAAACTTGATCAGGTCCTCGGGGTGCACCTGGGTGAGAAGCTCGCTGGCGGAACGCTCGGCAGCGGTGAGGATGTGCGCCTGGAACCCCATCGACTTCTGGTTGAGGCGCCGCGCCACGATGTCCTCAAGCCCAACGAAGGCACCACCACAAATGAACAGGATGTTGGTGGTGTCGATCTGGAGAAATTCCTGGTGCGGATGCTTGCGCCCGCCCTGCGGCGGCACGTTCGCCACCGTGCCCTCGAGGATCTTGAGCAGCGCTTGCTGAACCCCTTCTCCCGAAACATCGCGAGTGATCGACGGCGAGTCTTGCTTGCGGGCTATCTTGTCGATCTCGTCGATGTAGACGATGCCGCGCTCGGTGCGCTCGCGGTCGCCCTCAGCCGCCTGGTAGAGACGCAGCAGAATGTTCTCCACGTCTTCGCCGACGTAGCCGGCTTCGGTCAGGGTCGTGGCGTCGACAATCGTGAAGGGAACGTCGAGCATGCGTGCGAGCGTCTGCGCGAGGAGCGTCTTCCCCGTCCCGGTCGGACCGACCAGGAGGATGTTGGACTTGGACAGCTCGACGTCGGGCCGGGTGGAGTGCGAGAGGTAATCGATCCGGCGGTAGTGGTTATACACCGCGACCGCGAGCTTCTTCTTCGCCGGCTCCTGGCCAATCACGTAGGAATCGAGGAACTTCTTGATCTCCTCCGGCTTCGGCAAGCTCCGGCGCGCCTCGCGCGCCTCGCGCGCGCGGTCCTCGGCAATGATGTCGAGGCAGATGTCAACACACTCGTCACAGATATAGACGTTGGGCCCGGCAATCAGCTTGCGCACTTCGCGCTGCGACTTGTTGCAGAAGCTGCAGCGCAGCAGCTCCGAAGATGACGTGTCGCGGGTTACCATCTTGGCACCACCGTCATTCTACACCCGGCCGCCGAAACGCAACTCCTGCCCATCTATTCTCTGTGTTCGATGACTTTGTCGATGAGACCGTAGCTCAATGCCTCACCCGCCTCGAGAATGAAATCGCGTTCGGTATCAGCGAAAATCTGCTCCAGCGACTTCCCGGTGTGACGCTGGAGGATCTCGTTAAGCCGCTGGCGCTGGCGGAGGATGTCCTTGGCGTGGATGTCGATGTCGGTAGCCTGCCCACCAAGACCGTAGAGCAACGGCTGGTGGAGCAGCACACGAGCATTGGGCAAGGCGAAGCGCTTGCCCTTGGCTCCGCCCGCCAGTAACACCGCCGCCATCGAGGCGGCTTGGCCCATGCAAATAGTTGCGACGTTTGGTTTTACGTACTGCATGGTGTCATAGATCGCGAGGCCTGCACTGACCGTTCCGCCGGGCGAGTTGACGTAGAGGAAGATGTCCTTCTCCGGGTTCTCGGCCTCGAGGAACAGCAGTTGCGCGATCACCACCGACGCGATGTGATCATCGATCGCCTCACCGAGGAAGATCACGTTGTCTTTGAGCAAACGGGAGAAAATGTCGTACGCCCGCTCACCGCGGCTGGTTTGCTCGACGACGATGGGAATCATCACCCGTCACGCCCCTTTCTCGTGCGGCTGAAGAACCGCGTCGGCCGCTCGTGCACGACGCAGGATAGCGCCGACGTGCTCCAGACCACCCGACTTCGCGAGGTTGCCCTTGAGCTCGGCAAACGGCGTGCCGAGTCGTCGCGCCTGCTGCTCGACTTCGTGATCCACCTCGCCGGCGGACACCTCAACTCCCTGCGTGTCGGCGAGCGCATCGAGGAGCAGCTCCATGCGCAGGCGCTCCTCGACTCGGCCACGCAGGTCGGCCTCGATTTTCTTCCAATCCAGCTCGGCGCGCTCCGGATCAACGCCACGTTGCGCCAGGGTACGCGCGAACTTCACCACCTCCTCGCGCGTCTCCTCCGCCACGAGGCGCTCCGGGAGGGGCAACGGCGTTTCACCGGCGAGGTGGCGCACGAGGGCGTCGCGCCACACCTCACGGCGGTGCTCGATCTTGCCGTCCCGCAACCGCTCCTGCACCCGTTTGCGCAGTTCCTCGATACCCGCGTCGGCCCCCAGCGATTGCGCAAACGCGTCATCTACCTCAGGCAGGCGCTTGCGCCGCAGGCTCTTGATCCTGATCCGGTACGCAGTTCGCTTGCCCTGGCGCTCCTTGCCGCCCTCCTCGCCGATCGTGCGTTCCGCCGTCACTTCCTCGCCCGAGCCGCGCCCCGTCACCGCAGCCTCGATTTCGGCGTACACCTCGCCGCTGCCCAACTGGAATAGGGAGCGCTCCTGGTGAAACGGCTCGCCGTCCCCATCGGGAAACTCGCCATGTACTTCGGCCTCGACCAGCATGCCCGCCGCGGCAGGCTCGTTCTCCACCGGTTCCCAGGCGGCCTGGCGCTCGCGAAGCTGCTCCATCGCCTCCGTGATCTCCTCGGCTTTCGGCTCGAGATCGAATTCCGGCGGTGCGAAGCCATCGAGGGGAGGAAGCTCCACCGTGGGGTAGACGTCAAGCTCGCCTTGCATGCGGAACCCACCGTCGTCGAGCACCGCCGCCTCGCGCACGCCGAGCGGCGACGCCGGGCGGAGTTTCTCGGCCTGCCGCACCTCGTCCCACACGTGCCGGGTCAGGCGTTCCTCAAGCTCCTCGCGGATTTGCGAGGCAAAGCGGCGCTCCACCAACAAACGGGGCGCCTTCCCCTTGCGGAAGCCGTCGATGTGCGCGGCTCGTGCCCAGCTTGCGACCACGCGCTCACGCTCCTCCGCCACCTCATCAGCGCCCACTGCGGCGGTCAGTCCGATTCGGCAGGGAGCGGTTCGTTCGATCTGGTAGCTCATGTCGGCTCCTGGTCATACGATAAGGGGATCGACCCCGCCGGCAGCGTCTCCAACCACCCAGCCCAGCGTGTCCAGCCCACGCCAAGAAGGTAACACCAGCGGGATGAACGAGAATACGGCATGATGCAACTCGTTTCAACCTCGGCAGGGGCGAGCTGTCATCTCCGCTTCCCGACGACTTCCCTCGGCGACCCCCCTCACGCGCCGTGCGAGGTCGGCCGCCAAACCGCCTCTCCGGTTCACCTCAACCTTGAACCTTCGCCTCAGCTCTGGCTGGCGGAGTCGCGGCTGATCGCCCCAGCCCGGAGGCGACGAGCATGAACGTCGCCGCCAGCGACAGACCGGTCCTCACCAGGCTGGCCCACGGCTCGACGAGGTAGGGATGCAGGAAGAAGCTCGCCACCACCAGCAATGCGACGCAACATGCGGTTGCTACCGCGGCGTCAACGTAGAACCCGGCGAGGCCGCTACGTCGCGTCAGGACCCCACCGCCACCCAGCGCCACGACGACGGCAAAGACGAAAACCGCACCGTACACCAGGATCCAGTTCAGCACGGTGGGGAAGCGCGCGGGGACCAAGGTTTCAAGCCCGCGCAGCCAGGGCGCAAAGGCGTTGCTACCCAGCACGAGCAGGCTCGCCGCGCCGAGGCATAGCCAGGTCTGCGCACCTCGAGTGTCGCGACGCGGGACGGCCGCGAGGGTCAGCGCCGCGGCGGCCAACGCTTTGAGGCCAGCCCATCGCACGTGGAGCGTGGCGGCGCCGACAATGCCGATGAACGGTTCGGTTCTCAGCAGCCAGCCGGCGACGAGAACAGCAGCGTCGACCGCGAGGACCACCAGGACGAGGCGATGGCCCACAGTCTCGCGGATCGCGCGGAGAAGGCGTGCCGGCCCAAACGCCGCGGTCAGCCACCCCACGATCGCCGCCTGAAAGGTGGGGATCAAAAGAAGCTCAAGGAACGTCTGGTAGCGCAGGTCGAGGCGGCGGAACGCCAGCACGGAAACCGCCACCGTGGCGACCGTCAGGCCGAATGCGAGGCAAACCCAGAGCTGGAGGAAGCGCTTCAACGCCGGTCCCCAAGCGCCGACCGCAGTGGGGAAGCAAGTGTCGTTGGGGCCTCAGCGCAGGTACCGGCGCTCGTGTCGGGCGGCTCGCACGCCGATGTGGCGGCGGCAAGGGCGTTCGCAGCGCCGGCCTCGATAAGCTCAGCCCGAGCGCGCTGCTGCGCCACCGCTAGGCGCGTGTTGAGTTCCCACGTGAGCTGTGCGATGAGCTCCCGGTCCCCCGAAGCGGGGACGGACAGCGGATCCTCACAGGCGACAACCACCCGAGTGAACGGTAGCGGCAGGTAAAGTTGTGACCACGTGCGGCGAAAAACAAACTGGTGGCGAGCCGCGACGCCCAAGGCGCGAATGGGCCGTCCGGTGCGTTGCGCGCACAGCAGGATTCCGCTCTTCGCCTCGCCCGGAGGACCGAGCGGACCATCGACGACGATGGCTCCCGGCGCATCACCCTCGCGCATCGTGCGGATGAGCTGGGTGAGCGCTCTCGCCCCGTCGCGCAGGCTCGACCCTCGGATTACGCCGCAGCCGAGCTTGGCGAGGATGCCGCTTACCCAGTCGCCGTCGCGCCCCAACGTCACGAGAACGGTGAAGCGAGCGTGCGCCATGACGCCAGCCAATGCCAGCGCATCACGCTCGCAAAGAGCAAAGATCTCGGCGCCGAACGGGTATCGCCCCGGCTCGACCGTGCTGCCGTCCGCCAACCGCCCCTGCACGCGCAGCGTGGCGAAGTAGGCGCGGTAGAGGGGAGTCGCGAGCGCGGCCAAAGCCGGCAGCAAAGCCTTGGTCACCGCAGCACCTGAGACTGTGCGTCGCCGGATCCGCCGTTGCTTGGATCGCCCGCATCGACCTGGCGTGGCGGGGCCTCCCGCGGCGCGCGGCGCAGTGGCCGCCGAGGCCAACCTATCTCGCAGGTCATCGCTGCTCCCCGCCTTCTCGTGGGCGCCCCAACTGCTCCTCGATCCGACGCAAGCGCTCCTCGAGGACGCGGAGCGATTTCCTCATCTCCGGGAGACGGCTCAGCGTGGTGTAGACCCGGTATGCCTCCTCGGCCGGAATCGCGGGGCTGCCGAGCCAGTTGCCCGGTGAGAGGTCGCGGTGGACGCCAGCCTGCGCGCCCACCACGACGCGGTCCGCGAGCCTGACGTGGTCGGCAATGCCCGCTTGCCCGGCGAGCACGCAATAGTCGCCTAGCGTCACGCTGCCGGACAGGCCGACCAGACCGATGATGCAGCAGTGCTTGCCGATCTGGCAGTTATGGCCGATCTGGACGAGGTTGTCGATCTTGCTGCCTTCGCCGATGCGTGTGCTTCCCATCGTCGCGCGGTCGATCGCACAGTTGGCACCGATCTCCACGTCGTCGCCGATCTCCACCGTGCCAACCTGTGGGATCTTGTGCTGGACACCCTCCGCGTCGCGGTCGTAGCCAAAACCGTCGCTGCCAACCACGGTGCCGCTGTGAATCCGAACCCGCCGCCCGACCCGCACGCCGGGGTAGAGCGTGACGTTGGGGAACAGCACGCACGCCTCGCCGAGGACGACGCCCTTGCCAACAAACGTGTTGCCCTGGACCTCGCAGCGGTCACCGATCACCGCACCGGCCTCGATGGTTGCGCCGGCGCCCACGTACACGTCCTGACCGAGGCGAGCCTTGGGCGAGACAAACGCTCCCGGCTGAATGTCGCCGCCGTTCCTCGTCTCGGGGTAGAAGAGCTCGAGCAGGCGGATGAGCGCCCGGCGCGGGTTGGCAACTCGAATGACCGACCGCCCGGGAACGTCGAGCTCCCGCGGCACAATGACCGCCGAGGCGTGAAGTTCTTCGAGGCTACTCGCGTACTTCCGGTCGATCACAACGCAGATCTCGCCCTCGCCCGCATCCTCCACTTCTCGCACTCGGTGAATGACCGCGCTGGCGTCACCTTCAAGTTGGCCCTCGACGACCTTGGCAATGGCCTCGAGCGAGTAGCTCACGACGCCGAACTCCTTCTCCTGGCCCCGGACTCGCCACTGTTTGCCATTTGCAGCGGGGGTGCGAAAAAATCCGCATCCCCGCCCACCCCGGCAGAGCCGCAGGCGAGAGCAAAGGCTGTGGCCACCACGCGGTCCACGGTGCCAACCGCGTGGATCCGGGCGCCGACTTCGGCCAAGGCTCGGCTCATCGCCTCACGACGCGTGTCGTCGGCGAGCAGCGACCATGCCTCGGCCGCGAGCGCGGCGGCGGTCGCCTGCGACTGTCGCAGCTCCGGTACTACTTCCCTCCCAAGGAGGAGATTCGGCAGCCCAATGGTTTCCGACTCGATCAAGCCCAAGCGGATCACGAACCGAACCACGCCCACGGTCAGGGACGAAACGGCGTAGAGGATCACCATCGGCACGCCGAGCAGCGCAGCCTCGAGCGAGGCTGTCCCCGAGGCGAGCAGCACGAGGTCCGAGGCCCTCATGGCGTCGCGGCTATCCGTGGTGACCACCGTGTGCTCTGCCAGCCCGCGCTCCCGAATCGCCGCCTCGATACGCTCGCGGTACTCGGGCTCCGCAACAGGAACCAGGAAACGCAGTTTCGGGTCCTTTTCGCGCAACTGGACGGCGGCGTCGAATAGCCGGGCGGCGAGTTGGCGGATTTCATGGCTACGACTACCTGGAAGCAGGCCGACGACACGCCCTGGTCCCCCAAGCCCAAGCCTCCTTCTGCAAGAGACCACCTCGCTCGGGGTGCGCCGCGCAAGCGTTTCACCCAGGTAGTGTCCGACGAACACAACGGCGGTCTTGCTACCTGTGCTCGCCCGCGCATACACCGCCTGCTCCTCCGGAAAGCTGGTCAGGATGGCATCGAAGCTCCTGGCGATGAAGCGCGCCACCCCCCGCCAGATCCACACCTGCGGTGGAAAGTACGACACGGTCGGAATGCCACGCCGGCGCAGCCAGCGGGACAGGAGGGTATTGAACACGTCGTTGCCGATGAGGATCGCCACATCGGGGCGGGTTGCGCGGATGCGCCGCCGGATTGCGGCCAGAATGCCGGCGAGCGACGGCAAGGCGGAGAGTGCCTCGGTGACGCCGACGGTCCCCAGGTGATTCGCAGGGACGATCACCTCGACGCCCGCGGCGGCCATGCGCGTCCCGCCGATGCCGAACAGCGTGGCCGAGGGGTCCTGCTCGCGCAATCGTCCGGCCAGCCTCGCGCCGACCATGTCGCCTGAAACCTCGCCGGTGCTGAAGAAGACCCTCAAGTACTCCTCACCTGAACGCTCTTCTCGGTGTTTGCGGTCTCACCCAAACGCCGTGCCCGGCCAAGGCGGAACAGCCCGACCAGACCGAGCTGTGCCAACGAGACCACAACGACATCGGCGACAAACTCCATGTCCACGCCCCAGGCACCGAGGAGCAAACGGTTAAGAAGGAGGCGAGCAACAAGATACGTGCTCGCCAGCGCGTAGAGGAGACCTAGACGCCTCTTCATCGACCCACCGGCGCGGCGACCGCCATCAACAGCAGTTTACCCGCGAGCAGGGCCAAACGTCAGGCAAGCGCTCCCGAGCGACGCAGCAGCTCCCACCCCGCCAGGCCGAGGCCAACCAAAAGTACGATCAGCCCCCATTCGCTTAGGGTTGGGATGGTGGCCCGCCCCTCGAAGACCGCCATCAGGAGCATTGGGGAGGAGCACATGCCAGGAAACGACGGCACGAGTTGGCCCGTCCCCGGCGCAGTGCCCGGCACAACCGGCAGGAAGATCTGCGGGTCGCCGCCCGGGAAGGCGAGATTGCCGCAGGCGCCGTTCATCCCCAACATGCTCGCTTGCGCCCACGGAATGGTGATGTGGTTGAGCGGGCCACCACCACCTGAGGCATCCACACCCTGGAACGGGCCAACCGTCGTCATTATGCCGCCCGTGAGCGCCATCATCGAGTATGGAGGGCCACCCGCGGGCGTCAAACTACCGTTGCCGGAGCTCGCGCCTCCCGCGAACGAGAACGCGTTCGGCAAGCCCCCCGTGAAGCCGGTCGCGGTGATCGCCTGTGGTCCAGCGAAGGGATTGACCGTCGTGGAGGCGGTGGTGAACCCACACCCCGTCGGCGAGCCAAATTGGATCACCTGGCCACCTGGTTCCCCGCACGCCGTAGACCAGGGGTTCATGATCGTGAGCTGGGCGGCCCCAACGCTGAAGCCAAACGTGATGAGCGGGTCCGCCGGGTCAAAAACTCCGGTGCCCTTCACGTCCACCCAGCCTGGGCAGGCGCCGATCTGTCCGCCGCTCAGGCATGGGCCTGTCAAGCCAACTGCCGGCAGCGCTACCAGCGCCACCCCAACGACAACGAGAAAGAAGGTGGTCTTGGCGATGTTTCTCTTCATGGACTCCTCCGTCCGTTCCGCTCACCGCGATGAACTTGAGACATTCCCCTGGGCCACGCGATACTCTCATGGAAGTGTCGCAGCGAACTCATGGGTTTGTCAAGCCGTCGCCTGCAGGCGACGCTGCAGCGCCGAGAGCCCGCATGAAAGTGGGTGTTTGGCCGAGCAACCCGGCCGCCTCGAGTTGCTCAGCAAACAAGGCCCGAAACACCGCGTTTCCCTTCGCCAGCGTCTCGAAGCTTCCGTCGGCGACGATTCGCCCCTCATACAGTACGGCGATGCGGGGCACCCGCCGAATGGTGGACAGGCGATGCGCCATGACGATCACCGTTCGCTGCGCGAACCAGCTCTCCAGCGCGGTGAGGATCTCCGCCTCAGCCTCGCTGTCCAGCGCGCTCGTCGCCTCGTCCAAGACAAGCAGTGCCGGGTCGCGAACGATGGCCCGCGCAAGGGCAACCCGCTGCTTCTGCCCTCCCGAGACATCGCGCCCAGCCTCGGCGAACCCGGCGAGGAGACCCTCCGGTTGGGCGGTCCGTAGGACCTCGAGTCCGGTGAGGCGAACCGCGGCATCGACGAGCGCCGGGGAAGCATCCGGCGCGCCATACCGCAGGTTGTCGAGCAGCGGACCGCTGAACAGGAACGGCTCCTGCTCGACGACGCAGACCTTCCGCCGCAACACCCCCACCGCCTCCTCCAGGATGTCGAGGCCATCAAGGAGGATCCGGCCAGACGCCGGCTCCTGGTAGCGGACCAATAGATTCGCCAGCGTGGTCTTGCCGCCGCCGCTTGCGCCCACCAGCGCGACCCGTTCGCCGGCCGCGACCCTAAGGTCCAGCCCCTCCAGGAGCGGCTGCGTATCGCGGTGGCGAAACCGCACCGCCTCGCAGACCAGCGAAGCTGGTACCACCAGCCGTGCCGATGCGTCCGGGGCCGCTGCGCTAGGCCCGGACGGAGAACCAGCGACCGGTCTTGGCGCCAGCCACGTGCCGCTTTCGCCCACCCCCTCACTCGGCTCAACCTCCAGCTCTCCCAGCTCAAGCAGGCGCTCGGCCGCGCCGAGTGAGCGCTGCAACAGGCCATGGATCTCGGCCAGCCGGCGGAGGGGTTCCACGGTCTGACCCGCGTAAAGGCAAAACGCGAGCAGCCCACCGGCGGTGAGCCTCCCGGCCGCGACCTCGAGGCTTCCGTACCACACCGCCAAGACGAACCCGCTCGCGGCAGCGAGGAACACGAGGGCGATGAGGAGCGCCGTCCACCCTTCGGCCATCACCGCCCGGTGCCGGTACGCCGAGTTCTCGCCGGCGAACCGCTGCGCCTCTGCCGATTCGCGCTGATAGCCCTTGATCGTGGTGAAGCCCTGCAGTTGCTCCTGCAACGTGCCGCCCAGCCTCCCCATGCTCTCCTGCGAGACCGTGCCCCAACGCCGGATCACCACGCCCAAACGGCCGAGCAGCAGGCCCACGAGCGGCGCAAGAAAACAGGTCGCGAGGGCGAGGCGGGGGTGAAGTACGAACATCATCGCAAGCGCCCCGAGCGCGAGGATGCCGTCACCAAGCAGGCGCTTGAAGACGTTCTCCACGAACCCCGAGAGCATGCCTGCGTCTTGAAACACCCGCGACATCAGGTCGCCAGTCGAATACTCGCGCACTGCCGGTGGCCGGCTCTTCATCAGGCGGGACACGGCCGCGTTGCGCAGCCGTTCCAACATGCGCTGGTTGACGCTGGCCAACAACGCCCGGGAAACAAAGAGGAAGACAGCGACGAGTGCCACCACCGCGCTTGCCGCCAAAACCGGGGCGCGGATGTCGCCGGCGCCGCCGTGCCCCAGCGGTCCCTCCACCCACGTCTTGACGATCCACGGCAACGCGAGCTGCGCAAGACCCAGCCCAAGCAGGCTCGCGAGCGCGAACGCAAGGCGGAGCGGGTAGTGCAGGCACTCTCGTAATAGCGCCGCGAGCAGTTTGGCGGTGCTCACCTGCGTGTCATGGTAGCGGATTAGACTGGAGGGCGCAGACTGAGGACGTGTGGAGGCGCCAAGCGTGGCAACACCTGCTCGAGGTTGGACGATACCGGTCACGGTCGTGGCCGCGTTTCTTGGCCCTGATGTACCGGAGGCGCCGTAGGCCATGCTCCGGCAGCGCGACGCAGTTCGGTTTCGCCCCCCGGCAGCAGCAATGCTGGGCGGGCGGAACGCGCTGCGGGCTGTAGCGGCTCTGGCAGCGCTCCACCTCAGAGGTACCGGTTGACTCGGCGCCTTGCCGTGCGAGCGGCGTACTTCGCCTACGACCTCGGGCTGGCGCTCGTGACCTGGGGCGCGTTGGCGCCGCTCGAGGTTGCCAGGCTCGCACTCGGCCGCGCGCGCCGAGGGGCGCTCGGCGAAAGGCTCGCACGCCGCTCTCCAGTTGGAGCTGACGCTCCTTCGCGTTGGCTGGTGCACGCCGTTTCGGCCGGGGAGGTCGCCGCAGCCGGGGCTTTGATCGCCGCGCTGCGCGACCGCTCGAGGTCGGCGTCGTTCGTGCTCACCACCGGCAACGCGCTCGGCAGGGAGGCAGCCGAGAAATTGCAGCGACGGCTGCCAGAGATCGAGGCAGTCAGCTACCTTCCCTGGGATCGCCGCGGCGCGCTGCGACGATGGCTGGCGGCGCTGGCGCCTACAGCCGTGGTCGTGGTGGAGACAGAGATTTGGCCCAACCTGTTCCGCACCTGCCAGGAGCTTCGCATTCCTCTGTTCATCATCAACGGCCGTCTTTACCCCGGCGACGGGCGCCGCTACGGCTGGGCGCGGGCATTCTTTGCCGACGTGCTCGCTGCCACGAGCTGGATTGGAGTGCTCGACGCTGGCGAGCGGGATGCCTTCGTGCGGATTGGCGCCCCACTCGACCGCACCGAGGTGGTCGGCAACCTCAAATTCGATACGGGAGCGCACGCCGACCAGATCCCCGAGCCATGGCGCCGGGCGCTCGGGTCGTCGGCCCAGCGGCCGTTGATCGTTGCTGGCAGCACGCACCACCCCGAGGAGCGGTTCCTCATCAATGCATTCCTTTGCTTGCGGCCCAGTTTTCCCCGGCTGCGCCTTGCCATCGCCCCGAGGCATACCCGTCGATGCCCGCGAATCCAGCGGTTGGCCCAACGACGTGGCCTGCAAACGACCATGTGGTCGCAGGATGCTCAGGCGGCTGCGCCATGGGAGGTGCTGCTCGTGGATGAGATCGGCCCGCTCGCGGCGTTGTTCCGCTTTGCTGACGTGGCGTTCGTCGGTGGAAGCCTGGTACGCCGGGGCGGCCACAATCCACTCGAGGCGGCAGCGCAAGGCTGCCCAATTGTGATGGGGCCTTCAATCGAGCATTTCGGCGACCTCGTGCGTGGCCTTCAGGAGGCCGGGGGCTTGGTTATCGTGGAGCGGCCAGCCGGCTCCTCGCAGGCGCTCACCGTCGAACTTGCTCGCCTGCTCGCGGATCCGGGGGTGAGGGAATCGACGGGTGGGCAAGCGTTGGCGTTCTGGCAAGCCGGGCGCGGGGTCGCTGGGCGCTATGCCGAGGTACTCCTGGCGAGGTGTGCCGCCGTGATCGGCCCCACGCACGAGCCGCCCCACGAGGCGCCCCGGGGCTCGTGAATCTCAGCGAGCGAGGGGATAATGGCCGTGGCGCCCCCGCGGCGTCACCGGAGAGCACAGATGCCTCGCATCCACCCCACGGCCATCGTCCACCCCAGCGCCGAGCTGGCCGACGACGTCACGATCGGGGCCTACTGCGTGATCGAGGGCGATACCAGCATCGGTCCGGCGTGCGTGCTGCGCGAGCACGCACTGGTGCGCCGCTACACCACCCTCGGCAGCGACAACCTGGTGGACAGCTTCACCGTGCTCGGCGGCGAGCCGCAGGACCTCAAGTTCGAGTCGTCCACCGTCAGCTTCCTTCGCATCGGTGACCGCAACGTGTTCCGCGAGGGCGTCACGATCTCGCGCGCCACTGGAGAGGGCAAGGCGACGCTCGTCGGCAACCGAACCTACTGGATGGCCGGCGCACACGCCGGCCACAACGCGGTGGTGGAAGACGAGTGCGTGCTGGTCAACGGCGCGGCGCTTGCGGGTCACACCGTGCTGGGCCGGCGAGCCATATTGTCGGCCCATGTCGGGGTGCACCAGTTCTGCTGGGTCGGCGAGGGGGCCATGACGCAGGGCAACTCGGCGGTGACCATGCATGTGCCGCCCTTCTCGCTGCTCGCCAACGTGAGCCGAATCGTGGCGGTGAACCGAGTCGGGTTGCGGCGATGGCCGAGGGTGAGCGACGAAGACCGCAGGCAGGTCAAGCTGGCCTTCAGGCTCGTCTACCAGAGCCACCTCGCGCTGGGCGAGGCGCTCGCAAAGATGGACGAGCACGAGGACTGGGGGCAGGCGGCCACGACGTTCCGCCATTTCATCCGCCGCGTGGTCAACGCGACACCTCCCTACAACCGGGGGCTGTGTCCGCTGCGGCGGCACGGGGACTTCGATCTGGACTGATCCCGGAAACGGAGGCCCGTGCGCGATGGGAAGTGCCAACACCGGTTCAACCGACATGTCGGAGCCGCCCGTCCCCAGCGATCAGACCTCGCTCGCCTCTGGGGCGGAGAAGCAGCCGCGAATCGCGGGGCGGCTCGCCAGCAAGCTCTCGGAATGGCTGGATGCGCTGCAGGCTCGGCAACCGGGCGCCGATCGCGAGATGCTCGCAGCGCTCGCGGTGGCGATGGTGCTTTTCTCCGTCTTTCCCGTGGCCAATTTCCTGCTCGGCCGTTTCGCGATGGACTACGACCTCTGGTACTTCACGGCTCAGAACTTCCTGCACCACCGGCCGATCTATCCGACCGGCACCGAGCTTTCCTTCATCTACCCACCGAGCGCCGCCGCCATGCTTGCGGTCCCTGCGGCGCTCGGTAGGCCGCTGTTTATTCTCGCGCTGGTCGCTCTCAACTCTCTCGCGTGGGCTTCCTGCGCCAATCTCACGGTGTGGCTGGTGACCAGCCGGAGCACACGACAGCATCCGCTCCTCACGCTCTTGCCGTCGTTGGCCATGATCTTTTGGATCTGGGACACCTACCTGCTCGGGCAGCCCGCGCTCGTCCTGCTCGCCCTGATGCTGGGCGCCGCGGCGTGCTTGCGGCTGGGACGCCCCGCGTTCGCCGGCGTCATGGTCGGCACGGCCGCGGCGATCAAGGCGTTCCCGATCCTTGCCATCGGCTACCTGGTCTACCGCCGTCACTGGAAAGCGACGGTCGCTACGCTGCTCTCTCTTGCGGCCTGGCTGCTCGTCGTGCCGCTCGCCTTTCGTTCGCCCACGACAACCGTCGAGGAGTTGGTGACATGGACTCGGCGCGTGGTCTTGACCTACGGCGAGACCGGCATCTCCCAGCGTGGCGTCCGGGCCTTCAGTTACAGGAACCACTCGATCATGGGCGTGGCCAACCGACTGCTGCGGCCTGTGCTGGCCGACGGCGAAGCGGACCCGCGCTGGAAGGTCAACCTGGCGAACCTCGGCTTTGGCGCCGTCAACGCCGTGATCATCGTCGTCATGCTGGGCCTGGGGATCTTCTTCCTGTGGTGCGTGCCCCGAGGGCGAGCCCCCACGCCGCGGGAGGAGTCGATCGAATTGGCCATGCTCTTGCTCCTGATCACCCTCGCGCCGCCCCTGGCTTGGAATTACGCTTTTGTCTGGATGCTCTACCCCCTCGGCGTCGCGAGCAAATTGGTGCTGGACGCTGCCCCCCTCTCCCGGCGACGCCTGCGAATGGTTGGATGGCTCGCCCTGTCCCTGCTCGTCCAAGCGATGGCACTTCCGATGCGTCGTGTCGCGCAGGCGTATGGGAGCACGTTCTTTTCTGCTTTGATTCTGCTTCTTGGCCTTGGTCTGGCGTTGCGCGAGATCGCGTCTGAACGGCGCAGCGTTTCGGCACCGTTGCCGCGTCCGTTGTAGCCTTCGTAGCGGCGATCACGGACCTGGCCCGGCCGGGCCAAGAGGTCGTGCGCCGCCAGGTAATCGGCAAACCTCGTCGCAACAGCATCGCTCGGGTGCCACGAGTCGCCGGAGCCTTTTCGCGAGCGGACCCAGCCCCGCACGATGAGCGGCTTGACTGGGACCATCACGCTGCTACCGTGGAAAGTTGATTGCGTTTGACGGAGATACCGCTGGAATGATGCGTTCCGGGTTGCGTCGCGAGGTGTTGCGCTGGTGCGAGACCACCGCGGAGTGGGGCCTTCTCGCCTACCTCGTCCTCCTGCCGCTCAGCCACGCCGCGCCATGGCCAATCCCGACTCGCATCCTGTTGGGCGCGGCGGCCGTCGGCGGGCTCGTGGTGGTGCTCGCGCGCGGCGAGATCCGCCTGCCGCACATCTGGATCGTCGGGCTCGTCATGCTGCTCGTGGCGATCACCTCGATCTCGGTTTTCGGTTCGACGGACATTGTGGCCAGCGGCGCCGCGGCGTCAAAGGTGCTCCTTCGCTCCCTCGTCGTCTTCCTCCTCGTCGCCTGCGCTCCGCCGGAGCTGGCCCGCTGGCGCCGGCTTGGGATTGCGTTGGCCACCTCCGCGCTCACCCTCAGCGTCGTGAGCTTCGGGGAGGCAGCGTTCGGAGTGCGCAATCCATGGGGCGGACTGGTGGGGCCGTTGTTCGACTACAACTCGCTGTGCATGTTTCTCATCCCCACGCTTCCCTTCGCCATTACCGCCGCCGCCGAGCCCGGTGGCAAAGCAGGGCGCGTGTTCTGGCTGCTGGGGTCCACGGTGGTCACCACCGCGATCTTTCTGAGCTTTTCCCGTATCGGGTGGGCAGCCCTCGGCGTGCTGTCTGCCGTGCTTTGGCTCACGGGTCGCGCAGGCAGACGGATACTCCTCGTTGCGGTGGCAGGAGGCGCCGCATTGTTCCTCCTCCTGGCGCCGGATCTGCGGCACATCAACAGCGTTACCGACAACACCCGGTTCCTTGCGACAACCAACGTCGAACCCGACGCATCGGTGATGAAGGCGATGCGCTGGAAGGACCTCTTCACCTTCAACGACCGACTCGAATACGCCTGGATACCGGCGCTCGGCATCATTCGCGAGCATCCGCTGCTCGGAGGGGGCTACGGTCCCGACACTTTCAGTCGGCTCGCGAATGGCAAGGGGCCGCTGTTGACCCATGAGCACAACGCGATTCTCGCTGTGGCGGTCCAGAGCGGGCTCGCCGCCGCGGCGACCTACCTTGCGCTGCTGGCTGTTCTCGTCGTCGCGACCACGAACGCCGTTCGATCACGCGGAGCCTACTCCCCGGGCGAACATTCGCTCCTTGTCGCGTTGCTGGGCGCGCTCCTCGCGGAGTACGTCTTTCAAGGTCTCGGCGAGCCCACCAACAACGGCAGGATGGGCATTCTGTTCGCGGCCCTCGCGGGTTTCGTCGCGAGCTTGGTGACCCCTAGAGACCGCTGGCTCGTGGTCCGCCTGCGGCGGCGCCGGACACCGGCACTTGAACCGCTCGCCCCGCCCCCAGCCGGCGCAGCGCCGCACGCGTCGCCACGGCAAGGGAAAACACCGTAAAGAGCGGATCGGTAAGGTAGTCCCACAGGTTGGACGACTCGAGCAGTCGCAGGTTGTACGCAAGCACTCCCAGCGTGAGCACGAGCGCAAAACGGTTGCCGAGCCACAGCAGGCCGAGCGTGACCAGCCCGAGCGCCACCACGAGTGGCAACCCACCCCAGCCCCACGAGTAGACGTCGAACGGCCCAACGCCCAGCGCCGCCGGGTAGAGGCTCAAGCCGGCAACGGCGCCGAACCACCACCCGATCCGCCACGCCCGTTCATCCAACAGCGCAGGACCGCCCAAGCGCCGCCACACGAATGCGGCGAGCAGGCAAGTCGAGGTCACACTGGGTGAAACACCGATGCCGGCGGACCACTGCGGCAACGACCACCCCGCGAACGGAACCCCGACCGCGATTGTCGCGATGCTGACCGCGAGGAGGGCGTATCGCCAACCCCCGGCGCGGGACCGGGCGGCGAAGACACACGCCAAAACGGCGAGGAACAGTGCGACCACGCGGCAAAGGTGCGCCGTCATCGTGCCTGTCGCTCCTTCGCCTCGACCCATGCCTCGCTGAACGTGACGTGTTTGAGGCCACGCCGGTTCCAGGTGTACACGAGGTGAATCCGCCCGTCCCGGGAACGCAGCAGGAACGGGTATGAGAACTCAGCCCCGGGTTCATCCTCAAGCACGGCCACGCGCCGCCACGTCGACCCCGCGTCGCTCGACACCGCGAGCGACAGGTTGGAGCGCCCGAAGCGCTCATCGTTGAACGCGAGCAGCACCCGTCCGTTGGCAAGGGCTACCACGTCGAGCCCGGAATCGGGGTTCGGTAGGGTCGAGGAGCGCATCTCGCCCCAGGAGGCACCGCCGTCCAAAGTGGTCGCGACGCCCACGTTTCCTCCCGCGCGGCTGGAACGCAGTACGGCCACGCCCCTGGCGCCATCGAGCGCCGCCAACCCGGGCTGGAAGAACCGCGGCCCACCGCGCAGACGTGTCGTGCGCAGATCGATCGCTCCCCTGACATCGGCGGGAAGCCAGAGGAGGTCCGCGAACCTCTCAAGCAGCTCATGGCTGATGGGGAGCAGGAAACCTCCGCTCGCGAGCGGCAGCGGTTTGTTCTTGACCAGCGTGCCGAGGTTGAACAAGGGGCTGAGCACGAGCGTTCGCGCCGGCGTCAAGGTCGCTCCGCCATCGTTCGAGGTCTTGAGGTTGAGCGCGCTCGTCGCCCACCCGCCGAACGGCATGGTGACGAACACCAGAAAGAGACGACCATCAGCCGCGGCGAACACCACGGCGTTGCCCACTTTTCCGACCGGGCGGCGCAGCTCCGCGGCCGCGCTCGTCGGGTTGACTACAACTCGCGGGGTGCTCCACCCCGAGGCTAGCTCCGCGGGCTTGGTCGCGAGCAGGATCACGACGTCGGTCGCGGCCTCATGCGAGCCTGCGTACCAGGTGGCAACAAGCCGCCCATCGGGAAGCTCGCAAAGTGAAGCGACGTGCTCCATGCTGCCGGTGTTGCGACGGATGAACTGGGCGGTGAACGCCGGTTCAAGCGATCGTGCGGCGCGGACAGGCGCGGGGGCAAATCCCGGCGTGAGGCGTTGCATCATCGCGATGCCGCCTTGTCCAGCCCACGCGTAGACCAGCCCGACTACCGCGGTGAGCACCCAGGTTGTCGCAGTGTTGTTCGCGAGCCTCACGCCGTGCGCCTCACGCCTCGCCGTTGGCGAGCGTGTGCCCTCGTTTGCCGGTGCTCGGGCTGGGCAGAACTGTCACCAGGACGCATACCGCAACCAGCCAGAGAGCAGTACCCACGCCGAGCACCCCCACCAGGCGCAATGAGTTCCGCAGCAGGTAGTGCTGCAGCTCGAGCAGGAGCGGGATCGCGGCGACGACGAGCGCCAGACGCGGGTAGCCACGCGACCACACCCACCACGGCACGAACAACGTCGCTAGCAGCAGCAGCACGAACATGTGCGACCAACTTATCGGCGGCAAAACCAGGGTTGCGGTACAGGCGAGTGCATACGCAGCGGCAAGGCCAACCGCCGGGCCCGCTCTCGCGAGTCGCCATCCGGCGATCGCCAGCGCCACGAGCAGCAATGCGAGGAAGGCCCGAATCGTCATGCGCGCGTACCGCGAATCAAGGGGCGTACCCTCCTCGGGCAAGGGAACCTCCACCACTTGCGGAGTGATCGCGCCGCCGCTAATGATCCAGTTGCCCAGGTTACGAGCGGCGAATCGCCAGCTCTGGTTTCCCGGCCCGGTGACGTTGATGTGGGCGTCCCCACCAAGGTTGGGGTTGGTAACCACGTGGTCGATGAAGCCATGGAGGTAACCAAGGTTGGCGTTCCACCCCACCAGCAAACCGGGTAGGAGGAGGAAAAACACGAATCCTCCCGCGACCAGGCCCGCGGTCGTCCCCGGCGCACGGACTGACATGCCGGACTTGGTCCCCGCAGTGTGCGGCGCAATCAGCAAGCCAGCGAGCAGGACAACGGCCGGCAGCGCCGGCACCAGTTTCAGGGCCACCGCTCCCGCCATCACCACGCCGCCCGCAAACCAAGCACCTCGCGATCGACCGCACAGGACAAGGCGCAAGCCGAGCACAAGCAGGTACAGGAGCAGGATCGAGACCTGCCCCAGCTCAAGGCAGGTAATCCCAAAGAGGAACACCGACAGAAACGGCGTGACGGCAAGCCAGCGTGGCATCCCGGCTTCGGTCCGCCTGAGAAAAGCCACGAGCCGAGCGCATTCGAAATAGCACGCGAAGATGAGCGCCACGTTGACGAGGAACCAAGCCACCGCTTGCAGCTCGGGGTGAAGACGGTGAAGCGGCGCAACCAGCATCGCGAACAACGGCGGGTAGAGGTAATGCCAACCCCTCGGGTTGGTCGCCGCGTACGGATCCTGGCCGGCGAACGCCGCCGCGCCTGCCGCTGTATAGCAGGTGAAGTCGCTGTCGTGCTTCGCCACGTTGGCAACTTGCGCGCGAGTCCTCACGCTGGTGAGACCGAACGCCACCAGGCCAACCAAGATTACGCCGAAGACCAGCCGCCTGATGCGCACGTCGGGGAAGAACGGGTCAGGGGCGATCAGTCGCGCCTGCGAGTCTGGCGAGCGCAGCGGGTTGGACAGCGTGGCGCCTCCTAGCAAGAGAATCTGCTCCGGTCAAAGCTCCTCACCTTTGGCGTTCGGCCCAACGCACGATCGACCAAGGGACAGGATGCAGTGTAGCAATGGATGCGACCCTCGCCTTTTGCGCCCGCAGGGATCTCTCCGCTTCTAGGCATCAGAACAGGGCCGCGCGGACCGGAGGGCGAGCAACTCTTTCCTGCCGGGCTGCCAAGCGCCGCCGCTACCGGACCCGGAGATAGACAGCGTATTGGAAACCTGCGCTGGGCGTCAGTTGGCGAAGAAGATGGTACCGACCCATCAACTCCCGGAACTGCTTCGCCTGTCCGAAGTACTCGATGAAATCGAAGCGCTTGCAGGGCAGACGGAACTTGCAATCCGAGGTTTCGACGACAAGGAGCTCGGGCGGATCCCGTCGGAGGTCATCGAGGACCGTCTGAAAGACCATGTGCTCGACCTCGTTCATCGCTTCCGGCTTGTTGTAGCGCGGCAGGGATGGATCGCGAACGAGGTAGGGGGACAGCCAGGTGCTCATGAGGTTGAAGTGCCCGAGCCAGCGCCCATGGGCGAGGTTAACGGCGGGAAACAGCGGGTCCACAGTGGATGCGAGTTGATACACGCTCCCGTCACGCGCGTGCTCGCTGATCAGCGCAGCCAGCTTGGTGATCTGCGGCCGTTGCATCGTCCGGGGCAGGTGGATACTCTCCAGGACACCTGTGACGAGGATGGCGATGCCGAGCAGGGAAGCAAGCCAACCCCAGGCCTGTCTCCATCGGAGGGAAAGCCACGCTTCGAGCCAGCGCGCACACCTGACCACGAGTAGAAAGGCAGCAAGGGCGAGAACCGGGTAGTAGTGATAGTCCATGCCATGCTGCTGCGCCAGGGCGGCGATGAGGAACCCGCCGGCAGCGAGAAACAGGATCCTGCCCAGATCGTCGTCCGCCGGCCCGAGGCGCAGCATGAGGAGCGCCAGACCGGCGAGTAGCCAGACGAGAACCTCAGGGCGCAGGAGGAGCGCTGAGAAGGGCCCGATGAGGCCGGGACGCACGGCCAGGTTCGACCGGGCGTTCGCGAGATAGCCCGGCTCCAAGGTCAAGAGCAGCACGGCGAGGATCAGGCTCGTCGCGGCCACCGCCACACTTTCCGGCCTGGCCACGCGCCGCCATGACCGGGCACGGAACGCGACATACGCTTCGGTCAGCACCCACGGCGCGAGGAAGAACGGCTTGAACGCCATTCCCACGCCGGCGAAGGTCCCAGCGGCAATCCCAAGGCCGAAGCCGACCGGCCGCCCCGCAGCCGCGGCCGATGCCGTGAGAAAGTAGGGCAGGGTCAGCACCAGCGCCAAATGCTCCCGTTGTCCGAACTGATTGAACATGCCGCACCCGATGACCATGATCAACTCGATGCAGAGAACCGCCAGCAACGCCACTCGGCGGACCGCGGCGGCGGAGAACACCGCGGTGCGCCGAGCGACACTCCACAGCAGGGCGAGTGCGCCGCCCGCGATCACCAAGCAGTAGCCGTAGAAGACGGGGATCGACTCGAGCCCAAGCGTCCTGGCCAGCCACGCGGGTGGAACACCGAGGTAATAGACGAGCGGCGGATTGATCTCCAGGATGTCGCGGTAGAGCTTCGCCCCGTCGAGCATTCTCCCGGAGACGAAGTAGAAGAAAGCCACATCGTGCGACATCGGAACGGCCATCAGCGTCCGCCAGGCGGCCAGCACGATCGCCGCTCCCGCTACCCACCAGAGCCCAAGCTCGAGACGAGGAGCATGGCGTCGCCAGCGCACAACGTGGAGCTCAGGCACGGATCTCATGGCAACGCGGTACCAGCTTGGCGAGACGCCAACTGCTCATCGGCGAGCAGGGCACCGGCCGCGTTTCGCGCCTCACGCATCACGCTGTGGATGAACGCGTAGGCATGCGTGCCGTTGCGACCCGCAACGACCAGGTTCTCAAACCCCGCCAGGTAGGCCGTGATCGCCGCGGCAGCCTCGCTCGCCTGATTGGTCAACAGCGGGTACGCCTGGGCCAGGCGCACGACTGCCGAACCGAGGATGTCGGCAGCGCGCAGCCAGCCGAGCCGCTCCAACGCCGCGGCCACGTCGGTGACAAGCTCCCCATCGCTGCGCCGCCAACGCGCTTCCTCCGGCTGCGCAGGAATCTCGGCGACGAACGAGGTGTGCCCGGGGGGCGCCATTGCTGCGCTGCGGTTGATCGGTTCGCTCACCCGGGTGAAAGGGTACTCATACCCGGGAAAGTACGTGGTCGCGTTGGCCGACACCCACCCCCGGCTGAGAAAGAGCGCGACCACGATGACCCCGCGCGACCGCAGCAGGCACGCCATGCGGCGGATCTCCGCCGGCGCCGGTGGATCGAGGGCGTCGACGAGAGCCGCAAGCGGGATCGTGCTGACCACCCGATCGACGGCGGCGCTCGCCCCACCGTTGACCGCCACCCCGGTGATGTGGTGGTTCGTGTGGTTGACTCGGCTGACCCGGCTGGTCAGGCGAATGTTCTCCGCACCGCATGACTCCACGAGCTTGGAGGTCAGCTCGCCGATGCCGAAGCGCGGGTAGTAGAAGGCACCTTCGAGGTGGCGGGGTGCACCGCGACGCCCGAGGAACGCCTCACGCAGCAGGCTCGCGAGCGAAAGGCCCTGCAAGCGCTTGCCGGAAGCACGTGGGGACAGCTCTCGACAAGGGACACCCCAGAGCTTCTCCGAGTAGTTCAGCAGGACGAGGTTGGCGAGGGTTGCACCGTAACGGTGCAGCGAGAGCTGCTCGAAGTTCTCGATCTCGCGGGGGTGGAGCCGCTCGCGCACCACGTCCCAGCCCGCCTGTGCGCACACGCGCGGACCCAGCCTGAAGATCAGGTCAATTACGGAGAGAGGAAAAGCAAGTCGCTTGCCACTCACCCAGATCTCGCTTGGAGCCTCGACGCGCTCGAGGTGGTCGCCGAGCAGCGCGCGCCACTCCCGGGTGACCTCTTCGTCCTGGTCGTGGAGGCGGTGCGCGCCTGTGTCCACGAGGAACTCCCCCCAACGAAACGTTCGACAGATGCCGCCCGGTTGCGACTCCGCCTCGTAGACGGTGGCGGCGCCGCCGGCTTTACGTGCGAAATGCGCCGTTGCCAACCCGGCCAGACCGCCGCCGAGCACCGTCAGGTGGCGGTTGGGGGACATAGGCGGCAAGGGTCCGCACCGACGCGACGAACGCCGGGCATGCCATCAATGACTACCGAGCTCACGGGCTCGAACGTATCACCCCCCGAGGACGTGTCAAGGCGTCGAGCCGGCCAAGAAACCCGCGCGAAGCGGCTCCTGCGCCTCGCCATGCTCATCTTCGACCGGCCGGGTTCTTGTAACCATTCTCGTCTTGGACTCGCTTCGCGCCGAGCCCGGCAAGACCCACCAACTCGAGGAAGGGCCGCAACACGAGCTGCGGCAGCCACCTCGCGTCGGTCGGGAAATCCCGTCGCTGCGAGATGAACAGCATGGGGCGGGTGCGCCACGCCACGCGGTCGGTGATCGCAAACAGATCGCGGCAGAACGCGGTGTCCTCATGGGTGCCGAAGCGCCCGCGCCAGCCTCCGGCGGCGCCCACAACGTCGGTGCGCGCGACCAGGGCTGGCGTGTTCACGCGGTCTGGGATCGTGCCCGGCGGGATCCAGCAACGCCGACGAAGCATCGCGCCCGACCACGCGGTCAGCCAAGGCACAACCCGGACGGGGATTTTGGTCAGACACCATTCGGGCAGGTGGCGAAGGAACCAGACGTAGCTCTTCGAGTATGCCGCCGGCACGACGGGGAATCGCGCCTCCAGCACGTTGTGGCGGAGGCACAGGGTGACGTCCAGGACCCCGTCGAGGATGGGGCGAACCATCTCCTCGAGGTAGTTGGGGCTGAACGCAACGTCGGCGTCGGCGAACAAGACCGCCGTGCCGCGGGCGTGCGCCAGTCCGAGATTCCGCATCGCCGGCACGTCACCCACCTCGGCGTGGGGGAGAACCAGCGCCCCGGCAGCCTCGGCCACGGCAACGGTCGTGTCCGTGGAGGCATTGTCGACCACGATCAACTCGGTTGCCAGGTCCGTCCTTTGGCCGCGCACGCTTTCGAGCAACACCGGCAGGTACTTCTCCTCGTTGCGGGTGGTGATCACAATCGAAAGATCGACGGGCGCCTCCGCCGCCCCTGCGCCGGCCGTTTTCGCGCCGCTCACGGCTTGTACGCCTTCCAGCGGTTGTGCATCCAGAGGTACTGCTCGGGGTGGCGCCGAACCACCTCCTCCATCACCCGGTTCATTGCCGCCGTGAGTCGCTCCACCTCGGCGCGCTCACTCTCGTAATGACCCGGCCAGATCGGCTCACTCACGAAGCCGCTGAAACGCAACGCCCCGGTACGGAAACACGCCACCACCACGATCGGCCGTTGTTGGTAGACCGCCAGCAGAGCGGGGACCGGCGTCGTCAGCGCTGGCCGCCCCATGAACTCCACCGCCAAGCCCTTGAATGTCGCCTGGTCCGGGAGCAAGGCAACCGAGCGGCCGGCGCCCAGGAACCGCTGCAGCGCGAGAAAGGCGTTGCGCTTGGCGACGAAGATCTGCCCAGTGGTGGCGCGGCTGCGTTGCAGCAGGTGCTCGAGGTAGCGGTTCTCGAGCGGGCGGATGACGACCGCGACCGGGATGCCGATCGCGGCAGCGGTGTCGGGAAGCAGCTCCCAGTTGCCGAAATGGGGAGTGACGAAGATGCAGCCGCGCGAGCGCTCGTGGAGGCGCCGCGCTTGCTCGAACATCGCCGTGAGGTCGGGCGAGCGACGCAGCAGCTTCGCAGCGGCGCGGGGGGAGGCGAGGCGGTGGCGCACCTTGGCCGTTTCTGGCATCGCCGTGAGCAGGAAGGAGCCGAAGCTCGCGCGCGCGATCGCGCGAGCGCGGGTAGGTTCCGCGGCCGACCCAAGGGCGTGGCGGACGTTCTCAATTGCGATGCGGCGCCGCACCGGAAGAAGGCAAAACACCAAGTTCCCCACCGTTCTGGTCGCTGGGTAGATGAACCACGCCGGCAAGATCCAGGCCATCGCGTAGAGAAGGCAAATGAAGACGAACTGCACGGCTTCAAGGGCTGCACGAGCGAGGCGCCAGCTAGCCACGGGCGCCGTCCGACGCCGATACCACCAGCGCGGAAGCCTGCCCGCCAAACCCGTACGACAACGTGAGGAACGACGCGTGCGCGCAGGGCTGCGGGCTGGGCGCGATGGACAATCCGGCAAAACCGGTCTCCGCAGCCCGGAAGTTCGGGGTAGCCGGAACGGTGCGACCCGATGCGGCCGACACGCCGAGGACAACCTCACCCACGTCGCTCGCCGCCCCCATGTGGCCGGTGTACGGCTTCAGCCCGCAGACCGGCACCCGAGGAGCATGATCGCCAAGCAGGGCGGCCAGCGAGGCCAGCTCCGCGCCGTCCCCCTTTCGGGTGCCGCTGCCGTGAGGCAGCACAAAACCCAGTGCCTGGGCAGACCGCCGCGCGTCCGCGAGAGCTAGCTCCATGGCGCGCAGCGTCGCGCCGTCGGCGGCCGTCGATCCCGCGCCTGCCGCCGCACAGCTCCCCACGCCCTCGATGGCGGCCAGCACGACCGCACCGCGCCGCCTCGCGTGGTCCATCCCTTCGAGCACAACTGCGGCGCCACCCTCCCCAGCGAGGAACCCGTCGCGGTGGCGATCGAACGGACGGTAGGAGGCAGCGCCTTGCCGAGCACGTGAGAGCAGACCGAGTTCTGCAAGCTCAAACAGCGGCACCTCGTTGACCCATGACCCGCAGCCCACGGCCAGCGCAACGTCGGCTCTGCCGGCACGGACGCTGCGGTACGCCAGATCCACCGCCAACGATCCGCTCGGCGACTGGCTCGCCAGGCTGGTTCCCGCGCCCATGCAGCCGAACGCCGCAGCGAGGAAGCTGAACGGGTTGTTGTTGAGCGATTCGAGAAGGAACAACGGGTTGACCCGTTCGAGCGACGTGCGGTTGAGTTTCTCCCGATCCACCTTGCGCCAGCGCCCGCCGGTCGCGGCGCGGGTGGCCGGAAAGAGGAAGTCATATCCGACCTTGCTGTGGTCGCCGGTGGCAACGACGAGCGCGCGTCGCGCCGGCGGCACGGCTGCGGGTATCGCGGCCTGCAATACCGCCTCCGAGGCGGCCGCGAACCCGAATCGCGCACCCCGGTTGAGGAAGCGGAACTGGGGAAGCAACGGTGCGGGAACCTCTTCGTCGCTGCCGAGCGGCTCGACCCGCCCCACCCACCGCATCCACGCGGGCTTGTTGCTTTCGCCCTCCTCCCGAACGCCGCTGCGGCCGGCGAGCATCGCGTCCCAGTTCGCCGCCACGCCGCGCCCAAGGGGCGTGACGAGGCCGATGCCGGTGATCGCCACGCGATGGTCGTCCGTGTCAGAAACCCCTTTCCCGCGTCAGCCGCGCGAACGCCCCGCGCTGTGCCTCGGGATCCTCGAGCTCTGCGAGGTCGACCAACTCGCCCTCGAACTCCGCGGCTACGCGCCGGCTGCCGCCGATGCTGCCGACGCCCCGGAAAGCACGACGCCCACTCCCGATGTCGCCGAGCGGCGCAACCTCGAACTCGACCGTATCGCCGGGAAAGGCGAACCCGTAAAAGCCGCATCGCCGCACGCGATCGAGGAGGAACCAGCGGCGGAAATCGGAACTCGCGGCCTCGCTCCACCCGGCGAGCTGCACCATCGCTTCGAGCAACAGCACCCCCGGCATGAGTGGGTTGCCGGGAAAGTGGTACTCGAGGAAGTCCTCGCTCATCGCCACGCACTTGAGCCCGTTGATCGCGCCGCCGCGCTCCCAGCTCACCACCCGATCGACGAGGAGGAAGCGCATCGCTCAGCCCTCCCTCGCCGAGTTCGCAAGCAGCAACACGGTCGTCACCGCGAACCCGCTCGTGTCCGCGATCGAAAGCGAGCGTTGCGCCACCCGCCGCTTCGCTGCCGCCGTGGCGGCCCACCCGGACAACCGCAGCTTGGGCTGGCCCGAGGGCCGACGCAGCTTGCTCACCTCGCCGATATCGATCCCCTGGTAGGCGCGCATCATGCGACGGTCATCCCTCCATCGACCACGAGGGTCTGCCCGGTGATGTAGTCCGCCAAAGGCGAAGCGAGGAAGAGCACGGCACTGGCAACTTCCTCGACGGTGCCGAACCGGCCCGCCGGGATCGCGTCCAGGAGTTGCTGCCCGCCCCGTCGCCGCAGCCGCTCGCTCATCCGCGTCTCGATGATGCCCGGCAACACCGCGTTGACCTGGATCCCCTTGGCGGCCAGCTCGACCGCACAGGTCCGGGTGAGCGCGACCAGCCCCGCCTTCGCCGCGGCGTAGCTCGCCTGACCTGCGTTGCTCCGCAGCGCTGCCACCGAGGCGAGGTTGACGATCTTGCCGGCGTGATGCGGGACCATGAGCGGCAGCGCGGCTTGCGTGCACAGGAAGGGACCGCGCAGGTCGGTGGCGATCACCGTGTCCCAGTCGGACACCGCCTGCGCACCCACGAGGGCGTCGCGAATCACGCCGGCGTTGTTCACCAGGATGTCGAGCTTGCCGAAACGCCGGCGCACATGCTCGAAGAGCCGCTCGACGTCGGACGGAGAAGCCACGTCAGCCTCGATTCCCTCGGCGCTCCGCCCGAGGCCGCGAATCGCCTCGCAGGTCTCGGCCACCAAAGCCGCATCGCGGCCATTGACGGCTACATCGGCGCCGCAGCCGGCCAACATCAGCGCGCACGCTCGGCCAATGCCGCGCGACGCGCCGGTGACCAGCGCGAGCTTGCCCACAAGATCGATGGTCATGGCCGCTCTCCCGTTGCTGCTTGCGCCTTGCTCACGACCACGCAGGCGTTCTGCCCACCGAACCCAAATGAGTTCGAGATCGCATGGCGCACCGTGAGGCGACGCGCCGTTCCCGGAACGTAGTCGAGGTCGCAGGCGGGGTCCGGATGCGTGAGGTTGATGGTCGGGTGGATCTCGTCGCGCCCGACCGAAAGCACCGTGTAGACGAACTCCGGCCCGCCGCACGCCGCGAGCAGGTGGCCGATCAGAGGCTTGCTCGAGCTGATCGCCAACCGCTCGGCGTGCGAGCCGAACACTCCCCTGATCGCCGCGGTCTCGGCGGCGTCGTTGAGCCGCGTGCCGGTGCCGTGGGCGTTGACGTAGTCGATCTCGTCCGGCCGCAAGCCCGCATCCGCAAGCGCGGCCAGCATCGCACGGCCCGCGCCATCGCCGCTCGGCTCGGGCGCGGTGAGCTGGTAGCCATCCAGGGAGGAACCGTAGCCCGCCAGCTCAGCGAGACCGACAACCCTGCGGCGATGCGCGTGCTCCTCGGCCTCCAGCACCACGACACCGGCTCCTTCGCCCATCACCAACCCGGAGCGGCGGCGGTCGAACGGCCGGCAGATCGTCGCCGGCGGCGCCGAGGACGTCGAGGCCGCACCGAGCAGAACGAAGTAAACAAGGCCCACCGGATGGATCATCGAATCCGCGCCACCCGCCACGATGAGATCGGCGTCGCCCCGCCGGATCATGCCGTACGCCGTGCCGATCGCCTGCGTGGCCGAGGCGCACGCGGTCGTGATCGTGGCGTTGACACCACCGAGGCCGAAGCGTCGTGCAACCCGGGCGGCCGCGCGGTCCGACGGGTTACGTATGAGCGATTCGCGGTGCACCGCAGCGTACTCCTCGGCAAAGCCCACCGCATCGAAGCTGCCGTCTTTCGCGCGCCAACGCGCTTCGTCCTCGAGGCGCACGATGCCGAGACCAGCGCCCAACACGACGCCGCAGTGCCCACGGTCGGCGTGCGATAACCGAGCATGATCGAGCGCCGCCGCCACGGCCCAGAGCGCAAACAGCGTGCGGCGCTCGCCTTCGGCCTGGGCTTCCGCGGGGAACGCCGCCAAGACGCTCCGCCAGTCCTCCTCGGCCACCGTGCCCGCCGCCCGCATCGGCCCTCGCTCCTCGACGCCGTGGTCGAGCGCTCGAACCGCCGAGGCGCCGGCGATCGCCCTTTGCCAGTTCCCTTCGACGGTGAGGCCCAGCGGTGTCGCCACGCCCATGCCGGTCACGAGCACGCGGCGCGGGCTAGACATCGCTGGAACCCCGTTCGTCTGGCTGGTGGCGATCCAGACCGCTGCAGTAGCGGAACATCACCTCGAGCGCGTGCGGATCCTCGGCCGGAAAGTGGGTGAAGATGATCCGCTCCGCACTTGCAAGTCGCTCGCCTTCGACGGTCATCCACGCCCGGCCCAACGAATCGGTCGCCGAGGTCGAGACGATCTCTCCGGTGATGGTCGCGGCAAAACCGGGACGCAGACGCGCCTTGGCGATGGTCAGCCCTTCGACGAGCGACACGATGGCCGAAAGCTTGAAACCGTGGGCGTGGACGATCGCCCAGCCGAGCAACTGCGCCATCGCCTCCACCAGGATCACTCCCGGCACGATCGCCTCTCGGCTGAAATGGCCCTCCAGGTACTCCTCCGAGAGGGCGAACGTCTTGGTCCCGACGATCCGCCGTCCCTCTTCGAGACGATCCACGCGGTCGTAGAAGAGAAAGCGCACCGTTACTCCGCGGCGGCCACGAGCAGTGAGGCCGCGTGCCCATCCCAACTGCGGGCGTTGACGAGGACGTGGCGCGGGCGCGCCTGGAACCACCCGGCCCGCTGCCCGGCCCCATGCGGCTGGTCCGCCACCTCAGCCCGCAGCGCCGCGGGCACCTCACCGGTGGACACCATCAGCACGGCGAAAAGCGCATCGAGCGCCGCCCCACCCGCAAGCGCGTGTCCGATCGAGCGTCTCGATGTGAGCATGACGGGGTTGCCGCCACCCGCAAACACGCCGGCAACGGTGGCACGCTCCGCCGCACCGTCCTCTCCGCCGCCCTCCCCATCGAGCAGTACCGCATCGACATCGTAGGGTTCGATCCGGGCGCGTTCGATGGCCTGGCGCATCGCATCTGCCGCAGCCTGCTCTCCCTCCCCGCCAAAGGCAAACCCCCACCCGGCGACGACCGCGAGCGCCTGCGCGTTCCGCGAGCGCGCCCGGCTCTCGGGCTCCACCACGAGCACACCCGCGGCCTCGCCCGGTGCGGCCGCACTTTTCGGCCGATCCCACTCTCGCGCAAGCCGGGAGCGCGCGACGGAAGCCGCCGACACGCCCTCGCTCGCACCCGCCGCCAAGGCCGCGTCCGCCCGCCCGCCAAGCACGGCCGCGGCGGCTTCCGCGAGCGCCACCACGGCGGCGTCCGCACCGGGGGAGAACACCGCGTTCTCGCCGCGTACGCCCAGGAGCTGCGCGGCCACGCAAAAACCCACGTTGTTGAGCATCGCCAACGGCCACAACGGGTAGATCTCGCGGTAGGCGTCGGCGAAGAAGCGCTCGTAGTCGATGCCGTCGCGCCCGCGCGACCGGATCACGGCGCGGCGCAGGTCATCAGGCTGAGGATCGACCATCCCCAGGGCGGCGAAGAACCCGATTCGCTCCGGCTCGGCAGCAGAGGTACCCAGCTTTGCCTGCGCCAACGCTTCCCGTCCGGTCTGCAGCAACATCAGCCCCGGGCGTCCCATGATCCGAGCGTTGCGTGCATCGATGCCGAGGGCCCCAGGCTCGGGTCCGACCAACTGTGCCGCGGATAGACCGGTGAAACCACGTGCGTCGGACCCCGTAATCGGCCCGACACCGCTCCGCCCGTCGACCAGCGCGGCCCAGTTCGCCGCGACCGAAGTACCCAGCGAGCTAACCGCTCCCACCCCGGTCACGACGGCGCGATCAGCCATCGTACCGTCCCAAGCAAAGGCAAGCGTTCTGCCCGCCGAAACCGAACGAGTTCGAGAGGGAGACCCGGTGCGCTTGCTCGCGCGCCTGATTGGGAACCACCTCGAGCGCGCACCTCGGGTCCGGCGTCTCGTAGTTGATGGTCGGGAGGATGAGCGAGCGTTGCATGCCGATAAGCGTGAGGACGCACTCGATCGCACCGGCGGCACCAATTGCGTGCCCGAGCATCGACTTGTTGGCGCTCACCGGGACGAGCCCGACGCGCGGGCCGAGCAGTTTGCGGATCGCTTGGGCCTCGGCGATGTCGCCCTGCACCGTGGAGGTCGCGTGGGCGTTGACGTGTTCGACATCTGCCGCGAAGAGCCCGGCATCCTCGAGGGCCCGTTCCATCGCGACCCTTGCGCCCTCACCGTCCGGCGAGGCGTCGGTAATCCGATACGCATCCGCCGAGTCGCCGTAGCCGAGAACCTCGCCGAGCACTGCCGCGCCCCGGGCGCGGGCGTGATCGAGCGCCTCGAGCACCACTGCCGCAGCACCTTCGGCGAGCACGAACCCGTTGCGCTTGCGGTCAAACGGCCGCGAGGCACGCGCCGGCGACTCGAACCGCTCGGACAGCGCCCGCAGGAGCGTGAAGCCGAGCACGCCCATGAAGTCGACCATCGCGTCGCAACCTCCGGCGAGAACCGCGTCGCAGCGTTCCTCGCCGATCAGGCGAAACGCCTCCCCGATCGCCTGCGCTCCCGCTGCGCACGCCGAGACCAGCGACAGGTTGGGACCGTGGCAGGCAAACCGTGCTGCGAGCAGCGCGGCGCCGACATCGGGCTTGCGACGGGCGAACTGCTGCGCGTCGTACCCGCCCGTTTGCGCGAGTTGCCCGCCGTCCCAGTGACCGTTGCCGTCGGCGCAGCGGTGGAGGAGCACGATCTCCTCCACGGTGGGGTTGGCCCCGTGGAAGCCAAGCGTCATCGCCACCCGGCGGCGATCCGCGACATCATCAAGCGCCGCCGCCCGTGCGGCCTCACCCGCAGCGACCTCCATCAACCGTATCGCACGCCCACCCAGCCGATCGAGACGACCGTCGGCGTCAGCAAGCCTGTCGTCGGTAACGCAACCGGCGATGCGAACGGGCAGCCCTCGGGTGTCGAAGGAGGTGATCCAATCGATCCCGGAGCGCCCCTCGGCGGCCCGCGTGAAGGTTTCCTCGGCGTTGCCGCCCAGGGGGGTGATCAGGCCGTAGCCGGTCACCGCGACGCGCCGCCGGGAAGCCTTGCCTGACATGCTGCGCCGCCGTGCCTAGCCCGGTTGTCGGGACGGCACGTCGTCCGCGGCGGCGGGGAGCGCGAGCAGCCACTGGCGGATCAGCTCGTCTCCGTTGGTGAACGAAGCGGGCTCGCCGCAACTGCCGCAGACGATGCGCATACCGTCCGAGCTCCGCCACGCCGAGGCGCCGCAGGTGCAGCGTTCCGGCAAGGTGTCGAGGATGCTCATCACCGTCGTGGTGAGGGCGCGCACGGTAATCAGGCCTGCCACCTCGTCCATGTCCAGGGAGGCGCCGGGCTCGCCCACCTCCGCTTCCGGGTAGCGTTCCCGCACCAGGGCAAGGGCGCGCTCCGTCAACCGTCCGTTGTCATCGACAGCGCTCCCTTCGCCGAAGATCTCCTCCATGTGCTCGAGGAAGAAATGGCGCGCCATGCGGATGCCGAATGCCGTCTCGAGCCGGTAGTTGACGTCGAGGAAATCGAGCGACTCTGCACCCAGATCACGAACGATCGAGCTCTCCGGGCGAATCTTGGCCGGGTCCACGCGCAACGTCTCGACCAAGGCCTGGCTTACCTCGGCGCTGACCCTCTCGGCGGATATCAGGTTCTGCATCGGCTTCCGGCTCCTCGTCGCACATCTTAGTGGGAGGTGCCGCCTCCTGGCTACCGGAAGGTGCGGTTGGCGAGGCCCCTGTCCACGATGATCGTCTGGCCGCAAATCGCGCGCGCCGCCGGCGAGCAAAGAAACAGCACCACCTCGGCGATCTCCTCCGGCGCCACGAGCACTTCCTCGGGGAGCGCTTCGAGCCCTTCCCACACCTGACGCAGCACCTTGAACGAGTCCGTCCGGACGACGCCTCCGCACACCGCGTTGACCGCCACGTGACGCGGCTTCAGGCTCTCGGCGCAATCGCGCACCACCACTTCCATGGCGGCCTTCATGCTGCCGAGCGGGTAGGACGGGGAGTAGTGCCGGCTGCCGAGGCTGGAGACGAAAACCACCTTCCCCGCGGTCCTCTCCAACCACGGCAACGCCGCGCGCAAGCAGAGCAGGTTGCCGACGAAGTTGGTCTGCACCAACTCGTGGAGCTCCCGCTCGAGCAGGCGCTCGTAGGCTTTGAACGGCGCGCGAGCCGCGTTGAGCACGAGGAAGTCGAGGCGGCCGAGGGTCTGCACGGTCGCGCCGATCAGCTCGCGGACCTCTTGCGCATGGCCGATGTCAGCGCGCACCGCAATCGCTCGCCTGCCGAGCGCGCGAATCTGCTCACACAGACGCTCTGCCCTGCCGGGCGAGGAGCCGGTGGGGCTGCGGTAGTTCACCGCCACGTCGGCCTTGGCGTGGGCAAATGCCAACGCGATCGCGCTGCCGATTCCGCGCGAGCTACCCGTGACCAGGGCGACCTTGTGCTCGAACGACATGGCGGCTCCGCTCCCGACGCTAGCCGCCGGTACCCGCGGTGTCAAGGCGCCGCGAGGCGTGCCGCGGACGGGCAGGAAACCGGCGGCCGCGCGGCGATCGCCGGTTGACAGCGAGACGCGCGCTGCTACCCTCGAATCCGGCGGCGGCGAGAACCGGAAGATCACCGCCGCCTTGACGCGACCAACATGGACGGCCCCTTCGACCGCGCTCGTGCCAGCTTCCCCACCCGCGTCGTGCCGACGGCGGAAATCCTCGACCTCCTCCAGGTGACCCACGATCCTGAGGGCGTGCGGGCCTATCGGGAGGCGATGCAAGCGGGAGCGCTCTTCCCCCCGATCGCCGTCGTCCACCTCGCGGGCCGGTACATCATCGCCGACGGCCACAAGCGCTACTCCGCATTCCTTGCGCTCGCTGCCGATGAAATCGTCGTGGAGGTGTGGCCCTGGGGTCGCGTCGCCGGCGACCTCTACCGGCAAGCCGTTCGCTGGTGGCGCCGCCTCTGGCAGGTGACGGCAGGGTCGTTGGGCGGACCCTCGGCACGTGCCGAGGCACGCCGGTTCATCCGCGACACTGCCGTTCATCTTGGCCGCATGATCAGGTCGGCGTGGACGAGGTTGCGGGGCTACTCGGCTCGAACCTTACACCTCCGGTAGAACTTGAAAATGCGACCCGCGCGATCTGATACGCTGCGCCGGTGATGCCTCGGCGCGTCGTCGTGACTGGTATGGGCGCCATCACCCCGGTGGGCGTTGAGGTGGCGACGGTGTGGAGCAACCTCGTCGCAGGCCGCTCGGGTATTGGTCCGATCACCCTATTTGACACGACCGGCTTCGACGTGCGGATCGCTGGTGAGGTCAAGGGGTTCGATCCTACCAACTTCATGGATGAGAAGGACGCGCGACGCACGGACCGCTTCACGCAGTTCGCCGTGGCAGCCCTCGCGGAGGCTCTCGTGACGTCGAGCTTTCGAGTGACCGAGACCAACGCGGCCGAGGTTGCCGTGATGGTCGGCTCCGCGATCGGCGGCATCCGCAGCTACACCCGTGAAAACGAGGTACTCATCGAGCGGGGGCCCAAGTGGGTAAGCCCTTTCCTCATCCCCGCCATCACCGTTGACGCGCCGTCGGTGCAAATCGCCTTGCGCACCGGCGCGCGTGGGCCGACCCTGGGCGTGGCCACCACCTGCGCGAGCGGCGCCGACGCGATTGGGTTGGCGTTCGAAGCGATTCGCCGCGGCGATGCCAACGCGGCGCTCGCGGGCGGGTGCGAGGCCGCGGTCACGCCGATTGCCATCGCGGCGTTTACCCGGATGCGAGCGCTCTCGCGCCGGAACGACGATCCGACCGCCGCGAGTCGTCCGTTCGACGCGGGCCGCGATGGGTTCGTGCTCGCCGAAGGCGGCGCGATGCTGGTGCTCGAAGAGCTCGACGCCGCCGTGGGGCGAGGAGCCCAGCCGCTCGCCGAGCTGATCGGCTACGCCGCCACCTCCGACGCCATGCACGTTGCCGCGCCCGATGCAAGCGGTGCGGGCGCTCGGCGCTGCCTCGAGCTCGCACTCGCGCACGCGGGCGTTGAGCCGAGTGGCTTGTCCTACATCAACGCCCACGGCACCGGCACCCTGGCCGGCGATCCCGCCGAGGTGCGGGCGATTAAGACCGCACTTGGTGAATCCGCTTTCCGCATCCCAGTCAGCTCGACCAAGTCCATGACGGGCCACCTCATCGGCGGGGCCGGAGCGCTCGAGGCGATCGTCTGCATCGAGGCAATCCGCAGCGGCAAGATTCCGCCCACCATCAACCTCACCACGCCGGACCCCGAGTGTGATCTTGATTTCGTGCCCAACCTCGCCCGTGACGTACCGGTCGAAACGGCGCTCTCGGTCTCGTTCGGCTTCGGCGGTCACAACGCGGCACTCGTGTTCCGCGCCTGGCGGTAGCGTCGAGGCTTGCTCGCAGCCATTGCCCGACGGACAACGACGCGAACAGCAGGTCGTTCCTCTCAAGACACGGGTCGGATTCGTCCAGGGCGGGCGGGGGTCCCGGCCTTACGCTGAGTGTTCTTCGGACTCGGGCCGAAGCGCGGCATGGAGTCGTCGCAGGGCATTCAAGTGCTGGGTCTCCCAATCGGTTAGGAAACGGTAGAACCCCCGCACCTCGGCTTCGAACGCCTCCTCGGCCACCTCGGAGTAGCACGCGATGGCGTTGGTCTCGAGCTGCATACCGATCGAGAGCACGGCGCCCTCGAACTCCGCATCCTGCGCCAGGAGGCCGAGACGGTCGGGCAGGACTGCACCAGCTAACTGGCGCATCTCCGCGCTTCGGAGCGGGACCGCGAACGCGGCCGCCCCTTTGGTGTCGTAGAACCGGATGATGTCCTTGAGGAAGATCTGGTGCTGCTGCTCGTCGACAGCGAGCTTTGCAAACATGTCGCGCACCGCGGCGGTGCGCGCCTTGTCGGCCGCCATCGAGTAGAAGGTGTAGCCGTCGACCTCGATTTGAAAGGCCTTGCGAAGCGTGTCGAGCGGTAGATGTCGGGCGTCCATGCAGCCACCTCCTAGCCCTCTCGGGTCAGTATCCGGCAGTGAACGGAAGGGGTCACTTCGCGTTTCGCTCTTCTCTTCGGAACATCCTACCCTCGCTCTCCACAACGATCAACGAGCTCATATCGTGCGCAAGTACCCCGGTTCGACGAGGGAGCGGTCGAGACAGGCGCCACCCGGCCGTTGCGCACTCCGAGGTCGCCCCGCCCCCGTGAAGGGGCGCGCCCGTGATGACCGTCCCTGACAAAGGTACGACGCCCACGAGTCCGCCTCGTTGCTCGTGCTGCGGCGCCCTACTGGTGGTTCCATCGAGCGGTCTGCCCGTGGGCGAGCGGGTTGCGTACGATGGCGCATACTTTTCTGCTACGCTGCGGCAGCGGAGCCGGAACGATGATTTCGCAAGCGGTCCTCGGTCGGGCTTCGGACGGGGGGAGATGGGAGACGTGGGGGGGCGTTCCCGTGGCGTTTTCGGCGTGTCCGGCATGGCTTGCGCACTCGGCTCTTCTTGGGGCGCCCGCCGTGACGCCTCGCCGGATTCGTTGGCGCCTGCTCCCCGCGGTTCGCTCCTCGCTCCACCCCAGGCCTCTCCCCTTGCTCAACTCGTGAATCGTTCGTTGCGCTCTCTTGCCCTGAGCGACGGGCGTGCCAGATGAGCTCGCGCGGCTCGATCGTTGACTGGGCGGTTGAGATCGTTGCCGATCTCGACTTCAAGGTGGTCCATGAGTGGCTGGCGGCTAACCCGGGGCGCAAGGCCTGCGGCTGCCTGCCGGTCTATGCGCCGCGCGAGGTGGTGCATGCCTCGGGGATGCTGCCGGTCGGCATCTACGGCGGCGGCGACCGCCTCGAGATCATCCGGGGCGATGCCTTTTACCAGTCGTATATCTGCCACCTGCCGCGTAGCGTGCTCGAGCTCAAGCAGAGCGGGCGGCTGCGAATGCTCTCCGCGATGCTCTTCCCCTCGACCTGCGACGTGATCCGCAACCTCTCCGGAATCTGGAAGATGGAGAGCCCCGAGGTGTATGTGAAGTACCTCGACCTGCCGCAGCTCCTCGACCGCGAGCTTGGCGGCCGGTTCTGGGAGGGGGAGATTCGCACACTGCTGGCTGAGCTCGGCGAGGTCTCCGGCTCGCCGGCAGGACCACGCGAGATCGAGAGCTCGATCAGGCTCTACAACGAGGTGCGCAGCCTGGTGCGTGAGGCATACCGCGTGCGCCGCGAGTCCCCCTGGAAGATCCCCACCGAGGAGCTCTACACGATCATGCGGGCCGGCGAGGTGGTCCCCCCGGAGCTTTTCGTTTCCAAGCTGCGCGAATACCTCGGCGCGGTCGAGCAGGAGCCGGGGCGGGTCAAGGACCAGTGCCGTGTGATCGTCG
Source organism: Thermoanaerobaculales bacterium (assembly GCA_044447965.1). Lineage (GTDB taxonomy): Bacteria > Acidobacteriota > Thermoanaerobaculia > Thermoanaerobaculales > Thermoanaerobaculaceae > DATIYW01. Next base: position 14,072 of record JBIOGJ010000008.1, on the reverse strand, counting down.
TAGGGTCGTTCTGCGAGCAGCCGCCGCTGGGCCTGATCAAAACCATCGAGCGGGCGGGGTGCGCGATCGTCGATGACGACTTCCTACTCGGCAACCGGATGATCACTTCCGACGTCCCGTTCGAAGGCGACCCGGTCACCAACCTCGCGCAGGCATTTGTGGATCACGTCACCGAGACATCGGTGTTGTTCGAGGCGCGCCCCGAGGGCAAGCGCACGCTGATGAGAAAGCGGGTCGAGGCGGCGCGCGCGGACGGGATCATCTTTGCGGCGGCGAGCTTCTGCGACCCGGCCTTGCTCGACCGGCAGATGCTTCGCGCCGGCGCCGACGCGGCCGGTATCCCTTCCATCGCGTTCCAGTTCGCGGAGAACACCGGCCAGTTCCAACAATACCGCGAGCAGGCCGGCACCTTCGCCGACTCGATCAAGCTATGGGGGGGGACGTGATGCTCGAGGTGCGCAAGGACCGCTCGATGGAGCTGCAGAAGGAGATGCTCGCGGCGCACTTCAAGCGCCTCGAGCTGGCACCCGAAACGAAAGAGCCGGTCGTCTACACGTTCGTCCCCGGCAACCTCACCGAGCTGATCCGCTCGTTCGGCTGCCTGCCGGTGCTCCCCGAGATCAACGCGCTGCAGTCCGGCATGCGCGGCAAGAGCGCGGGCTACATCGCCGAGGCGGAGAAGGCCGGCCACTCCGAGGACGTCTGCACCTACGTCAAGTGCGACATCGGCATGGCGCTGGCCGGAAACATCGGCCCGACCGGGACCCGCCTGCCGAAGCCCGACCTTCTCTTGCTCTCCTACACGGGCTGCTACACGTTCATGAAGTGGTTCGAGCTGCTGCGCGAGCAGTACGGCTGCCCGACGGTGTTCCTCCACGTCCCCTACCAGGGCGATGGCACCCTGCGCCCCGAGCACCGCGAGTATTTGGTGAGGCAGGTCAAGGAAAACCTCATCCCGGCGCTCGAGAGGATCAGTGGCAGGAAGTACGACGAGGAGAAGCTGCGCGCCCACCTGCGCAACAGCCGCCAGGCCGAGGACGATCTCGTCGCGGTCCTCCAGGCAGCCAAGCGAAAGCCGAGCCCGATCGATGCATTCTTCGGTGCGGTCTACTACGTCGGGCCGATCTTCAGCGCGTTCCGCGGGACCGCCGAGGGCGTCGAGTATTACAAGGCGCTACGCGAGGAGATCGAGGCGCGCGTCACGCGTGGCGAAGGGCCGGAGACCCCGAGTGGCCTGCTCTCGAAGCAGAGGTACCGCCTGGTCGTCGAGGGGACCCCAAACTGGACCCACTTCCGCGAGTTCTGGAAGATGTTCTCCGACGAAGGGGCCGTCATGGTCGCCTCCACCTACACCAAGGTGGGGGGGACCTACGACTTCGGTTTCCGCCACGACCCCGAGGATCCGCTCGGCACGATGGCGGACTACTGCGGGGGCTGCTACACGAACCTCAACCTACCGTCCCGCGCCGCGATGCTCGAGGCGTATGTCCGGGAGTACGAGGCCGACGGCTTCATCATCCACTCGGTCAAGAGCTGCAACTCGTTCTCGGCGGGACAGCTCTCGATACTGCGCGAGGTCGAGCGGCGGACCGGCCTGCCCGGCGGATTCATCGAGTCGGACCTCGTGGATCCGCGCTACTTCTCCGCGGCCAACCTCAAGAACCGGATCGAGAGCTACCTGCAGATGCTCGATGCCAGGCGCAAAGGCGGCAGGGTGGACGTGCCGGCATGAGGTGCGTGATCGGTATCGATCTCGGCTCGACGACGACGAAAGCCGTCCTCCTCGGCGAAGAGCAGGAGGTCCTCGGCCGCGGCATCACCAACTCACGGTCGAACTACGACCTCGCTGCCGCAGTTGCCCGCGCCGAGGCGTTCGTCTCGGCTCGGTTCTACCTCTTGAGGCGCGCGATCGAGAATGCGGCTGGCGATGGGGTTCTGGACAAGCTGTTCCGCGCCTTCCGCCTGGAGCAGATGCTGGTTCAGTTGGGTAGCCTCCGTGCGCGCATCGAGAGGGAAGCGGAGAAATCGGTCGCTGCACCTCTGCGCGCGCCGCTGGCGGCAGCGCTGGAGGCAATCTTCCGGCAGATTGTCGCGCAGGAGGAGGTGCTCCTGGCGGTCGACAACCCACCGGGCCGGAGCGACTTCTTCCGCGACACCGCCGGTTCGGCCTACATTCGGCTCGCCGAGGAGACCGGCCGGTCCGACGGGGTGAGCTTTGACCTCCTCGTCGGGCTCTACGATAAGTGCATCGTCGCGGTGGAGAACGAGCCGTTCGACATGGGTTTCGATGAGCTGGTCGGCAAGGCCCTCGCGCGCATCGGCGAGCCACCCCTTCTCCGCGAGGCCGTCAACGCGACCGTCGAGACCGCGCTCGACCTTGTCGCGATGGTCGGCACGGGTTACGGGCGGGCGCGCCTGCCGTTCCCGAAGGAGCAGATCCGCTCCGAGATCCTCTGCCACGGCCTCGGCGCCCACGCGATGTTTCCGGGCACCCGCACGGTGCTCGACATTGGCGGCCAGGACACCAAGGCGATTCAAGTCGACGCCGACGGGATCGTCACCAGCTTCCAGATGAACGATCGCTGCGCCGCCGGGTGCGGGCGCTACCTCGGATACATCGCGGATGAGATGAACCTCGGGCTGCACGAGCTTGGACCCTTGGCCGAGGCGAGCCGCAGGCCGGTGAAGATCAACTCGACTTGCACGGTGTTCGCGGGCGCCGAGCTGCGGGAACGGTTGTCGCTCGGAGAGAAACGGGAGGACATCCTCGCGGGGCTCCACCGCGCGGTGATCCTGCGCGCGATGAGCCTGCTCGCCCGCTCCGGCGGCGTCGAGGACGAGTTCACCTTCACCGGCGGGGTGGCGAAGAACCCGGCGGCGGTGCGGGCGCTGCGCGAGCTGATCGCTGAGAACTACGGCGAACGCGTGATCAACGTCTCGCCGGACAGCATCTTCACCGGCGCCCTCGGCGGCGCGCTGTTCGCTCACCACGAGGCGTTCGCATGAGAGAGCCGCTGACTGCCGGGATCGACGTGGGGACCAGCTCGGTCAAGGTCGTGGTCATGCACATCGAGGGAGCCTCGGAGACGATCCTCTCCGAGGTCTGCACCAAGACCCGCAAGCGGGACATCGCGTCCGTCGTCGAGGACGCATTCGCGGCGGCCACCGCTGCGGCGGGGGTTCGCGAGCTCTCGTACGTGGCCACTACCGGCGACGGGGAGGACGTGCCGTTTGCGACCGGGCACTTCTACGGCATGACGACGCATGCCCGCGGCGCACTCTTCCTCGCTCCGCAAGCGCGCGCGGTGCTTGACGTCGGGGCGCTCCACGCCCGCGCCGTGGCGATGGACGAGCGGGGGCGCGTGCTCAACACCAAGATGACGAGTCAGTGCGCGTCCGGCTCGGGGCAGTTCCTCGAGAACATCGCCCGCTACCTCGGCGTCTCGCAGGCCGAGATCGGCGACCTCTCGAAGCAGGCGGACGCGCCCGAGACGGTCAGCTCGATCTGTGCGGTGCTCGCCGAGACCGACGTCATCAACATGGTCTCGCGCGGGATCAGCACACCCAACATCCTGCGCGGCATCCACGCCAGCATGGCGGGGCGTTTCGCCCGGCTGCTCGTTGCCGTCGGAGCAAAGGAATCCATTTTCGTTTCGGGTGGGCTCGCGCAGGACGTAGGCCTCATCGATGCGCTCGATGCCGCCCTGCCGCAGCCGGCCGACGGCGGAGCGGGGCCGCGCGTCGTCACCAGCCCACGCGGTGTCTACGCAGGCGCCATCGGTGCAGCGATCTGGGGGGAGTTCCGGGCGCGCAAGCTCGGAATGAAAGGAGCCGCATGGAAAGCACAGTCGGCCGCGTGACCGTCCGCACGCTCCGTCCCGCCGACCTCGAGCGAATCGTTAAGATCGACCAGGCTTTCACCGAGCGGAACCGCCGCGCCTGGTTCGCGGGCAAGCTGCAACGCGCGCTCGCCGACGCGGACGTCAACATCTCGCTCGGCGCCGAGGCCGACGGGCTGCTCGTCGGGTGCCTGCTTGGTGCGGTCCACTACGGGGAGTTCGGGTTGCCCGAGCCGGTCGCGGTGCTCGACACGATCCTCGTCGACCCGGCGTTCGGCCGGCGCGGCGTGGGCCGCGCCCTCGTCGCGCAGTTGGTGAAGAACCTCGCGGCGCTCCGCATCGAGCGGGTGAGGACAGAGGTGGGCTGGGCGGAGCAGGAGCTGATGCGCTTCCTCGCCGGAGTGGGATTTGCCCCGGCGCCGCGCCTGGTCCTCGAGCTTGCCGTCGGCGAAGCCGCGGGTCGACTGTCGGAAGAAGACGTCGAGCTGGTTCGACTGCCCTAAGGGGGGAGCGTGGACCTCGGCCTGACTGGGAAAGCAGCGATCGTCACCGGTGGCAGCATGGGGATCGGACGCGCGATCGCACTCGGGCTCGCCCGCGAAGGTGCTGACGTCGCGGTCAACTACCGTCGCCACGATGCCGAGGCGCGAGCGCTCGTCGAGGAAATCGAGAAGCGGGGACGGCGCGGCCTCGCCGTGAAGGCCGACGTGGCGTCGTTCGCGGACGCCGAGCGCATGGTCGCCGAGGCGCGCGAAGCCTTCGGTCGGCTCGACATCCTGGTCTGCAACGCGGGGATCACCTGGGACGGGGTGATCTGGAAGATGAGCGAGCGACAGTGGGACGAGGTCATTGCGGTCAACCTAAAGGGATATTTCAACTACAACCGGGCGGCGGCGGCCGTGTTCAAGGACCAGAAGTCCGGCAAGATCATCAATATCTCCTCGATCAACGGGATGCGGGGCAAGTTCGCGCAGAGCAACTACGCCGCCGCGAAGGGTGGGGAGATCGCGCTGTCGAAGTCGCTCGCCAAGGAGCTGGGCAAGTTCAACGTCAACGTCAACGTAATCGCGCCGGGAATGGTGCTCACCGAGATGATGGAGAGTGTCCCGCAGGAGTTCAAGGCGACCGCGATGGCGGAAACGGTTCTCGGCCGGTTTGCCACACCGGAGGACATCGCGCACCTTGTCGCCTTCCTGTGCTCGGATCTCTCCCGTCACATCACGGGCGAGGTCATCAAAATCGACGGAGGGCAGTACATCTAAGAGACAGGGGTCAGGGAACAGAGGAGCGAAAGACCCAAGTCGGATGAAGGAGGGACCCCCAGCCGAATCGTCGGGTGATCGCTCGAGTCGTCATTCCCGCGAAAGTGGGAATCCAGTTCTTGCCGGGAGTTGTCGGTCCCCGCTGGACACCCGCTTTCGCGGGGGTGACGGCTCCGACCCCTGATCGGGTCCGGGGACGATCGGCAGGGAGAAACTTCCCAAACGGCTCAGCAGTGGGAATCGAGGAGGTGCCATGGGGCGGGTCGGAGTGATCGGGGTCGGGCACGGGAGGTTCGGCCGGCGCAGCGACGCGACCGTCCAGGAGCTGGCGTTCGAGGTGTTCCGACTGGCCCTCAAGGACGCCGGCCTCGAGCGCGACGAGATCGACGCCTCGGTCATTGCGGCGGTGCCCGAGTATCACAAACAGCGCTCGATCGCCGGGGTCGTCCAGGAGTACCTGAACCTCAACCCCAAGCCCACCTGGCTCACCGAGGTCGCATGCGCGTCGGGAAGCGCGGCGATCCGCACCGCCTGGATGGCGATCAACTCGGGGCTCCACCACGTGGTCGCGGTGATCGGCTGCCAGAAGATGACCGAGCTGTCCACCGCGGAGATCCTCGCGCTCATGGGGCGCGTCGGCGAGGTGCAATGGGAGTCGGTGTTCGGCACCACGTTCCCGGGCTACTACGCGATGTTCGCCGCCCGCCACATGCACGAGTTCGGCACCACCCGCGAGCAGTTGGCGGCGGTGGCGGTGAAGAACCACCACTACGGCACGATGAACCCGAACGCGCTTTTCCAGAAGGAAATCACCCTGGAGAAGGCGCTCGCAGCGGAGCCCGTCGCCTCACCGTTCGGCGTGATGGACTGCTGCGCCAACGCCGACGGCGCGGCGTGCATCATCGTGGCCGAGGAGAGCCGTGCGAAGCAACTGGGCGATCGGGTCGTGTGGCTCGACGGCGTCGGCTGCGCGACCGCGCCGATGTCGGTGCTGCGGCGGGAAAACCTTGTTGGCCTAGCCTCCGCGCAGGAGGCGGCAAGCCAGGCGTACCGGCAAGCTGGCGTGACGGCCCGCGACGTCAAGGTCGCGGAGGTGCACGACTGCTTCACGATCGCCGAGATCATGGCGTACGAGGACCTCGGGTTCTGCGCCAAGGGCGAAGGGGGCCGCTTCATCGCAGACAAGCGCTCCTTCATCGGCGGCGACGTGGCGGTCAACGTGGATGGTGGCCTCAAGGCCAAGGGTCACCCGATCGGCGCAACCGGAGTCTCGATGGCGTACGAGATCGTCACGCAACTGCGCGGCTCGGCCGGGGCACGCCAGGTGCCGGGCGCGGACGTGGGCCTCACCCACAACGTGGGCGGCATCGGCCAGTACACCTTCGTCCACGTCTTCCGGAGGGACTAAAGGCCATGTTCTCCTGGTTCGGCAAGGTCAGCTTCGTCCCCTACACGAAGGTCTCAGACTTCGCGGTCCACCTCAAGGATGGCCGCCTCATGGGCTCGGTGTGCACGGGGTGCGGCTATGCCACGTTCCCGCCGCGCGCCGACTGCCCGCGCTGCCTGAGTGGCGAGTTCCAATTCGTCGAGGTCAGCGGCCGCGGGACGGTCTACACCTTCACGACGATCGCGGCGGCGCCGACGGGGTTCGAGGAACTCGCGCCATACACGGTCGCAGTCGTGGACCTCGCGGAGGGCGGGCGCCTCCTGGGTTGGACCGGTGACACAATCCCGCGCGGCGAGGTCCGCATCGGCATGCCGGTGCAGGTCGTGCCACGCCTGTTCGAAGAGCGCCAGGAGATCAAGGTCTACTATACGATCGAGAAGCCGGGCACGAGCTGGGGCAAGGCACCCGCGCCGATCCTCGGCTAGTCTTTGCGCTGGTCGCGCACCTTTTTCTCCTGCAACGCCTTGAGGATCTTCTCCGCGGTGATCGGCAGCTCGGTCATGCGCACGCCGACGGCGTCGTAGATCGCGTTGGCGATCGAGCCGAGCACCGGGACCATCGAGCCCTCGCCGACCTCCTTGGCGCCGTACGGCCCGCGCGGTTCGTAGCTCGGCACCGCCACCGAGTCGATCTCGGGCGCGTCGGCGATCGTCGGGATGAGGTAGTCGTGGAGGTTGGCGTTGAGAATGTTGCCCTCGCCGTCGAACACGAGGTGTTCGGTGAGCACCTCGCCCGAGCCCATGACGATCGAGCCCTCGACCTGGCCGTGGAAGGCGAGCGGGTTGATCACGGTGCCGGAGTCATGGGCGTCGGTGAATTTGACGATCCGCACCTTGCCGGTCTCGGGGTCCACCTCGACCTCGCACACCGACGAGCCGAACGAGAAGGCGGGCGAGGTGCCGACCGTCGCGCCCTTGTAGTCGCCGCCGAGATCGGGCGGCGGCTCGTAGAACCCGGTGCCGACGAGCGGCCCATGGAGCGAGAAGTAGCGCGTCGCCACCTCGGCGAAGTTCATGCCGAGCTGGGGCGCGCGCCGGTTGAAGATGCGGCGTCCGGCCGACGACATCTCGGCGGGCTCGCACCCCAGCTCGCGGGCGGCGAGCTTATAGAGCTTCGCGTTGATGTCGTCGGCGGCCATCTTGACGGCGTTGCCACCCATCAGCGTGACGCGGCTCGAGTAGGAGCCGAGGTCGATCGGGGCGATCGAGGTGTCACACGGCGCCATCGTGAGGTCGTCGAGCCCCAGGCCGAGCGTCTCGGCCGCGATCTGGAGGAGCACGGTCTCGCTCCCCTGGCCGATCTCGGCGGCGGCGATCATCACGGTCGCCCCCTCGCCGTCCTCGAGCACACGGACGATCGCGTTGGAGTGCGGAAAGGCGCTGCGGTAGATCGGGTAGCCGGCGCCGGAAACGAAACCGCCGCAACCGATGCCGATCCCGCGGCCGAACGGCAGCTTGCCCCGCTTCTCGTCCCAGCCGGACCGCGCGCGGACGGTGTCGAGCGTCGCCCGGAACTCGCAGGAGAGTACGTCGAGGCCGTTGACGGTGCGGGTGTTGGGGTCCATCGCGTTGGCCATGCGGATCGCGATCGGGTCGATGCCGAGCTTCTCGGCAAGCATGTCGAGCAGGCTCTCGAAGGCGAAGCGCGGCTGCGGCACGCCGTGCCCCCGCATCGCCCCGCACGGCGGCTTGTTGGTGTACATGCGGCGGCCGCGGTACTTGTAGTTCGGGAGCTTGTAGAGCGTCGGTAGCATCGAGCCGGCGTAGTAGACCGTGATGATGCCGAAGCTCGTGTAGGCGCCACCGTCGAGCACGTCGTTGAACTCCACCGCCGTGATCGCGCCGTCGCGCTTCACGCCGATCTTGAGATCCATGTGCTGCTTGTGGCGTCCGCGGTGGTGGTGGAACATCTCCTCGCGGGTGAACGTCATCTTGACCGGCCGCCCCGTCCTGCGCGCGAGGTAAATCGCGCAGAAGTCGAGCGTGGTAGCCTCCGCCTTGCCGCCGAAGCCGCCGCCGATGTACGGCTTGATGACCCGGATCTTGGCCATCGGCATCTCGAGCACGCGTGAGAGCTGGTGGTGAAGGTAGTGGGGGACCTGGGTCGAGCTCCAGATCGTGACCGTGCCTTTGGCGTGCTCCCAGTCGGCGAGCGCGCAGTGGGGCTCGATAGGCGACTGGTAGACGAAGTTGCCCGTGAAGCGCTGCTGCATCACGAGGTCCGCTGCTGCAAACCCCTTCTCGACGTCGCCGAAGTGGTGGTCCACTTGCGCGCACACGTTGTGCTTGCCCCGCGCAGCCTCGTGGATGACCGGAGCGTCGTCCGCGAGCGCTTCGAACGGGTCGAGCACCGCGGGGAGCGGCTCATACTCGACGCGGATGAGCCGCACCGCCTTCTCGGCCGTGGCCTCATCCACCGCCGCCACCGCAGCGACCTCGTCGCCGACGAACCGCACCTTCTCCTTGGCGAGCACGTGCTGGTCGTAGCGGGCCGGGCTTACGCCGTAGGGGACGTCCGAGACATCCTTGCCGGTGATCACGGCCTTGACGCCGGGCAGCGCCTCGGCCGCGGAGGTGTCGATGCTCTTGATCAGGGCGTGCGCGTGCGGGCTGCGCAGGATGCGGCCGAACAGCATGTTGGGCAGCTTGATGTCCTCGGTGTAGATCGCACGGCCGGTCACCTTCGCCGGGGCGTCGGTGCGCGGGAGGCTGCGGCCGACGGTCTCATGATCCGGGCTGTCGTCGTGGCCCGGAAGCTCGGGTTGCGCGTCACCTGCGTGATCCCGCCAGTGCCGCACCGCGTCGATGATCCGCTGGTAGCCGGCGCAACGACACAGGTTGCCGCCGAGCGCCTGCTTGACCTCGCTGGCCGACGGTTCGGGGTTGCGGTCGATGAGCACCTTCGCCGACAAGACCATGCCGGGTGTGCAGTAGCCGCACTGGATCGCGCCCCGCGCGACGAACGAGCGCTGCAGCGGGTGCATCTCGCCGTTCTGCTCCAGCCCCTCGATGGTGGTGATCTCGCTGCCGTGCGCGGCAACGGCGAGGACCAGGCACGACTTGACCGCCTCGCCGTTCATGATCACGGTGCAGGCGCCGCAGTCGCCGACATCGCACCCGCGCTTGGTCCCGGTGAGGCCGAGGTGGTCGCGCAGCACCGTGAGCAGCGTGACGTTGGGCGCCACCACGATGGTGCGCGGGTCGCCGTTGACGCTCAGGTGGATGACGCGCTCCATCGCTCAGCCTCGCCCGGCGCGCTCGGCCGCCGTCCTGAGGGCGCGCCGGGTCAGCACCCTGACCAGCTCGAGGCGATACGCCTTGCCCGCCCGCAGGTCGGTGATCGGCCTGGCCCCGGCCGCGGCCAGCTTGCCGGCGTGCTCGAGCACATCATCGGTGAGCTGCTTGCCAACGAGAAACTCGCCGACCGTGGCGGCTACGATCGGGGTGGGCGCGACCGCGCCGAGCGCGACCGTCGCGGCGCGGCAGACGCTGCGCTCGATCGTCACGACCGCCGCCGCAGCGGTCAAGGGGAGCGCGAGCGAATCGCGCCCGCCCTGGCGCACGCTCGCGCCGCCGCTGCCCGGCGCGGACAGCGGCACCTCGATCGCCACCGCTACCTCGGCGGACCGGAGTACGGTCGCGCGCGGCCCAGTGAAGAACTCGCGGAGCGGGATGGCCCGCTCGCCCGCGGCCGAGACCGCGCGCATCCGCGCGCCGTGGGCGAGCAGGATCGGCGCCATGTCCGCGGACGGCACCGCGCTGCACAGGTTGCCCCCGACGGTGGCGAGGTTGCGCACCTGCTCCGCGGCGAGCGAGAGCGCGGCGTCCACGATCCCCGGGTAATGCGCTCGCACCGCCTCGTGCCTCGCGACCTGGTTCACGGTCGCCATCGCGCCGATGCACAGGCCCTGCTCGGCGGAGAATTCGATCCGCTCCAGCCCCTCGATGCGCCGCAGCGAGACGAGCCGGCGGTACGACGCGAGGCCTTCCTTGAGGTTGACGAGGATGTCGGTGCCGCCGGCCAGCACCGCGCTCCCCTCCGGGTCCTCGGCGAGCAGGACGCACGCTTCGCCGATCGTCTTCGGCTCCAGGTAGGTGAACTCGGGAAGGTCCATCGCGCCTCACACCTTCGGCTTGCCGAGCACCTGCTCGAAGAACGCCTCGTCGAGGACCGCGCCCTGCGCGATGAGCTGCCGGTACTTGACGAAGTCGATCACGTCGGTGCCGGTGATCTTCTTGGTGTTGAAGGCGCCGAAGCCGAGGAACGCCTCGCCCGTCATGTTGGCGGCGAGCCAGTGGCGGTTGGCGAGCTTCGCGGAGTCCCAGAAGAACTTCTTCTTGGCGCGGATCGCGTCAATCGCCTTGATGAGGCAGCCGGGGAAGAGGTTGGTGAGGCGCCAGACGATCTCGCCCACGGCCACGTCGAGCCGCTCGAAGCTGACCGGCGTCTCCTTGACCAGCGCCGCGGCCGCCTTGGCCTCCTCGCCGCTCTTCATCTCGCCGTAGACGACCTCGCCATCCGCGAGGAAGGTGTCCGTGATGACCAGCGGGTTGCGGACGAACGCACCGTCGCGCTTGAGCACCGGGACGACGCGGGTGATCAGCCCCTTGAGCTTCATCTTGTGCGCCGACCACATCTCGCAGGAAACGCAGTTCCACATCGCGTCCTCGATCGAGAGGTACCAGGGCAGGAAGTCGGTGGAGCCCCCGTCGGGCGAGGAGCCGTGGCGGGGCCCGGCCTGCCCGAACACGGCGAGGTCCGAGGACACCGAGAGGTCGCACGCCATGCCGATCTCCTGCCCGCCCGCGATGCGCATCCCGTTGACGCGGCAGATCACCGGCTTCTTGCAGTTGAGAATCGCGTCGACCATGCCGTTGAACAGGTCCATGTACTCGCCGTACTCGTTGGGCCGGAGCGAGTAGTACTCGGAGTACTCCTTGGTGTTGCCGCCGGTGCAGAAGGCTCGCTCGCCAGCGCCCGTGAAGACCACCGCGACCACGCTACGGTCCAGGCTCGCGTTGGCGAAACCCGCGATCACGCCCTTCACCATCTCGGTCGTGTAGGAGTTGTACTGCTTGGGGTTGTTGAGGGTGATCCACGCCGTGAAGAGGCCCTCGACGGCGTTGCCGGTTGGGTCGAGCAGCGGCCGCTTCTCGAACACCGTACAGGGCGGAGAATCGTGGCTCCCCCAGAACGGCCCACCCCCGACCGAGTGGTCCTTCGGCACGTTGTCGCGCGGCATCCACTCCAGGCTCATCTCGGACCTCCCCCTCGCCCGTGGCAGGCTTGCTTGCGCGGGCCATTCTCGGAGATCGCCCCGCAGCCGTCAATCGCGACTCGCGCCTACGCGGTCGCGGCCTTCTTGTAGGCCGCGCCGACGGCGCCGCGCAGGCACTCGGGCGTGACCATGAAGGCGCCGGAGTGCTTCGCCTGCACGTCGAGCGCCTCCGCGAGCGAGCACGCGCATGAGGCGCGCACGTTTGCCAGGATCGCGCGGCGCGCGGCTTCCATCTCGGGGCTGGCCGCGTCCGACAGCGCCGGCAGCAACGCGCCGACGCTGTCGAGGCTTCCCTCGGCCACCACCCGCTTGCGTAACCGGTGTTCGCCGCCCGAGGCGATCTTCCAGACCACCGCGATGGCATCGTCGAGCGTGCCGGCGTGATCCACGAGCCACCCTACGGCTTCCCGCGCAGGCACCGGCCTGCCTTCGAGCAGCAGCGTGAGCAGCCTCGGCCACTGCTCGGCGGAGGCCTTGCGGAACGGCCAGTGGCACCCCTCCATGCCGGGGACCACCGGCAGCGTGACCTCGGACATGCCGAGGGAGGCGGTCTCCACCCCCACCAGGTAGTGGCAGTGACTCAGCAGCTCGAGGAAGCCGCCGAGGCAGCGCTTGCCGTTGACGAACCCCACCGAGACCGCGAACTCGTCGTGGAGGCGGCGGGAGGTGCGCGACCAGTCGTGCGAAATGCGAATGCCTGTCTGCACGTCGGTGAGCGCGGGGAAGAACTCGCCGGTGTCCGCGCCGACCATCTGCGCGGCGAGGTGGAAGTCGCCGGTGACGATGACGCGCTCGATCCCTTGGGACTTGAGCCAGTCGATCGCGCGGTTTAATTCGGCGTTCACGTCCGAGTTGTAGCTCTCGCGGCTGATGCTAATCACGCCCACCCGCCCATCGTGCTCGGCGTTCACGTAGAGCTGCTGCCACTCCGAGGTGCCGAGGTGCGCGAACGCGTCCGGGTACCAGCAGCCGGCGGCGGCCTCGGGGTGGAGGCGGTGGTACGCCTCGACGGTGCCGATCACCCCGTCTCCGCCGACGCGGCGCACGAGCGCGAGGATGCCGCGTGAGAACTGCGCGCACAGCTCGCCGATTGCGTTCATCGCCGCGAGGTGCGAGCGCTGCTCGTGCAGCATGAGGCTCGTCATCTGATAGAGCGGCCCCATCACCCAGGCGTTGAACTCGTCGGCATCCCCCGGCTCGAGCGACCAATTGACCAGAGGCCGGAAGTGGTTCGGCGGATACCAATTTTCGCCGCTGTCCTTGTGTTCCTCGAGCACCGCGGTCGGCGCGAACAGCGGGCCGTAGTGCTCGGCGAGGTGGTGCAGGCACGACCAGGTGAGGAAGTTGGCGCCCTTGGCTCCGATCGCGTCGTGGGCACGGAACGGGTTGGGACCGAGCAGGCGGCGGACCAGCTTGTCGATCTTCCAGAACGGCATGTTGCTCGCGCGGTGGAAGCGCAGCGCCGCGAGCGTCAATCCGCAGAACAGCACGTCGAGGACGAATGACCAGTGGTCGCTGACCGCGACCGGGACAAGGCCGAGCGCCCAGAGGAGCTTCGTCACATCGGACGGCTGCTGCTCAACGACCTCGAACACCTTGTTGACCTCATGGGGAAACGCGGGGTGGGTGATGCCGATGCCCAGCTCGGACTGCGGGAAGCCTGAGGTCACCGAGCGGATCTCGATGCCGGGGAAGGCCGCACGGAACACCTCGTAGTGCGCCCGCTTGATCGCGAGCACCTCGGGCACCGCCTCGAGCAGGAAGCGCGGCCGGAACATCGCGAGCTGGCGCGGAAGGTGAACGCCGTCGTAGGCCAGCTCGGTGACGTTGGATCGGATCGCGGCCGCCTGCTCCCTGCCGAACGCGCGGACCAAGCCCGGGTACTGCCGGCCGATCCCGTCCGCGACGCCGGGGAAGTCGAGCGCCACCACGGGGACGCCGAACGGCTCCAGGCGCGAACCGAGCTGCATCGCCTTGCCGGCGCCGACGATGCCGTTGGCGCCGGAGATCACCAGGCTGCCCCGCGCGGACGCGCCGCCGAACACCCGCTCGACCATCTCCTCGGCGCTGACCGGCAGCGCGCCGCGCTGGAAGATCTCCAGCACCGATCCGAGCCCGAGGGACTTAAGGGTTGACGACCGCATCGCGCCGGTCATTTCCCCTCACCCCGCCTCCGGGTGTTCTTGGCGGCGCTGAGCGCTGCAGCGGACCGCGATGGGTGGGTTGGGGGCGAGATAAGCGAGCGT
>JBIOGJ010000007.1:0-102141 GCA_044447965.1 Thermoanaerobaculales bacterium | reverse complement strand
GCCCAGCCCCCGTTGGCCTCGTCCGAGGCACGGGAGCCCGCGTCTCGCCCCCCACCCTTCCTCCGCGAGGTGCACTCGCCGGTAGGCATCCTCAACGTACCCTACGGGTACGTCTCCGGTGCCCCCGGCTTCTGCGCCTTGCGATAGGCCCACCGGCGGCGGCGCGGCTAGCGCCCTCCTTGTAGAGGCATCGCCTGTCGGCCCAATCTCGGCGGCGCGGGCTACGCACCGTCGTTTGTGGCCCAGTGGTCGTATCCGAGAGGCGCTCAGACGGGCCGAGGTTTCACCTCAAGAGCGGTTGTGTGGGAGCGGCTTCCAGCCGCGACCTGCTGTTGGCCTCGGTGCGGCTTTCACCCAGCATGGCGAAGCCTGTCATGTCGGATCTGCCGGCGGTGGCGCGGCGCTTGTGAAAGGGGATATCATGACCGTCCAAACGCCCGGCCACGCCGGGCGTCTTGCGCCACGGCCGCCCAGGCCGCGCGCACGCGGGAGCAGACCATGTTCTCGAGCTTCGAAGAGGCGCTGAGCTTTATCGAGTCCAACTCCATCGAAATGGTGGATCTCAAGTTCTGCGACCTGTGGGGACGCTGGCACCACGTCACGATCCCCGCGGGCCGCTTCACGCCAGACTTGATTGCCGGGGGCGTTGGCTTCGACGGCTCCTCGGTCGGCTTCAAGACCGTGAGCGCCGGCGACATGGTGATGGTCCCGGACCTAGCGACGGGTTTCATGGACCCGTTTTGGGATGCACCGACGCTATCGTTCATCTGCGCCACGCTCGAGGCGGACACCCGGCAGCTCTTCCCCTACGACCCGCGCAACATCGCCCGCCGGGCCGAGGAGTATCTCGTCGCAAGCGGGATCGCTGACGCGAGCCGCTGGGGCCCCGAGTTCGAGTTCTACTTGTTCGACGGCGTCTCGTACGAGAACGGCATGAACGTGGCCTCGTACCGCGTCGAGTCGGCAGAGGCGGACTGGGGTAGCGCCAAGCTCGGCAGCGGCTACAACATTCCGCGCCACGGCGGCTACCATGCGATTCCGCCGCAAGACCGCCTGTACAACGCCCGCACCCGCATCACAATGCACATGCAGGCGATGGGGATCGAGGTCAAGTATCACCACCACGAAGTGGGTGGGCCGGGTCAGTGTGAGATTGAAACGAGGTTCATGCGCTTGCTGCGGGCGGCCGATGTCTGCATCCTGGTCAAATACGTGACGCGGATGGCCGCCCAGGCGTTGGGCATGACGGCGACGTTCATGCCCAAGCCGCTGTACGGCGAGGCAGGATCCGGTCTGCACTTTCACCAGCAGCTCTGGAAGGGCGAGACCAACCTGTGTTACGACCCGAGCGGCTACGGCACGCTCTCCGAGCTGGCACGTTCGTACATCGCCGGCCTGCTGCTGCACGGCGGCGCCGTGATGGCGTTTACCAACCCCTCCACCAACTCCTACCGCCGGCTGATCCCCGGCTACGAGGCGCCGATCTCGGCGATTTTCTCGCTCGGCAACCGGTCGGCCGCGATCCGCATCCCGAAGTATGCCAACCGACCCGACAGCGCGCGCTTGGAGTTCCGCCCTCCGGACGCCACCTGCAACCCGTACCTCGCGATCGCGGCGCAACTGTTGGCGGGAATCGACGGCATTCGTCGACGCCTGAACCCCGCCGACCTGGGTTTCGGCCCGGTCGACGAGGACATCTTTGCCTGGCCGGTCGAGAAGAGAGCGAAGATCGAGGCGCTCCCCACCTCGATGGAGGAGGCGATGCGAGCGCTTGAAGCCGACCATGAGTTCCTGCTCGCCGGTGGGGTCTTCAGCAACGACCTGATCGGTCGCTGGATCGCCCGCAAGCGTTGGGAGGAGCGCGAGGTACGCAACCGGCCGCACCCGTACGAGATCGAGCTTTACTACGGGCTGTAGGGCGAACCACTCTCGCCCGGCGGCGGGGCACGCGCTACGGGGGTGCTGGCTTCCCGTCGGAGGTCGGCCCGCGGTCCCCAGGGGGTGGCTGTCGCCGCCGAGCAAGGCGCGGGGCAGCACGCTCTGACATCGCACCGAATCTCTGTCTCAGATAGGTTCCGGCATTTTGCGAACGGCGTGCCGTGCCGTAGACTTGCGCCCGCGCTTCTCGCCCCGCTAGCGAGAGTCCTGGGGAGGCAACGTGGAAATCAAACCATCGCGACCTGGCTGGCTCGGCATGCGCCTTTTGGGGGTCGCCGTCTGGGTTATACTCGCTGCGACCGCGCAAGCCGCGTTCCTGCGCGACGTGCCGCAGACCGTGACGCAGCCCGACGGCTCGGTGGTGCACCTCTTTGCTAGCGGCGACGAGTACTACAACCGCCTGCACGACGCGGGCGGCTACACGGTCGTGCGCGACCCCGATACCGGCTACCTCGTGTACGCGGTCAAGGCCGACGGTCAATTGTTGCCGAGTGGGCTCGTCGTCTCTCAGGTGGATCCCGCCGCCCTCGGTCTGCAACCGAACCTGCTCCCGGACGCGCGCTTCTTGCCGGACCCCAAGGCTCAATACCCCGAAGGCTGGCGGCTGCCCGTGCGTGCGCAGGGGTTGCAGTCGGCGCCGGCGTTTTCCCAGATCAACAACATCGTGGTGTTCATTCGCTTCTCGGACGAAACCGACGCTTGGCAGGCGCCCTCGGTGTACGACGGGTGGTTCAACGCAACGGGGAGCGGGGCGACCTCGATGAAGGCGTTCTTCCTCGAGGCGTCGTACGGCCTGCTCGCCATCGACAGCGGGATGTACCCGACTAGCAGCGGCAGCACGGTCATCTCCTACCAGGATTCGCACCCGCGGGCGTACTACAAGCCGTACAACGCCAAGTCGAACCCGCAGGGCTATCTGGACTCGCAGCGCGGTCAGCGCGAGCACATCCTGCTCGGCAACGCCATCAACGCGATCAGCGGTCAAGTCCCCGATACGCTCAACGTCGACTCCAACAACGACGGCCTGGTGGACAGCGTGGTGTTCATCGTCTCGGGCGCGCCCATGCAGGCCGACTGGTCGAACCTGCTGTGGCCGCACAAATGGTCGATGAGCTCCGACTACGCGGTGGAGGCACGCATCAACGGCAAGCTCGTCGAGGAGTACGACCTGCAGCTTGACGGCTACATTCATGTCTTCGGCAACGGTGTGCTCTGCCACGAAATGACCCACACGCTAGGGGCACCGGATCTCTACCGGTACAGTACCTGCTCGTCCGACTCCTCGCTCAACCCGGTCGGGCCGTGGGACCTGATGGCCAACAACAAACAACCGCCGCAGCACATGGGCGCATACCTCAAATGGCGCTACCTCGGGTTCATCGCCGACGTGCCGACCATCACCACCTCGGGCACCTACCAGTTGCACCCCCTGACCTCGAGCAGCAACAACTGCTACAAGATCGCTTCGCCCAACAGCCCGGACGAGTACTTCCTGCTCGAGTACCGCAAGAAGGTGGCGCCGTTTGAGATCTCGGTGCCGGGCTCGGGTCTGCTCGTCTACCGCATCGACACCACCGCGGATGGACAGGGCAACGCATGTGGGCCTCCCGACGAGGAGTACGTGTATCGTCCCACCGGTAGCCTCACGAGCGACGGGATCATCAACCAAGCCGCGTTCTCCGCTGAGGTGGCGCGCACGGCGATCAGCGACACGACCGATCCGTCCTCGTTCCTCTCCACTGGAGGGCCGGGCGGGCTCTCGATCTCGGGGATCGGCTCCGCAGGCGACACCATCTCCTTCACGGTGAGCGTGCAGCCCGCGTGCGTTCCCGGTCCGTTCGCCCTCGTCTCCCCGGCCAACGGCGCGGCGCTACCCGCCGCCACGACGTCTGCCCAGTTGACCTGGAGCGCGGCCCCCAACGTCACGTCGTACGATGTCTACTTCGGGAGCACGGACAACCCACCGCTGTTCGGAAACTACACCGGGACGACGACCTCGGTCACGGTCGCAAATGGGCAGAGCTACTTCTGGAAGGTCCTGGCGAAGAACAGTTGCGGTCCGGCCGCGGCGCCCTCCCACGGCAGTTGGGCGTTCACGGTGGGTGGCACCCCGGGCGTGGTGACGCTTTTCTCCGACGACTTCGAGGACAGCTTCCCCGGCAAGTGGCAGCTTGCCTCGACCGCGAGCGCTGGGCCGACCGCCTGGGGCAAGGTGAGTTGCAAGACCGCGGCCGGCAACGGCGCCGCTTGGTGCGCGGCGGGTGGCAACGCGCCGCAGTCTCCGTGCAGCAAGTACGTGCCGAGCATGGGCACGTTCATGATGTACGGCCCGTTCTCCTTGGCGGACGCTGTGGAGGGGTCGCTTGACTTCGACTTGTGGGCCGACATCAACGACGGTGGCAACCCCGCCGACCCAACCGATATCGTCTACTGGATGTTCTCGCTGGACGGCCAGGACTTCACCGGCGACGGTTTTTCCGGCACCAGCAACGGTTGGCAACACGAGAGCCTGCCGCTGAGCCAGGTCCTGGTTGGCGACGTCGAAAAAGTGTCAATCCTCGGCCACTCGAAGGTGTGGTTCGCGTTCATCTTCATCTCCTCGGACGCCACCACACCGCGAGAAGGCGCTTACGTTGACAACGTCGCGATCAAGAAGATGACCTCGGCATGGTGCACCTTCTCGCTTGCAGCCAGCTCCCAGGCGTTCCCGGCGACGGGCGGGAGCGGTAGCGTTGAGGTGACCAGCTCCGGCTCGACGTGCCCTTGGACCGCCATGAGCGACGTGCCTTGGATCACGCTCAGCAGCGGTGCTTCCGGGGCGGGCAACGGTACGGTAGCGTTTTCCGTGGCGGCCAACTCCGGCGCGGTGCGCACCGGCGCCCTCACCATTGCGGGGCAGACCTTCACGGTGAATCAGGCTGCGCCATGCACCTTCGCGCTCTCCGCCGCCTCGCAGGACTTCGGCTCCGCCGGCGGCACCGGCAGCGTCGGGGTGACCACCGCCGGTTCGACGTGCCCGTGGACCGCCGTCAGCGACGTGCCTTGGATCACGATCAGCAGCGGTGCTTCCGGCGCGGGCAACGGTACGGTGACGCTTTCGGTGGCGGCCAACTCCGGCGCGGCGCGCACCGGAACCCTCACGATCGCGGGGCAGACCTTTACCGTGAACCAATCGGCCGCGGCGACGAGCCGCTGGCTTCCCTCGGTGATTCACAAGGATGTGCCGAGCCGGAACGCGTGGTGGCGGAGCGACGCGGCGGTGCTGAACCTTTCGAGCAGTACGGCGAACGTGAAGCTTACGATTCTTGCGCCTTCGGGGACGAAGGCACAGACGATGCAGGTCGGCGCGAGCTCGCAGGTGTTGCTGCACGACGTCGCGGGGCAGCTCGGCATTGCAGCCGACTCCGGGGCGATGAAGGTGGAGTCGGACCAGCCGTTCCTGCTCACCAGCCGCACGTACAGCCAGGTGGATGCGACGCACACGTACGGGCAGGACTACATCGGGCAGGCGTCCTCGGACCTGTTGGCGGCGGGGCAGACGGCGTGGCTGCCGCAGTTGACGCAGAACGCGTACTACCGTTCGAACGTCGGGATCACGAACACGGGGACGACGACGGCGAACGTGACGGTAACGACGTACGACGCGAGCGGGAACCCGGCGGGGTGGAGCGACACGCGGGACTATGCGCCGGGGCAGTTCTACCAGCACGATCAGCCGTTCCTGCACACGCCGGCGGGGGCGATCGATTCGGGGTACGTGGTGGTGACGGTGAACTCTGGCTCGGGTGTGGCGGCGTCCGCCTCGGTGATCGACCAGCAGACCGGCGACCCCACCACGATCGACTTCAAGGTGGCGGCGAGCGCCGGTACCGGCATCGCGCCGCAGTGGCTTCCCTCGGTGATTCACAAGGACGTGCCGAGCCGGAACGCGTGGTGGCGGAGCGATGCGGCGTTGCTCAACCTCGGCGGCGGCATCGCGAACGTGACGCTGACGATTCTTGCGCCGTCGGGGACGAAGACACAGACGATGCAGGTCGGCGCCAACTCCCAGGCGCTGCTGCACGACGTGGCGGGGCAGCTCGGGATCACGGCCGACTCCGGGGCAATGAAGGTGGAGTCGGACCAGCCGTTCCTGCTCACCAGCCGCACGTACAGCCAGGTGGATGCGACGCACACGTACGGGCAGGACTACATTGGGCAGGCGTCCTCGGAGCTGTTGGCGGCGGGGCAGACGGCGTGGCTGCCGCAGTTGACGCAGAACGCGTACTACCGTTCGAACGTCGGGATCACGAACACGGGCACGACGACGGCGAACGTGACGGTAACGACGTACGACGCGAGCGGGAACCCGGCGGGGTGGAGCGACACGCGGGACTATGCGCCGGGGCAGTTCTACCAGCACGATCAGCCGTTCCTGCACACGCCGGCGGGTGCCATTGATTCGGGGTACGTGGTGGTGACGGTGAACTCTGGGTCCGGTGTGGCGGCGTCCGCCTCGGTGATCGACCAGCAGACCGGCGACCCCACCACGATCAAGGCGCAGCGCTAGGAGCGACGCCAGCCGATGCGAGCGGGCGCTACGGTGCAGTTTCCGTCCCGCGGTGGATGCCGACGACCGCGCGCCCGGACGGGTCAGCGTTGGCCGCGAAGCTCGCGTCCCACGCGATCGCGGTCGGCGTGCTGCAAGCGATGCTCGGTCCGCCCGGCACGCATGATGCTGCCGCCTCGCCGGGGAACAACGAGTCGAAGATCTCGCGGTACAGATACGCCTCCTTGGTCAGCGGCGTGTTGACCGGGAAGCGGTAGCGTGCGCCGTCCATCTGCGAGTCGCTCACCCTTATCTGGGCGGCGGCCTTGAGCGAGTCGATCCAGGCGTAACCCACGCCATCGGAGAACTGTTCCTTCTGCCGCCACGCGATCTCCGCCGGCAGGTACGACTCGAACGCCTTGCGCAGCGGAAATTTCTCCATCTTGCCCGGTCCGACCATCTTCTCGGCGGGCCGAAACCCCATCGCAACATCGAGGAACTCACGGTCGAGGAACGGGACCCGGGCCTCGACGCCCCACGCCGAGGTGGACTTGTTCGCGCGCAGACAGTCGTACTTGTAGAGCAGGTCGAGCTTGCGCACGGTCTCGTCGTGGAATTCGCGAGCGCTGGGCGCCTTGTGGAAGTAGAGGTACCCGCCGAACACCTCGTCCGCGCCCTCACCGGACAGCACCATCTTGATCCCCATCGCCTTGATGCGCCGCGCCATGAGGAACATCGGCGTGGAAGCGCGGACGGTGGTCACGTCGTACGACTCGATGTGGTAGATGACGTCGTGGATGGCGTCGAGCCCTTCCTGTACGGTGAAGACGAACTCGTGGTGGACGGTGCCGATCGCGCCCGCGACGCGGCGCGCGGCGGCGAGGTCGGGCGAGCCGTCGAGCCCGATCGAGAACGAGTGCAAGCGGGGCCACCACGCCTGCGCGCGGTCGTCGTCCTCGACGCGGCGCGGGGCGAACCGCTGCGTGACCGCCGCGATCACCGACGAGTCGAGCCCGCCGGACACCAGCACGCCGTATGGCACGTCGCACATGAGCTGGCGGTGCACGGCGGCCTCGAGCGCTTCGCGCAGGCGGGAAAGGTCGAGCCGGGCATCCGCTACCGCGTCGAAGCTGCGCCACGGCGGCTCGTAGTAGCGAACCGGCTGTGCGAGGCCGCGGGTGAGGTAGTGGCCGGGCGGAAAGTCCTCGATCACGCGGCAATACCGCACCAACGCCTTCAGCTCCGAGGCGACGTGGAGATTGCCGTGTTCGTCGCGCCCGGTGTAGAGCGGGATGACGCCGATTGGATCGCGAGCGATGAGGTAGTCGTTGCTGCTTGCGTCGTACAGCACGAAGGCGAAGATGCCGGACAGGCGGTCGAGGAAGGCGGCACCGTGGCGCTCGTACAGCGGCAGAATCACCTCGCAATCGGATGCGGTCTTGAACGCATAGTCGCCACACTCGGCGCGAAGCGCGCGGTGGTTGTAGATCTCGCCGTTAACCGCGAGGACGCGGTCCGCCGCCTGGTTGGTCAACGGCTGCGCGCCGTGCTCCACGTCCACGATCGAGAGCCGCTCATGGGCGAGGGCCGCGCGCTCGTCGGCGAACACGCCGCTCCAGTCCGGGCCGCGGTGGCGCAGCAGGCGCGCCATCGCGATCGCCCGCTCGCGCATCTCGCGCGGATCGCTCCGGATGTCGAGAATGCATGCGATACCGCACATCTGAAACGGTTCCTCCCGTGCTCCACCGAGGTGGGAGATGATACGCCACTTGCACGACTCGGCCATTGATCGTTGGCACGGCCGCTCCACAGCACGATCCGTCGACCATGCGCTCGCCAGTGGTGTGGTGTTGCTCAGGGTGCAGCAACGGGAAACGGGGGTGCCAACACGGTGGTAGCGACAAGCGGTTCGATCGCGATCCAGTCGAAGCCTGCGCCGAGCAGCCGCACGTCTCGACTACCCGGCACCGATTCCGCCGGCCGCACCATCTTCGAGCTTTGCAGCCCCAGCCGGGTGGGGCGATCCGCCAAGCACGCGTTCGCGAGCGGGAACGAGAACTCCTGGGTGGTCGCGCCGAGATCGACGGGGCCGAGCGTGCACGGTCCCATCTGCAGGGTCAGACGCGTGGGCGAGCTCCCCGAGGGTGTCGCCCATGCTTGCAAGCGGAGCACGCTACGGTTGAGCGGCAGCGGCGCGATCGGCAGCCATGCCTCGGGCGAGTTCGCCCATCGGAAGCTGCGGACGGAGCTGTCGCCCTCCACACCCGAGAGACCAATCTCACCAAGCAGGGCACGATCGAAATCGTAGAACCACCGTGCTCCGTCACGCTGGGTTGCGATCTCAAACCCGACGAACTCCGTGACGTCGAAGACCTGCTCGGAAAGCCCATCGACGCGGAAGCACTCGCGCGCCTCGCCGCCGTTCTCCCACGCGAGCGCCCGCACGTCGCCCTCCGCATCGGCGCGGCACACCACCAGAGCTTGCTGTCCCTCGCTCTGGAGGCTGGCGAGCACGGCGTGAAGGTCCTCGGGGTTGCTCGCCTGGCGCCAGCCAAGCGGGCGTTCGGTCATGAACGCAGTGCGCCAGCGCCGGTACGCGACCGGCACGCCTTGCGGTGGGAGATGGTCACGGACTCCGGCAGCGACCGCGGCGTTGACCCGCTCGCGCTCTGCGAACGGCACCAGGCCGGTGGCAAGGCCGAGCTGCAGCGCCACGCCTACGCCAGCGAGGCCGATCCATGCGCTGAGCCGATGGCCGGTGCCTTCAAGCGCGGCAAGCAGTACGAACGCGGCCGCTCCGACGATCAGCGCCGGCGCGGTCCAGGTTGGTAGATAGTGGGCGACCCAGTCGTGTGACACGTACCACGCCGTGGCGGTGAGCACCGCCGCGCCAACCGCTCCGGCCACGGCCCCGACGATTCGCGCGGCGCGAGCGGGTGGTGCGTCCCACCGTGCCGCGAGTGCGCGGCCCACCCCGCACGCCAACCACGGCAGGACGGGCAGGAGGTAGTGCGGCAGCTTGTTATGGGCGACGGAGAATACGACCAACGGTGTCACCACGGCCGCCACCTCGGCAAGGAACACCGGGTCGCGGCGCCGGAGCCGCAAGGCGCGAACGCGCCACCCTACGGGCGCGACCAGCAGGTGTGTCCCCCACGGGAACGCCATCGCCCACAGCACCGGCAGGTAGTACCACCAGGGCGTGGCGATCGCCCAGGCTTCGAGGACGCGAGACATCACTTGCTTGCCGAGGAACTCGTCGAGCAGTTGCGGGACCAGACCGCGACGCGCCAGCACCATGAGCCACGGGAGCGTGACGACGGCCGCAGTGCCAACTGCGACGGCTGCTCGTCGAAATCCGGCGGCGCGTCGCTCGGCCGCGGCCGCGGCCAGCAGCGCCGGGACCACTACCAGCGGCGCCACCGGTCCCTTGGTGAGGACGCCAAGACCTAGGAAGACCCCGCTGAGCGCTGCGCTGCCGCGCCCGCCTCGCAGGTACGTCACGAGCGCGGCGGTGGTGAAGAGGGTCAAGGCGGGATCGGTGAGTGCCGTCGCTGCGGCCACCGCGGGCAAGAACATGGTGAGATATACGACCGCGGCGAGCATCCCGGCGCGTCGATCCTCCGCGCCCGCGTGTAACGCGACGAGCCACGCCGTGAGCAGCGTGAGCGCCGTGTTGAGCGCCACCGCGGCCGGGAAGCCGAACCCGAACAGCGCGAACGAGGCCGCGAGCAGCCAGTAGGCCAACGGCGGCTTCTCCAGCCAAGGGTGGCCGCCGAGGTGGGGTACGAGCAGATCACCGCCCTGCATCATCTCGAGCGTGACCTCGGTGTAGCTCGTCTCGTCGGGCGAGAAGAACGAACGGGCGTGGCAGGAGAACGCGGCCGGCAGCAAGCCAAGGAGCAGGATCAGCGCAACCGGAGCGAAACGACGGGGCACGCCGAAGTGTATCGCGGTCAGGGACGCGGTGGCCGTTGCCCCACGGTTGTCGGTTCAACGCCGGAACGGGAAGCGGTAGCGGTCACCAAGCGTGCGCACGATCCCCTGGAGTTCGTCGGAGATGACGAAGTGCTTCGCGACCTCGATGCGCGAATCATGCTGAAGCCAACGTTTCCAGAACGCGACCTCCGCCGGCGCCGCCTCGCGGCCCAGGACGTCGCGGTAGAGCGCCTGCACGAACGCCGCGTCGGTGCCGCCCTGGCGTTGGTAGTACGACGGCGTCGTTACCTCGCGGAGGATCGAGCGACCGAGGGCGCTGTCAAGCATGCGGAAGCCGGGACGCACAGCGACCGCAGCGCGGCCGACTCGCATGTCGTACGTGAGCCGGTCGGGCACGATGGCAAAGCCTGCGATCCACAGCAGCGCATGGGCCACCACGAGCGGCGCGAGCCGCCGGCCGCGCCGGTAGAGCCAGATCCACGTGGAGGCGGCGACGAACGTCAGCACGACGAGCGTCGGGCTCGGCAGGTGCGCGAGGCCAAACAGCGCTGCGGCAAGCGAGGTCGCCATCACGGTGCCACCAACGATCTCGCCACAGACGGGAGCGAGAAATAGCTGCAGGAGAAGCTGCTGTGCCGCGGCGAAGACCAGCCGGCGGCCGACCCATATGGCCAGCTCGGCCGGTGGCCGCTGCACGATCGCAAGCCGCACCTCGTCGTAAGGTTCGCGGAAGAACGAGAACACGAGCGCGGCCATCGCGACGAGCGCCAGCGTTGCGAGACACGCCTCGAGCCATGCTCGCCCCGCAGCGATGCGCGGTGGCGCGGGCGCCTCGCCCGCGGTTTGCCGCCGCCGGTGCGAGTACCACGCCAGCGCCGCGGCGAGCAGCCCGGCCGCCAGCAGCTCCCGAACGCCCAAACGAGGAGGCACAAGCCACAACCCCGCCGCGGCGCCGGCCACGGCAAGACCGAGCTCGATCACTGCGCGTCCTCGTTGCGACATCGGCGAAGTATAGCGGCGGCCCCACGCGCACGCCGCTCACTCCTTGTCCTGGGAGCAGGTTACCTATTCATGTCTTGTCGTACCTGAGGTCTGAAGCCCGAGGCCCGAGGCCTGTAGCATTGCTGGCCTCCGTGCGAGAATGAGACCGGAGGCAGCCATGGCATTTCGGGATTTGCGCGACTACCTCGCCGTCCTCGAGAAGGCCGGCGAACTGCGCCGGATCAACGCCGAGGTGTCACCGATCCTCGAGATCACCGAGATCGCTGACCGGGTGGTCAAGAAACAGGGCCCCGCGCTGCTGTTCGAGCACCCGACCGCCAGCACGATACCGGTCGCGATCAACCTCTTCGGCTCAACCCCGCGGGTGATGCGCGCGCTCGAGATTGCCGATTGGAAAGAGTGGACCGAGCGCGTCAACTTCTTCCTCGAGCCGAAGATGCCGACGACGCTGCTCGACAAGGTCAAGACGCTGCCCAAGCTCGCGGAGGTGGCGGGGATCTTCCCCAAGCTGGTCAAGGACGGTCCTGTGCATGAGGTCGTCAAGCAGGGCGATCAGGTCGACCTCGGCGAATTCCCCGTTCTCAAATGCTGGCCCGAGGATGGTGGACGCACCTTCACCCTCACCAACGTCATTACCAAGGATCCGATAACCGGTGGTCGTAACTGCGGGATGTACCGCCTGCAGATCTACGACCGCAACACCACCGGGATGCACTGGCACCTGCACCACGACTCGGCGCGCATCTTTCAGGACAACAAGCGCCTCGGCCGTCGCACTGAGGCCGCGGTCGCGCTCGGCGGTGATCCGGCGACGATGTTCGCGCCGGCGGTGCCGCTGCCTCCGGGCATCGACGAGTTGCTCTTCGCGGGGTTCGTTCGCCGCGAAGCTGTCGAGCTTGTGAAGTGCATCACAATCGATCTCGAGGTTCCGGCGACCGCGGAGCTCGTGCTCGAAGGCTGGGTGGACCCCGACGAGCGGCGGCGCGAGGGGCCGTTCGGCGATCACACCGGGTTTTACTCGCTCGCGGACGAGTATCCGGTCTTCCACGTCACCGCGGTCACGCACCGCATGGATGCGATCTACCCGACCATCATCGTCGGCCGGCCGCCGATGGAGGACTGCTACATGGGGTTCGCCATCGAGCGGATGTTTCTTCCCTTGATGCAGAAGACGTTGCCCGAGATCGTGGATTACCACATGCCGTTCGAGGGGGTGTTCCACAACTTGATGATTGTGGCAATCGACAAGCGCTACCCGCAGCACGCGCGCAAGGTGATGCACGGCATTTGGGGGCTCGGTCAGGCGAGCTTTACCAAGGTGATCGTGGTGGTTGACGGCGACGTCAACGTCCACGATCCCGCCGAGGTCGCGTGGCGCGCCTTGGGGAACATCGACCCGCAGCGCGACATGGAGTTCGTGAGCGGTCCGGCGGAGACGCTCGACCACGCGAGCCGCATGCCATGGTGGGGATCGAAGGTCGGCGTCGACGCGACCCGCAAGTGGCCGACCGAGGGGTTCAGCCGCCCCTGGCCTGGCGACATCGTCATGACCCCCGAGGTCAAAGCCAAGATCGACGCAATCTGGAGCCAGCTCGGAGTCGACCTCTAGAGCGCCGCAAGACGCGAGGGTGCTGGGATCACCAGTCGAGCGCTGGATTCACAATCTGGGACGGCGTCGTTCCATCTGACGATACCGACGGCCGGCGGCGGGCGCACGCAACCCAGAGGCGTGGCCGCTGGTCGCGCATGTCGCCAGCGTTTCCGCGGGCACGGATGCGAAAGGAAGGTGCTATCCGCCCGAAAGGACGGCGCGGTTCCCACCATGCCGCTTTGCCTCGTACAGCGCCTTGTCGGCAAGCTGGATGAGGTCGTGCGGTGAGCATACCGCGTCCTCCTGACGAAGGAAATGAACCCCGACGCTGAGCGTGACGGAAACTGGTGGGCCTCCCTCCACCTCGATCTCGCGGTTTGCTATGGACTGGCAAAGTGCCTCGGTCAGATGCAGCGCGCCATGCGGACTCGTGTTGACGAAGAGAAAGGCGAACTCGTCGCCGCCGAAGCGAGCGAGGAGGTCGGACCGGCGGGTTGCCTGTGCCAGCACCCCGGTGACTGCGCGCAGCACCCGATCGCCGGCGAGATGGCCTCGCGAGTCGTTGATGCGCTTGAAGCCGTCGAGGTCGCCGAGCCCTACAGCGAATGGCTCAAACCTGCGCCGGCTCCGGTCAAGCTCGTGGGATAGCCGCTGCTCGAACGTCTGCCGATTGGCAAGGCCGGTAAGTGGATCGTGAGAGGCGAGGTCGAAAAGCCGTGCATTCTCGATCATGGCCGAGGCCTGCCGGGCCACGTCTTCGAGCAGGCGCCAATCCTCGGCGTCGAATTCCACCGCCGACGGAGTAGCGCCGAGGACGAGGAGGCCCACCAGCTCCTGGTTAAACGCTAGCGGCACACCATCGCGTGCGCCGAGCAGACCCAGCATGCGGCCAAGCTCGGGAGGTAGGGCGGGAGAGCTGTCGGGGAACCTTCGCGCCCGCAGCGTGCCACCTTCCCTCGTGGCGAGCCACTCCCACACTTGGTCCCTCGTGAGGACCGCTTCCCGCGCCCTGGGATCAGGGAACTCTCCGGCTTGGGCCCGTACCCGGAAGAACGCCCTCGTCTCGTCGGCAACCAGAAGCGAGGCGTTCACAAGCCCGAGCGCCTGCCGGATGAGGGACACGAGCCGGGCGGCCGCGGTGTCGATCTGGCGGGAGCCCGCCAGCGCGGGGATCACGGAACCCTGGAGCGTACGCAACCGCAACTTCTCGGGGAAGAAGACCCGGTCCACAGCGCGAGTGACCCGCTGCAGCAGTGGCACGAGCGCCACCCCGGTAAGAACCAGTAGGATGGCGGAGTTCCAGCCGCCGATCTCGGCGCCCAGTAGGTGGCCCACCAGGTTTCTTGCGCCCGCCATGCTGACGTAGATTGCGACCGCCAGAAGGCCGGCCGTGAGCCCGTAGATCAGGCTCTTGCGGGCGAACGAGCTGACCTCGAAGAGTCGGAGGCCGAGAATCGCAACTAGAAATCCGGCCGGCACGAGGAAGACTGCGAAAGGCTGCACGGCGAGGAAGATCCGATCCGGGTATACGGCGTCGGGGAGGAGCAAAGAGCAGCCTATGTTGATCGTCCAGGGCAGCAAGCCGAGGAAAACCACGAGTGCCTGCTGACGGCCCCGGGCGGTCTCCTCGTGCTGTGCGGCGTGACGCAGGAGCATCAGCGACTGGATTCCGGCGACCAAGTATGTAGCAGCGACGATTCGACGGAGCAGCGGGAGGCTCATGCTCCAAGGGAACGCTGGCAGAACGAAATGGAGGTTTCCGACGGTGGCAAAGAGGCAGAGCATCACGCCGATTACATAGTTGGCCGGGATCCAGAAGCGGTGGCGAAGCGTGACAGGGTTGCGGCGCGGGATCATCGCGGCCAAGTGAACGTAAACGCCGAGGCTCATGAGGAACACGAATGGGTGGAGCGGCACGAGAACGGTAAGCAGCCAGTGCGGCGAAATCGCCAAGCTGGGCAGAGGAAGGACGAGGCTGAGGGCCACTTGAAGCCCCGCCGCGAGAAACAATCTCACGCGCGGGTCGCCGGGCTCGTGTGCGAGTGCAAGGGTGGAGCCAACGCCATAGAGCAAGAGCGCGGCGACGTATACGAACCATCGAAGCGACTCCGCTGCCGCACCTCCCAGCTTGGGCAGCAGAGCAACGAGCGTCAGGGCAGTGACATAGAAGGCGGCATTGAGTATTGCCGGCAGTCGAGCGGAGCGGTGGTATTTGTCCACGGCCTCAAATAAGTGCTGTCAACAGATACTACACCTCAATCAGCGAGGCGGTCAAACGGCCAGCAACTCGCAGCCAGAGGGCATGGCGCGAAGCCCGGTCCCGCCGTGCTTGTCTCGATCGTAATCAGGCGTATGAATCACTCCAAGCGCGTCGAGTGCACCTTGGGGCACGTCGCATGGCAAGAATGCGGACGGCATTGGCGTCCGCGCCGAGGCGGCACTCTGCCAGGCCAGGGAGGAACGCCGATCGGATTCTGTGCTAGAGTCACCTCACTGGTCGAAGTTGCGACAAACGCCGTTGCACGGGTCGAGGTGAGCGATGACGGAGCGCCGGGCCGTACCGAGGGTGGAGCCCCAGCAGGGGATGAAGGCGAAGGTCAAGACCTCGCTGCCTGCACGGATCGTCGACATTTCTTCGCGTGGCGTGCAGATCGAGGTCACCAACTCGCTGCGACCCCAAGTAACGTGCGATATCCGTATCCGGCTTGACGATGGCGAAGTGACGCTGCGGGCAATGGTCGGGCGATGCCGCGCTTGGGGTTTCGGGGTGGACGAAGCCGGCCGGCAAGTCCTGATCTACCGTGCGGGCCTCGAGTTCGAGGAGATTGACCCGGAAACGCTCGCCCGTCTCTCAAGGAACATCTTCTTCGACAGTTCGGCTCCCGTCGAGCCCGAGATGGGGAGTCCGAACGGAGCTGCGACCGCCACCGGAACCGACCGCGTTGGCACAGCCCCCGTCCAAGCGCCACATCGGGATGGGCCCGTGAAGATCCGCATCAGCGCGGATAGCATCCGCAAGCTCCGGCGCGGCACCAAGCAAGCCTAGGCCGGATTCTCAGGACTTGCGAAGTGACCGTGCTGGTGGACGGCGACGTGAACGTGCACGACCCCGCCGAGGTCGCGTGGCGCGCCTTGGGGAACATCGATCCCCAGCGTGACATGGAGTTCGTCAGCGGCGAGGACAAGCCGCTCGACCGCTCGAGTCGGATGCCGTAGTGGGGGAGGAAGGTCGGCATCGATGCGACCGGCAAATGGCCGAGCGAGGGGTTCACCCGCCCATGGCCCGGCGACATCGTCATGAGCCCCGAGGTCAAAGCCCGCATCGACTCGATCTGGTCCCAGCTCGGCATCAACAAGGGGTAGGCGAGAGTGCTGCCGGCCGCATGTTTGACCGTGGGCACTCACCCTGGGCGGCAGACCACTCGCGTTGCACTGCGCTGGCCCCTCACAACGCGGGAACGTACACGGGGGCGCCGGACACGTTGTCGATGACCGAGGCGTAAGCGAAGAAGCGGGCGTCCGGTGTGCTGCTCGTGATCACCGCGAAGCCGTCGTCCACGTAGTTCGAGGTGACCGTTTCGAAGATCTTCGTGTCCTGCCTGAACTCGTACGGGGCCAGCGTGTCCACGTGGGAGCCGAGCGGGGTGCCGTCCGCCATGAAAAGGTCGGTCTGTACCGTGATCGGCGAGCCCGTCGCGTTGACGAAGCCGATGTTGGTGCGGAACAGATACTGCAAGTCTGTTGGCGCGTGGCTGAGCTGGATCAAGCGAGCGGTTGACGGCGGCGTGGTCGCCTGCGAGAGCGGCCTGGCTGGGATGAACTGCCCGCGCGAGCCGTTGCCGGTGTCGGTGAAGCTGCGCGCCGTGGCCATCACGAAGCCCGCAGTCGGCGTGATTCGTAGTGCGCTGGAGCCCTGGAAACCGAATACGTTCGCGACGACATCGGAGTAGCGGGAGCTTGCACCCGGATCGAGCGTGAACGTCACGGAAGGCGGCGCCGAGTTGTCCTGGCCGCTCTTGAGCAGCTCGATCCGATAGGTCGCTTGGAGAGCGCCAGGGTTGTGTACTTCGAGATCCGTGCGCCACATCGTGCCGTAGAGGCCTGGGTTGTGCGCGACCGCAGGCACGTACAGCGGTTCCGAATTGCTGGCCAGGGCCGGCAAGACGGTGAGCGGGTCGCTGGAGACGTTGTCCACGACCGAGGCGTATGCGTAGTACTTGGCGCCCGGCGTGTCCGAGCGGACCACAGCGAACGCATCGTCCACGGAGGCCACGCCGAGTTTGCGGAGGATCTCGGTCACCTGCGTGCTGCCGAACGCAGGCAAGGCGACCGGCACCGTGGCGAGCCGCTCGCCGCTGGCGCGGTAGAGCGCGACGTTGACCGTGATCGGCAGCGCGCTGATGCTTGTGAAGCCGACGTTGGTGCGGTAGGAAGCATTCTCACTCAGTTGAATGAGCCGGCCTTCTTGCCCTGTGACCAGTGCGGCGCCTTCAGGGAGGCCTGGGACGAATTGACCGAACGTTCCGTAGAGCGAGTTAGTCGCGGTGCGCGAGGTCACGAGCAGGGACGTTGACGAGGAAACGATGAGCGCTCCTGCTGATTGGCTCAGACCGAAGAGCTGCCCGACAACATCGGACAGACGCACCGCCTTGCCTGCCGGCACGGTGACGCCGCGGCGAGTGGCAATGCTGTTGTCCGTGCTGCGGGGGAGGTAGTAGAGCAACGCCGTGGTATCCGAGGTCGCGGGGTTGAACAACTCCGCGTCGGTCGCCCACTGCGTACTGGCGAGCCCGGATGTGTGTGCTGCTGTGGCGATCGTTGCGTTGGTCACGTCGGTCTGGCCGACCGGTGGCGGCGCGGTGCAATCAATCTGCTTCTTCTGGGCCGTCATGCCCCCCCGACCCGCTGCCACGACCTGCGTCGCGCTGGCGGCGACCGCATTCGCCGTGCCCACGAATTGGGCCTCCCGAGTCCATGACAAGCCATCTAGGCTGGTGAAGACCGCCCCTCCCCCGGCGGTTGCGTAGAATCCAAAGCCGGTCGAGAAGATGTTCCCAGGCGCCATCCGGTCGAAAGGGTTAGTGTCCGATGATGACCACGTGATCCCGTCGCCGCTCGTGAGGACGACGGCGCTGCCGGCACCGATGTGACAGAAGCAGGACCAGCCAACGGCAACGAAGCGGATACCGCTCCACGCAATGCCGTTGAGTTGGTTCGATAACATTGTCTCCGGCCCGCCCAGCACCTGTGTCACTGTCCAGTTCGTTCCATCGGAGGATGAGGCAACGAACAGGCCACCTACCGCGACGAAGCGGTCCTTGCC
Organism: Thermoanaerobaculales bacterium; assembly: GCA_044447965.1. Taxonomy (GTDB): domain Bacteria; phylum Acidobacteriota; class Thermoanaerobaculia; order Thermoanaerobaculales; family Thermoanaerobaculaceae; genus DATIYW01. The sequence goes on along the minus strand of JBIOGJ010000007.1, from coordinate 83,820 downwards.
CCAGGTGACGCTACCCAGGTTGGAAGCGCCAAGCCCGGGAACAGGCGCCGCCGCCCATGTCACACCGTCCGTGCTTACGAGCGCGGTCTGGGCGCCGACAGCGACCAAGGTGGTTCCACTCCACGCCACGGAACTGAAATCCGTCGTCGCAGCGCTCGCTGGGACTGTCCGCTTGGTCCAGATGTCTCCGGTAGGGCTTGTGTAGGCGCCGCCCTGCGAGCCGACGGCGACGAGCTGCGAGCCGGTCCAGGCCATGCCCATGACCGGTCCGTCCGGTGGATGTGTGGCGGCCGCCCAGCCCAGGCCATCGGGGCTCGTGTAAGCCGCACCCTGGCTGCTCGCCGATGCCGCGAAGTGTTCTCCGGCCCAGGCGACGGCGGTCAGATCGGGTGGTCTGAGTTCCCCCGTGGATGGGACGCTGCCGTACTTCCACGTTCCGCAGTCCTGCGCCCGACAAAGCGCGGGAAGCAGCAACGCGGCAGCGATTGCCAGCAAGACCAACGTGACTCGACCGCTCAGCGCCATCGTGCCCTCCATGGTGGGTCCCCGCGTACCACTGTAGGCCGCCGCGGTTGCTTCTCGATGTGTTTACGGCCACCAACCGGGCACGCGTTGGGCGAGACGGGGGAGGGGATGCATCGGCCTTGAGCTGCGATAAGCGAGGGCCGAGCTTTAGAAAGCGTTGCGAATGGTCTCCGCGAGCCGTGAGCAGGAACCCTTCCGAGAATGGTTCGTATTAGAGTCTCGGAGTGAAAGGGAGGTCGAAGCGATGCGTAAGACGCGATTCCTTGTACTGATGGTGGTAGGTGTGGTGATTCTCGCCGGCGCGGCGGTATCCACATGGGCGGAGCTGCCGCCGCTGATCCCCCGCGAGATCCTGTTCGGCAACCCGGTCAAGGCCTCGCCGCACATTTCGCCCGACGCCACGCGGCTCGCATATCTCGCGCCGTCGGAGGCGGGCGTGCTCAACGTCTGGGTGCGCACGATCGGAAAGGACGACGATGCCCAGCTCACCAACGACACGCACCGCGGCATCCGCCTGCACGTTTGGGCGGAGGATGGCAAACACCTGCTCTTCCTCCAGGACGTCGCCGGCGAGGAGAACTTCCACGTCTACTCGGCCGACATCGATACGAAAGTGGTGCGCGACCTGACGCCTTTCCAGGGCATCCGCGCCGAGAACCTGCTGCTCGACCGCAAGCACCCGAACGAGATGCTGGTGGGGCTTAACCTGCGTGATCGGCGCGTGTTCGACATGTACCGCGTGGATCTCACCACCGGGGCGGTCGTGCCCGACACCACCAACCCGGGCGACGTGATCAGTTGGACGACCGATGCCGACTTCCAGATCCGCGCCGCGACCGCGAGGAACCCGAAGGACGGCAGCCAGACGCTGCGCGTCCGCGACGCCAAGGATAAGCCGTGGCGCGACCTCATCACCTGGCCGTTCGGGGAGAACGGCGGCATCGAGGACTTCACCGCCGACGGCAAGGCCGCGTACCTCGAATCGTCGCTCGGCACCGAGACCACACGCCTGATCAAGGTCGACGTCGCAACGGGCAAGGAGCTGGTCGCGCTCGCGGCGGACCCGAAGAGCGACGTCGGGATCGTGATGGTCCAGCCCGATACGCATGTCGTCGAAGCGGTGTCGTTCAACGTGTTCAAGCCGGTCTGGAAGGTGCTCGATCCGAGCGTGCGCGACGACTTCAAGCTCCTGGGGGAGCTTCACGCCGGCAGCTTCAACGTGATCAGCCGCGACCGCGCGGATCGTAACTGGATCGTCGTCTACCAGGTGGACAACGGTCCGGTTGGCTGGTACGCCTTCCACCGCGACACCCACAAAGGCGAGCTGATCTTCGTCAACCAGCCGGCGCTCGACAAGTACACGCTGGCGACCATGCAGCCCGTCACGATCAAGGCGCGCGACGGGATGGAGCTGGTCGGCTACCTCACGCTGCCGGTCGGGGTCGCGGGCAAGAACCTCCCGCTCGTGCTCAACGTCCATGGCGGCCCCTGGGCGCGTGACAACTGGGGGTACCGCCCCGACGCGCAGTGGTTCGCCAACCGCGGCTATGCATGCCTGCAGGTGAACTTCCGGGGCTCCACCGGCCTCGGCAAGGGCTACGTCAACGCCGGCAACGGCGGCTGGGGCGTGGGAGCGATGCAGCACGACCTGTCGGACGCGGTGAAGTGGGCGATCGACAAGGGCATCGCGGACCCCAAGCGAGTGGCGATCTATGGCGGCTCGTACGGCGGATACGCCACACTGGCCGGGCTCGTTTTCACCCCCGAGCTGTATGCGTGCGGCGTCGACATCGTCGGCCCGTCCAACATCCGCACGCTGTTCGCCTCGATCCCGCCGTACTGGGCGCCGATCAAGAGCGAGTTCGTCCTGCGGGTCGGCGACGTGGAGAAGGACGAAGCGCTCAACAGGAAGATCTCGCCGCTATTTCACGTCGACGCGATCCGCGCGCCGCTGTTGATCGGGCAAGGCGCCAACGACCCGCGCGTAAACGTCCGCGAGTCGAACCAGATCGCCGAGGCGATGCGGGCCAAGAAGCTTCCCGTGGACTACGTCGTCTACACCGACGAGGGACACGGCTTCGCACGCCCCGAGAACCGTCTCGACTTCAACGGCCGCACTGAGGAGTTCCTCGCCAAGTACCTCGGTGGCCGCGCCGAGCCGTGGAAGGAAGTCAAGGGCAGCACGGCCGACGTGCGCTGACCGCAACGGACAGTGGTAGCGGGGCCTGGCCTCCAGGCCCCGCACCGACAATCCGGGCGAGCCGAGCGCGCGGGCGGAGGGCAATGCCCACCTGCGGCAGCAAGCGCGCCATCGCTACTGCGTGTCCCGCCGCGCCCAGTCCGACTTCTACCGCCGCCGTGGGAGGTAGACCCTGTCGGCCGCTGCACCGTGTTTCGCTGCCGGTGGCGCAACATTCGGACTATCGCTCTGTTGACGAGCTGGTCAACACGCAGATAGCATGCCTCCGTGGAGATCGGCAGCGTGCTGCGGGCGGAGCGGGCGAGGCGCGGGGAGGCGCTGCGGGCGCTCGCGCAGCGGGTTGGCGTAGATCCTGCCTACCTGTCGCGGGTCGAGTCGGGGAAGACGCGGGCGTCGCGGGCGCTGCTCTGCTCGCTGGCGGGTGCGCTCGGCCTCCCGGAGGAGCGACTGCTGGCGCTCGGGGGGTTCTTGCCGGATACCTGGCGGGAGGCAGCCGAGCGCGGGCTTGGGCCGGGCGGCGGGTGGACCGCTGACGGTAACGGGGAAACCGCAGCTCGCGTCGCGGAGCCGGGCGTGCAGCTCGCCTCGGAGAGCACGCTCGCGCGGCTAGAGGGCCTCTCGGACCCGCTCGTGGGGTTGCTGCCGACGGGCTACCTGGCGTCACCGGAGATCAACGAGGTCTACGAGCTGAAGCTGGCGCTGCTTGAGGCGAAGCTACTCGATCGACGAGCCGTGCTCGAGCGGAGCGCCTACTTTCTCGCGATCGATGGCAAGCCAACGCGGCACTTCAGGCTGTGCGCCGGCAGCGGAGTGCAGCTCCCGCGGGACAGCGGCACGCGGCTGCGCTCGTTCTTGGCCACGCACCGGTTCAAGACGAGCTACGCCACGCACGGGCTGTTCCCGTACCGTGGCAAGTTCCACCCACAGATGGTGAAGGCGCTGCTCAACGTGATGGGGCTCAAACCCGGCGAGGTGGTTCTCGACCCGATGGCGGGGAGCGGCACGACTTCCGTCGAGGCGGCGCTGATGGGGATCGACTCGGTTGCCGTGGACGCGAGCCCGTTCTGCGCGTTTCTGGCGCGGACAAAGGTGGTGGCACTCGCGGCTGACCTCGAGCCGCTGCGGCCGATCGTGGGCGATTCGGCGGCGCTCGTCCGCACCTTCCGCGCACTTTCAAGCGAGGAGGGGATGCGGCGGGTGCGCGATGAGGATTACGTGCCGAAGGGCATGTCGAGGGCGGCGTTTGAGCTGCTGGCGCTCGCATTCCTCGACGCCCGCGGCTACGCGGAGCGCAGCGGGCGCAAGAGCGCGGAGCGGTTCTTCGCGGACGTGCTTGGCAAATACCTCGCTACGGTCGAGCGCTTTCAGCGGGTGTGGGCGGAAATTGGCGCGCCGCTCGCGACGGCGCGTGTGCTGGAGGGGGACGCGCGGCGCCTCGATCTGGCGGACGGCTCGGTGGACGGCGTGCTGTTCTCGCCGCCGTACAGCTTCGCGGTGGACTACCTGGCCAACGACGCGTCGCACCTCGCTTACCTCGGGGTGGATACGGCGGCGCTGCGGTCACGGATGATCGGGCTCAACGGTCGCGGCCGGGCGGAGCAGGTGGGCGCATACTTCGCCGACATGCGCCGGGTGCTGGGCGAGGTGGCGCGGGTGCTCAAGCCGGCGCGGGTCTGCACCGTCGTGGTCGGCTCGAACTCGCGGCAACTCGGCGCAGCGATGGGCTCCGACGCAGCGGCGCCCGAGGTGCGCTACGGGTTGGAGGCGCGGTTGATCGAGATCGGCGAAGAGTGTGGGCTGCACCTGGAGCTCTCGATCCGCCGGCTCATCGTCGGCATCGCCAATTCCATGCGCGAGGAGCACATCGTGATGCTGAGGAAGGCGGGATAGGTGTTTTGCCACTTCGGTGAGACGCTGGCGCGCCTGGTACGTGAGCGGGGACTGACGCGGCGCGTGCTGGCGCAGCGGCTCGGGGTAACGGTCGGCGAGCTCGAGGAGATCGAGCGCACGGCGGCGCTGCCGGCATCGGCGGTTGTAGAGCACGCCGCGGCGGCGCTGGGGATCACGGCCGATGAGTTACTGCTGGCGGCTGGTGTTTTGCCCGCCTGGCTCGAGCAGGCGCTGACGGACGAACCGTCCCGCGTGCTCGACCTACTGCGGCGTGAGCTGACGCCGAATGTAGCGGACGAGCTGACCGCGTCGGCTCCTCCTAGCGCTGTCGTTCCTCCGGTTGTGTTCGAAACTGCCAGCGGACGCCTGCACCAGGGCGATTGCCTGGCGCTGCTCCCCGCCTTGCCGGCCGAGTCCGTCGACCTCGTCTTCGCCGATCCTCCGTTCAACCTGAACAAGGACTACGGCGAGGAGGTCGACGATGACCGCCACCACCTTGCCTACTACGTTTGGAGCTGCACCTGGATGGAGCAGGCGGTGCGGGTGCTCAAGCCGGGCGGCGCACTCTTCCTCTACAACGTGCCGCGCTGGAACCTGCACCTGGCGAGCTGGCTGTCGGCGCGGCTCGAGTTCCGCCATTGGATCGCGATCGACATCAAGTTCTCGCTTCCGATCCCAGGCCGTCTCTACCCATCGCACTACGCGCTCGTCTACTTCACCAAGGGGCGTCGGCCGGCACGGTTCGAGCCGCCCCGCCTGCCGATCGAGACGTGCCGGCACTGCGGCGGGGAGATCCGCGACTACGGAGGCTACAAGGACCGCATGAACCCGCGCGGCGTCAACCTCACCGACGTCTGGACGGACATCGCGCCCGTGCGCCACGCACGCTTCAAGCGGCGCCGTGCCAACGAGCTGCCACTCAAGCTGCTTGACCGTGTGCTCGACATCGCGAGCGCCGAGGGAGAACTGGTGCTAGATCCGTTCGGCGGTAGCGGCACGACCTACGTAGCCGCGGAGCTGAAGCGACGCCGCTGGATCGGCTGCGAGATCGGTGACTGCCAACCCATCATCGAGCGCTTCGCCCGGCTCGATCGCGAGCGCGAGATCCTCGGCGAATTGCGTGCAAACCTCAACACGCTCTTTACGCCGGCGGTGCTGGCGCTGCGGCGCCGCAGCGGCCACGACACTTCGAAGTACCGGCTCGATGGCAACGACAGTCCCACCGTGCACGAGGGCGAACTCTTCAAGTGGAAGTAGCCGGCAAGAGGCCTATTCGAGGGCCCGCCCGTCAGTACCCTTGCGTATTCGCGAGACGTCGGTGCTCGTCGCGTCGTGTTCGATGACGACAATCTCCAATATGCCCTGCTGGCAGGGGACGGACTTCCACAGATCGAGGTAGGGGACCAGCTCGTCCCAATTGCCTACGCGATCGGTGAGGAAGCGGTAGAACGCCCGCGAGGGGACGACCAGAACAGCCGCCGCAAGCTTGCCCTGCATGAGGCCCAAGGTCATTTTGTTCAGGGCGCGATGGCTCGAAGAGATGTTGCCCGTTTCCCACTCGACGGCCACGGGGCCTGCGTCGGTGTGAAGCACCGCGTCGATCTTGCCGGGCTGTCGTCTGGCAGTGATGGCGATGCGTTCCTCGAGCTTCCAACCGTTTTGCTTGAGCCGCGCCATGAGCCCCGCCTTGATGGGGGTGACGCCGTTGCCGGCCCCGCGCTTCTTACCGGGCTCCGGGTAAATGGTGAAAGAACCGCTGCCGTGTGGCCAGTCCACGGCGCGAATCGCATCATGAAGGGCGGATCGGATTGACCCCCAGAGGGGTGAATTAGCGAACGTCCCACGCGAGATCAGTGTCTCGACGTGGACTATCTTCACTGCCGCCTTGCCTTCGCCGTCGCTGAGGTTGAGTTTGCCAGATTCGCGATCAATTCAGCGGGATCGAAACCGAGCGCACTTGCGATCTCGAGCAATTCAACCACGTCGAGCCGGCGTTCGCCCCGCTCGTACTTCGACACGAACGACTGCGGTCGGGCGAGCCGCGCCGCCAGCTCAGCCTGCGTCAGCCCGGCGGTCTTGCGAGCCTCGACGAGGGTTGATCGGAGGCGCTCATGGGTCGCGGCTGAGACTGATTGCTGCACGCCTAGATTGCTCACCTTCGATCCCAGATGGTAGGCGTCACACGGTCCGTATCCCAAAACGGGTTTTCAGGGCCGTCGCCTCGTGGCACTTCCCTACGAAGCCACCGTGGCCGTCGGTCTGCCGGAGCGGGAACCGGGCGGCAACGCGGAGGCGGGCGGTATACTTTCAGCCGATGAGAGCGGTGGGAACGGGCGAATCGGCACTCTTCGAGGTGATCGCCGAGCGCGGGTGGGAGCTCGGTCGGCTGGCGAAATCTGTCCCGTCGCTGCCGCCGACGGAACTCGATTCGGCGCTGCTCCTCGCGGCGGACCTCGCGGGCGAGAGCTGTGAGGAGAACATGAGCGGCTGGCGCGAGGCGCTGTTCAGCGAGGCGCGCCGGCGACTTTTCCCCGAGATCTACGCGGAGCCAACGCCCGAGTTGGAGCGCGTCGCGGGGTTCTTCTTCCCGCTCGCAGAGGCGGTGCTTGCCGAGCAGGCTCGCGAGGGCGGCGACGGGATCATTCAGCGGCTGGCGTTCGTGCCGCTGGCGGAGGAGGAGATTGCCCGCTGGCCGTCGGGCGAGGAGTACCGCCGCATGCTGCGCGTGGTCACCGACGACGCGGTGCTCGTGTCGATGGCGATGGCGCAACAGTGGCGCGGCCTGACGCTATACGAGCACGTGCTCGGTGTGACCGGGCTTTCGCTGTGGATCGGCCGCCAGCTCGCGAAGGTGGCGGCGGTGGACCTGCCGCTGCTGCACGGCGCCGCGATCGGGCACGACATCGGGAAGTTCGGCTGCGTCGGCGACGAGGTGCGGCGCATCCCGCGGCTGCACTACTACTACACGAACACGTTCTACGCGGACCGCAAGCTGCCCGGCCTGGGCCACATCGCGACCAACCATTCGTGCTGGGATCTCGAGCTGGTGCGGCTGCCGATCGAGACGCTGCTGCTCATCTACGCGGACTTCCGCGTCAAGGAGTGGCCCGACGAGACGGGGCGCGAGACGATGCGGATCATCTCGCTGGAGGAAGCGTTCGACGCGATACGCAACAAGCTCGAGAGCCCAGACAAGGAGAAGATCCGCCGGTACCGGGGCGTGTACCGCAAGCTGCGCGACCTCGAGGAGTACCTGCAGTTCCTCGGTGTAGAGCTGGATCCGCCCGGGTTCGCCTGCCCGCAGCCACCGAAGCCGCAGTTGCCGGTGGAGCTGGACATCGTGGGCGTGCTCGCGGGCCGCGAGCGACCGGATGCGGTCGCGCTCGCGACCGGGCGCAACGTCGCCACTGTGCGGCGGCTGTTCGTCACCGCCCACAACCTCGGCGTGATGGAACGCCTGCGCGACCTGCCGGCGTTGCGCGCGCTGCTCGAAGAGGCACGCTCGTTCGAGCGCTGGCGCGACCTGCGCACGTACCTCGCGATCCTAGGAGAGTACTCGCCGGCGCTGTCGCAGGAGCAGAAGGCGATGGCGCTCGATTTCTTCATCGAGCTGCTCGCGCACCGCGACGACGACATTCGCTACCACGCGGCCAACCGCATCGCGGATCTGCTCGCGAGCAAGGAGGATTTCTGGCGCAAGGACCTCCCCGCGGGCGTGGTGCTGCGCCCCGAGCGCACGATGCTCGACGAGCTCGAGCGCGTGCTCGCGCTGCTCGACCTCGCCGGCGCCGAGGCGGAGGAGGACATGGCGGCGACCGAGCGCGTGCTCTATGCGATCCCGATCGTGGTGCGGCGCCTGCTGCGCAAGGCTGACGCCGAGGTGAAGCAACGCGCGTGGGAGCTGATCAAGGCGAGCTTCGAGGCGCGCCTGGGCGATTCGCGCCCGCTCGTCGGGCTGTACGTGTGCGAGGCGCTCGAAGCGAGCATGTCGGTGCAGCCCGCCGGCGACCGACCGTGGCTGCTCCAGTTCGCCGAGGCGTGGATGGAGCATCCCGTGCTGGCAACGCGGCTGATGGCGTGGCTGCTGCTGCTCGCGCTCGCGCGCGAGGGCCGCGAGCATGGTGAGCTGACCGCAGGCGTGCGGCGCTGTGTTGAGCGCCTCGGTGAGCGCATCGACGGTCGCGCCACCGTCGCCGAGCTGTTCCTTCTGCAGGAGCTGGCAACTGCCTGCAAGCTGCCAGCCCTTGCCGAGCGATGCCACTCTCTGCGACACGAGGTCCACGACCCGGTGCGCGAGGTGTTCCTGCGCAACCTCAAGAGTCGGGTGGACTGGGTCGAGAAGAAGGTCAATTGCGACTACCTCAATGCCACGGCGTTCCTCCGCCACGAGGAAGATCGCGATCCGGGCTCGTACTTCACGAGCGAGGTCGCGTCGCACTTCGCCAACCTCCTCAAGGTGAGCCGGGTGGAGGGGACGCGTTTCCATGCCGGGCGCTGCCTGCTGCGCGTGCTGCCGCTCCTCACGGTGCCGCAGCGCAACGACCTGATGGTCGAGCTGGTGCGCTCGCTCGAGCTGGACGCCGAGGCGGTGACGCGCTACATCCCGCGGTTCCTAGGGCCCGTGCTCGCGAGCCTGCCGGAGCAGGAGTTCCTTGAGGCGATCGAGGACGTCGAGGGAAACGTCCGGCGCGGCAACGAATCGCTGCAGCGGTTGCTATTGCAAACGGTGGGCTGGGTGCTCGTCTCGCTGGACGCCGAGCGAGTCGGCACAGCGCCCTCACTCCAGCCTGCTCCCGCACGCGGGAGAGGGAGCGACGCGGTGCTGCGGCGCCTCGTCGGGATGCTACTCGGCGCGCTCGCGGAGACGCGGACGAGCACCGTGGCCGAGGGGTTCGCGCAGGCAGGCATGGTACTCGAAAGACTATCCCGCGCGCCGCAACGCGTCGAGCGCTTGCGCGCGTTCCTCGCGCTCGCGAGCAAAAAGCTCCTCTCGCTCGTCACGCACCGGCACGGCGATCGCGTGCGCTTCTTCCTCGTCGCCTCCGCGCTCAACCACCTCGAGCAGGCGTGCGCCGGGCTGCGCCCCCAACTGCACTTTCCCGAGCGCCCCTCGGCCGCGTTCATCCCCGGCACGTTCGATCCGTTCACCACCGCGCATCAGGCGGTCGTGGGGAAGGCGCTGGAGTACGCCGACGAGGCGATCGTGCAGATGGACGATTACTCGTGGCGCAAGCACGCGCTGCCGCGCCAGACCCGCGAGGAGCTTGCATGGATGGCGCTCGCCGCGACGCCGGAAGTATTCCTCGCCCCGTTCCGGCCGCCCGTCAACCTCGCGAGCAAGGCGGGACTACGCCATCTGCGTCGCGCGTTCGGGAAGCGGCGACTGCAGCTCGTGGTGGGCTCAGACGTGCTCGCGGGTGCGAGCGCGTACGCGAGCGAGGGCAGCGAGATCTGGGAGCTGCCGCACATCGTGGTGATGCGCGACGGCGCGCAGCCCGAAGGGTTGCTGGAGCGGATCGGGCGTTTCCGCGGCGGCGTTGCCACCATGCCTGCGCCGCCACGTGTGCACTCGGTTTCCTCCACCTCGCTGCGCGCGGCGCTCGATCGCGACGAGGACCTCGAAGCGCTGTGCCACCCGCTCGTGGCTCGCACGCTTCTCGAGCGCAACCTCTACGTCAACTACCCGGCGGCGAAGCAGCCGGTGGCGGCGCCCGCGGACCGGCTCGAGGTGAGCAACGGCACGGCCGAGCTCCCCGGCGGGCTACCCGTGCTCGCGTCGCTGGCTGGCGGGCGGGACATTGCGGCACGCGCGCAGGCGAGGACGGTGTACCGGCTGGTCACAACACGTGACGGCGCGCGGACGCCGTTCGCCGCGCTCGCGTGGCGGCCGGTGTCGGCGGCGGCGCTGCCGGTGCTGCTGGGCGAGGAGAAGCTCGCGCGGGCAACGAGCGGCCGCCTCGTTGGGCAAGGCGCGCTGGTGGAAGCGATCGCCGCCGCAGGAGGGGAGCCGGCGTCGCTGCAACGCCTGCTCGCGGAAGCGATGACACGGTGGCTCGACGCCGGTTTGCTCTTCGCGCTGCTGCCACTGACGGGTGAGGGCGGCGGCGAGTTACTCGCGGCGGCCCAGGAGCTGGGCGCTACCGAGCTGGGACGCAAGGGCACGTCGGTGGTGGGTGGCGGCTCGCTCGCAGTGTTGCGGCTCGCGAATCCACTCGTTCTCGTCTGGGACATGGAGAGCGTGCTGCAGGCTCCGTTCGCGGATGCGCCGCAGGTGGTCGCGAGGCTGGCCGAGGGGAGGCGCGCGATCGCGCGCTTCTTCGCCGAGCTGGCGCCCGGGAACGCGTTGCTCCATCTGCAGGAAGACCAGCTCAAGCGGCGCGTGGTTGCGTGGGCGAAGGAACGCCTGGAGGCGTCGCCCGCCGGACGGCGCTGGGTCGTGCTCGGCCTCGGCCGGCAGTTCTCGCGCGACATCGTCGGCAACGTTCCGACGATTGCCATCGAGCTCGAGCGCTGCCTCACCTGGCAAGGGTACGAAGGTGGCACCTTCCCAGTGCACGGCAGTCCGCCGCTTTATCTGCAGCTTTCGGTCGCGCGCGAGCTGGGCCGCAACGCGGTCCTGCTCGCACCGTTCCTCGACAGCGGCGAGGCCGTGATACAGACGATGACCACCGCGCGTGAGGTCGGCGTCGCCGTGCGAGAGGTGCTCATCGGCGTGACTAGCGCGGAGGTGCGCGCCACCCTCGAGCTGCGCGGCATCCCGCACCGCTGCCTCGCGGTCGTGCCGGGATGGCAGGGGGTGCTGCGCGAGAGCGCGGTCGCGCCGTACCTCGGCGGGTGGAGCATCGTCGGGCGCGAGCCGCTCGAGGCCGGCTCGCTGCTGCCGTCACTGCCTGACTGCCTGCCGTATCACTATCCGCATCACCTCGGCCTCGGTGGTCCGGCGGCGCTCGACTTCTCGCGCGTCGTACTCCACGAGGCGCGCCGCCTGCTGCAAGCGATCGAGGAGACTTTCCGTCAGCGCGAGGGGCGCTTGCTGTCAGTGCGCGACCTCGGTGCGGTGGTGCGCATCCCGCGCTGCCCGCCGCTGCCCGAAGGGTTCGTCCCGCCGAGGGAGCGTTTTCCATCCGAGCTGCTGGCCGAGGACATCGAGACGCTCGCGCGGCTGCACCCGGAAAGCCACGCAGCGCACCGCGAGCGCTGGAGCGACGCGTGAAGCTGTTCGGAAACGGGGGAGCGGTGTTGGCGGACGACAGCGCCACCGCCGAGCGCTTGGGTTGGGCGCGACGACGCCGGTCCGCGCCGGAGCCGGAGTACGTGCTCCATCCCCGGGAGGGCGACCCGCGGGGCGAGCCGTGGATCGCCGCCCCGGGCTGGCATCCTCGCTTCGGTCTCGAGCCTCCTGCGCCGCGACGCGTGCGGAGCCGGGGTTGGACGTACCTTGCGGAGACGCCGGGCGTGCTGCGCTACCTCGAGCGGCTCGCCGCGCCGCCGGCGTGCGCCGGCGTCACGGTGGGGATCGCAGGGCTGGGCCGGGTCGGCGGGGTGGCAGCGACGCTGCTCGCGGCCATGACGACGCGAGCCTCGGGCGTGCGCGAGCTGCTCGTCTATGACCTCGACGCGGCGAACCAGGAGCGCTGGCTCCTAGAGCTAGGCTCGATCGCCGTGTGGCGAGGACGCTACCCGCTGCCTTCAGTTCGCGCTGCGACCGTGGACGAGATGATGCGGGCCTGCGACGTGGTCCTGTTCGTGGCTGCAACCGGGGTGCCGCCGCTTGGCGCCGAGGGTGACGTGCGGCTCGTGCAGTTCGAGCCGAATCGCATGCTACTTGAGCCGTTCCTTCGCACCGCGCGGCGGGCGGAATTTGCCGGGCTATTCCTCATCGTCTCGGACCCGGTCGATCGGCTCGCGCAGGCGTCGTTCCACGATTCGAACTGCGATGGGCGCGGACGCTTCGACGGCAACGGCCTCGCCCCCGAACGCGTCGGCGGGCTCGGCCTCGGCGTGATGTGGGCGCGCGCGCTGGCCGCCGCACGACGTCACGGTTGGGAGGGGAGCGTATCGCGACACGGCGCCGCATTCGGCCCGCACAGCGCCGAGGTGATTGCATTCGACGACGTGCGCGCACCGGACCGGGAGCGATCCGAGATGCTCACTCGCGCGGCGCGGCAGTGCAACTACAAGGTGCGGGAGTTGGGCTTCCTGCCCTACGTCGGCCCTGGCGTCTCGTCGGTCGCACTCGCCTTGCCCCGCCTGCTCTCCGGCGCCGAGGTGCTGGCGAGCGTGCTGATCGACGGGATCTACTTCGGCGCCCCGTCGCGGTTGAAGTGGGGGATATGGCCGGCACCACGCCGCATGGTGCCGGAGGTCTGGGCAGCGGTCAACGACCTGCACGCCCGGCTGCAGGCGCAGACGAACGACCTCGGCTTGCTCTGGTAATGCGCTGTGGGGCGGGCGGCCTGCCCGCGCGCTTGCGGCCACTTGGAGACTCTCGTGGGGCGGGCGCCCCGCCCGCCTGCTTGGGAGCGCCCAAGGAAGTCGTGGGACCGGGATCGCAGGCGAGGGCGCCTGCGCCAGCTACGGGATCTCGGTCTGGCAGTCGCACTTCGACCTTGCGGATCTCCGGCACGGGCGACCCGGCGGGTCGCCCCTACTGTTTCTGCGACGCCTCGTGGGCGGCACGGGCGGCGGTGAAGGCGTCGGCAAATCGTTGCGCGAAGCGCGACTCGAGCACGTCGAGGAAGAGTGTCGCATCGGGCGGCGCGGGGGTGGCAAGCGCGGAGAAGTCAAGTGGCGCCTTCGCCAACCCGGCGAGCCCGGCGTCCCAAATCCCATCCTGGCCGGGACCCTCGGTTACGACGGTTCGGTAGATCGGCGCGACGCGGCGAATCTCCTCGGTCACCTCGGCGGGAGAGGTGTACCGCATCTTGAAGCGGAAGCCCATGCGGGCGGCAAGCTCGCACACGATGCGCCAGTTCTCCATCCCGTTGCGCGGCGGGACCGCTTGTCGCACGACCTGGACGCGGCGTTCGAGGTTGGTGAGCGTGCCGCTCGTCTCCGGCAGCGCGGAGAGCGGCAGCACCACGTTCGCGGCCTGCGCGGTGGTGGTGAAGAAGAGGTCACCCACGAGGAGGAAGTCGGTGGCGAACAATCCTTGGCGCAGGTCCTCCGGCAAGCCTGGGTTGCCGAGCGGGTCCTCACCGAGCACGACCGCGACCTTGATGCGCTTCTCGGCGAGCGCGCGGCCGAGGTCGGGCCGGTCGGCTTGGAGGTCGCGCAGCACGACGCACCACTCCTTTTCGAGCGCCTCGATCGCAGCGGTGTCGTCGAGCGAGACGTAGCCCGGCAGCCAACTCGGAGAGGCGCCCATATCGAGCAAGCCTTGCATGTTCGACTTCTCACGCAGGGCCAAGTAGGACATCCCGAGTGCGTCTGCGGCGGCGACGAAGATGCGCTCGTCGCCCGCAACGCGCAGGCCGCGATAGTCCTTGTTGAACAACATCACCTTGAGGATGTAGCGCGCGAGCAGATCCGCGGCGGCATCGAGATCGGCGGCGTTGACACCGGCGGCCGCGAGTTTGGCGGCGTCCACCGCGGCCACGGCGTGCGCCAGTTCCGCGTTCTCGTCAAGTGCATTCCGGGTTTTTGCGGCGTAGCGGCCGAGCAGCGCGAGCAACACGGTCGTCTCGCTGCCGGGCTCGCAGTGCAGGAACACCTCGGCCGTTTGTGCGGTTCGGTTGGCGGCGTTACCGATGTAGATCAGCTTGCCGCCGTTGCGGATCGCGCGCTTGGCGAGCAGGTCAACGACGAAGTGCTCCTCATCGAGGTTGGAGTTGACCACGAGCACGGCTTGCGCGTCGGCGAGGTCGGGATACGTCGCGGTCGAGAACACCTCGGGGCAGGCGAACCGCTGGTTGACGAGCTGGGCGAACGACGAGACGTTGTGCGTGCGCAGCGCGACGCGGGCGAATTTCTGCGCGAGGTAGATCTCCTCGTTGGTGAGCCGCGGCGAGACGAATACCGCCATCTCCTCAGGCGCGTAGCGCCGCGACAGCTCCTTCAGGCGCAGCGCGGCGTACGACAGCGCATCGTCGAGGGTGGTGTCTTGCAGCTCGCGACCCGGCCTGATCTTGGCCTTCATGAGGCGGTCTGGCGCCTGCACGTAGTCGAACCCGAACAGCCCCTTCTTGCAGTGGTTGCCGAAGGTCACGGGGTTCTCCTCGCGACGGCCGGTCTTGATCAAGGCGCCGCCATACGCGTGGTAGTTAAGGGGACAGCCGACGCCGCAGTAGTGGCAAACGGACTCGGTAGTTTCGGTGGCCCACGGGCCCGGCTTGGCAAGCGGCAGCTTCTGCGCCACCGCACCGGTCGGGCACGTGCCGATGCATAGGCCGCAGCTCGTGCAGTCGGTGTCGAGCAGCGAGCCGCCCATGGCGGGCTTCACCACCGTCGCGAAGCCACGGTTGATGAACCCGTACGCGGCCACGCCTACCACCTCGGCGCAGATGCGCACGCAGCGGCCGCAGAGGATGCACTTGTTGGGATCGAGCTCGATAAACGGATGGCTGCGATCGACCTGGTGGCGATTGGCCTCGCCGAGGAACGACTTGAGCTCCACCTGGTAGGCGGTCGCGTAGCGGCGGAGGTCGCAATCGAAGAGGGCGGTGCAGCCGCACTCGAGGCAGCGC
Source organism: Thermoanaerobaculales bacterium (assembly GCA_044447965.1). Lineage (GTDB taxonomy): Bacteria > Acidobacteriota > Thermoanaerobaculia > Thermoanaerobaculales > Thermoanaerobaculaceae > DATIYW01. Next base: position 68,520 of record JBIOGJ010000007.1, on the reverse strand, counting down.
GCGGATTCCCCGGCGACGTCGTCGATGGTGTAGCCGAGCTCCACTTCGGTGAAGCTGCCCTTGCGCTCGACCGGCGGGATGAGAGGCATCGGGCGGTGCGGCATCGGCTGGGAGGACTTGAGGTCCGCGACCGTCACCTTGGCGAAGAGGTCCTTGCGGCTGACGAACTCCATGGGCTCGGGCTCGGCCTTGCCGGTCGCGATATAGCGGTCAATGGCGTGGGCGGCCTTGCGTCCCGCCGCGACGGCTTCTACCGCGGTGGCGGCGCCGGTCACGACGTCGCCGCCGGAGAACACACCCTCGACACTGGTCTCGAAGGTGCGCTCGTTGACTTGAATGGTCTGCCACCTGGTGAGGTTCAGCGTCTCGCCGAAAGGCAGGAAGTTGGGCACCTTCCCACCCACCAGCTCGCTCACCTTGGTGGCCTGGCCGATCGCCGCAATGACGAAGTCGCACTTGACGACGAACTCGGAGCCGCGTATCGGCTTGGGGCTGCGGCGGCCGGAGGCGTCGGGCTCGCCGAGCTCCATGCGCAGGCATTCGAGGGCGGCGACACGGCCGTTCTCCTTGATCACACGCGTGGGGGCGACGAGCAGCTCGATCTTGACGCCCTCGTGTTCGGCCTCGTCGATCTCCACGGCGTTGGCGGGCATCTCGGTGCGCGTGCGGCGGTAGAGGATCTTGACCCCGTCGGCGCCGAGGCGCAGCGCAGTGCGGGCGCAGTCGATGGCTGTGTTGCCGCCGCCGACGACCACGACCGTGCCGTGGATGTCCACCTTGCGGCGCAGCCCGAAGTTCTCGAGGAACTTGATGCCGGGCAGCACTCCCTCGGTGTCCTCGTCCTTGACGCGCATCGTCGAGCTGTCCCAGGCACCAAGGCCGAGGAAGACCGCGTCGAAGCCGTCCTGCTTCAGGCTGGAGACGGTGAAGTCCTTGCCCAACGAGACGTTGGTCGATAGCTTCACGCCGAGGTCGAGGATCTGGCTCACCTCGAGATCCAGCACTTCCTTGGGCAGGCGGTACTCGGGGATGCCGTAGCGGAGCATACCGCCGGCCTCCGGCATCGCCTCGAAGATCTGCGCGTGGTAGCCCTTGAGCGCGAGGTAGTACGCACAAGAGAGCCCGGCCGGGCCCGCACCCACGATCGCGACCCTTTTGCCGTTGGTGGGCGGGAGAGTGGGTCGGAACGGCTCCGCCTTGCCCAGGTCGAGGTCGGCGATGTAGCGCTTGATGTAGTCGATGCCGACTGCTTGGTCGAGCATGGTGCGACGGCAGCCCTTCACCTCGCACGGCCGGGTGCACACGCGCCCGCAGATCGCGGGCAGGGGATTGCGGTCCTTGATCAGGCGCACCGCGTCGGAGAACTTGCCGAGCGCCGCGAGGGCGACGTAACCCTGAATGTCCACGCCGGCGGGACAGGCAAGCTGGCACGGACCGATGCAATCCGCGTAGTGGTTGGAAAGGAGCAGTTCGAGTGCCGCCTTGCGGGAGCGGCGAATCTCCGCGTTGTCGGTCTCTACCACCATACCACCGGTGACCTTGGTGGAGCACGCGGGCGCCAGGGTGCGGGCGCCCTTCACCTTGACCACGCACAGGTAGCAGGAGGCAAACGGTTCGAGCTGCTCGTCGTGGCACAGGGTGGGGATGTCCGCGATGCCGTGCTCGCGCGCCACCTGGAGGATGGTTTGGTTGGAGTCCGCGATGATGCGCTTGCCGTTGATTTCGAGTTTGACTAGTGCCATGGGTTTCTCCGATCAATCGACCGCGATCGCGTCGGTACGGCATGCCTTGTGGCACTCGCCGCAGTGTGTGCACTTGGACTGATCGAGCACGTGAACCTTCTTCAGCTCCCCGGTGATCGCCTTGGTAGGGCACACCTTGGCGCAGATCAGACAACCCACGCACGAGTCGAGGATGGTGTACGTGAGCAGGGGCTTGCACTGATGCGCCGGGCACTTCTTGTTGGAAATGTGCGCCTCGTACTCGGAGCGGAAGTACTTGAGGGTGGTCAGCACCGGGTTGGGCGCGCTCTGGCCCAGGCCGCACAGCGAGTTGTTCTTGACCAGCCCGGCGAGCTGCTCGAGCAGCTCGATGTCGCCGTCTCGGCCCTTGCCCTCGGTGATGCGCGTGAGCACCTCGAGCATGCGTTTGGTGCCGATGCGGCAGAAGGTGCACTTGCCGCACGACTCGCGCTGGGTGAAGTTGAGGAAGAAGCGGGCGACGTCCACCATGCAGGTGGTTTCGTCCATCGCGACCATGCCGCCCGAGCCCATGATTGCGCCGGTCTTGTTGAGCGACTCGTAGTCGATCACGGTGTTCTGCAGCTCGGCGGGGATGCAGCCACCCGACGGTCCGCCCATCTGCACGGCCTTGAACTTCTTGTCGTGCTTCATCCCGCCGCAAACGTCGAAGATGATCTCCTTGATCGAGATTCCCATCGGCACTTCGACCAGACCACCCCGCTTGACCTTGCCCGCCATGGCAAACACTTTCGTGCCCTTCGAATTGGAGGTGCCCATCGCGGCAAAGCTGGCGGCCCCGTTGAGCACGATCCACGGCACGTTGGCGAAGGTCTCGACGTTGTTGATGCTGGTCGGGCAGTCCCACAACCCTTTGTTGGCAGGGAACGGCGGGCGAAGCCGGGGCATCCCGCGCTTGCCCTCGACCGAGGCGATCAGCGCCGTCTCCTCGCCGCATACGAAGGCGCCCGCGCCTTCCTTGAGCTTGACATGGAAGCTGAGGCCGCTGCCCAGGATGCCGTCCCCGAGGTAGCCGCGCTCTTCCGCCTGAGCGATCGCAATGTTGAGGCGCTCGATCGCCTTGGGATATTCGGCGCGCACGTAGATGTACCCCTGGGCGGCACCGATCGCAAAGGCAGCGATCACCATGCCTTCGAGCACCGAGTGAGGATCCGACTCGAGCACCGAGCGATCCATGAACGCGCCGGGGTCGCCCTCGTCCGCGTTGCAGATGACGAACTTTCGCGTGCCTTGGGCGAGTCGGGTGAAGCGCCACTTCATGCCGGTGGGGAAGCCGGCGCCGCCGCGCCCACGCAAGCCGGAGTCGACGATCGAGGCGATCAGCGAGTCGGGATCGTTGGCTTCGAGGACTTGCTTGAGCGCCCGATAGCCCTCCGCCGCCAGGTAGTCGTCGATCGACTCGGGGTTGATCTTGCCGCAGTTGCGCAGCACGATGCGGGTCTGGTTGGTGAAGTATGCGCGCTCCGAGCCACGCCCGTCGTCCGCCCATACCAGCCAGTCTTCGATCGGCTTGCCGTCGCCGAGGTGCTCGGCGAGGATGCGGTCGACCTTGTCGGGCGTGAGGTTGCCGTAGGCGAAGCGTTCGCCGCCGTCGGTGCGGACCTCGACCAGCGGCTCGCGGTAGCACATGCCGATGCAGCCCGTCTTCTCGAGCTGGAAGCCAGGCTCGCCCGTAGCCTGCTTGGCGGCGAGCGCCTCGTAGGTCTTCTGGGCGCCGGCGGCGATGCCGCAGGTGCCGAGTCCCACCGAGATCGTGGTCACATGACCTCCCCGGCCGCAGCCTTCTGGTAGGTCTTGAGGACCTTCTTCACCTCTTTCTCGGTGAGGTTCCCGTACGTTGAGTTGTTGATCATGATGACCGGGGCCAATGAGCAGCAGCCGAGGCAGGAGACGGTCTCGATGGTGAACAGGCGGTCGGGTGTGGTCTCGCCGTTGCAGATGTGAAGATGGTCCTCGATCGCCTTGGTGATCTCGTTGGCGCCGCTCACGTGGCAGGCGGTGCCGTGGCACACACGAATCAAGTTCTTGCCGATCGGGTGCAGGCGAAACTGCGCGTAGAAGGTTGCGACGCCGTAGATCTGCGCAAGCGGAATGCCGCTCGAAGCGTGGATCTCGGCGATGCGTTCACGGGTGATGAAGCCGTCGGTCTCCTGCGCGTGTTGCAGGAGCGGGATCAGGCGGCCCTCTTCGCCGACGTAGTGCTGCTTGCGAAAGTCGAATATGCGATGTTCACTCACAGTCGTGGCTCCTTGCCTTCGTTCCTGACATCTCGGTACCGGCCAGGTCTTCGCCGTCTAGTCGTACGGCGTCTCGAACATGCGGTTGACCAGGCTCATCATCTGATCGACGTCCCCGACCCCGCCGAGGGCGTGGCCCTTGCAGCCGCGGCGGGAACAGAACTCAAGATAGCCTCCGCTCGTGATGTTGAGGGAGGCCATGGGCGCGCCGCACAGCTTGCACGGCATGGCGAGCATGACGCTGGCGTCGCACTTCGGGCAACGGAACTCGGCGACCGCGCCGGGCGGAATCTCCAGCTCGGTTGTCACCGAGTAGTCGCCAAAGACCGCGGAGAGCGCTACCTGGCCGTCTTGATGTGTGTCCCGGATGAAGGCGTCGAGCGCGACCCGATCACCCTGGGTGAGGTTCGCGTGGCAGTAGGGACACGCGAGTTCGAGCAGCAGCATTTTCTTACTCATGATCGCCTCCTCGGCGGTCGCACCGTTTCCGTTCGAGCTCCTCGAGCTTGATGAACACGCAATCATCGAGGGCGCCGTCGCCGCGCACCACGTCGTCGGCGAGGGTGTCGCAGTCCGGCGCGCCGCATGCCCCGCAATCCTTGCGCGGCAGGCGCTCGAGCAGGGCGCTCTTCTCGCGCTTCAACGCGATCGCCTGGCGGAGGTCACGGCCGAGCGGGCGCACCGGGCGGGCATGGATCTCCGACTCGATGTCGAAGAAGTGCTCGCGCAGCATCGAGCGGACCTTCTCCTCCTTGACCTTGCCGGAGTCGCCGATCTGGCGGGCGAGCTGTCTGATGTTGCGCTGTGCGACGTACCGGCCGGCGAGGGTGAGCTGACCGCCCACGCAGCCGCCGGAGCAGATGTACGCCTCGATGAAGTCCACAGTCTGGAACGTGCCAGACTCGATGCGGTCGAACACGTAGACGACGTCGCGCAGGCTGCGCACCGTCATCGCGTTGGAGTTGCGCATGCTCGAGATCTCGCCGCCCGCCATCGCCCAGCGTAGCCCCTTGGCGCTGATCGCGTCGGCGGAATCCGCCCCTGGGTCGCTCTTGATCGCCCTGAGCAACGGCCCATACAGCTCGGCGATCGAGAAGGCGCCGTCGAGGTGCGACGCCTCGAGCCCTTCCGGCGCGAGTATCGAGTCGATGATCGCGGTGCAGGGGGTGATGAAGAAGATACCAATCTCCGACGGGTCGAGCCCAAGCTCGCTCGCGAGACGTCGGCGGCGCAGCTTGGCGGCGAGCTCGCGCGGCGTCTCAAGCGGCACGAGGTGGGGGATCAGGTCCGGGTAGCGGATCTGGATGAGACGAACCACCGCCGGGCAGGTGACCGAGATCTTCGGCCAGGGACCCTCGCACTCCGACAGGTAGGCGTCGGTGGCGCCGGTCAACATCTCGCACATCCACGAGATGTCGCAGGTGGAATCGAACCCGAGATGACGCAACGCGCGCAGCACCTGACCCGGCTGCACGCCCTTGTCGAACTGTGCGTACAAGGTGAGCGACGGCATCGCGACCGTGTGTTTGAAGCGCTTGAGGTCGGCGGCCGATGAGGTCCGAGCCTTGACCGCGTCGTAGCGACACGCGTCGATGCAGGCGCCGCAGTCGATGCACAGCTCTTCATTGGCTCGTGCTAGGTGGTCGCGCACGCGGATCGCTCGGGTGGGGCACGCCTGTGAGCACGACACGCAGCCGACGCATTTTGCGCTATCGATGAGGACACAGTGAGTACGCTCGACCATGGCCATCACGTGGTCCTTGGGTCCGTACGGATCACGTAACGCAGGGTGGTGCCGACGCCGACGGAGGACTCGATGGCAAAGTCATCACTGTTGCGCTTGATGTTGGGCAGGCCCAGGCCGGCGCCGAAACCACGCGCCCGCATCTCGGGTGTCGCGGTGGAGTTGCCCTCCTGCATCGCCCATTCGAGGTCGGGGATCCCTTGGCCGCGATCCGCGATGACGATGCGCACGGCGTCCGGGAGCACCTCGAGCGTAAGCTCGGCGGTGTCCGCGTACATGATCACGTTCATCTCAGCCTCGAAGTTTGCGATCGACACGCGGCGAATCACATCGGTGGCCAGGCCGAGCTGCTTGAGAATCGACTTGACCCGAGTCGCGACCTCACCACCGTGCTCGAAATCGTTGCCAGTGATCGGAAAGGCTTCGCGGTAGAGGACCTCAGCTTCCATTGCCGTAACGTCCCCCGCTTCCCGCGCGGGCCCGGTCAACCGGCCATTCGCGAAGACCCAGGCTCGCGCCAAACCAACTGGCCGGCGCCGCGGGTTGTCGCTGCGGCATTAGTGCGTAGCGCACGCTGCCTCCTCGGCCGACTTGGTCGCGGGCGCGAGCCCGCGCTGGAACAGAATGCCGCACGCCTCGTAGGCGGTGTGCCTGGTGGATAGGAGCGGAATCTCCCGGCTGCGCGCCAGCTCGAGCGCTTCCGGGGACGGCCGCTTGTTGCACACGTAGAGGATGCCCTTGCAATCCGCGACATCGGCGGTGTGGACGGATTGCACCGAGGTGAGACCGGTGATGAGGAGGGCGTTGGCATGAGAAAAGGCGAGCACGTCGCTCATGAGGTCGGCGGCAAAGCACGAGAAGACCTGCAGGTCGAGCGCGTCGTGGGCGCAGATCACCTCGCACTCGAGCAGGTTGGCCACGGCTCTTAGTTGCACGCTTGCCCCCGACGCGACGACGCCTGCCGCTTTACCACAGGCTCAGCGGATCCCCGTCTCGTAAAGCTTGGTGGCGACCTGCCACCGGTTCAGGGCAGTGGAGAAGATCGAAATCTCCGCCTTGGCTGCCATCCTCAGCACGTCATCGGCGGGTTTCTTGCCTTGGGCGAGGATGATGCCGCAGATGTCGACGAGGTTGGCGGCAGCGAGCGCGTTGCTGTGCACCTGGACCGTCACGAGGAGGTTACCCGCCTTCGCGTTGGCGATCACGTCGGACACCATGTCCGAGATGTACACGCCGGTAACGTCCTTGTCGAACACCGGGGTGAGCTTTTCGAGTTCCAACTTGTCGGCGATCTCTTGCAATCTCATTCCTCGCCCTCCTTGGGCAGGCGACCTAAGTTTTCTCTTCCATCGCAGTGAGGCCGAAGTCGAGCATGATCTGGCCGTAGGACAGCTCCTTGTAGAGCCCGAAGGTGTCGGGGAGGATGAGGATCTTCTTGTCCTTGGACCTCAAGCGCTCGTTGAAGGCCTTGTTGAGCACCACGAGCTTGTCGATCGGCATCTCGAGCCGCGAACCGTCCGGCGCCTCATACGTGATCGCGACGTAAATCGAGATCTTGCTTTCGGCAGCCAGCTCGCCGATGCGGTACACGTCGCTGTTCTGGTTGGCGCAGGCGTAGTAGAGCAGGCCGAGCAGCTCGTTGAACGTGACCTTCTCGCCGGTGTAGGTGTCGCGGACCGCGAACCGGAACGACTGGGCCATCTCCCAGAAGCCCCAGACCTTCGACCCTTCACGGTACGGCTCCTTGGGCGGCACGGGTTCGGCGGAAAAGTACGATCGGGCCGCGTGGGAGTACATCTCGCGCTCGATGATGACGTAGCCGGGCTCGACGTCGGTCAGCTCGTAGCGGGGCCGGCTGCTGTCGTGTTGCATGCTGTTCGGTCCCTTTTCTGGGGCCTCTCTTCCCTCGGTCGTACCGCGTCGTAGGGAAGCAACCGCTTGGGTCTTCGGCTCCCATCCGCCGGGGCGCGGAAGGACGAGCCGACTGCAGCCCCGGGGCAAAATCACACCGTGAGCAAGATAGGCTTGTGGCCATGGTCCGTCAAGAGGATCAACTGTAATTTGGATGATGAGAAGATGTCGCAACTGCCGAGTTCCGGGGTTGCCGATACGAGCAACGTGCGGGTACCTCGCCGGCACAAACAAGGGTGGGAAACTCGGCCTCCCCGCCGGGTGCGAGGGCGCCCTGGGGGCGATCGCTTGTGCTTGTGAAAGTTCCCCCCTTGCATTTCACTAGACATTTTGACGACAATACGCGCCGTGTCGGCGCCTCCACGAAGGGGCAAAGACAAAAAAGGGAGGAAGACATGAGTGTGAAGCAAACCGTGGCGGCGTTCATGGACCGCCTCATCGCCAAGAACCCGGCCGAACCCGAGTTCCACCAGGCGGTGAAGGAGGTGGTGGATTCCCTCATCCCGTGCCTGGACCGGCACCCCGAGTACATCGAGCACAAGATCCTGGAGCGGATGAGCGAGCCGGATCGCATCTTCATCTTCCGTGTGCCTTGGCTCAACGACAAGGGAGAGATCCAGGTCAACCGCGGCTTCCGCGTCGAGTTCTCCAACGCGATCGGCCCGTACAAGGGCGGCCTGCGCTTCCATCCCACGGTCAACCTCGGCATCCTGAAGTTCCTTGGCTTCGAGCAGATCCTCAAGAACAGCCTGACCACGCTGCCGATGGGCGGCGCCAAGGGCGGTTCCGACTTCGACCCGAAGGGAAAGTCGGACTTCGAGGTAATGCGCTTTTGCCAGAGCTTCATGAACGAGCTGTACAAGCACATCGGCGCCGACATCGACGTCCCCGCCGGCGACATCGGCGTGGGCGGCCGTGAGATCGGCTTCCTGTTTGGCCAGTTCAAGAAGCTCACCCACTCGTTCGAGGGCGTGCTCACCGGCAAGGGTCTCAACTGGGGCGGCTCGCTCATTCGTCCCGAGGCGACCGGCTACGGCAACGTATACTTCGCCGAAGAGATGCTCAAGACCCGCGGCCAGTCGTTCGCGGGCAAGGTGGTGGCGGTGTCCGGCTCCGGCAACGTTGCGCAGTACACGATCGAGAAGGTCAACCAGTTGGGCGGCAAGGTGGTCACCATTTCCGACTCGAACGGCACCGTGGTGGACAAGGACGGCGTCAAGGGCGAGAAGTGGGACTTCCTGATGGAACTGAAGAACGTCAAGCGCGGCCGCATCAAGGAGTACGCCGACAAGTTCAAGTGCGAGTACCACGAGGGCAAACGCCCGTGGTTCGTGAAGTGCGATGTCGCGCTTCCGGGTGCAACCCAGAACGAGATCAGCGGCGAGGACGCCAAGACGCTCGTCAACAACGGCTGCGTTTGCGTCTCCGAAGGTGCCAACATGCCCACCACGCTGGAGGGCGTCGAAGTGTTCCTGGCCAAGAAGATCCTCTACGGCCCGGGCAAGGCTGCCAACGCCGGTGGCGTCGCGACCTCTGGCCTCGAGATGTCGCAGAACAGCCTGCGCCTGTCCTGGACGCGCGAAGAGGTGGACGAGCGCCTGCACAACATCATGAAGGCCATCCACCATGCGTGCGTGACCACCGCCAAGGAGTATGGCGAGCCCGGCAACTACGTCCTGGGCGCCAACATTGCAGGCTTCATGAAGGTTTCGAACTCAATGATCGACCAGGGGCTGGTGTAAGCCAGTCGGACTGGTCTCTTGTGCTGCATTCAGGGGAGGGCTCCGGCCCTCCCCATTTTCTTCTTAGTGCGCCGTCGAGATCGGACCATCTGCGTTGTCAGGCTGAGCCCCCGATAGGTGGGTGTAGGGGCGAGGCGCTGCCTCGCCCGCGGGCGACCCAGCGGGTCGCCCCTACGGCGTCCACGACCGCCTCGTCCTCCTAGCATCTGGCCCAATCTCGACGGCGCGGCTCCGCAGGTCTGGTTGCGGCTTCGCCTTCCGGTGTTCGGCGGTGCGGGCTACGCGTCGTCGTCCACTGCCCTGCTGGGCTGCGCGGGGGCGCGGCTACACGCGTTGAGTTCGGGCCTATGTGAGGGGTGGGCATCGGCGCTGCGGCGCGGGCTGCACGCGGTTCTCCCGCGCCCTGCTTGTGTTTCTTCCTAGGAGCGGCTTCTAGCCGCGACCCAGGCCAGGGTCAAGAAGGTCGCACCTGGAAGGTGCTCCCACCGAGAGTCGGTGTCTGTCCGCGAGCGGCTCTCACCACGAACCACGACCCACGAACCAGGTTGCTCAGAACAGCGACCACTTCTTCTTGAGCTTGAGCGGCTTGTCGGCGTTGCCAAGCTGTGCGACGTGACCCGCGTAGTCCGTAGCGATGATGTAGAGGTCAACCGGTTGGTTCTTGTGCAGCTCTGGCGCCAACTGGAAAACGAAGTTGCCGCTCCCGGTGCCGCTGACGGGGACCGGTTCCCAAGACGAGGAACCCTCTACCCGCACCATTGCCGACACGCTCTTCACCGCATGGTCGTCGGTGACCAGCAGCTCGACGATCGCTGGCTTGTTCTTGCTGTACTCGAGCTTGGTGCCCTCTTTGAGCCGAATCACGGGTGGGGTCTTGTCTAGCTCTGCGAGCTGTTGCTCGAGCCGGGCACGCTCCTGGCTAAAGCGAGCTTGCCAGCGCGTCGGGGGGGTAATTTTCGCCAGCGCCTCGAGTCCCTCTTCCGGTCGTCCCTCGGTTCGCGTCGCGGCGGCAGCCGCGAGTGATGCGGCAAGGTGCTGATCGGCGTCGCGTTCGTTGCGCGCTTGCGCGATGCGGCTGTCCAGACCCGGACGGTCAGGCCACGCCTTGGCGAGCGCCTCAAGGCGACTTACCGCTGCGTCGCTCTGTCCCTTCTTGACGAGAGCGTCGGCGTCGGCCTCGAGGGCGGTTGCCGCTGCTTCCCGCACGGTCTTGGCGTGGCCTGCGGGGGGCAGCACGGCGAGCAACGCCGACGCTTGCTGCACGACGGCGAGGTAGTTTTTCTCCCGGTCGGCCTTGGTGAGCGCGGCGTCGAGCTCGACGGCACGCTCGGCGAGGGCGAGTTGGTTCTTGCCTTTGGCTGAGCCCTGCAGCGCCGCCCTTTCTTCCTTCGAAAGTCCGGCGAGCGTGGTGCGGAGCTGTTCCACGTCGCCCCTCGCGATGGCGTCGTCGAGCCCACCAGCGGCTGTCCTGCGAAGCTGCGCCGCGACCGCGTTGCGCAGATCCTGCACGCGGGCCTGCTCCGCCGGTGACAGGGCGGCAATGGCGGTGGGTGACAACCCATCGAGATTGGCGCGCACCTGGTCGAGTTGACCAGCCGCGAGGGCGCGCTCGGCTGCCTGAACAAGGCTGGCCGGCTCACTTGTGGCGGCAGGGGCGGGGGTGGCGACGGCCGGGACGGTGGTGGGAGAGGGCATCTGGGCCGCGGGCACGCTCGATCCGCGGTGCGAGCCCCGGACGAGGAAGAACACGGCGGCGACCGCCACGAGGCCGACGGCAACCGCGGCAATCGGCAGAGCCAGCTTGCGCTCCGGCCGCGATTGGGGACGCGTGGTTGGCCTTGCCACGGCTGCCGCGGTCGGGGGATTCGCTATTTGGGTTGGCAGCGCTGGCGCGGACCCCTGCGATGCGGTGCCCGCCAGGATCGTCGCGTCCGTGCCGGTTCGAGGAGGTTCGGCCGACGACGCCCCAGGCATCGCGGTCGCCCCTGTTCCCGCTGTGGGTGGCTGCGCCGAGGCCGCGTCTAGGGCGGCGGCCTGCGAAGCGGAAACCTGGATCGTCGGCGCCGTGTGCGCGGAGATGTCCGCCGTCGATCGCGGGGCCGGCGCCGGGGTCGCGCCGAGACGGAACTGTTCGTTGAGGTGGTCCTGCGTGCTGCCCGGGGCGGGTATCTGAATTCGTTGCGTCGGCGCCGACGGTAGCGTGAGCGCCCTGACCAGCTCCTCGGTGCCAAAGGGAAAGTGCGGTTGGTGCTCGGCGAGCGCCTGCGAAAGCGCCTCTGTGGACGGAAAGCGTTCTTCGGGACGCTTCGCCATCGCCTTCCGGACGATCTGCCGCAGCTCCTCGGGCACCCGGCCGTCGGGGTCCGTTTCGTCGAAGCCGGTGGGTGGCTTGAGCAGGTGGGCGGTGATGAGAGCCTCGGGACTCTCGCCGACGATCGGATGCTTGGCGGTAAGCAACTCGTAAAGCACGATGCCGAACGAGTAGATGTCGCTGCGTTGGTCCAGCTTCTTGTCGTCGCCGCCGAACTGCTCCGGCGAGGCGTAGCGGAGCTTGCCAAGGAAGGTGCCGGTCACCGTCAGTCCCTTGGCCGCGAGGACCTTGGCAATGCCGAGGTCGATCAGCTTGACGACTGGCTTGCCGTCCTCGTCGCGCGTTGCCATGAGGTTGTCCGGCGAGATGTCGCGATGAATGATCCCTCTCTTGTGAAGAAAGCCGAGTGCGGCCAAGGACTGGCGCGCCAGTTCGAGGCTCAGTCCCACCGCCGGGGGGCCTACGCGTTCGAGCAGCTCCTCGAACGAGATGCCGTCGATATACTCCATCACGATAAAGGCCCGGCCCGATTCGTCGAGAGCGAAGTCATACATCTGCGCAATGTTGGGGTGGCGTAGCTTTACCACCACCTGGGCCTCACGAAGGAAACGGGCGCGGAGCCCCTGGTCGGATTCGTGCTGCGGCTGCATCACCTTGATGACACGAATCTCGTCGAGGAGCCGGTGGCGCACCATGTAGATCGCCCCCATGCCGCCCTCGTGCACCCTTTCAAGGATCTCGTATTTGCCTTCGAGCGAAGGGAATGGACTCTCCATATGTGATCTGCTCTCCTGCCGGCCTTCCATTCAGGGGGATGATGGCTCCCCCCGGACCCGAGCGCCCATGACACCTGTGGGGCGGCACGAGTGTAGCACCCGAGGGCGCAACACAGGCTGCGAGACCGGGACTCTTCTCGGCGCTGTGCATCGGCGTAGGGGAGCGTGCCGCACGCCGGAGCGGGCAAATCGAGACCGGCGACGCGCACGCGACCAGTGAGCGCTCGCTCCAGCTCCAGCCTGATCAACCTGAGATTCGGCAAGCGCTCGAAGCGCTGGCAGCCGCTCGGCGCTGATACCAGCTCGCCGTTGGATCGGCGGGTGTACCAGCGCCTCGACTTCGGTGTGGTGCGGTCCTCCACTAGTTCTTGGGCCGCCGCCTTGTCAGCGACGGCTTCGACCCGCACGATGCGGCAGAAGACCGGTGACCGGACTCCATGAAGGTAATCATGGCGCCCGTGTCGGAACAGATGCGGCTGAAGGTTCCAGAGATCGTGATGCCGGTCGCGTGGGGCAGCCCGATGCAGACCGCGTCCAACGTCAGGAGGTAGTGCTTGTCATCCCCATCGCGAACCTAGACGAACCTCTCGTGCAGGGGAGAAAAGCTGTCGGACCTGCGAACGTCGAGACACGCATCCGGTCGTCGCTCGCCGCAGGACGCGGCGCCGGCACACAGGCGACTCCGGCAACCATCGAGATCACGCCCAGGAGCCACGTTGCGGCACTCGCCTTCCTGATCACCGTGGCACCGTTCCTTTCTGCTTGGGTCGTCGCGACGGCCGGCGCATCGAGCGCGAGTATGAAGGGCCTGCCACACCGGCCGTCATACTTGCGAAAGAAACCGCGCGACGGTTCATTCCATTATGGTCGTCCGCGATTTCGCGCCGCCGTGCCTGACTGGCCGGATTGGCCGCCAGCGAAGACGCCGGTCGGCTCGTCCACTCACGGTTGCGCGGCCCCGCCACGGTCGCGCCGACGGGAACACCGGCCGTCGAGCCCCCACCTCGGTCGGATCTCTGGACTATACTTCCGGTCGTAGCGTGGCCGCCCACGGCTACTGAGACTGACGTGGTACATGTGGCTCGATCGCGCGGTAGCGCCACTGGCGCCACCATCGATCGGGCTCGAAGGGAAAGCTGAGGTGATCACGATGCCCATCAAACTGCGAACAACCGTGTGGCTCCTTTCCTTGATCTTTCTGGTCCCCGCGCTGGCCTTCGCCGAGAAAGTCGGGACGCTCGTCGGGAAGGTCGTTGACGAGGAGCACAACCCGCTTCCGGGCGTGATCGTGACCGTCACGTCGTCGCAGATCCCGAAGTTCAAGGATGTCAAGACCACGGACAAGAAGGGCGTCTTCACGGTGGACTTCCCCGAGGTCGACGTGACGTACCACTACCGATTCGACAAGGTCGGATACCAGTCCATGGAAGTCAGTCAGCAGTGGAGCTTCGTGGGCTCGCAGTTCTTCCAATGGACGATGCGCCCCGGACAATCTGCGGCGCCGAGCGCCGGCTCACCGCCGGCCTCGACCTCGCAGGACGCCATCCTCGCCTATAACGCCGGAGTGATAGCCTCCCGGGCCAAAGACCAGGCGACCGCCGCGGCAAAGTTCAGGGAGGCGGTCGGACACGATCCCAAGCTGCGGCAGGCGTGGGAGTCGCTGGGCGTGGCCGAGTCGCAGCTTGGCCACTACCAGGAGGCGGCGGACGCCGCCGAGAAGGCGGTCGCGCTCGGATCGACGGACCGGGCGGTGCTGGAGGCGCGCTGGCAGGCGTACCGCAACCTCAAGAACGACGCGAAGGCCGCGGAGGCGCTTAAGGATCTTGAGAGAGTCGGTCGTCAGACTGAAGAAGCGAAGAAGGTCCACAACGAAGCCGTCGCCCTCCTGAAGGCCAAAGACTACGCAGGCGCCTTCGCGAAGTTCCAGGAAGCCGTTGCCATCGACCCGACTCTCCAAGCGTCCCAGGTTGGGCTGAGCGAAGCCGCGCTCAAGACTGGCCACAACGCGGAGGCGGCCAGCGCGGCGGAGGCCATTCTCAAGAAGGATCCCAAGAACGAGCAGGCGATACGGGTTCGGTACAACGCGTGCTTGGCGCTGGGGGACAAGCAGAGGCTCATCGATTCGCTGGTGGGTCTGGCTCCATTAGAGCCCGCGATTGCACGGAACGGGCTGTTGAAGCTTTCCTTCGAGGCGTACGACGCCAACGACATGGTCCAGGCCAAGGACCGGTTCGCCAAGGTCCTCGTGGTGGACCCGACGTACGCCCTGGCGCACTACTACCTTGGCCTCATCGCCGTGGGTCAGGGCGCTAGTGCCGACGCCAAGAGCCACTTCGAGCGCTTCTTGGAGCTCGCACCAAACGACAAAGAGGCCGATTCGGCCCGCGAGGCGCTCAAGTACCTCGGCAAGTCCTGAGGTGACGATAACCGCCCAGGGCGCGGGAGCCTAGGGGAAAGACGCTCCGGCCGCGACGTCGGCAGCGATCGTGTAGCCCATTGCCGGTGTTTGGGCCCGCCTAGTAGCATGGCTTTGTCATCCAGGAAACCGGACAACTGTTCGAGTTGCCGTGCATTTCGCTGCGATTGACTCCTTCCGTCAAGGTCTGTCTCAGGCGTGACTCTTGCAGCATGTTGTAAGATAGAAACGCTGATGCCGGGCACGAAGCAACAAGGGGAGTCCCCCAAGCGGATCACCACCCGGCACCGCATGCGCGCCTTGCAGGCGTTGCCGCGGTGCATGCGACCTCGTCGTGCATCTCAGTGGCCTTCAGCCCTTGTGTTTCTGCGTAGAGGACCTGCTCATGGGAGCGGTTCTCGGGGACCCCCGCGTCGATCGGAATGAAGATCGTCGCGGATCAGCCTTGACCTTACAGCTACAGGAAGGGGGAGTGGCAATGACAGAGTTTAGAACTGTTGCACGCAGCGCGGTTCTCTTCTGCGCTGTCCTCGCTACTGCAATCGTGCTAGTCGGCTATGGCGCAACTGCCATGGCCCAGGACCAACCGCAGGAGAAAAAGATCCAGGAAGAGGTCACGGTGACGGGTTCGTTGATCCCGCGCCCGACCGTCGAGGCGATGAGCCCCGTCACGACCATGGACGTCGAGGAGCTCGCCTATCAGGGGACGACCCGCCTCGAAGACCTTCTCACCAGCCTGCCGCAGATCTTCAGCGCGCAGAACTCCACGGTGTCGAACGGATCGAGCGGCACTGCGACAATCAGCCTGCGCAATATGGGGTCCAACCGCACGCTGGTCCTGGTCGACGGCCGGCGTATGCCGAGCACCGGTTCGACCGCAGACCTCAACTTCATCCCCGCCGCGCTTGTCAAGCGGGTCGACGTCCTCACCGGCGGGGCCTCAGCGACCTACGGCGCCGACGCTGTCGCTGGCGTCGTCAACTTCATCCTCGACAGGGACTTCGAGGGCATGAAGTTCGGCCTCTCGGGCGGCGGCTACGAGCACAACAACGACGACAAGACGATGCAGACGATCCAAGCCAATGACCCCCGCCATATCATCGCTCCGACCGGCCAGGCCTGGGACGGCGGCCAGTTCGATGCGTATGCGGCGTTCGGCGGCAAGTTCGCCGACGGCCGGGGCCACGCGACTCTCTACCTCGACTACCGCAAAGAGGCCCCGCTGAAGAAGGACCGCCGCGACTACACCACCTGTTCGGTTTCGGGCCTCGGCGCACACGGCATCACTTGCGGCGGCTCGGGCACTGCGGCGAACGGTCAGTTCTATACCGATGACGGAGGCGACTACACGCTGGACACGACCGGACCCGGTAACACCCTCCGGGACTTCACCGCCAGCGATCGCTACAACTTCGCGCCCTCCAACTACATGCAGCGCCCCGACCAGCGCTACACGGCTGGCGGCTTCCTCAATTACGACTGGAACGAGCATGCGAAGGGCTACATGCAGATCATGTTCATGGACGACCGGACCGACGCGCAAATCGCGCCCTCCGGCGACTTCGGCAACACGCTCTACCTCAACTGCGACAACCCGATGCTGAGTGCGGACGAGGTCCAGAAGTTCTGCACCAACGCCGGCTACGGCCCGGGCGTCGTGGGGCCGGACGGCGTCGTCGGAGACGCCGGCGTGCAGATTCTCCGCCGCAACGTCGAGGGTGGCGGCCGCAACGACCACTGGAGCCACCAGGAGTGGCTATTCATCGGCGGCGTCAAGGGCGAGATCGCCAAGGGCTGGGACTACGACGTCTACGGCCAGCGCGGCGAGTCGCGGATCCCGGAGCAGTACCAGAATGACCTCAACACCCAGAACATCCAGAACTCCTTGTTCGTCACGGGCGACCCGAACGACCCCAGCACCTGGCAGTGCCGCGATGCGACCGCGAGGGCCCAGGGCTGCGTTCCCTGGGACATCTTCAAGAAGGGCGGCGTGACCGCGGCGGCGCTCAACTACCTGCAGCTCCCGGAGCTGAGCAACGAGGACGTTGTCACGCAGCTTGTCCACGGGGCGATCACCGCCGACCTCAAGGAACATGGCTTGGCGTTGCCGACCGCGTCCGAAGGCCTCCGGTTGGCCCTCGGTGCCGAGTTCCGCAAGGAGTCCCTCGATTTCGAACCTGACCTCGCGTACCAGATGGGGTGGGGCGCCGGTTCGGGCGCGACGACGCCTCCAGTGCGTGGTGACTTTGACGTGAAGGAAGAGTTTGTCGAGCTCGTGGTACCGCTCGTGCAGGGCATGCGCGGCGCGCAGGACCTGAAACTCGACCTCGGCTACCGCCACTCCGACTACAGCACCAGCGGCGGCGCGAACACGTGGAAAGCACAGGGAGAATGGGCGCCGATCCAAGACCTCAAGTTCCGCCTGGGCAAGAACCGCGCGACCCGGGCGCCGAACGTGAACGAGCTGTTCTCGCCACAGTCCCTCGCGCTCGGTGGCAGCGTTGACCCGTGCTCGGGGACGACCCCCACATACACACTGGCGCAGTGCGAGCGGGAGGGCGTGACTGCTGCGCAGTACGGTCACATCCAGCCGAACTCGGCCGCCCAGTACAACACCCACATCGGCGGCAACCCCACCCTGAACCCGGAGACCGCCGACACCCTGACCTACGGCGTGGTGATCACGCCGACCGGTTTCTCGGGCTTCACCGCTGCGATCGACTACTACGACATCAAGCTCAAGAACACGATCGGCACCCTTGCGGCGGACGACATCGTGAATCAGTGCGGCCTCACTGGCAATCCGACACTGTGCAACCTCATCCACCGCGACCAGTTCGGCTCGCTGTGGCGCACGCCGAACGGATACACGATCGCCACCAACGCTAACGTCGGCGCGCGGGAAGAGGAAGGCGTCGACGCCAACATCACCTACACGATTCCCACCGGCAACAGCTTCTTCAATTTCAACCTCATCGGCAGCTACCTGCAGAAGTCGCTGATCGACACCGGCATCTACAGCTACGACTGCGTGGGTTGGTACGGCAACACCTGCAACGACCCGTACAGCGACCACGTCGCGATGCAGCCCAAGTGGCGGCACATGTTCCGCGCCACGTTTGAGACCGGCAACCTCGTCCTCAGCATGGCCTGGCGGATGATCGGCGCCATGACGGCCGAACAAGCGAGCAACCAATCTGCGCTTTCGGACCCGAGCGTCATTCAGAAGCTGAAGCTCAACGGCGCCTATAAGTACCCCGCCTACCACTACATCGACCTCGCGGCAAGCTACAAGCTCAAGGCGGGTGTCCAGTTCACGATCGGCGTCAACAACATCGCCGACAAGGAACCGCCGCTGGGCGCGGGCAACAGCGCCAACGACTACGCCGACGGTTTCTACGGCACCTACGATTCCTACGGTCGCTACATCCACTCCAGCCTCATGTTCAACTTCTAGTAGCGCAGCAACAGGCTAGGAAAAGGGGCGGCCCCTGCGGGGGCCGCTTCTTTTTTCGCCCCGTCTCGCGTTAACTTCCGTCGCCGCCGCGGAGCAAGGTGTCGATCTTGTTGGAATACTTGCGCTTCAGGGGGTCGGTCGCGGCAACTTCCTCAGCCCGAGTCAGCCAGCGCCGGGCAGCGCGCGTGTCGCCCTTCCCGAGGTAACTCAAGCCCAGCAGCGAGTAGAACATATCCTCCTTGGGCCGCGCGCGGATCGCGTACTTGAGGTGGCCGATGGCCGCATCGTAGTGGTGAGCCACGTACGCTTGCCGGGCGAGTTCATAGCGGTAGTAGGGGTTGAGCCAGCGGTGGTGGATCACCCTCTTCTGGTACGCGGCAGCCCGCTCCCGATCACCGAGTCGCTCATAAAGGCGAGCAAGATTGCTCATCGCGACGAGATCCCACCTGCTCGCCGCCAGGGCCTGGAGATAGGCGGCCTCGGCATGAGCGGGATGGCCGTTTCGCAGGTACAGCGTACCCAGGTTGGTCCACGCCGGCGAGAACTTACGCTCGTCAACGACGATCGCCTTGCGAAGGTACGAAAAAGCCCCGGCCGTATCACCCGCGAGCATGCGCTCGACGCCAACGTTGGTGTAGTAGTGGGCCAGCGCCCGCGAATCGGAGATCTCTCGCATCTCGTAGCTGGCCTTGAAGTCGGCGATGTTGAAATCCACCACCCGTTTCCCCTCCGGCCGCAGGTTCACGCGGACGTTGACATGTTTGTTGAGCACGTACGTGTCTTTTGCAAGAGTCCATTCGGGCGGAACGTCCACTTCCTGGAACTGGGCCTCGAGTCCAACGCCGCGAGCCATGGCTAAGAACATGGTGGCGAAAGACAGGCAGTTGCCCTGCCGCGCTCGAAACGTCTCCGAGGCTGTGCGGGTCGTCTCGTCGTACTGCACCCCGAATGTTCCCGTGTTCATGATCGCGGAGACCAACTGTTGCAGCTTGAGATTGTCGCTAGCGTTGCGCTCCACGTACTTCGTTAGGAAGTCCCGCATCTCGGGACTGAGCGCGAGCACCTCCTCGTTCGCGATCGGTGCCGGAGAGGACTCCGCGACCCCGAGGGCGGTCCCCGCCAGCAGGTCGTCAGGCCTCACTCCGACGCTATCGGGGTTCCCCCGCCAGCTCGTGCAGGCAACCGCGGCGACCACCGGGATCAGGAGAAACGCGCGCAGCCGCGCAGTCGCCAGCGTCCGAAGCGCTTGCGGGCGTGCGGCGGGAGGCACCACGGCCGTCGGTCCGTTGGCTTCACTCTGGAGAAGGGCCCTCACCATTTCATTATCCATTACGGTACCTGGCGTTCCGAGGTTAGGCTCGACGGGAAGAGCGCCGCCGTTTCACTCCGGTTCGTAGGAGATGGCAAACGGCTCCGCTCCCTTGCTGAAGCTGATCGTGACCACCGTCCTCTGGCCACCGATGATCACAATGTCCCCAGACATCTGCCGTCCCGCCCACGAAGCCGTGATGCGATGTTGGCCCGCGGGGACGTAGGTGACGTTTAGTTTTAGGTCGGTCTTGTCGAAGGTCTTTCCCATGAAGCGGACGGTGCAGTGGTTCGGAACGGAGAGCACTTGGAGCGAGCCCTTGCCCTCGTGCATCATCTCCACCTTCCCGGCCATGAGGTCGCCTCGGACCGTTACCTCGCCGCCCGAGTCGACCCACACCACCCGGGAGACCGGGTTGTATTCGGGCCGGCTGAAGGAGATCGTGTGCTCGCCCGCGGCGAGGCCCTCGATCCGGAGCACCGGAATCGTCTTGAGGTGGGGCGTGCCGTCGATCTCAACGCTGCAGTTCTGCGGCGCCGAGATGACGACTAGGTTCCCGGGGGGCTCGGCGACCTCCGGCCGGGAGGCATGCTGCGGGCCGGGCGTCGCCGCCGCGGCGGAGAACGGGCCAACCTTCACTTCGACAGGGAGCCTCTCCACCTTGACCTGGAAGCTCTGCGGCAAGAACCCGTCCTTTTCGACCCGGATGACGTGCGAGCCGCTCGGCACGTCGGCGAGGAACAGGCCATCGTCCTTCGCACTGGACGTGCCCACGAACTTGTTGTCGAGATACACGCGAAGACCGGGCTCGCTCAGGACCTGGACGTCGCCCGCAAGCGTCATCGCCGGCAGGCCCATCAGCAGGAACAGACAAAGTGTGTGCAAGCGCCTCATGCCTCCTCCGCAATCGCCCTCGACCGACCCGGCTACCGTCTTTGCGCCGTCCGCGCTTCGACGAGCTCCTGGGCCGCCTCCTTGCTGGGGACCGACTCGACCTTGATGATGCGCGCAGAGGCGCGACGGCCGAAATCCGAGAACGTGAGCGTGGCCCCGGTGTAGGAGCAGACCTGGCCGAACGTGCCGGAGATCGTGAAGCCGGTGGCGTTCGGCAGGTCAACGTAGATAGTATCGAGCGTCAGCAGGTACTGCTGGCCGCCTTGAGCACGAGCGTATACAAACATCCCGTGGAGGGGAGAAAAGCTATCGGTCGTGCGGATATCGAAGCATGCCTCGCGGGGATTCGTCTGGCCCTGGGTCGTGTCGACTCTCTGCGCGGATACGCAACCGAACGCGGAGACCGTCGCGACCAGGCCCAGGAGCCAAGCCGCGGAGCAAACCCTTCTACCCATCGTGGCCACCTTCCTTTCCGCCCGTTTCGTCGTGACTCGAGTCCCGGAGCCCAGGCATCGAGACGTGGACGGCCACGCCTGCTCCACTAAACGAGGATAGCGCCCTGACAATTCTATCTCGGACCGCAAGCTCCGCCTGCTGCCGATGCCCGTGGTGGGGTAGCGAACTCGTGGCATCATGCCAACATGGCGGAGTTTCCTCCCGAAGTGAACCACGAGTTGTCCGGTTGGGTGCTTTGGTGGGCGGACCTCGAGCTGCAGGCCGGTCATGATGAGGCGTTGGCGGCGCTGCGAGCCAGCGTCGCCGCCCGGGCGCGCGCGAGCCTCGCGCTCGAGCGCCTCGCCGAGCACCCAACCGCGAGCGCGGTGCGCAAGCTCTTTCGTCGCGCCGACTGCGACCCGACCCGCTACCGGCCCTCGTCCGAGGCGCTCCTTCGCCGAGTGCTCAAAGGCGAGGTGCTGCCTCAGATTCACTCCCTCGTGGACCTCAATAATTGCCTGTCGGTGGAGCTGGTGGTGCCTTCATGTGTGATGGGACTCGGCGCCGCGCAGCCGCCGTTCGTGCTCCGCGCCGGTCGGGCAGGGGAGCACATGATCTCGCTGCGCGGGCCGTTCGATCTCGTGGGCAAGCCGCTCCTGGCCGATGCAGCGGGGCCGTTCGGGACGCCGATCACCGATAGCGAGCGTGCGCGAGTCGGCGCGGGCACTTCGCGCGCCTGGCTGGTCGCCTACCTTCCCGAGGGTGTCGTGGACGTCGCGCCGGCACAGGCCATGGCTATGTCGTTGTTGGCCGAGGCTCCCGTGGCACGCGTCGTGGCCACGGCAACCACGCGGGCGGTCGCGTAGAATCCTGCGCTGCGAGGTCCCGCCGATGACACTGACAGCCATCCGCATTGCGCATTCCCCCGACGCCGACGATGCCTTCATGCACTTTGCCGTGGTCAGCGGCAAGGTCCCGACCGGCGAGCTGCGCTTCGAGGAGATCCTCGCTGACATCGAGACGCTCAACCAGCAGGCGCGGCAGGGCGCGTACGAGGTGACCGCCGTGTCGCTCCACGCGTTCGCCTACCTCGACGAGGGGTACGCCTTGCTCAACTCCGGCGCCTCGCTCGGCGACGGCTACGGTCCGGTGCTGGTGGCGCGGCGTGCCATGACGCGCGAGCAGGTCGGGGCCGTGCAGGTCGCGACACCGGGGCGGCTCACATCGGCGCGGCTGGCCCTGCAAATGTGGCAGCCGGAAGCACGCTGCATCGACATGTCCTTCGATGCGATCATGGATGCGGTGCGGCGCGGCGAGGCCGAGGCCGGGCTGCTCATCCACGAGGGCCAGCTCACCTATGCCGACGAGGGGCTGATCAAGGTCGCCGATCTCGGTGAGTGGTGGACCGGCGAGACCGGCACGCCGCTGCCGCTCGGCGGCAACGCGATTCGGCGCGACCTCGGGCCGGATCTGATGCGCCGCGTGGCCGCGGTGCTGGAAGCCTCGATCCGATGGGCGCTCGAGCACCGCGAGGCGGCGCTCCAGCACGCGCTCGCGTTCGGCCGCGGCCTCGACCGCGCCAAGGGCGACCGTTTCGTCGGCATGTACGTGAACGAGGTGACGCTGGACTACGGCGAGCGGGGACGCCGCGGCGTCGAGCTGTTCTACAGCCGCGCGCATCGCGCCGGCCTGATTCCGCACGTGCCCCGCCTCGACTTCGTGCGGGGCTGAAGCGCCTGCCGCTCCGTCTCGTCACGAGCAACGCGGGACGTGCTCGACCCGATTGTCTGGCTTACAATCCCACGATGCCTTACCGCCAACGGGCGCCCCGGCGCAGCGGTTGCGTGCGCGGCAGTGGTGTATGGCAGCCAATCCCCGAAGCAAGGAGAGCGGAATGAACGCGACCCCCCGCAAGTACGACTGGTTTGCCATCGGCGACATCAACGGGTTCTTCGGCCTGATGTTCGACAACGTGACCGTGCTGTCGTTCCTGGCCGGGATCCTGGTGTTCGCGTTCGGCTTCCCGGCCGACATCGTGTACACAAAGATGTTCCCCGGCACCGCCTTCGGCGTGCTGTTCGGCGATCTCGTCTACACGTGGATGGCGTTTCGGCTCGCCAGGAAAACGGGCAACACGCGGGTCACCGCGATGCCGCTCGGGCTCGACACACCCTCGACGATCGGCATTGCGCTCGTCGTCCTGGGCCCGGCGTTCGTCTCGCTCAAGGCGCAGGGGATGGCGCCGCGCGACGCGGCGATGATGACCTGGTACATCGGCATGGCGACGATGGTGATGATCGGCGTCATCAAGTTCGTGCTGTCGTTCTGTGGCCGGTGGGTGCAGAAGGTGGTGCCGCAGGCTGGCCTGCTCGGGTCGCTCGCCTCGGTTGCCGTCGCGCTCATCGGGTTCATCCCGCTCCTCGACATCTTCGGGATGCCGCTCATCGGGCTGATCTCGCTCGGCCTGATCCTGTACAACCTGGTGGCGCGCATCAGGCTGCCGAAGAACGTCCCGGGCGTGCTCGCGGCGATTGCGATCGGCACGGCGCTGTATTACATCCTGGGGCCGCATGGTTGGGTGGGCGGAACCTACACGCCGCTGCCGGAGCTGAAGCTCCAGCTCGGCCTCCCGGTGCCTACGCTGCTCTTCACCAAGGGGTTCGTTGCGGCGCTCAAGTACCTGCCGCTCGCGGTGCCGTTCGCGCTGCTCACCGTGGTGGGCGGAATCAACGTCACCGAGAGCGCCCGCGTCGCCGGCGACGATTTCAACACCCGCAACATCCTGCTCACAGAGGCGGTCGCGACGCTGATCGCCGGCGTGTGTGGCGGCGTGGCGCAGTCCACGCCGTACATCGGCCAGCCGGCCTACAAAGGGATGGGCGCGCGTGCGGGCTACACCGTCCTCACCGGCCTGTTCATCGGCCTGGGCGGGATCCTTGGCTACGTCGGCTACATCGTCGAGCTGATACCGCGCGCTGTGCTTGCGCCGATCCTCATCTTTGTCGCGCTCGACATCATGGTGCAGGCGTTCCTCGCGTGTCCGCCGCGCCACGCGCCCGCCGTGGCGTTTGCCTACTTTCCGACCATCGCCCGCCTGCTTGCGATCAAGTACGGGACGTTCCTCGCCGCCGGCACGTTGGCTGGGCTGCTCGCAAAGGCTGGCAAGGAACTGCCCGAGGTGCTGGTCACGGTCGCAGTTGGCAACGGCTTCATCCTCACCGCGATGCTGTGGGGCGGGTTCCTCGCCGAGCTGATCGATCGAAGGCTCAAGCGCTCGGCGCTCTACCTCGGTATCCTCGCGCTGTTCTCGTTCTTCGGGGTGATCCACTCTGCTTCTCCCGACGGAAACATGTACCTCCCGTGGCAGCTCACCACGCCGCTGCAACGCGCGATTCCGTACCAGTTCGCGCTCGCATACATCGTGCTGGCGGCGATGATGCTGCTCCTCTCGTTGTCGCGAGAGAGCAAGGAGGCGCCACCCGCGGACCTCGAACACCCCGGCGTCGCCGGCTAGGCGTATTCATGCTGGCCGGCCAGCAGCACGAAGAATGAAAAAGGAACGTGGTGGGAGCGGCATCCTGCCGCGACCAGTCGGCCCTCGAGAGCCTTGCTCGGTTGCACCTGGAAGGTGCTCCCACTAGTTCATCTTCGGAGCAGCCTGTTTCAGACCTGTCGCCGTGACGGCTGGCGTGGCGGTCATCGCCGCACCCGCGCCGCGCTACGATGTCCTGGGGAGGGCGAACCTCGCATGAGCGTTCTCTTTTCACCGCTGAAGCTTCGTGGCGTCACGATGCGCAACCGCGTGTTCGTGTCGCCGATGTGCCAGTACTCGAGCGACGACGGGATGCCGACCGACTGGCACCTCGTGCACCTCGGCAGCCGCGCTGTCGGCGGCGCGGGGCTCGTCATGGTCGAGGCTACCGCGGTCTCGCCAGAAGGTCGGATCTCGCCCCGCGACAGCGGGATTTGGTCCGACGCTCATGGGCAAGCGTTCCGTCGGATCGCGGCGTTCGTTGCCGAGCAGGGCGCGGTCCCGGGGATCCAGCTCGCCCATGCCGGCCGGAAGGCCTCCACGGATGTGCCGTGGCACGGTGGCGGGCCGATACCACCAGAGCGTGGTGGGTGGCAACCGGTCGGGCCCAGCTCATTGCCGTTCGACACCGGCTACCCGGCGCCGCGGGAGCTGACGCCGGCCGAGCTCGACCAGGTGGCGGGCGAGTTTGCGGCAGCGGCTCGGCGGGCCTCAGCGGCCGGGTTCCGCGTCGTTGAGATCCACATGGCGCACGGCTACTCGCTCCACTCATTCCTCTCGCCGCTCTCGAACAGACGTACCGACGAGTTCGGCGGCTCACTCGAAGGCCGCATGCGCTTCCCCCTCGCGGTCACGCGAGCCGTCCGTGGGGCGTGGCCGGAGGAGCTTCCGCTCCTGGTGCGGATTTCGGCGACCGACTGGGCCGAGGGAGGGTGGGACTGGCCGTCGTCCGTCGAGCTGGCACGACGCCTGCGCGAAGCCGGCGTGGACATGGTGGATTGCTCCAGCGGTGGCCTCGTGCCCGGCGCGAAGGTGCCGGTTGGACCCGGGTACCAGGTGCCGTTCGCCGCGGCGATCCGGCACGAATCCGCGGTGCCGACCGCAGCGGTGGGGATGATCACGCAGCCCGCGCAAGCCGAGCAGATCGTTGCGACAGGCCAGGCCGACGCCGTGCTGTTGGCGCGCGAGTTCCTGCGCGATCCGTACTGGCCGCTTCACGCAGCGCGCGCCCTCGGCGTTGACATGCCCTGGCCGAACCAATACCTCAGAGCAAAGTAGGGGCGACGCGCTGCGTCGCCCTGGAGCAAGGCGGCAGGAGTCAGGGCTGCCATGGGGCCGCCGGCGAAACGGTGACGCATCGAGCAACCCGCCGGGTCGCCCGCTCGAACGGCCGCCGCGTCCGCGCGAGTCGCCGCCTTGGCCTCGCGAGGGCTCGCCAAGTCACTTCCGGCCCATGGAGGGTTCTCCGATTCCGATCCTTACTCGATCGGCCGCGCCTCGAGATAAGCGGCGTCGCCGCAGCCGTTGTCGACCGGGGTGGCGTAGGCGATCACACCGGAGCCGTCCACGCGCATCGTTCCCGCGTCGAGGGCGTTGATGCCGATGTTGGGCAAGCCCACCTGGGACTGGCCAAAGGGCCCTAGGCTCCAGGTCTGGTCGTACACCGCCACCCCTTGTGCGTTGAAGATGCGCACCCGTGCCTGCACGACAGCGCCCGTCGCGTTGAACACTCCGACGTTGGTGCGGAACGCCGTGTCCTGCACCAGCCCGCTCACGGCGCGAGCCGACCCGCTCGTGCCGGGGCTCGCGGTGGCGCCCTGGCCGAGCGTCACGCCGCTCCACGGCGTCCAGGTGCGTGCCGTCACCACCGCGGCAGCGCTTGGCGAGCCCGCCGGCGCGGCAAAGTGCAGGCGCACGGCTCCGGTTCCGCTCCCGCCCGCCGCGTGAACGATGTTGGCTACGTTCATCGTCGCGCCAGCGGCGAGCGAGCCCAGGCTGGCCGGCTGCGCTCCCGAGTTGTCTCCCATTCCCTGGAAGAACGTCGCTTGGACCTGGAGCGTCGCGGACGTCGGGTTGAAGATCGAAACGTCGGTGGTCCAGAACGTGCCGTTCTTCCCTGGGCCGTAACCGGCCGCGAGCACGAAGTAATCGGCGGTTGAGAGCTCGGTTTGTGGCGGGCCGAAATAGACATCGTCCCAGCGCGCCCGCGGCGTGCCGGAGCCTGAGTTGGGGCCCCGGACGCCAAACATCACCTGGGCGGAAGTGGCGCCGGCCGGGGCAGAAGCTTGGCCGATGATCTTGCTCCACTGACCACGGACGTGGCTGGTGGCAAACCAACTGTAGCCGAGCGACGCTGTGCCGCTGAGCCAATTGATGGCAAACTCCGCGCCGGCCGCGATGTTGTCGGCGGTGTCGGGAACAAACGCCCAGCCCGAGATCGAGAACCCAGCGCCAGCCGTGACGGAGACGGCTTGCCACGTGGCGTAGAGCCCTCCGTTGATCATCGGCGCCGTGACCTCGACACAGCCGGGGCCCGACCCGTTCGGGTTGCCGTCATTGCTGACCCAGGTGGTGTTGGCCGGAGTCCAGCCCGCCATGCCGCTATCGAATGAGGGGTTGGACAGCAAGTTCTGACCGGCGACGGGTGCCACCACCATCGCCAGCGTGAGCGTGGCCGCAAACCATCGTGTCATCGTCATCCTCCTCGCAGATTGAAGCTCTTTGTTGACGATACCACTGCGTGGGGGTGCCCGGCGACGGGCGAGTCCCGTTCATGGGGCTGTACTCGCGTGGCACGTGACGTGGCAGACGGCGCTTCCCGTCCCGGCGGCGCCTCAGCTTGACCCTCGCCGTTCGGGTGGCCTAGCGTAGGCATTCCGATGGATTCCGTGGACGACCCGCTCGCGCCGTTCCACCCGGTGGTCAGGCGCTGGTTCGCTGACAGGGTCGGCGAGCCCACCCAGGTGCAACGGCTTGCTTGGCCGTGCATTGCGGCGGCAACGCACGTCCTGGTCACGGCGCCGACCGGCAGCGGAAAGACGCTGGCCGCGTTCCTGTGGGCGCTGGACCGCCTACTCTCGGGCGCGTGGCCGGGCGGAACCGTGCGCGTGCTGTACGTCTCGCCGCTGCGCGCGCTCAACAACGACGTACAGCGTAACCTGCTCGAGCCGCTCGCCGAGCTGCGCGAAAGCTTCGCCGCTGCGGGTCAGTCCATCCCCGACGTGCGCGTGCTGACCCGCTCGGGCGACACGCCGACGGAAGAGCGACGACGCATGGCTCGTCGGCCGCCAGAGATCCTCATCACGACGCCCGAGAGCCTCAACATTCTGCTCACCAGCCGCGGCGGCAGGGCGATGCTGACCGGTCTCGCCACCGTGATCCTCGACGAGGTGCACGCGGTGGTGGGGAGCAAGCGCGGGGTGCACCTGATCACCGCGGTCGAGCGCCTGACCCATCTCGCAGGCGAGTTTCAGCGCATTGCCCTTTCGGCCACGGTGAAGCCGCTTGAGCGCGTGGCCGAGTGGGTTGGCGGCTTCCAGCCGCATGGCGACAAGCGTGAGCCGAGCTACCGGCGGCGTAAGGTCGAGATCATCGCTTCCCGCGTTCCCAAGCGGTACGACGTCGAGGTGGTATACCCAGGGGGGGACGAAGATCCCGGTGTGGCTGATGCCACGAGCGACGGCCTCTGGCGCTCGCTCGTCGCGGAGCTGAAACGGCCACTCGCGCGTAACCGCTCGACGCTGGTGTTCGCCAACAGCCGCCGCATGGTTGAGAAGCTCACGCGCCTGGTCAACGAGGACGCCGACGAGGAGCTGGTCTACTCGCACCACGGCTCGCTCTCGCGCGAGGTCCGCGCCGTGGTGGAGGATCGGCTCAAGCGCGGCGAGCTCCAGGGGATCGTCGCCACGAACTCGCTCGAGCTGGGCATCGACATCGGCGCGCTCGATGAAGTGGTGCTCGTGCAAACGCCGCCGAGCATCGCGTCTGCCGTGCAGCGCATCGGGCGCGCGGGCCACCAGGTGGGCGAGGTAAGCCGCGCGCGTCTGGCGCCACTGCTGCCACGCGACCTGCTGCACGCGGCGGTGATGGCCCGCGCGGTACTCGACGGCGAGATCGAGGCGACGCGGCCGGTGCGTGGCGCTCTCGATGTGCTCGCGCAGGTGATCGTGTCAATGACCGCTGGCGAGACGTGGCAGGTGGACGAGCTGTTCGCCGCCCTGCGCGCGTGTGATCCGTATCACGACCTTTCCCGCCGCCAGTTCGACCTCGTCATCGAGATGCTGGCCGGGCGGTACGCCGAGGTGCGCGTCCGCGGGCTCAGGCCGCTCGTGAGCCTCGACCGCGTGGACGGCACCGTGCGGGCGCGGCCCGGTGCCGACCGCATCGTCTACCTGTCCGGCGGCACCATCCCCGATCGCGGCTACTTCCACCTCCGCGTGCTGGATTCCAGCGCGCTTCTCGGCGAGCTCGACGAGGAGTTCGTGTGGGAGCGCTCGATCGGCGACACCTTCACGCTTGGGGTACAGACGTGGCGGATCGAGCGCATCACCCACAACGACGTGTTCGTGCAACCGGCGCGGGCGCGCGCGGCGATGGCACCGTTCTGGCGCGCCGATGAGCGTGATCGGGGCTTCGAGCTGTCCGAGAAGATCGGGCTGTTCCTCGAGTCGACCGCGTTGCGCCTCGGCGAGCCGGACCTTGCGAGCCACCTCGCGATGGAGCATCACCTCCGTGCCCAGGCGGCGCTCGCGTTGATCCGCTTCCTGACCGCGCAGCAGGCGGCGACCGGCGCCCTGCCACATCGCCATCAGCTCGTCGTCGAACACGTCCACGATCCGCAGGCGAAGGACGCCCCGAGCCAGGTGCTGCTCCACACGACGTGGGGAGGCCGGGTCAACCGCCCGTTTGCGATGGCGCTGCAGGCGGCGTGGCAGGCCGAGCACGGCGTGCCGCTAGAGGTCACGCACGACGATGACTGCGTGAGCCTCGCCCTGGCGGAGCGCGTGCACGCCGACGAGATCCTCGCCTTGGTGCGCAGCGATTCGGTGGAGGCGCTGCTGCGAGCGCGGCTGGAGTCCACCGGTTTTTTCGGCGCGCGCTTCCGCTCGGCCGCCGGGACCGCGTTGCTGCTTCCCCGCGAGGGGTTCCGCCGCCGCACCCCGCTGTGGCTGTCTCGCCAGCGCGCCAAGGAGCTGCTCGAGTCGGTGCGCCGGTTCGACGACTTCGCGATCGTTCTCGAGGCGTGGCGCACCTGTCTCCAGGACGAGTTCGATCTCGCCAATCTTCACCGTGTGCTCGAAGAGCTGGAAGACGGGCGCATCGGCGTGCGGGAGGTGACGACCTCTGCGCCGTCGCCGTTTGCCGCCAGCGTGGCTTGGAAGCGCACCAACGAGCTGATGTACGAGGACGACACGCCGCTCGGTGGGTCCTCGAAGCTGCGCGGCGACCTGCTCAGTGAGGTCGCACGGACCGCGCACCTGCGGCCACGGCTCGCGCCGGCCCTGGTAGCAACGTTCCAGCGCAAGCTGCAACGCACGTTTCCCGGCTACGCGCCGCGCAATGCCGCCGAGCTGCTCGACTGGGTCGTCGAGCGCGAATTGATTCCCGTGGAAGAGTGGCGGGAGCTCCTCGCCGCGATGGTGCGCGACCATGGCTGCGATCCCGCCGCGATGCTCGACGAGCTGCGTGGGAAGGTGGTCGCCGTGGCGCGGCCGATGCAGCCGGGGCCTTCTTTGGTGTGCGCCGTCGAGAACCTGCTCCGGATCGCTGCTGCGCTGGGCATCGAACTCGGAGAACTGACTCTCAGCATGCCGAGCCTCGATGGGGGTGACGCGGCCGAAGCGCGCAATACACTCGACGAGCTGCTCGCACGTCGCACGCCGGCGCTCGACTCGGAGGAGGACGCGACTGAGCCGCTCGCGGAGCTGCTGGCAGAGGTGTTGCGCTACTACGGGCCGGTACCGCCGGGCTTCCTCGCCGAGGTGTTTGGCCTCGACGCCGACCAGGAACGCGAGGCCGTGGGCGCGCTCGCTGAGGAGCAACGGCTCGTCCTGGATGCGCTCACCGCCGACGCCACCGGCGCGCAGATTTGTGACGCGGAGAACCTCGAACGCCTGCTGCGGCTGACGCGCGCCGCAGCACGACCGGCGTTTGCAGCCTTACCCGCGGATCACCTGCCGTTGTTCCTCGCAACCTGGCAAGGCCTCGCGTCGCCGGGGGCGGGGATCGAGGGGTTACGGTCGGCGCTCGATCGCCTCTTCGGCCTTCCTGCCCAGGCGGGACTGTGGGAAGCCGAGCTGCTGCCCGCTAGATTGGACCCCTACTACCCAGCTTGGCTTGACGCGCTCCTCGCCGAAGGTGAGCTCGGCTGGTTCGGGTGCGGTGAGGAAAGGCTCGCATTCTGCCTCGCGCCGGATCGCGAGCTATTCGTGGCGGCCGCGCCCGGGCCAATCGACGCCGCGGGAGCCGCCTTGGAAGGCGGGAACGACGAATCAGTCGCAACGGATCCCGGGAATAGCCACGACACCGTTATTCCAGCGGGACCGGGACGATTCTCCTTCGAGGAGCTGCTCGCGCACTCGCGCCTGAGCTCCGCGGCGCTGTCGCGGTCGCTGTGGGACTTGGTCTGGCACGGCCAAGTCACCAACGACAGCTTTGCTGCGATGCGGCGTGGCATCGAGGGTCGCTTCAAGCCGGCCGAGTCCGAGCCGCCGCACTCCAGCGGGCGCGTGCGCCGCGTGCGGTTCGAGCGGTGGAAGGGAACGCGGCCGTTTGCCGGTAACTGGCGGCGCCTCCCACAGGTTGCCGAGGTAACCGATGCCTTGGACCGCGAGGAGACGAATCGCGACCGCGCCCGCATTTTGCTCGAGCGCTACGGCGTGCTCTTCCGCGAATTGCTCGAGCATGAGCTACCCGCGCTGCAATGGCCGCGCCTTTTCCGCACGCTGCGCCTGATGGAGCTTTCCGGCGAGGTGCTCGCAGGGCAGTTCTTCTCCGGGATCGCCGGGCTCCAGTTCGCTTCGCACGACGCGCTCCGCGTCCTGCGCGAGGAGCTGCCGGCTGATCGGATTTGGTGGCTTTGCGCCGCCGACACTGCGTCGCCGTGCGGCCTCGGCCTCGAGGGGGTGGCCGACCGCCTTCCGCGCCGCGTCGCGACCTCCCACCTCGTCTATAACGGTACGGCGCTGGTGGTCACCTCCGAGCGTCGCGGCAGGGCGCTCGAGATTCGGGTCGGCCCCGACCACGCGAAGTTGGTGGCCTACCTGGGATTCCTGAAGGTGCTCCTGACCCGAGCGGTCCGGCCGATGCGCGCGGTGGTGGTGGAGACGATCAACGGCGAGCCAGCCGCTTCCAGCGCCTACCGTGCGTCGTTCGCCGCTGCCTTCCACACCACCCGCGACGGCACCTCGCTGCGCCTCATGCGCCGCTATTGATCCAATCCCACCACCTCGACTGGCATCTGCCGCGCTCTTGGGGCAATGCCAACTCGGGCGTCACGGTTGCCCGTCGCGCCTGCGGGAATAAATGCCGAGGATCTTGAATTCTCCCGAAGCAAAGAGGTTGAGATGCAAGTTCATCGTACCCACAGCGCGCACCAGGGCGAGCCCCGGGAAGCCCGGCCGACCGGTGGGTCTGCTGGCGGGTCGGCCAGGGCGGGCGAACGGTCCGCCCCACCTCCGGGGAAAGGACCCCGGCTCAAGGAGGACACAATGAGAAGACTGCTCGTAGCACTCGGCGTAGTCGTCGTCGCAATGCCGGCGTTCGCCGGGTTCGCGGTGGACCTGCCGCTGGTGGCGGGCCTGCAGGGAGTGTCCACCAGGTTCTACACCTCGGTCGACATCACGAACAAGACTTCCGGGCCGACCGACGTGGCGTTCGAGTACATCGCCACCGACTACAGCGTGGACGTCGCCGGCACGCTGATCACGGGCCTGGCCGGGTTCGCGAACTTCCACAGCGACGACATCATCGTTTACCTCGCTGGGAAGGGCTTCCTCACGGCGGGCCAGGCGGCCAACACCAAAGGCTCGATGCTCTTGACGTTCCTCAGCCCGAATTTCACCGAAGGCAACGAGGCGGCCGTGACGGTCCGCACCTACAACTTCCTCACCCCGGGGCAGACCCCGTCGGTCGGCTACGCATACAGCGGGTTCCCGCTTCGCCGCGAGGGCCAGCATTCGCTCTCGGCGACCGCTGGCGACACGACTACCGCGGGCCCTGGCGTGCCGGTGGTCGTGACCAACCTCGGGATCGAGGACGTCGGGATCAACGACGCGGGGCAGGTGGACACCAACCCCGTGACCGTGCAGTTGACGTTCACCGACCCGCAAACCGGAACCCAGGTCGGGCCGCAGCCGACGGTCACCCTCCAGTCGGGGCAGGTCACGCAGCTCAACAACATCTGGTCCATGTACGGCCTGCCCCACAGCACGACCAGCATGTTGGTGAACGTGCAGGAAACCGCCGGCACGGCTCACATCCGTGGCTACGTGATCTTGAAGGATGTCTCCACCAACGACGGTTCGATCTTCTTCATGCAATGAGGAGGCGGCGATGACAGGGATCCTGCTCTTGCTACGCGTGCGGAGGACCGCCGTCCTCACAGCCCTGCTCGCGTCGGCCCCGGCGCGTTACGTGGTGGCAGGGGGCGGCAATCTAGAGATCAACCTCTACGCGGATCTGAAATGGCGCGCCGACGCCGCCATTCGCTTCGAGAACCGATACGTCGGGGTCTCCAACTCGCAGAACCTCCTGTGGAACTACTCGGAGATCGACAGCAGCCAGTCGAGCTGCCCGGCGCTCACGCCCAATGCAGGGCTCGGGACGCCTCTCGGCGGGTGGGGTGGCAACGTGTACGTTCCGGAGTACAACGTGGACAAGATCTGGAAGGTCAACCCGCTGACCTGCGCCGGTCTGGAGTACAAGCCGTCCTACTCCTTCACTGGGCAGTTTGGAGCGATGGACTGGGGGCCCGACAAGAAGGGCTGGATTGTCGTCAACAACTACGCCCCCTCGCAGTCGGCGATCATTCGCTTCGATCCCATGACCAATACGTTCGAGGACCCGTACCCGGTCTCCGGAACCCCCATCGCGGACCTCAAGAAGTACAACGGGAACATGTACGCCACCAACGTCGGAGCCAACGAGCTGGACCAGATCACCCCCGCGTGGTCGGTGACGAGGTACAAATTCAACGGTCCCGGGTACGGCACGCTCGGCGGCTGGATCGCCTCCGGTTGCGACGGCACGCTCTGGTTCACGTACGGCTACTACATCACAGCGATGACCACCGCCAACAAGTTCTACTTCTTCGACTCGCCGGGCGCCGGCCTTCTCCCGCTCGCCATCGCCCAGGATGCCTACCGCAACGCCTGGGTCAGCTACGTCGGGAGTTCGAACGCTCTTTCCGTAATCGATGCCAGCTCGATCCCGAGCGACTTCAGCAAGGCGACGTTCTACAACTACGACACGGGGGACTACCAGGTGGGCGCTTTCGTGCCGGTGCGGTTCCCGAGGGTGCTCTCGCCGCTGACGCGTGGCCGTGACTACAACTCCCCGCAGGCATTCATGTGCCCGTCCGCGATTATGGGTGGCGTGGTGTTCTACGGCAACAACATCGGCAGGCTCGCCACCTACGGTGGCTACGACCAATCCACCTGCCCACTCGAGACCGGCAACCGCGGTCTGATCATCACGGCGACTCCACTGTTGCGGGGCCGGATCACGTTCTGATCGGCGAGGCCCGGCCGGTCGACACAACCCTCGCCCGCGACTGAACGCCCCTTCGGCGCGTCGCGGAGCCTGGCCGACTTCGTCGTCGCGGTCCGAGCCACGCTCGCTGGGTCGACCGGTCCGTGGTAGCGCCGCCGCCAAGACCCTACCGACCGCCGCATTCGGAGCCGCGAGGGTCAGCTCTTGGTGAGCGTGACGTGGACCGCCTCGCCACCGCCCCCGACCTGCGCGGTGTAGTTGATGAAGTAGCCGAGGTCCATCGTTTTCCCGTCGGTGTGGCCGGTAATGGTGATCGTGCCGATAACGCTGCCACCGTAAAAGAGGCCGCAGGTCGCCGAGATCACGCCGGAGTGGTCAAACGTGCCACTCGGGGAGGTCAGCAGGCTGGATCCCTGAGTGAGGCTGAGGCCGGCCGGCACGATCACGCCACCGAGGGTCTGCGGTGGAGGCGGGTTGTTGCCACCGAAGCCCGTGAACGTGCCGGTGAGCGTGAGCGTCGCTTGGAACGTCCTGTCGGGGACGTCCACGGTGAACTGGATGGTGGCGGTCCCGGTGTATCCGTAGGTGTAGTTCTGGTACGGCCCGGTCCAGGTGCCCGCCAGCACGAGCGGCGTGATGTCTCGCCCGCGGCTCATTTCCATCGTGGTAGGGTCCCCGGTCGTGTTGTCGATGCGGGACCCGAAAGGAATGATCGCCCCGGTCGTGGACGTCACGGTGAGCCGGACCCGCTGGTTGGCGCCGAGCGGCCCGCCGATGTCGGTGATGGAGGGTTGTAAGGCCTCGAACGCTGCGAGCTGGTAGGACTTGGAGCCGAGCACGTTCCCGTTGCCATCGAGCAGCTCTGCCTGGACCGTGCAGGCCTGCCCCATCACCTCGACGAACCCAAAGTTGCTCCTCCAGAGGCCGCCGGCGTCCTGTTCGAGGCCGGCAATCTCGGTGCTCTCTCCTGGGGGGACCGCGATCTCGAAGGGGAGTCCGGCCAGGTCCTGCCCGCCAGTGCCGACGCCCTTGCTGGTGTGAACGTTGGCGTCATAGGTGCGGGCGGTTGCCGTGACGGGAATGTTGGAGCTGATTCGGATCGCACCGAACACGCCATCGAGATGGAACGTGTCGGCGAAGATATCGGCGAACTCCATGGTCTGGTTCGGCGCGACCGAGACGGAAACCTCACGCGGGGAGAGGTTGTTTTGGCCGCGCTGGAGGAACGCGATTTGAAGGTTCGCCGTGGTGGCATTGAGGTTCGTTGCCCACACCGTTGTTCGCCATTCGGCGCATACGCCTTGCACGCACGCCCCCTGGCCATGGCCGACCGAGGCGAGGTAGAGTTCGGTCGCTGGCGTCAACGCGAACGCCAGCGGCGCCGCGAGCAAGCCGATCAGGGCGAGGAACAGGCACTTGCGTTTCATGTGTGGATCCTCCTCTGTACCGAGATTCTCATTCTCGTTGGCAAAATTCCCGATACTGATCGGATCTTCTCGGCGGTCCAACGCCCGCGGGCCCCGACGAAGTGCTCGCAAGCGGTTTCCATGCGAACAACCACGCGGCCGGCGTCTGGTCTCGCTCAGCCTCTGGCGCCGGTGAGCAGGAAACCGATCTGCCGACGGGCCACGCGTTGGGTCTCGATCGCGCCGAGGTGAGGTGTGGTGCGGGTGGCGGTGCGCCAGATAGCCGTGGCGGCGTTGCGGAGCGGGGCCGCGAGAAAGTTGCGCCGCTGTCGAGCGAGGCCGGCGCGGAAGTCCGCCTCGAACGTTGCTGCCGAGACGGCTTGGGCGGACAACCCACGCAGACGAAGGAAGTCCAGGGCCCGAAGGTGAGCGGCGAAGAGCTGGGTTACGCTTGCGCCTGGCAGGATCTGCGAGAGCGAGCCTGGCCCGGCGGGGAGCACGGCGCCGCCGCGCTCGGCACCGCTCGATAGGCCGCCGCGGCCGTCGGCGATCAGCGAGAAGAAATCGAAGGCGATGCGGGCCGGAATCGTGCCGGTCCGGAAGACCGTGCCATAAACCCGCGCGCTCTCGTGTACGAAGGCCTGAACCAAGGCCGGCGGTGCGATCCCGACCTCCTGCGGTGGGCAAGCCGGGACGAAGCCCAGCGTCTGGTACTCGCTGGCGAGCGCCGCCATCTCAGGAGGGAGCGGGGCCTGGGTGGGCGCCATCTTAACATCGGCAGGGAGGTTGGACGCGATCAGCAGAGCCACGAAGCCGGTGAGCAGAATGTAGACCAAGACCGCCATGCCGGCATGGCGGAACGGGCCGAGCAGGCGGAGCCATTCAGGCGGGTAGAGCGCGAGAAGGCCGAGAAGCAGCCCGATGGCCATCGGAAAGAGCCTCGTCAAGCGGGTCATGGCGGGAGAATAGCGGCGCGAACCGCCCACGTCACCTGCGCGCGGGGCACGCCTGGCGAGATCTGGAGATTCGGTCCAGAGAAAAGGCGGGACGCGTCGCATCCCGCCTTCGGCCACCGGCGTCACCAACCATGAAGACGGAGCTCGGTGGGAACGGGATCCTGCCGCGACCGGTCAGTTCTCCGCCGGTCGTGCGTGGTGGCACCGGCAACGTGTTCCCACGAGCTCCTAGGGCCGACGTAGGGCGTGGCGCACCATGTCGGCGGTGATCACGAGGCGATGCCGGCCGTTGCCTTGGTCCTCGAGCGTTCCGGCGGAGGGTGGATCGTACTCAATCGGGTTGATGATCTTCCCGAAGATCGTCCGCAGCGCGCGGGCGCCGGTGCGGGAGTGCTTCTCTGCCTGTTCGGAGACCAGCGCGGCCGCGAGGTCCTCGATCTCGAGGGTGATCCCCATGACGTCGAGATAGCGGCATGACCGCACGAACGGGGAATCGTACGCTTTGAGGAGGATCTCTTTCAGCACGTCCACGCCCAGCTCGGAGAGGAGCACCACATTGTCGAAGCGCGCGACGAACTGCGGCACCATCCCGTAGGCGAAAAGGTCCTCGATCTTGAAATAGTCGGCGAGCGAGAACCGCATCTCGATCGTCACCTTGCCGTCGGCGCTGAAGGTGGGCACCGACTTCAGCTTCTCGCCGCTGCCTGGGTTGGTCACGCGGAGAAACACCTGGTCGTACAGCCCCTCGAATGCGCCGCCGCAAATGAACATCATCCCGCCGGTGTCGATTTCCAGCGTAATGAGCTTCTCCTCGCCGTCCACGTCTACGTGCGCGTGGATCGGAATCGTGTTGCCTTCCATCAGGGTGAGCAATCCTTGCTGCAGCGCCACGCCGATGGCGTTCGGCTTACCCGCGATGACCGAGGACATCTTGTCGATCTCGTCGATGCAGATCGTGGCGCGCTCCATCGTCTCCTTGAGCTCGGCCGCCGTTGGGAGGTGGCCGATCACGACCCGGGTCCGCTGCTCGACCGCGGTGAGCAGGCGGTCGGGGCGAAACTCGAGCCGGTCCGAATCCACTAGGAGGTTCGCGTTGATGATCGCCATGGCGCGGAAGGGGTTGTACTCCGGAACGTCGTTGTAGAGGCGCTGAATGTTGTTCATGATCGTGGTCTTGCCCGTACCGGAGTTGCCGATCAGCACGATGTTGCCGGGCACCTTGCCGGTGACGTGCTTGAAGATCGCCACCGAGACAAAGCGCAACGCATGGTCCTGGCCGAGCACTCCGCTGCGGAGCAAGGCGAGGATTTCCGGTGGTTTGATGTCCACTAGCCGGCGCCCCCCGGAGCCCGCGGCAGGTGGGTCGGTGACGGTTTTACCAGCGCGTTGCGTGGTCAATGCTCCTCCTCGTACCGTGGCTACGGACGCTGCGACCGAGGCGTTGGGGACGCACGTCCACCCGCCATTTTGCCAGAATCCTTGGAAGGTGGTGAACGTGAGGGTCGAATATCTGCAACAGCAGGAGACGAAAGCAACTCTTGTTCTTCGTGCCCGTCTGCTTTGCGGCTGTTCGGCGCTGGCTCCCCCGGAAAGCCGTGATGATTCCTCCGAAGAAACAGAACAAAAGACGAAGCCAATGCCGATGCCAATGCCAATGCTGGTCTTAGTTTGTCCGTCGGGTGTTGCGGCTCTCCTCGCTTGCCCGTCCCCACGGGCTACGCTCGGAGACTCCTGCGCGCACGACCGAGTAGGGACGGTCCGCGGCGGGGCCCCTCGCTGTCCGCATGAAGCCGCGCCAGCGACACCCCACCGCGGTCCGCCCGCTCGGTGCCCGTGCGCTCCGGAGAGAAAGCCGCATCGCACCCGACGGGCGGATTGAATACCCCCCAACCCGATCCTCGTGCAAGCTTGCCTGGAGCCAAGACTGACCTTATCCGCTGGCCTCGGACGGGTGGGGGACGGGTGGGCGATGATGCGTGGGTGGGCGGCAATTCTGCCGGTCGGGTGAAGCGGCGATCGCTCCGGAGGCCGCGGGGAACCCGGCGCGCGGATCGGCGCCGGGATACGCTGGCCCCGAGCGAGTGTCCTCTGTGCGCGAGGGGAACAGCGAGGGTCACGGCGGCGAGACGTGCAGCCGGGTCGCGGCCGGAGGAGTTTCGGGCCGCAGCGCGTGGGGACGTGCGAGGCCCGAATGGCCGCGAACCCGACGGGCAAGGAGAAACCGTGGTTGGTGATTCATGGATCGTGGGTTGCTGGTCGCGGTGGGACGGGCCTCTCGGTTGAGGACGACCACAGGTCGCCGTCGGGCGGCGAGCGCGGGTGAGGCAGGCTACGGCAGGTCCTCTTCGGCGAGGCCGAAGAAGTGGCCGATCTCGTGGACGACGGTGTCCTGGATCTCGCGGATCAGCTCGACGCGATCGCCGCACTCGTCGAGGAGGGGTAGGCGGTAGATGACGATGCGGTCCGGCAGCAGGCCCGAGGCTCCGGCGCCGCGCTCGGTCAGCGCGAGTCCTTGGTAGAGCCCGAACAGCGTGTCGGTCTCGGGGTCGAGCCCGAGGTCCTCGATCTCCTCGTCGCTCGGCTCGTCCTCCACCACGACGGCGACGTTATCGAGCCGCTCGGCGATCTCCGGTGGCAGGCCGTCGAGCGCCCGCGCCACGACCTTCTCGAACTCCTCGCGGTTCATCCGCATCATCCAGGGTATGATACGCGGTGCTGTCGGCAGCCTCGGAGGACGCTCGATGGAACGTGCCATCTCCGCTCTTGGCCTGGTGGTATTCCTAGGCCTTGGCTATCTCTTCTCGACCAACCGGCGGGCAATCCGCTGGCGTACCGTGCTCTGGGGCCTTGGCTTGCAAGTCCTTCTCGCCGTCATCGTGATCCGCACCGGATGGGGGTTTGCAGCGTTCGCGTTCCTCGGCAACCTCGCAAAGAAGGTGCTTGACTTCACTGATGCCGGGTCGAGCTTTGTTTTTGGCGAGAAATTCACCGACCACTTCTTCGCCTTCAAGGTGCTGCCAACGATCATCTTCGTCTCTTCG
Source organism: Thermoanaerobaculales bacterium (assembly GCA_044447965.1). Taxonomy (GTDB): domain Bacteria; phylum Acidobacteriota; class Thermoanaerobaculia; order Thermoanaerobaculales; family Thermoanaerobaculaceae; genus DATIYW01. The sequence goes on along the minus strand of JBIOGJ010000007.1, from coordinate 28,882 downwards.
GCCACCGCCGTGCTCTACTACTTCGGTGTGCTGCAGCGCGTGGTGCAGGGGATCGCGTGGCTGATGATGAAGACGATGCGCACCTCCGGCGCCGAGTCGCTGTGCGACGCCAACGTGTTCGTCGGCCAGACCGAGGCGCCGCTGATGATCCGGCCGTATCTCGCCGGCCTCACCCAGTCGGAGTTGCACGCGATCATGGTGGGTGGCTTTGCGCACATGGCGGCAGGCGTGCTGGTCGTGTACATCTCGTTCGGGGTGCCAGCCGTGCACCTGATCGCCGCTTCGGTAATGGCGGCGCCCGGCGCGCTCGCGCTGGCGAAGCTGCTCTTCCCGGAGGACGGCGAGCCCCAAACGCGGGGCTCGGTGCAGGCAAAGGTGGATCGCCCGTGGATCAACCCGATCGACGCCGCCGCCTCGGGCGCGGCAGACGGCGCGCGACTGTGCATCAACGTGGCGGCGATGCTGATCGCGTTCCTCGCCCTGCTCGCTCTCGTCAACGCGCTGCTGGGCTGGGGTGGGGGATTGGCGGGAATGCCGCAGCTTTCCTTGGAGTGGTTGTTCGCCCGTTTGCTCGCCCCGATCGCCTGGTTGATCGGCGTCCCCTGGAGCGAGTGCGGCAGCGTCGCCGTGCTGCTAGGCAAGAAGACAGTGCTCAACGAGTTTATCGCGTATCTCGACATGCGGACGTTGCTGGACAACGCCAAAGCGATCGCAAGCGGGACCGCGGCGGCCGGCTCGGTGGCAGTGCTGTCCACCCGCGCCACCGTGCTCGCCACCTACGCCTTGGCGGGATTCTCCAACATCAGCTCGATCGCGATCCAAATCGGTGGGATCGGGGGTCTCGCGCCCAGCCGGCAGCACGACCTCGCGAGATTGGGCGTCCGTGCGCTCGCCGCTGGCGCCCTCACCAACTTCATCAGCGCGTGCATTGCCGGCGTGCTGTTGTAGAGAGAGGAGCTAACGATGCGTCGTATCTTCCTCACCCTGCCGCTCGCTGTTGTGCTAGGGGCCTGCAACCTGCAGGACACCACCACGTCGGTCCCGCAAGCGGACGCCCTCATCCTCGGCCGGATCGTGGCGATCCGTGACGCCGCGGGCGGGGCCGGTGGGTCGGAAGTCGAGATCAGGGCAGGCCTGCCTGAGCCGATGAGGGAGGCGATTCGCAAGGACCGCAGCTTCCCGCCCGAGCTTGCGGGCGACGTGGTCGTGCGCGTGCGGGTCACCGACGAGACGGTGTGTGTGAGGGATCTCCACGCGGTTGACCTCGAGGCATTCAAGGTCGGCCAGGAGGTGGCCGTGGTCCCGTCCGGCGGGACCACCGCGATGGTCGGCTCCAAGCTCGTGCTCGCCGATGCTGCGGAGTTTTACGCATTCAGCGCCTACCAGCTCCGCTTCCTCGCCCGTTCACTCGCGTCACTGCCGGCGGTGATCATCGCTCCCAGCGATCCAGCGCGGATCAACTCGGCCGGACTCGAGGTGACACCAATCCCACTGCAAGAGGGCAAGGTCGTGTACTTTGCCGCCGGCCTCTTTCCAGCCATGGCCGCGATCAAGGACGCCAAGCCGGTCGGTGCGGTGCGACCCGGGATGGCAGGCAAGAACGGCGCGCTGGTGTCTTGGGCAGTGAACGGGTTCAGGCCGTACCGCGTCGCGTGGGGGAAGACCGGTTGGGAAGCCCCACGACTGGTGGAGTTACCCGGCTTGGCGGGCAACGTCAGCGCACGAGTCACATGGGTGGATGAGGGCGAGACGTCGTGCCTGGTCGAGGTGACCAAGACCGACGGTACGCGATCCCTGTTCAGCTCTAGCCGCGCCTCGGCTACGGCGCCGTGGGGCGCGCTCGAGCCCGTAACCATCGCGTCCGGCGCCAGCGTCGGCGATGCGCAGCGGCTGGGCAACAAGCTGCTCTCACTCGTGTGGACCGTTTACGATGCGGGTAGCAGTGACCTTTGGCTCTCCAAGGAGGGTTCGCCCGGCCGGCGCCTTGATCCGCGGATCGACACCTTGGGCCCCGAATACGCTCCCCGGGTCGGTTCCAACAACGTTCTCTACTTCTGCCGTGGCGACTACCAGCTCCTCTTCGCCGGGGGTGTGGTGCAGGAGGTCAAGCTGCCGGGCAAGCAGCGCCACCCGTTGCTGGAGGCGACGCCCAGCAAGAGCGGCTCGCGCTTGTTCTTCCGCATTCCCCGGTATACGCCTGGTCAGCTCGACTGGAACCTTGCTGTCGCGGAGAAGCAGGGAAAGGCGTGGGGCGACCCGGTGCTTCTCGACGACTGGACACCGAAGTAGGGGCAAGGCGCATCTCGCCAGCAGGATCGTGGACAAGGCGCTCCGGCCGATGGTCCCTACTCGTTCTTGGTGTCCCAGAGATCCTTTGTCGCAGGGTGGTCCCACGCGATGCGGTACTCGTCCGGGTCGGAGATGTCGAAGCAGCGGGTGACGAGGTAGAACAGGCCGCACGGCGTCGTGAGCGGCCGGTATCCGTGCGCCACCCCTGCCGGGATCTTCACCCACGCGTCGCGGCCTCCTCCGAGGACAACGACCTGCGTGGTGCCGGCCGTTGGTGAGGACCTGCGCAGGTCGAGTAGCACCACCTTGAGCTTGTAGGGCGGTGGGCAGAACCACACGTCGGCCTGCTTAAGATGATAGTGCAGCCCCTTGACATGGTCGGAGACGGTGACGAGCGAGAAATTGAGCTGGGCGAGCGTGACGCCGGCGAAGAACTCGGCGAGCCTTTCGCTCCCGGCATGAGTCGCGCCGCTGCGATAAATCTCCATGAACAGGCCACGATCATCGACAAGGCGCTGGAGGGGTAACACCTCGATTCCGTCGATCGGCGTGGGCTTGTCGTAGCGCTTCCTGTCGCCGGCGTAGCCATCGAGGAGATCCCGCGGTGCGAGCTCCATGATTCCTCCCGAAGAACGAAGGCTAGCACATGGGACCGTGAAACGTGGATCGTGAATGGTGGATGGTGGATCGTTGTTTGTTGTTCGTGCGTCGAAGCGTTTTCCCCCAGCCACTAACCACTAACCACGTTCCTCCACCCCGAGCTGCTCGACCGCATGTCGAATCACCAGGGCCTGCTTGACCAGCGTGCGGAACTCCTCGGGTGAGAGCTGGGTGGGGGCGTCCGAGAGCGCGTTTGGCGGGTCGTCGTGGACCTCGGCGAAGATGGCATCCACGCCTGCCGCCACCGCGCCGCGCGCCAGGTGGAGGTGGAACTCTTTCGCGCCTCCGGTGGCGTGGCCGAGGCCGCCCGGCAGTTGCAGCGCATGGGTGACGTCGAACACCACGGGCGCAAGCCGCCGCATGATGGCGAGGCTGCGCAGATCCACGACGAGGTTGTTGTAGCCGAACGAGCTGCCGCGCTCCGTGAGCGTCACCGCGCGATTGCCGGTCGAGCTCACCTTGGCAACGACGTTGGACATGTCGTGCGGGGCCATGAACTGGCCCTTCTTGACATTGACCGGCTTGCCGGTGCGGCCACAGGCGAGGAGCAGATCGGTCTGGCGACAGAGGAACGCCGGCACCTGGAGCACGTCGACCACTTCGGCCGCGGCTGTTGCTTGGTCGGGCTCGTGCACGTCGGTGAGGAGCGGCATGCCGGTGACACGCCGGATCTCTGCGAGCACGGCCAAGCCTGCCTCCAGGCCAGGCCCGCGGTAGGCGTTGAGCGAGGAGCGGTTGGCCTTGTCGAACGAGGCCTTGAACACGATGGGGATGGAAAGCTCCGCGGCGATTTCTTTGAGAATCGCGGCAACCCGCAGCGCGTGCTCGGGCGATTCGATCACGCAAGGGCCGGCGATGAATGCAAGCGGGCGCCCTGGACCGACGCTCACGCCGGGAGCGAGCGGAACCGGCGCGAAGTCACTCGCCACTACGCGCCTCCGAGTTTTGCGGGAACTCGAACACGGTTGAACGCTCCGAGGCCTCCTGCTCCGGGCGCTTCGCGCGGCAGGCGAGCGCAGCCTTGACGAACGCGGCGAACAGCGGATGGGGCGCGAACGGCTTGGACTTGAGTTCGGGATGGAATTGGCAGGCGACGAACCAGGGATGGTCCGGGACCTCGATCATCTCGACGAAGATCCGGTCGGGGGAGCGGCCGGTGACCTGCATGCCGTGCTTCTCGATGATCGGCACGTAGTCCTGGTTGACCTCGTAACGGTGGCGGTGGCGTTCCCACACCGTATCTGCGCCGTACGCTTCCCACGCCTTCGACCCGGGCTTGAGCTGGCACGGGTACTTGCCGAGCCGCATCGTGCCGCCCATGGCGTCGACGCCGAGCAGCTCGCGCATCTTGTAGATCACCTTGTACGGCGGGTCCTGGGCAAACTCCGAAGAGTTCGCGCGTTCGAGCGCGCAGCCGTGGCGGGCGAATTCGATTACCGCGGTCTGCAGTCCAAGACAGATCCCTAAGAAAGGAATCTTGTGCCCGCGCGCGAACTCGATCGCCTTGATCATCCCCTCAATGCCGCGCTTGCCGAAGCCGCCGGGAACGAGGATTCCCTCGACTTCGAAGAGCTCCTCGATATACGCCTCCTCCTCCAGCTTCTCGGCGTCAATGAACACCAGCTCGACCTTGGCGTCGTTGGCGATCCCACCGTGCAGCAACGCCTCGTTGAGCGATTTGTAGCTGTCCTGAAGGTTGACGTACTTGCCGACGATGCCGATGCGGGCCTGGTTGCCGGGCTTGCGCAACCGATCCACGATCGTTTGCCACTTCGACAAGTCGCCCTTACCGCGCGGCAGGTTGAGCATCTCGAGGAGGAGCCCGTCCAACCCCTCCGCCGCAAGACGCAAGGGCACCTCGTAAATGGTGTCCACCGTGCGGGCGGGGATCACCGCCTTCTCCTCCACGTTGCAGAAGAGCGCAATCTTGCCCCGCATCTCCTCAGGGAGGTGGCGATCGACTCGGCACACGAGCACGTCGGGCTGGATGCCGATCGAGAGCAGCTCCTTGACCGAGTGCTGGGTAGGCTTGGTCTTCAACTCGTCGGTGGCCTTGAGGTACGGCACGAGGGTCACGTGGACGTTGACCGCGTTGCCACGGCCGACGTCCTGCCGGAACTGGCGGATCGCTTCGAGGAACGGTAGCGACTCAATGTCGCCAACGGTGCCGCCGATTTCCACGATCACGACGTCGCAGTCGTCGGCGACGGCCCGGATCGAGGCCTTGATCTCGTCCGTGATATGAGGAATCACTTGCACGGTCGAGCCGAGATAATCGCCCCGCCGCTCCTTCTCGATCACCGACTGATAGACGCGGCCGGTAGTGAGGTTGTTCTTGCGCGAAGTCACCACGTCGGTGAAGCGCTCGTAGTGGCCGAGATCCAGGTCGGTCTCGGCGCCGTCGTCGGTGACGTAGACCTCACCGTGCTGGAACGGTGACATCGTGCCAGGGTCAACGTTGATGTACGGATCGCACTTCATCAACGTGACCTTGAGGCCGTGCGATTCGAACAGCGCGCCAATCGAAGCGGCGGTGATTCCCTTTCCAAGCGAGGAAACCACACCGCCCGTGACGAAAACGTATTTCGTGGCCATCAGTTCCCCCCATCGCAGCCAGCCAGCCGGGCAGGACGATACGGCGTCTGCATCGGCTCCCCCAGTTGAGTGAAAGAGCAAAGTTTCAACTCGACCCAAATGCAGCGACCAATCCCAGCCGTGGGGCGTGGAGTCGAGATCATCGTTTGAACCCCCGGGCCCGGGCTCCGGGCACGGGCCGCTGCAGCGCTGCGAGTGCCGCCTCCGCACGTGGAACGTCAGCGGGTACGTCCACCGCCACCGAGTCTGCCGTGGCCGTCAGCACCTGAATCGCCATGCCGTGCTGCAAGGCGCGCAACTGCTCGAGTCCTTCGACGAGCTCCAACTCGCTCTCCGGCCAGGCCGCGAACTCGAACAGCGCCTCGCGCTGGAACCCGTACAATCCAACGTGCTTGCGTGCGACACCCGGACGTGGGTTGCGCGGATACGGGATCGGCGCGCGGGAAAAGAACAAGGCTCGTCCGGCGAGATCGCACACCACCTTGGTCACGTCGGGCCGGGAGAACTCGTCGGTCGAGGCGGGCAGGGCGAGCGTTGCGAGGGGTGTCTCGGGATGGGCGAGGAGGTACTCCGCGAGAAGGCGGAGGTTGGCCGGGGGCAGGGCCGGTTCGTCGCCCTGGACGTTGATGACGACCCTCGCTTTCTCGCCCTTCACTGCCATCGCGACCCGGTCCGTACCGCTGCGGCACTCGCCGGTGAGTACCGGTCTGGCGCCGGCCGCGGTTGCGGCCCGCGCGATGCGCCGGTCGTCGGTGGCGACGAGCACCTCGTCGAAGCAGCCGGCTTCGCGCGCCCGTGCCACCACCTGCGCCACCATTGGCTTGCCGGCAATCGATACGAGGGGTTTTCCGGGGAAGCGGGTGGAGGAATAACGCGCCGGAATCACGGCAAGGACGCGGTTCCTGTTCATCCTGTGCTGGCACTTTACGCGATGGTCGACGCGGTGTCAAACCACGCAAGGGGATCTCCGCCGTTGCCGTGCTGCACCGTGGGAAGGGAGCACTGCGGTTCTCGCCTCGCCGGTTGACGCACTCGCCTGGCTCGAGGACAACCTGCCGCGCGGGCTGTTGACGCCTGCTTCTTGTGACACGTGAGATGGGGAATCTCGATTCGCTCGTTCTCGCCGAGGGTCTGTTGCGAATCCAGCGCCGCATTGGCTTGTCTCGGAACTCGAAGTGATGAAGTGGCCCCGACGCAGGTTGCTACACTGCCCAAGTGGAGCGAGAAGCGACGAGACAGCGGGTGGTGGTCCTCGCGCTCGCTTGCGGAGTGTTTCTCGGGGGCTACGGCATCAACCGGTTCTGGACTCGCGAGGTTTCGCATCTCACCGGTCGCGCCGAGTGGATTTGGACGACCAACGCGCTCGAGGAGGTTCATCCGCAGGCGGCGCTATTCGTCGCGCGGCTCAACCTCGAGATGCCGCCTCCATCGGCAGTGCTTAAGGTCTGCGGCGACCGAGAGTACGTGGTGTACATAAACGGGAGCCCGGCGGCGTGCGGCTGGAACCGCCCGGGGTTTCGCCTCGATCTCTACGATGTCGGGCACTTGCTCAGGCAGGGGCAGAACGTGGTCGCGGCCGAAGTGCGATCGCCGACTCCTGTGGGCGGGCTGCTACTCGCTCTCGATGTTGAGGGTGTCGGCGCCAACGTCCTCGTCAGCGGGCCGGCGTTTAAGGTCCGGCAAAGGTTTGCCCTGGGTGCGAGCGACCCCTCCGATGTGCCCGTCCCGGTGCGCTGGGGCATGCCGCCGCGCTACCCGTGGGGCTACCCGAAGGCGGCTCCGCGCCCCTACACGCTTGATGAGATCGTGCGCGAGGACCCGGTCAGAGTGGAGGGCGGAGCCGCAACCCAACTCAAGGGCGAAGGATGGCAGTTCACGCTGCCCAGATCGATCTTCGGCTATCTGTGTGTCGACTTTGCCGACGAGGCCGACGCCCAGGTGGCGACGGCAGCACAAACGAACGGCGGGGACCTCGCTCGGGCTCGAGATGAACCGCAGCCTGCGGTGCGCATGGTGGGCCAGCGCCGCTGGCTCGACCCTCAGCCGCGATCAATTGGCCAGGTCGTCGTCTTCTCGAAACGGGTACCACGAGGCGTGGAAGTGTGGCCGGTAGCCGAAGATCTCAGCTCAGTTGCTCCAGGACTTGTGCAAGGCCGGTTCGGGCCCGTGCCACGTACTCGTTTGACGATTCGAACCCCCCCAGAATGAGGACCTGGCGGAAGCAGTTGAGTGCGCCCTGGGCGTCACGAAACTGCCGCCAGGCGAGGTGTCCCTTGAGGAGCCACGCCTCCAGGTTGCGTGGATCCTCAAATAGCAGCTTGTCGCAAAAATGATCGGCAAACCGCCAACGCCCCTCGGCGAGGGCGCGAACGATCTGCTGTCGAAAAGCGCCCACTAACACATTTTCCTTTTGGGCACGCTCTTCTCGACCCACTACCTGGCGCAAAATGGCGGCTACCATTGTCAATCTCTAATGTAATGCCTCGGAAAGCAAATGGCAAGTGGGGCGAATTCGGCATGCGATGGTGGCGTTGCCAAGCGTGGCCTAGCAACCTCACGACCCTGACCCAAGCGCATCCCGTCAGGACATAGCTGGACGGCCGCGGCGGATTCGGTGTACCTGGTCGAAGCATTTGCACCAAACGACCAATAGCCATGCAGCCAATGCGCAGACCCGGAGATCTCTCTTGCTCAGGAGTCGCGCTCGATCACGAAGCGCGGTGCTGCCGCGAGCGCGTCGCGCTCGGGCCCGGCAGGAAGAGGGGAGAGCGCGCTCACCGCCCGCCGGCCAAACTCATCGGCAAGGCGCCGCGACTCGGTGACGGAGTCGTAGCGGTCCAGCATCGCGCGCAGCGCGGCAAGGGTGGGCGAATCAAGCTCGCCGGTGGCGAGAACGTGCTCGACCATCGCGCGCTCTTCCGAGCTCAGGCGAGGAAGCGCGAGGATGAACGGCAGGGTGAACTTGCCCTCGCGCAGGTCCGAGAACACCGGTTTGCCCAGTCGTGTTTGCGAGGCGGTGATGTCCAACACGTCGTCGATGATCTGAAAACACATGCCGACGTTTCGACCATACTCCTCGAGCGCGAGGCGATAGCGCTCAAGGCCCGGGGCGAAAGTGGCCGGAAGCGAGCAGGCTGCTGCGAAAAGTTCCGCGGTCTTGCGCCGCGTGACCTCGAGGTACTGCTCTTGGGTGACGCGAATATTGCCCTGCAGTCGCAACCCAAGGATTTCTCCTTCGGTCATTTGCGTGGTGGCGCTGGAGAGGACGCGCATGGCTGGCAGGTCGTCCACCTTGAGCGCAAGGTCGAGCGCACGAAGGTAGAGCCAATCACCGAGCAGGACGGTGAGCTGGTTGCCCCAGCGGTGATTTGCCGTCACCCGACCGCGCCGCACCGTGGCACGATCAATGATGTCGTCGTGCACCAGCGTGGCGGTGTGAATCATCTCGACGATCGCGCCGTAGCGCACGTCCCGGTCGCCTTCATAGCCGAGCATCCGCGCCGCCACGAGAAGGATCGCCGGTCGCAGGCGTTTGCCACCGGCCTCGAGGACGTATGCCCCCACCTCGCGAACCGGTGCCGGGCCCTCGGCAAGCTGCTCGGCGATGAATCGCTCCACCAGCGCAAGGCGCGGGCGGACCACATCGAAGGTCGCACCCAAGTTCGCGGCCTGTGCGCCGAGCGCTAGGTTCCGTGCCCTCAGGAGTCTCTCCTTCTGCCGCGGGCGGCGGCGATGATCATCGTAGCTGTAACCGGGGCTGCTGTCATCAATCTTCCGGGAGACAGGGCGGCGATCCGGGCAGCGACGGCGCGAAGAGCTTGGCGGGCGGCTCGCTGGTGGTCTGCCAGCGCGTGAAGGAGAATCTGTTGCGGTTGCCGGCGGTGTCCTGCACCAACACGGCGCGCGGCAGGCGGTCATCATCCAGGGTAATCGTGACCTCGGCGAGGTCCGCGGTTGGCTCACGTGGCACGAGCCGAAGCGTGTGGTCCTTGGCCTCGATCACGAAGGTGCGGCCGGCTGCGGCAGGGTCGAGCACCGCGGCGAGGGGTAGCTTGGCCCAGGTCCCTCGATCGAGACGGATCGCCTCGCAGGAACCGTTCCCGACATCCACCAGGCGGGAAATGCTGCCGTCGACCGCGAACACACGCCCGCCCGAGGCGGTGTAGTCGAAGCGCACCTTGGCCGGCGGCACGACCGTGAGGATGCCCGGTTCGCTCGTCCCGTGGTCGAACCCCTGCGGAGTGTAAGTCTGGACGAATTCGGCGCGCCAGGCGCGCGAGGCCCGCAGGGCTGCTGCGAGTTGCTCGAGGCTGGTGGGTGTCCCGGCGGCCACCGCGGCGAGGATGATGGTTGCCAGCATGGCGTCAATGCCGGAAATGGCGGCGGCCGGTGAAAACCATTGCGAGGCCAAGCCGATCGGCCGCCGCGACCACCTCGGTGTCGCGCACCGATCCGCCCGGCTGCGCTACCGCCGTCACGCCCGCGGCAGCGAGGGTTTCAACGCCGTCGGGGAAGGGAAAGAACGCATCGCTCCCGGCGGCGGTGCGGGCGAGCCCGAGCCCCGCCGCGCGTGCCTTCTCGACGGCGATGCGGCACGAGTCCACTCGGCTCGGCTGGCCGGCGCCGATGCCCACCGTCGAGGTGGCGTTTGCGACCACAACCGCGTTGGAAGGCGCGTGCTTCGCCACGCGCCAGGCGAGGTGAAGCGCCGCCATCTCTTCTTGGCTGGGGACACGCCGGGTCACCGTGCGCCACTCCTCGGCCCACCCTTCATCCGCAGTCTGCACGAGGATGCCACCGTCCACCGTTCGCAGCCTGGGGGCGCCATGCGCCGGCGGAGGCGCAAGCAGCACGCGGAGGTTCTTCTTGGCGGCAAACGCTCGGATGGCCTCGTCGTCAGCGGATGGCGCGATCACCACCTCGGCGAAGACCTCGGTGATGCGTGACGCTGCGGCGCGATCGAGCGGGAGCGAGGATGCGATCACGCCACCGAACGCCGACACCGGGTCGCAGGCAAATGCGCGAGCGTAGGCGGTCGCGGCACTCTCCCCGATTGCAGCGCCGCACGGGCCCCCGTGCTTGACGATCGCCACGCCGGGCGAGGGCAGGTCATGCACCAGCCGCCACGCCCCGTCGGCGTCCATCAGGTTGTTGTAGGAGAGCTCCTTGCCCTGAAGTTGCTGGTGACCGGCCAGGCCCTGGGCATGGGCCAGCCGGGCGAACACCGCACGCTGATGCGGGTTCTCGCCGTACCGTAACGGCACCTCGGCGGCGCCCAGCCACGGTGCGATGCCGTCGAGCAGCAAACTCGCTTCGAGTCCGAGGTGGCGCGGCAGGAGCTGCGCGATGGTGGCGTCGTACGCTGCCGTGTGGCGAAACGCTTTGATGGCAAGACGGCGGCGCAGCTCCTCAGACGGGCCGCCGCTGGCGAAAGCCTCCAGGACCGCACCGTAGTCGTCAGGATCCACGACCACGGTCACATGGCGGTGATTCTTGGCCGCGGCGCGCAGCAACGACGGGCCGCCGATGTCGATGTCTTCGATCACCTCGTGGGGCGTGACGGATGGCTTAGCCGCGGTCGCCGCGAACGGGTAGAGGTTGACGGCGACGAGTGAGATTGGCTCGGTGCGCCACTCGGCTAGGGTGGCGCCGTGTTCGGCCTCGTCGAGGTCGGCGAGGATGGCAGCGAAGATCTTGGGGTGGAGCGTCTTGACGCGACCGCCGAACGCTTCCGGCGTGCCGGTAAGCTCGCTGACATCGGTGACAGCTAGCCCTACCTCGCGGAGCGTGTGGGCGGTGCCGCCGGTGGAAACGATGGTAAACGACGCGCCGACCAAGCCGCGGGCGAACTCCTCAAGGCCGCGCTTGTCGGAAAGCGAGACGAGGGCCAAGCGCTTCACGGGGTTGCGGCTCTCCCTTCCAGACGAGAATCATATCCTCTCCGACGGGAAGGTCGGGCACCAGGCCACCCGCGTGGTACCACACCCAGGCGGCGAGGTTGACGAAGTCGGTGGCCGCATGGTTGAGCAGCAACGAGGCGGTGCCGAAGGTGGAGGAGCGGTCGTCAAGCCCGCGCCACGCGTTGGGGCCACCGATCCTGTCGAGGTCCTCGCGCACGATAGCCTCGAGCAGGTCGACCTCGGTACGCCGCGACACCATCGTGCGGGGCAGGTTGATGGCGGAGCCTCGGATCGTCGCGGGCTCCTGGCCATAGAAAACGAGCGGGATGCGAGGCGCGGCTGAAGGCACGTAGCTCGCGAACGATTGCGCGTATGCGTCGCCGGCACTCGCGGTCGAAAACGGGGAGTTGAGGTCCACCGCGAGGTGCGCCAGCACTCCGAACCCAGCCACCACCTCACCAAACGGCGCGCGCGACCGGATCGCGACGCTCAGGCGCTCGCACTGGGTACGAATCGCGATGGTCAGGTCCTGCGACCCGCCGATACGGTGGAACGAGCCCGGCCACGCTGCTGCGGCGGCCGCACCGGCGTGGAACTCCGGCATATGTCTGGCTACCTGTCGGGCAAGGTCGGGGGGCAGCCAGGGAAGCGCTCGCGTGCCCACCTCGTGGTCGAGAACGGTAGGATGGACGAAGCACGCCAGCACGACGGCGGGAACGAATGCCGGAAGCACGTGGGCATTATACGAGGATTCTCAACCGTGCACAACGGAGCCACCGCTTGGTGGTACCCTCGCCGCCATGCCAGCGACGGTGGCGGAGGTCATGGGTCGGCGAGCGGTTGGTCGCGGCGAGATCGTGGTGGTCCGCGGCGATCTCACCGAGGAGACGGTCGACGCGATAGTCAACGCCGCGAATTCCAACTTGGCCCACGGTGGGGGCGTCGCCGGCGCCATCGTGCGCAAGGGCGGCGAGGAGATCCAGCGCGAATCGTTCGCCCAGGCGCCGGTTCCGGTTGGCAGCGCGGTCGTCACCGGCGCGGGTCGTCTGCCGTGTCGCTGGGTTATCCACGCGGTCGGGCCGGTGTGGGGCGAGGGCGATGAGGAAGCCAAGCTTCGCCGAGCGGTGAGCAGCGCGCTAGCCCGCGCCGAGGAGCTGGGCCTCGGCTCCGTGTCGGTTCCGGCGATCTCGACCGGGATCTTCGGCTACCCCAAGGCGGCGGGCTGCCGCGTCATCGTCGAAGAAGCAGCTCGGTGCCTTTCCGCCGGCCGGGGGTCGCTCGTGTCGGTCCATCTCGTGTCCATCGATGAGGAGACCGCGGCGCACTTTGTCGATGCGCTCGGCCACACGTGATACAATTTCAGTGCGCCCGCTTCGGGCGCTTTTTCACGCGGGAGGTGTGATGGCGGACTTGGTCCCGTTCTGGAGCGCGCCGGAGGAGCCCCTTGACTGCCTCTACATTGCCACCGCGGAGGGCAGGCCGACGCTGGACGGTCTCCTCCTGCCTGGGAGCACGGCGAAGGCGATCAGCCGTAGCGTGGCCGAACTCGGCGTGCGCGGCGTCGAAGGCGAGGTGCTCGTCGCGGCCAGCCCCACACCGGCGTTTCGGCGCATTGCCTGCTTTGGCATCGGCAAGGGGAGCGAGTTCTCCGTCCACTCGCTGCGCCGCCTCCTGCGGAGGGTCTTGGAACAAGCCGGGAAGAATCGCGAGTACCAGGTGGCGGTGGCGTTGCCGGTCATGCCCGGCAACCTCGATCCCGACCAGGCGCGCGCCGTTACGTTGGCGGAGCTGGCGCTCGCCGACTATCGCTTCGATCGCTTCCGCTCCCATCCGGACGAGATCACCAAAGTGGACAGCGTTCACGTTGTGCCACTCCAGGGCGAGGCGGAGAATGAGTTGAACGCGCTGCTTCGCCGAGCGCGCCGCATCGACACGCTGGTCCGGCTCGCGCGCGACCTCGGCAACCGGCCCGGCAACGACCTCAACCCCGCCAGCTTTGCAGCCGAGATCGTGGCGATGTTCGCGGGCACGCCAGTTCGCGTCACCGTGATGGCACCCAAGGACCTACAAAAGGAAGGCTTGCGCGGCGTGCTGGCGGTTGGAAGCGGTTCCACCGTGGAGCCGTGTCTCGTCCGGCTGGAGTACCGCGCAAAGAAGCCGCGCACAGCCGTCGTGCTCGTCGGCAAGGGCGTGACCTTTGACGCAGGTGGGATCTCGCTCAAACCTGCCGCGGAGATGGCCGAGATGAAGCACGACATGGCAGGCGCCGCCGCGGTGGTGGCCGCAATGCGGGCCGTTGCCGAAGACGAGCCGCCGCTCAAGGTCGTGGGTCTCGTGCCGCTGGTGGAGAACCTCCCGTCAGGGAGCGCGCTGCGGCCCGGCGACATCCTCACCCTCGCCAACGGCACCACGGTCGAGGTGGACAACACCGACGCTGAGGGCCGCCTGATCCTCGCCGATGCGATGGCCTACGCCGCCCGTTTCCGCCCCGACGTGATGGTCGATCTAGCCACACTCACTGGAGCGTGCAAGATCGCGCTCGGCCACGAGCTCGCGGGCCTGTTCGCCAACGACGACGAGCTCGCGGAGCGGCTTGAGCATCTTGGCCGCCGCACCGGGGACAGAGTATGGCGGCTGCCGTTGTTGCCGGAGTATCGAGAGCTACTCCACAGCGAGTGGGCCGACCTCAAGAACAGCGCGGGGCGGTGGGGCTCGCTCCCGGCCTCGGCTTCCTTCCTCGCGCGTTTCGTCCCGGAGGGGGCGCGCTGGGCCCACCTCGACATTGCGGGCGTCGCGCACCTCCCCAAGGGCCACAACGGGCTACCTTCCGGCGCCACGGGCTTCGGTGTGCGTCTCCTGCTCGCCCTGCTGGAGGAGTTGGCGGAGATGGGATGAGCGCGTTCTGGGTTCGGCCGGCCCGACCCGCGGACCTCAAGGCGGTGCGCGAGCTGGCGCGCCGCGTGAGCCGCGAGTACCGCCTTGCCGTCAAGGCCACCGGGAGGCAGGAGCCTTCAGACGTGGCGAACCTGCTCTGGGTCGTCGAGGCGGGCCGTGGGGAGATTGTCGGCTCGTGCGGGGCACGCGAGGGCGCCGGCGGGGTGTGGGAGCTGCACTCGCTCTTCCTCGCTCCCCAGTGGCGAGGCATCGGCCTCGGACGTGCGCTGGTCGAGCAGGCGATCCGCTCTGCCGAGCGCGAGGGCGCCCTGCGGCTCGCGTGCTCGGTGCCGGCGGAGTTGCCGGAAGCTGAGGCGCTCTTGCGCCGCCTGGGCTTCGTCGCGGAAGCGGCGCAGAACCCAGGCCTGGAGCGGTTCGTCAAGCCGTTGCGCCAGATCAGCTAACCTGTTCGGGTGTGCATCTTGCTTGCGGTCCAACCTCGGCGGCCCTCGCCGGAGCTGTGGCTCGCTGCCAACCGTGACGAGAAGCTCGATCGGCCTTGGGAGCCCCCTTCCGCGCTTGTCCGCCAGCCGTTGGTCTTCGGTGGGCGCGACCTCGTGGGCGGTGGGAGCTGGCTTGCCGTCAACGTCACTGCGGGATTCGTCGTCGGCGTCACCAACGCCAAGCTTGGTGCGCCGCCAGGTGTGCGCTCGCGCGGCCAGCTCGTGCTCGCCGTCGCGGCTACGGCGTCGCTGCCCGAGGCAGTGGGGCTGCTCGGGGCGCTCGACCTGACGAGCTACGGCGCCTTCAACGCAATCGTCGTCGACGCGGCGACCGGCTGGCGCGCGACGAACATGCCGGCGCCGTCAGTTGCTCTGACCGACGAGCCCGTGATAGCGCTTGGCAATGAGTCCCTTGACCATCCGGGTGAACGTGTGTCGGCGGCGGCGCGACGGGTTGCTGCGCTCGCCGGGGACAGCGACGAGGCACTGCTTTCTGCGCTGCAGGCCCTGCTCGCCGACCACGAAGGTGCGGACCCACTGTGCCGCCACGGCGAGCGCTACGGAACCGTCTGCTCGACGATCCTCACGTTGCGCGGGCCCACGCTGATGCGCTACCTGTTCGCCGCTGGCCCACCCTGCACGACCCCCTTCGAGCCGACCAGCTTGCCTCTGATCTGAGCCACCTCCGAGTTGGCTCGACCGGCCAGGCCCACGCAGGCCGGCGCAACCGAGGGGTATCCCGCCATCGGATTCCTGGTTGACGCGACCACAGGTGCGACCGATATTGCGAGGCAACAGTTCGACACAAGCTGTTCGACGGTGGAGTGGACAGCCTGCGAGAGTAGTCACCGTCCGGTTTTTCTAGCCTCGAGAGGGGGCAACAGTATGGGTTTTCGGGAGCTATGGCTGAGGCACCGTCGGGCTTGGACCGGCTCCCTGGCGGGTCTCGTTATGTACGCCGCCGTCTCGATGCTTGTGCTTCCGGCTGCCCGGAGCAATGCCGAGGAGCAGCCAGCAGGCCTCGCGCTCGCGGCGCGAGCACTGCGGCTTTATGAAATGCGCCCGCCCGAGGCGGCAGCGGTACGTCTGAGGGCACACGTGAAGCTGCTCGGCCTTGTATCGGGGACGCGGGAGGGCGACTACCTGCTCGTGTTCCTCTCACCGGAGCGGTGGTTCGAGCAGACCCTGTTTCCCGGTTACAGTGAACTTGCCGGCGTGGCGGGCAACGAGCGGTGGCGCAAACGCAACGTAGTTGACAAGCCGTTCCGCATGCACGAGTTATCCGCGGCGCTCGATCTTTCCGCCCACCTCCGCACTCCCCCCGACGTCCGGATCGTCAAGAGCTGGGACGAAACCGTCCTCGGCACGCCAGCAAGTTGCATCAGAGTTGCTCCCTCGAGCTGGCTGTGGCAGAAGGGGATTGCGGGGAGAACCGCTGCCAACGAGCTCAAACGTGAGGAAGACAAGAAGGTCGCGCTTTGCTTTGCCTCGGCCGAAGGGAGGTTGTTGAAGGCCGACTACGGGTTCACTCTTCCCCGCTACGAGTATGAGGGCAACATGACGCTCGGCGCCACAAGCTACCCCAAGGTGCTGCGGTGCTACGAGGAGAGCAGCTTGGTCGTCGAGGCGACCGTCACGGAATTCATCGCAGATCCTGGTCAGACCGACCCTGCCGCGTTCGTGCCTCCGGCCGGCGCGGAGAAGTGGCCGGCATGCGCAACTCCGGAACCCCCACGCGCAGCGGCGAGGTACAACCTGTCGAACGACGCGTACTCGAAGGCGCGGCGCATTTTTGGGACTGTCCTCTTCCAGGCCGAGATCGGGACCGATGGCACGATCCACGACCTCGCCCCGCTCGAGCTGAAGCACGCGGACCTCACCGTCGCGGTGCAGGACACCGTTGCCAAATGGCACTACCAGCCTGCGACGTGCGGCGGGACGCCGGTGCCGTACGAGTTCTTCTTCGCGCTCACCTTCCCGCCGTGAGGCGAGGTCGACCTCACGTGTGGATTCGGACCTAGGGGACCTTCGAGCGGAGGTAGATCGGTACAATCGTCAGGTGCGGACGCCAGCGTGGTGGGTCTGGATCGGTGGGGGCGTGATCGTCGCCAGCATGGCGCTCGCCACGGCCCAGGTCGTCGTGGCAGCTCAAAACCTTACGCCGCTGTGCTGGACCGGTTTCATCCTCGTGGTCGACGGAGTGCTGGCTCGGCGCGGCGCCTCATGGCTGCGCAACTCCCCGCGGGAGCTGCTCCTCATGGCGGTGGTGTCGATCCCGTCGTGGCTGCTGTTCGAGCTGTACGACCGCCCGCGCTTCTGGCGGGCCGGCGGCCCGGAGCTGTGGTGGCACTATTCCGGCCTGCCACCCTGGCCGTGGCGCGGGTTCGGCTACGCCTGGGCGTTCGCCACCATTACACCCGCGGTGCTTCTGCTCGCCCAACTGCTCGAGCCGGCATTCGAGCGCCTCGCCGGGCGCGGCGCAGGTGGACGCGTGCCGCGCGAGCTGGGCGGGTTGCTCATGGTGGCCGGCGCTGTGCTGGCGACGTTCCCGCTGCTGTGGCCGTCGGCGTACTTCGCGGCCGACGTCTGGTTGGCGTGGCCGCTCTTGCTCGACCCGCTCAACCGCCATTTGGGGCGGCCATCGGTGCTGGACGACCTCGAGCAAGGGAGGCGCTCGCGACCGCTCGCACTGCTCGCGAGCGGCATCGGCTGCGGGTTGCTATGGGAAGCGTGGAACTGGCTCGCGAGCTCGCGTTGGAGCTACACGATACCGTTCCTCGGCAACGTGAAGCTTTACGAAATGCCGGTGCTCGGCTTCTTCGGCTTCGCCCCGTTCGCGCTGGCCGTATTTGCGCTCTACCACTTCCTACGCGGCCTCCTGCCCGGGCAGGCTCCTACTCGGGTTCTGCCCTGAGGGACGCCGCGAGGCGTTTGGGATCGCTTGTTGGCAAAAGGCACGTCCCACCCTGGCACAGGAAGGCGAGAGCTGTACCGTCGCGGACCGTCTCTCGCCCGGCAAAGAGCGGAACCAGGCGAACGGCCTCAGCCGAGACCGGCACCCCGGGAGAAACCGCGACCGTGCACGAGGCGGGCCGGTTGCGCCACACCGTGGCCAGCAGGCGACGGGTCGACTCCCAGCCAGGCTCGCCGACGATGACCACCGTTTGCGGCGGTTGTCCCGCGTTGACGGCAGCTTCGAGGAGGGTCGCGACCGCCTCGGGGCTGCGAGCGAGCAGCGCGGAGTCTGCCGACACGGCGCGGAGGGCGGCGTCGCGCAGGCTCGCATCATCGAGAAGCGCCGCCATGTCGAGCAAGGCGCGGGCGAAGACCCCGGCCGAGCTCGGGGTGGCGCTGTCGAACGGGCTCTTTGGCCGGACCAGGAGCGCGGGACCGTCATCCGGCGTATCGAAGAGCGCTCCGTCAGCGGCCTGGTAGTGCTGGAGGCGGCTGCCAACCAAGGCCCGTGAGGCTTCCAGCCAGGCGAGATTGCCGTCGGCCTCGTAGAGCTCGACCAGGCCGGCCGTCACCCACGCGAGGTCCTCGAGGGTTTCCACGCCCGCAGCAGCGTCGTTTCGCCATGAGCGGACAAGTTGTCCGTCGCGACCACGGTGCTCGAGCAGGAAGGTCGCCGTCGACTTGGCTGCGGCGAGGTACCGCGGCTCGGGCAACGCAGCGCCGAGATAGGCGAGCGCCCACACCGCCATCCCGTTCCACCCTGCGAGAAATTTGTCATCGAGCGCAGGACTCACACGGCGGTCGCGAGCGGCCAGGAGCGTGGCGCGTGCCTCAACGATCTCTGCCCGGACAGCGGCAGCCGGCCGCCCCAACTCGGCTGCGACCTCGTCCACGGATCGCTGCGGACGGAGCACGCTAGCCTCGCCCTCGAAGTTGCCGGCCGTGCCGAGACCGCACAGCGTGATCAGCGCGTCCGCTTGATCCCGCGGAAGCGCCTGACGGAGCTGCGCCGCGGTCCAAGTGAAGTACGTCCCTTCATGCCCCTCGCTGTCCGCGTCGGTCGACGAAAAGAACGCGCCCTGCGGTCCCCGCATCTCGCGCAGGAGGTAGTCCGCGGTCGTCCGAGCCACCGCGAGCCAGGCGGGGTTGTCGAGCGCAAGCCCGGCCTCGCCGTAGACGCGGGCGAGGAGGGCATTGTCGTAGAGCATCTTCTCGAAGTGCGGCACGAGCCACTGTTCGTCCACGGCGTAGCGGTGGAACCCGCCGCCGAGCCAGTCGTGCATCCCGCCCGCCGCCATGCCGTCGAGCGTGCGCTCGAGCATCGTGCGGGCGTGTGGCTCCGACCGAGAGTTGTGGACGAGGAAGAACAAGCGGGATGGGGTGGGAAACTTGGGTGCGCCGTCGAAACCGCCACACTTTTCGTCGAAACGGGAGGCCAGGGAAGCGAGCGCCCTGGGCACCGCGTCCCCGATGTTGAGCTCCTCTCCGACGCGGTGCTCGGCGATCCGCGCGAGTTGGGCCGAGAGCGCCGCTGCGCTACCGAGCACCTCCCCGCGTCGATTCTCCCAGGCGTCGGCCACCGCGAGCAGGATCTCGGAGAACGAGGCCATCCCATAGCGCCGCTCGGGTGGGAAATACGTCCCGCCGAAGAACGGCTCAAGGTCGGGGGTGAGGAAGACGGACAGCGGCCATCCGCCGGAGCCGGTCATCGCCTGCACGGCCGTCATGTAGACGGCATCGAGGTCAGGGCGCTGCTCACGGTCGACTTTGATCGGGACGAAGTGGTCGTTGAGCAGCGTGGCCACCGCAGGATCTTCGAACGACTCGCGTTCCATCACGTGGCACCAGTGACACGCCGCGTAGCCTACGGAGAGGAAGATCGGCCGTCGCTCGGTCCTCGCGCGAGAGAGCGCCTCGTCGCCCCAGGGGTACCAGCCGACCGGGTTGTGCGCATGCTGCTGGAGGTAAGGGCTCGATTCACCAGCGAGCCGGTTGGTGTGCCGAGGGGTGTCCACCATTGCCTCCATGTGCATGGGTGCGCTCACGAGAGTCCTGGCCTAGGTCCTGACCGCGAGGGAACTTCGCCGCCCTTGGCACCACCACCACACAGCCTTGCGAACCGCAGGCGGTCACTTCCGATTTCGCTATCGGTAACAACCGTTGCCTGTGGCCCATGGTCCTACGAAACGATCGCACGCAGCGCGTGGAAGCGGGGCGTGTAGCCGCGCCGCCGCCGGTGGGCGTATCGCATGGCGCGCGAGCCCGCCGCACCGGAGGCGTACCCGCAGGGTACGTTGAGGATGCGAGCGGGCGAGTGCACCTCGCGGAGGATGGGTTGGGGGCGAGACGCGGGCTCCCGGGCTCCGGACCAGGTCTGTGGGGGGCTGGGTGGTCGGTTTCCATGTCATCGGCCACCGCCCGCCGCTGTTCCCGCAACAACGCAGATGGCCCAATCTCGGCGGCGCCCAGCAAGGATCACTCGACCCAGTCGGCGAGGAACACATTCGTCTGATGCGGCGCCGAGTCGAAGCGGTTGGAACAGAACACGAGCTTCTTCCCGTCGGGCGACCACATCGGGAAGCTGTTGAAGTCGTGCGAGTAGGTGACGCGTTCGAGGCCCGATCCGTCCACATTGATCAGGTACAGCTCGAAGGTGCGGCCGTTCGGGTCGTCCACGTTCGACGCGAAGATGATCTTCTTCCCGGACGGGTGAAAGTACGGCGCGAAGTTGGCCGCGCCGTTGTTGGTGACGCGCGTCGCGTTGCCGCCGTCGGCGTTGGCGACGTAGATGTCGAGGCTGTGGGGCTTGATCAGCCCCTGCGCCAGCAACGAACGGTACTCGTCCAGCTCAGGCCCCGGCTTGGGGCGTGAAGCGCGCCATACGATCCTGCTGCCATCGGGGGAGAAGTACGCGCCGCCGTCGTAGCCGATCTCGTGGGTGATTTGGCGGACGTCGCTGCCATCGAGCTTCATGGTGTAGAGGTCGATGTCGCCGTTGCGCAACGAGGTGAAGATGATGCGGTCGCCTTTCGGTGAGATCGTCGCCTCGGCGTCGTAGCCGGGGGTCGAGGTCAACCGGTGCGGGATCGGATCGTCGAGTGATGCCGTGAAGATGTCGTAGCTCGGATAGAGCGCCCAGACGTAACCGTGCGACATGTCGGGAGGTGGTGGGCAGGCGTCACCGCCGAGGTGCGTCGAGGCGTACAGGTAGTGCTTGCCGTCCGGGAAGAAATAGCTGCAGGTGCAGCGCCCCTTGCCGGTGGAGAGCAGGCGAACATCATACCCAAGAAGGTCCATGGTAAAGACCTGGTCGCACTGATACGGCGGCCGAGTGGACTGAAAGATCAGCCGTTTGCCGTCGAACGAGAAGTACGCCTCGGCGTTCTCGATTCCATCGGTGAGCTGGCGCAGGTTGGCCAGGTGACGCTCGCGCGGGTCGGCTGGTCGACCGATCGGGAACCGAGACTCGACCGGCGCCGGCAATGAGCCCGACGCAGCCAGCCCGATCAACGCAGCGGCGGTGAGAAACGCCGTAACGAGTGTACGCATGGCCCCTCCTCTCGGCGTGAACCGCATTTGCGGCTCGGTTCATCCCTTGGCGGCTTGTACGGTGCAACGCTACCATGGCAGCCATGGAAAGCTCCGGCATGATCGAGCGCATCATCAAGGCGGCGCGAACGCGCGGCGGGGAGCGCCTCGAACTCAGAGGCGATGCGCCGGCGGTGCTGTGGGCCGGGGGCGAACGCCTGCAGGCAGGTAAGGCGGTTGTGCCGGCATGGGAACTGGAGAAGTGGCTTGAGGGGCTGCTGCCGCGAGATCGCTGGCTGGCGTTCGAGCTGGGAGAGGGCGTCGCAGCGGTGGTGCCGGTGGGCGGCGAGTTCTTCCCGCTCGATGCGCGCCAAAGCGACGGCGTCACCCAGGCGATCCTGGAGCTGGCGCCGGTCGGGCCGCCTGAGGGATCAAGGGCGGGCCCCCAGGGGTCGGAGACCCCAACCGCGGCATCACCGCCCCTGCCGCCTCCGACCGCAAGTGGCACCACCTCGGCGAGTCTGGAGCGCCCGCTCGACCGCATGCTGCATCGCCTCGTAGAGCTCGGCGCCAGCGACCTCCACCTCACCGCATCGCTGCCGCCGATGATGCGCCTCCACGGTGACACTGCGCCGTTGCCGGAGTTCGCGTTGCCGCTGTCCTCGGAGCACATCCTGCTGATGTGCGAGGAGGTGGCGCCCGCGGCCAACCGCGGTGAGTTTCGCCGCGACAACGACACGGACTTCGCCTACCAGATCCCGGGGTTGGCGCGGTTCCGCGTTAACCTGTTCCGCGATCGCCGCGGGGTTGCGGCGGTGTTCCGCCAAATCCCCGAGCGCTTGATGAGCTTCGCGGAGCTGGGCCTGCCGGAATGCGCGCGTGCGTTGTGCATGCTCAATCGAGGCCTGGTGCTGGTGACGGGTCCAACCGGATCGGGAAAGTCGACGACGCTGGCGACAATGGTTGACTACGCCAACGCGAACCGGACCGATCACATCATCACGATCGAGGACCCCATCGAGTTTATTCACGAGAACAAGCGTTGCCTGGTGCACCAACGCGAGGTGGTCAAGCATACCGAGTCATTCAAGCGCGCGCTGCGAGCCGCCCTACGCGAGGACCCGGACATCGTGCTGGTGGGCGAGCTGCGCGACCTCGAAACGATGGCCATTGCCATCGAGACCGCCGAGACAGGCCACCTCGTGTTCGGCACGCTCCACACCACATCAGCAACGGCCACCGTTGATCGGCTGATCGACCAGTTCCCTCCGGACCGGCAGGCGCAGATCCGCGTCATGTTGGCGGACTCGCTCAAAGGGGTGATCGCGCAGGTGCTCCTGAAGCGTGTCGGGGGTGGGCGGATCGCCGCGTATGAGGTACTACTCGGGGTGCCGGCGGTCTCCAACCAGATCCGGGAGGGGAAGACGCACCAAATCCTGACGGTTATGCAAACCGCAAAGCGGCTGGGCATGCAGACGATGAACGACGCCTTGGCGGATCTGGTGCGGCGCGGAGTGGTTGACGCGCAAGAGGCGCTGGCCAAGGCCGTCGACAAGGACGGGCTGCGGGGCCTGCTCAAGCTCCCCGACCCAGCGGCCCCGGTGTCGGCGCCGGAGCCGCTTTGACATCAAACTGGGCCGGGTCTAGTGTGTGAGTTGGGCACCACGGACACGGCGAAGTGACTGGGGGCGCTAGTGCATATCAACGACATCCTGAAAGTGGCGACGGAGCGGAAGGCATCCGATGTGCATCTCAAGGTGGGTGCCCACCCTCTCATCCGCGTGGACGGCACCCTCGTGCCACTGGTCGAGTTCAAGCGCCTGATGCAGGAGGACACCATCGCCATGGCGTTCTCCATGATGTCCACGCAGCAAAAAGAGAAGTTCAAGCAGTTCCTCGAGATCGATATCGCGTATTCGGTGCCTGGACTGGGCCGTTTCCGCTGCAACATCTTCCAGCAACGCGGTTCCGTCGGGTTGGTGCTGCGCTTGATCCCGGCTCGCATCCTGGGAATCCGCGAATTGCTGCTACCGCCGGTACTCGAGCACATCGCCGAGGAGGACCGCGGCCTCGTGTTGGTGACCGGCACGACCGGATCGGGCAAGTCGACCACGCTCGCGGCCATGATCGATTACATCAACGGACGCCGCAACTGCCACATCGTGACGATCGAGGACCCGATTGAGTTCCTCCATCGCGACAAGAAGTCCATCGTCAATCAGCGCGAGGTTGGAGTAGACACGCACAGCTTCAGCTCCGCGATGCGGGTTGGGCTGCGCGAGGATCCCGACGTGATTCTCGTCGGCGAGATGCGCGACTTCGAGACGATTGAGACGGCGTTACTCGCCGCCGAGACCGGCCACCTCGTGCTCTCAACTCTCCACACCCTCGACGCCACCGAGACCGTCAACCGCATCATTGCGGTTTTCCCACCGCACCAGCAAAAGCAGATCCGCATCCAGTTGGCCGCGGTGCTCAAGGCGATCGTCTCGATGCGGCTGCTGCCCCGCGCCGATGGCCTCGGTCGCGTGCCGGCCGTCGAGGTCCTGATCTCCACCGCCTATATCCGTGACTGCATCGAGCAGAAGGAAAAGACCAAGTTGATCCGCGACGCGATCGCTGGCGGTACCTCGCAGTACGGCATGCAGACCTTCGATCAGTCGCTCTACAGCCTGTACAAATCTGGCCTGATCACGATCGAGGAAGCGTTGCGCCGTGCCTCCAACCCGGACGAGTTCAGGCTGCGTATTCAGGGGATTCAGTCCACCTCCGATGTTTCCCGCGAGGAGATGGAGAGCGCGCTGGAGGGTGCCGCGGAACCGGAGCCGTTCGCGGCCGGGAGTCCGTTCGAGTTCGGGGGCAAGGGCGAAACTGGCGGCTGATCTTCGGTGGTAGGAGCCCACGAGACGGAGCCCGCGAGAGCAAGCGTGTGCAGGAAGGCCCAAACGCGTGATCTGTTGGGGGTAGGCTGCTGGTGGTGAGCGAGGCAGGCACGATCCGCGAGGTTTCCATGCGCATGCTCGCCCGGCGTGCCCTCTCGCCCGCCGAGGTCCGGGAGCGCCTCTTGCGCAAGGGGTTCTCGACCCAGGAGGTGGCCGGGGAGCTGACCCGCCTGCGCCGACTCGGCATCGTTGAAGAGCGTGAGCTGGCCCGCGCGGTTGTGCGCGAGCAGCTCCGCACCGGTCACGGTCCCCGCGCCGCGGCAGCCGCCCTGCGGCGCCGGCGGATTCGTGGGGAACCGCTGGATAAGGCGGTGGCCGAGATCGGGCCGGAGATCGAGGCGGAGGCGATCGCGCGGGCGGTGGCGAAGGCGACGCGCAGACATCCGCACTGGCCCCAGCTTCCGGAAGAGCGGCGGAAAGTGATACGGTATTTGCTCGCGCGCGGGTTTTCCGCGGAGCAGGTGAGCGTTGCCGTGCGCGCCACCGGGAGAGACGACATTGGGCCGCCAGAAAACGACGACGCAGGAGATTCGCCAGACGTTCCTTGAGTTCTTCGTTACGCGTGGTCACCGTGCGGTACCCTCCTCTTCGCTGATCCCCGCTGGCGACGCGACGCTGTTGTTCGCCAACGCCGGCATGAACCAGTTCAAGGACGTTTTCCTCGGCCGCGAACGGCGTGATTATGTACGCGCCACCTCGTGCCAGAAGTGCGTCCGAGCCGGCGGCAAGCACAACGACCTCGAGAACGTCGGCTACACGGCTCGCCACCTCACCTTTTTCGAGATGCTGGGCAACTTCTCGTTCGGCGACTACTTCAAGGCCGAAGCGATCGCCTTCGCGTGGGAGCTGATGACCACGGTTTACAAGCTGCCGGTCGAGCGCCTCTGGTTCACCGTCTACACCGACGACGACGAGGCCGCGAAGCTCTGGGAGCAGGTCGGAGCCGCCCCGGAGCGCATCCTCCGCTTCGGCGAGAAGGAGAACTTCTGGGCGATGGGGGAGACGGGTCCTTGCGGCCCGTGCAGCGAGATTCACTATTTCCAGGGGAAGCACCTGGCGGACAATCGGGCCGAACTCGTCAATGGACCCGGTGACGAGATCGTCGAGATCTGGAACCTGGTCTTCATGCAGTACGAGCGTGATGCCGCAGGGCATCTCCACCGGCTGCCAAACCCCTGTGTGGATACCGGCGCGGGGCTCGAACGCCTCACTGCCGTGATGCAAGGGGCTCGCTCCATCTTCGACATCGACGTGTTTGCCCCGATCATCGCGCGCGTCGTCGAGCTGGGGCAGCGCCCTTATGATTCCACGGGAGAGCTGGGGCCCGCGTTTCGCGTCATCGCCGATCACGCGCGCGCGGCCGTCTTCCTCCTTTGCGACGGCGTGAGGCCGTCCAACGAAGGGCGCGGATACGTGCTGCGACGCGTCGTGCGGCGCGCCTTGCGCTACGGGCGCAGGCTGGGATTCGACGGCGTCTTCCTTGCCGACGTGGCGCCGGCCGTGATCGCCACTATGCGCGACGCGTATCCGGATCTCGTCACCCGCTGGCCGCTCGTGGAGCAACTCCTGCGTGCCGAGGAGGAGCGGTTCTCGCGCACGCTCAACGTCGGCACGGACCTCATCGGGCGCGAGCTGGAACGGCTCAAGCGTGCCGGCGAGAACACGCTCTCCGGGGAGACGGCATTCCACTTCTACGAGACGCACGGTCTGCCGTTCGACATCCTCGAGGAGTTCGCCAACGAGGAAGGTCTGGCGGTGGACCGTGCCGGCTTCGATGCGAGGTTGGCGGCGGTACGCGAGCGCGGCCAGGAAAGCTGGAAGGGCGAGTTGGTGGCCGGGTTTCGCGAGGAATACGAAACGCTGGTCGAGCGTCGGGTTACGAGCGAGTTCACCGGCTACCAGGAGTTCGCGCTTGCCGACGCCAAGGTGGTGGCGCTGCTCGCTCCTGGCGGCGAGGTGGACATGCTCTCGGGCGAGGGCGAGGTAGTGCTCGATCGCACGCCGTTCTACGCGGAGGCGGGGGGGGAGCTCGGCGATCAAGGTGCCCTCGCCTGGGAGGGTGGACGCGCCACCGTGCGCGACACGCAGCGTCCCATTGCCGGGCTTATCGTGCATCGGGTCGTGGTGGAGGAGGGCGTGCTGCCCCGCGGCGCCACGGTGCGCGCCGAGGTGCATCGCGGCCGCCGTCTGGATACCCAGGCCAACCACACCGCCACTCACCTGCTCCACGCGGCGTTGCACCGGGTCCTGGGCCCGAGCGCTCAGCAAGCGGGCTCGCTCGTGGAGCCGGAGCGACTCCGTTTCGACTTCTCCTGGGCGCAGCCACTGCTCGCGGAGCAGGTCGAGGCGATCGAAACGCTGGTCAACCAGAACGTGCGCGCCAACCATGAGGTCTCCGCCCGCCAAATGAAGATCGAGGAAGCGCGCGCGGCCGGGGCAATGGCGCTGTTCGGCGAGAAGTATGGCGAAGTCGTGCGAGTGGTGTCGGTGGCGGACGGCGCGGTCTCTCGCGAGCTGTGCGGCGGCTGCCACGTGCGCCGCACCGGCGACATCGGCGCGTTCAAGATCATCGCGGAGCGTGGCATCGCTGCCGGCGCGCGCCGCATCGAAGCGGTGACCGGGCGCGGGGCTGTAGAGCTATTTCAGAGCTACCATCGGTTGTTGCGGCAGATGGCTGGCCGCGCCAATGTGGCTTTCGAGGCACTGCCGGCGCACCTCGAGGCGGAAGAAAAGCGCATTCGCGAGCTCGAGCAAGAAGCCAAATCGCTCAAGCTGAAGCTCGCCGCCGGTGGAGGCGGCGAGGCCGAGGTGGTGGAGGTGCGCGGCGTCAAGCTGCTCGTTCGCGAGGCGCCCGAGATGGCCACCCCGGAGCTTCGCACGCTGGCGGATACGCTTCGTGGTAGATTACATACTGGTGTTGTGGTGCTCGGCATGGCGAGCGGAGATGCCGCTACGCTGCTGGTTGCGGTAACGGATGACCTCGTCGCTCGTGTGTCGGCCGGTGAGATCGTGCGGCGCCTTGCGCCGATCGTCGAGGGTCGCGGCGGTGGCAAGGCCGCCATCGCACAGGCCGGCGGCAAGGCGCCCGCGAGGTTGGCAGAGGCGCTACGGCAAGCGCCGTTGGTGGTGGAGGAGTTGCTGAGTTGAGGATGTTTGCGATTGCAGTGGCCGTCCTGGCGGCGACGCCCGCGCTCGGTGGGGAACGCTCGGCGGGGGTGTTCATCTTCACGACCCCTGACGGCACCCGCCGGGTCGTCAACGTGCCGGCGGCCAGCGCGGATGTCGGCTTGGTCCCGGAAGGCGCGGCCGAGCGCCGCAGGCAGCTCTGGCCTGCGCTGCAGGATGCTGCCAGGACCCATGGCGTCGATCCGCGCCTGGTCGACCTCGTGATCCGCATGGAATCTGGCTACAACCCTCGAGCGGTGAGCGCCAAGGGTGCACGCGGCGTGATGCAGCTCATGCCCGATACCGCTCTCCTTTACGGGGTGCGAAACATTTTCGATCCGCTCGAGAACCTCCGCGCAGGGGTGCACTACCTGCGCGATCTGCTCCAACGCTTCAACAGCGACGTCGCCCTGGCGCTGGCCGCGTACAACGCTGGGCCGGAAGCGGTGACCAAACACGGTGGCATCCCACCGTTTGGGGAGACGCGCAACTACGTGCACGCGATCCTGGCCGCATACCAGGGAACCGGGGGCGCCGCCAAGCTGGCGGGCGGGTTCGGGCAACCTTCTCACGCCGCACCGCCGGTCGAGCTGCTCGCCGACGCAGGCAGACCGGCAATCGTCAACGTGAGCCACGCCGGTGAGGCGCCGCTCGGCCGCCCGCTCGCGCTCCGCTAGATCCCACAATTCTTGTCGCCGCACCCAAGCAGGGTCCATCATGCCAGCGCCAGCATTCCCGCCCGGAGGTTTTTCGTGTAGTCTCCGCACGCCGCGAAGCGATTGCGGCGTAAGCCCGCATCTTTCACCAGCCTCCTGCTCCGCGGGCGAGGAGAGGCGATGAGCACAACAACCATCGAGCACGAGTGGGAGATCGAGCTGCCGGCCACCACTGCCGAGCAGTTGCTTGCCGTGTTGGCCAGCCGCGACCGGCTGTTCGGTCACAGTCTGACACTCGAACCGGAGGACGAGCCGGACCAGGCCGTCGAGGCCTGGCTGGCGTCGACTGAGGCACTTCACGGTACGACGGTGCGCCTCGGCGTGTACGCCGAACTGTCCGGACCCAAATCGTACCTCGAGGCGGCTCGCGACGCAGTCGAGGACATCGTCGCCGAACACGTCGAGGCGGCGGCGGTGGAAGCCGCGCAGGCCCAGCTTGTCGAGCGGCGCCCGGCCGAGGAGATCGAGTTTCGCGGGGTCGAGGAGGCCGAGGAGAGACCTCAGCTCATCATCCCCGATTGGCTGGCGCCGGAAAGCGCCGAGCTGCCCTGGAGCTTCCGCTCGTTCGATCGCAAGGGCGATCCGTGGCCCGACGACGCCCTCCTCGCTGCTCACGACCGTCTCGCGCTGGTCCCCTTCGCCGGTGAGATGCTGCTCTACGCGCTGCCGGCGATCCCGGACGACGAAGACGACGACGAACCGCACGGCGGCACCTAGGAGTCTGTCTGAGTAAGCGGGTGGGCCGCGTTGCTGGC
>JBIOGJ010000006.1:0-115965 GCA_044447965.1 Thermoanaerobaculales bacterium | reverse complement strand
GAGCCCCTCGCCGGTCGCCGCGGAGATCGGCACTGCCACGCGTCCCTCCGGCGCGGGCGGAACGGCGCCGTGGACCCGATCGATCTTGTTGAGGCCGACGATGCAGGCGCGAGGCTCCACGCCAAGCGACGTGAGGACCTCTTCACCGATCTTGAGTTGCTCCTCCCATTCCCGGTGGGAGACGTCGACGAGGTGCACGACCACCTGCGCCAGCACGGCCTCGGCGAGCGTCGCGCGGAACGAAGCCACGAGGTGGTGCGGCAGTTTGCGGATGAACCCCACCGTGTCGGAGATCGACACCGCGAGCCCGTCGCCCAGCTCCGCGCGCCTCGTGAGTGGGTCGAGGGTGGCGAAGAGCCGATCCTCGACCAGCGTTTCGGCCCCGGTGAGCCGCTCGAACAGCGTGCTCTTGCCGGCGTTCGTGTAGCCGACGATCGCAATTGCTGGGAGCCGCGCGCGGCGTTTGCGTTGGACCGCGCGCTCACGTTCTACCTCGTCGAGCCGCTCCCGCAACGCCACGATGCGACGGCGGATCACCCGGCGGTCGCTCTCGATCTGGGTCTCGCCGACGCCCCGTGTGCCGATCCCGCCCGCCTGCCGCGAAAGGTGGGCCCAGCGCCGCGTGAGGCGGGAGCGCAGATACGAGAGCTGCGCCAGCTCGACCTGGGTCTGCGCCTCGCGGGAGCGGGCTCGCAGCGCAAAGATGTCGAGGATCACCGCGGTGCGGTCGAGCACCTTGATCCCTTCCGGCAGCTCTTCCTCGAGGTGCCGGGCCTGGGACGGCGAGAGGTCGTCGTCGAACACCGCCATGCGCGCCGCGCTGCTGGCTATCAGTGCAGCCAGCTCCGCGACCTTGCCCCGGCCGATGAAGAACGTCGGATCCGGCGCCTTGCGCTCCTGGACCAGCCGCGCGACCGCAGTGCCTCCGGCGGTGTCCACGAGCTGCGCGAGCTCGTCGAGGTGCGCTGCCACCGCCGGTTTCGGCTCGCCGCCCCGAATCACACCGACGAGCACGGCCCGCTCACGCCCAGGCCGAAGCGAATGGCTACGAGGCCCTGGCGCCATCTGCTCGATCTCCACCTCGCCGCCGTCATCGGTCGCCGCGGTTTCTTGGTCGAGCTCGCCCGCCGCCGCCGCGGGGACGGGGGCCTCCGCTCGGCCCCGCCGTCCACTGCCATGTCCCTGGCGCAACGACTGACGCGGCGCCCGGTTCGAACCGCGATCCACCATGCCGGGCATGCTAGGGTGGTCTTGCGACGCAGTCAACGTCGCCTTCTTCGAGAAGGCGTCAACCGGAGGACACGCCAGGACGTAACCGGAGCATGACACCGCACGACCTTACTCGCTGGCTGGAGGGCGGACCGCGAATCCTCGACGGTGCGATGGCCAGCGAGCTACTCCGCCGTGGCGTCGATGCGGCGGCGAAGCTGTGGGGCGTGGGCGCTCTGCTCGAGGTGCCCGCGGCCGTGCGCGCTCTCCACCGTGCGTACGCCGCCGCCGACGCCGACGCGCTTACCGCCGCGACCTTCCGCGTTGCACCGTTCGCGCTGCGGCGAGCCGGAATCCCGGATCAGGCGGCTTCGCTGGCCAGACTCGCGGTGCAGCTCGCGCGCGAGGGCGGGCGCGGCGCCGGCCGCGAGCCGTTCGTGTTCGCTGCGCAAACGACCCTGGAGGACTGCTACCGCCCCGACCTCGTTCCCGATGACGCGACGATCGAACGCGAGCACACTGATACCGCACAGCTTCTCGCCTCTGCCCAACCCGATGCACTGCTGCTCGAGACGTTCAACACGGTCCGTGAAGCGCGCATCGCGGCTGCCGCTGCTGCCGCCACCGGCTTGCCCGTGATCGTGAGCTTCACGTGCACCTCGAGTGGCAGGCTTCTCTCGGGCGAGGACGCGGCGCATGCCGCGGCCGCCGTCACGCTTCCCGGCGTGGTCGCGGTGGGCGCCAACTGCACAGCTTGCGCGGCGCTCCCCGATGCGCTCGATCGACTTGCGGTCGGGACGCGGCTGCCGCTCGTCGCATACGCCAACAACGCGTTCTTCGCCGATGACTCTGCGTTCCTTGCGGCCGACCCGTTGTCACCGCAGGAATTCGCCGAGCACGCAGCGGGGTGGGTGGCGGCCGGCGCCATGCTCGTGGGTGGCTGCTGCGGAACCGGCCCCGCGCACATCCGAGCTTTGTCGTCGCGATTCGGGCATCCGGGCTAGAATCAGGTTGTGAGCGCATTGCCCGAGCCGTACGCCAGCCACTTCCCGCCTCTGCTGGCGGCAGCGCTCGCCGAGGACTTGCCCGACCTTACCGGCACGGCCGTGTTCGGCGCCGAGGACCGTACGAGCGCGGCGCTGATCGCAAAGCAGCCCGGCGTCCTGTGCGGCATTCCCGCGTTTGCCGCGACGTTTGCCTTCCTCGACGCGCGTTGCGAGGTCGAGACCATCCTCGGCGACGCGGCGCCCGTGGCCCCGGGGGCAACCATCGCGCGGGTGAGCGGCGCGACGCGGGCGGTCCTCGCCGCCGAACGCACCGCGCTCAACTTTGCGACCCACCTGTCCGGCATCGCCACGCTCACCCGCCACTTCGTGGACGCCGTCGCCGGCACCAACTGCCGTGTGCTCGACACCCGCAAGACCACACCGGGATGGCGCGCGCTCGAGAAGCATGCAGTGCGCTGCGGCGGGGGTGACAACCACCGCATGGGGCTTTTCGACGCGGCGATGCTCAAGGACACGCATCTGGCCGCCACAGGCTCGCTCACGGCGGCGGTCGCCAAGGTCCGGCAGCGCTGGGGGGAAAGCGTTCCCCTGGTCGTGGAATGCGCCACACTCGCGCAAGTCGAGCAGGCGCTGGCCTGCAAGGTAGGGCACATCATGCTCGACAACATGGAGCTCGCGATGATGCGAGAAGCGGTCCAGCTCGTCGCCGGCCGCGCCAAGCTCGAGGCCTCCGGCCGCGTTAGCCTCGACAACGTGCGGAGTGTCGCCGAAACCGGGGTCGCCTTCGTCTCGGTGGGCGCTCTCACCCACTCCGCCCCCGCCTTCGATCTCTCCCTCCAGGTGCAGCCTTGAGATTGGAGGACCGCCAGCGCTGCGACGTGCTCGTCCTCGGTACCGGCATCGCCGGCCTCTCCGCCGCCCTGGCCGCCGCCGAGTCCGGCGCCGACGTGCTGGTGGCCTGCCGCTCGACCGACCCGGCCGCGACCAACACCGCACGGGCACAGGGCGGGATCGTGTTTCGCGGCGAGGAGGACTCGCCCAAGCTCCTCGCCAGCGACATCCTCTCCGCCGGCGCGAACTTCGGCCTGACCGGAGCCGCCTGGCTGCTTGCCGAACACGGCCCGAAGGACGTCCAGACCTGGCTCGTCGACCGGCTCCAGGTCCCGTTCGACCGCGGTGCCGACGGACGCCTCGACCTCGCGCTGGAGGCCGCACACTCGGTCCCGCGCATCGTGCACGCGGCCGATCGCACCGGCGCCGCCATCGAGGAGGCGCTCCTCGGAGCGGTGAAGGCGCAAGCCAACATCCGCATGATCACAGGCGCTCAAAGCATCGACCTGCTCACCACCCATCACCAGTCGCGCCGCGCCGAGGACCGCTACGCCCTCGCCAATCGCTGCCTCGGCGCCTACATGATGGAGACCGCCACCGGCCGCGTGTGCACCGTGCTAGCGCCCGCCACCGTGCTCGCGACCGGCGGGGCCGGCGCGCTCTACATCCACACCTCCAACCATCCCGGCTCGATTGGCTCGGGATTCGCGATGGCCTCACGGGCCGGGGCACGCCTGCTCAACCTCGAATTCATCCAGTTCCACCCCACCTG
Organism: Thermoanaerobaculales bacterium; assembly: GCA_044447965.1. Classification (GTDB taxonomy): domain Bacteria; phylum Acidobacteriota; class Thermoanaerobaculia; order Thermoanaerobaculales; family Thermoanaerobaculaceae; genus DATIYW01. The sequence continues at coordinate 112,146 of JBIOGJ010000006.1, read as the reverse complement.
CCTGTTCGTTCCAGGCGCACCACGCTTCCTCATCACCGAGGCGATGCGCGGCGCCGGAGCTCGGCTCGTCAACCATGCAGGCGAGCGGTTCATGAAGCGCTACCACCCGCAGGAGGAGCTCGCACCCCGCGACGTGGTGGCGCGCGGCATCATGGACGAGCTGCACCGCAGCGACTCGGAGTGCGTCTTCCTCGATCTCGGCACCCGCGGCAAGCAACTGGCCGAGCGATTCCCGAACATTGCGGAAAACTGCCTCAAGCACGGCATCGACATCAGCCGCGAGCGGATCCCGGTGGTGCCCGCCGCTCACTACACCTGCGGCGGGGTGGTTTCCGACATGCACGGCCGCACCACCATCCCCGACCTTTACGTGGCAGGGGAGGTTGCCTGCACGGGCGTGCACGGCGCAAACCGGCTCGCCTCCACCTCGCTGCTCGAAGGCCTCACCTTCGGCCTTATTGCCGGTGGGCACGCTGCGGAGGAAGCGCACCGGGCGCCGCTCTCCAGCGGGCTAACCGGAGTGATCCCCGACTGGGAACCGGTGGTTGGGCCTTCCAACGAGGATCCCGCGCTGATCGCCCAGGACTGGTCCGCGCTGCGTCACACGATGTGGAACTACGTTGGCATCGTGCGCACCCCCGAGCGCCTCGGCCGGGCGGTCGCCGATCTCCGCCACCAGCTTGGCCGCCTCACCGAGTTCTACCGCACCACGCCGGTCTCCGCCGCGCTGGTCGACCTTTTCCACGGCTGCACCGCCGCGGGACTCATCGCCGCCGCCGCGCAGCGCAACCCGGTTTCGGTGGGTTGCCACTACATCGCCGGCTGAGCCGCGAGCTGGCGCGAGACCTGTCACCGGACTAGTCTTATCGCCATGGACTACACACGCGAATCGGCCTGGCGGTTGCTCTGCGAGTGGACCGCCAACCCCAACCTGCGCAAGCACGCCCTCGCCGTCGAAGCCGCCATGCGCTCGCATGCTGGACGGCTGAGCGCCGATGAGGAGGCGTTTGGCACGGTCGGGCTGCTCCATGACTTCGATTACGAGAGGAACCCAACCCAGGAGACCCATGTTTGGGTCGGCGCCAAGATCTTGCGCGAGCAAGGCTGGCCGGAGCCCTGGGTGCGCGCCATCGAGGGCCACGCCGACTACACCGGTGTACCGCGCGACACCGAGATGGCGCGCTGCCTCTACGCGGTGGACGAACTGACCGGCTTCCTCACCGCGTGCACGCTCGTGCGCCCCGACAAGACGATCGCCAACGTGCCGGTGGAGTCGGTGCTCAAGCGGATGAAGGAGAAGGCTTTCGCCCGCTCGGTCAACCGTGACGACATCCGCCGCGGCGCCGAGGAGATCGGCATGGATCTCGCCGCGCACATCGTTTTCGTCCGCGATGCGATGGCCACGATCGGCGGCGAGCTCGGATTGGCCGGCGCCCAGGCGACCAGCGGCTAGACTCCTGCGCGCATGTGGGCTCCATCACGAGACGAACGGCGAGCTTGCTGGCGCCGGGATTTCCGCGACGCGCCGGTGCGTTTAGGGTGAGGGGCGGAGAGACGATGGCGAACAATCAAACACGAGGTCTGGACCCGACCACGACCGCCAGCGGTGTGTCGCGCATCGTGCTCCGGGGCGTGGCCGGGCTGCTCGCCGTAGTGCTGGTCGCGTGTGCGCAGGCTCGGATACCGCGGCGCCTTGCCGGCCTGCACCGCACCCGGGTCTGGACGGGTGCGACTGCCACGCGCTTGGTTTCCCGGCTGCACGACCAGGCAATGTCGGCGGCCACCAGCGCCGTGGCAGACTACGGCACCGGCAGTGAGTTACGGCTCTACCTCTCCACCTTCGCCGACGACAGGGCGGCCTTGGCCGCGTTCGACGCGATGCTGCGCGGCATCCGCACCGGCGACACGCCATTCGCCCCACCCCGAGAGCACCAGGAGATGCCCGGGCACTGGGTGACGTACGGACCCGGCGGGCATCAGATGCTGTGGGTCAGCCAGCGCCAGCTCTACTGGCTGCAGGGCGACCCGGAGACCGTCGAGCGAGCCGCCGGGGAGTTGCCGGCGCCGCTGGCCGGCGTGTGGACTTGACGCGACCGGCCGCGGTCTAAGTCCCGCCCAAGGCGGACTAGCCGGCGATCCATGCCGATCCGGACGCCTGCACTTCCTCCCAACTCGTTGCGTCGTAAGCTTTCTGCTCTTCTGAGGGGCGGAATGTCACCAACGGGAAGTCCGTTTCGCCAAACGAGCACAACTCGTTCGAGGCGCGGCCCTGAAGGACGATCCAGATTAACGCAGCACGAACCGCACAAGGACGTGCACAGTGGCCAGCAAGAGAACCCTGATCAACCTGGGCGTCGCGGTCGCCGTGATCGCGCTGGTGGTGGCGATCCCGGTCCTGGCGGGTGGGGCCGATAAGACTGCGAGCGGTGACCGCTACCTCATCATCGCGCCGCACACCGCCGAGCAGTGTCTCGCGGCGCTCGACGAGATCAAGGCGAGCACGCCAAAGCTCCTGGACAAGATGGACTGCGGCTGCATGGCCGGCGACCATACCGGCTATGTGATCGTGACCGCCGCGAGCGAGGACGAGGCCCGCAATATGCTGCCGGCCAACCTGCGGGCTTCGGCGAAGGTCGTGAAGCTGAATAAGTTCACGGCCGCACAGATCGCTTCATTCCACAACAAGCAGTACTTCTCGGATCCACGTAAGCACGTGCGTCCCGCTCGAGTGGGCGCACGTTGCATGCGCAGCCCGCGCGTCTCCCACCGGGTCTCGGCGGGATAACCGACTTCAAAACCGCAATCGAACCTAGCTATCGCGAGCGCCCTCTGCACGACGAGGCCCTCCATCGCGCTAGAATCCTCGGGGGCGGCTGAAGATGCCAGAAGGTCACTCGCAAAAGAGCAAGATCCGGTTCGTCACGGCGGCCGCGCTGTTCGACGGGCACGATGCCGCGATCAACATCATCCGCCGCCTCTTGCAGGCGCACGGAGCAGAGGTCATCCACCTCGGCCACAACCGCTCGGTAAAGGAAATCGTGGACGCCGCGATCCAGGAGGACGCGCAGGGCATCGCCATCTCCTCGTACCAAGGCGGCCACATGGAGTTCTTCACCTACATGGTTGACCTGCTGCGCGAGCGCGGCGCCGGGCACATCCGCGTCTTCGGCGGTGGCGGCGGGGTGATCGTTCCCGACGAGATCAAGGCGCTGCACGAGCGCGGCGTGACGCGCATCTTCTCCCCCGACGACGGCCGCGCTCTAGGTCTCGACGGCATGATCGACCTGATGATGCAGGCGTGCGACTTCGACCCGGCAGCGCTGTCCAACGGCCAGCCGCCGGACCTCACGCCTACGCATTGGAACGGCGTCGCTCGGCTCATCACCAAGGCAGAGGCTGGTACGCTCGCCTCATCCTCTCTCCGAACCCCAAGCCCCGAGCCCCAAGCCCCGATTGTCGGCATCACCGGCACCGGCGGTGCCGGCAAGTCCTCGCTCACCGACGAGCTCGTGCGGCGGCTGCTCGCGGACTTCCCCGCCCTCACGCTCGCGGTGCTCGCGGTGGACCCGACCAAGCGCCGTACCGGCGGCGCACTACTCGGCGATCGCATCCGCATGAACTCGCTCGACTCGGAGCGCGTCTTCATGCGCTCGCTCGCGACCCGCCAGGCGCACCGCACGCTCTCGGCGCACATGAAAGCAGCGATCGACGTGTGCGTCGCCGCCGGCTTCGGCCTCGTGCTCATCGAATCCGCCGGCGCGGGCCAGGCCGACAGCGAGATCGCCGACCTCTCCGACCTCTCGCTTTACGTCATGACGCCCGAGTACGGCGCCGCGATGCAGCTCGAGAAGATCGACATGCTCGATTTTGCGGACCTCGTCGCGATCAACAAGTTCGACCGTCCCGGCGCACTCGACGCGCTGCGAGACGTGCGCAAGCAACTGCGCCGCGCCCGCACTGAGCTCACGATGCCAGAGGACGGGATGCCCGTCTTCCCCACCTGCGCGCACCAGTTCCACGACCGCGGCGTGAACATGCTCTACCTCGCGCTAGTGTCGCACCTCGAACGGGTGTTTGGACAGGGCTGGCACCTCGAAACCACCCACGCGCAGCCGGCCGGCGAGCCCGAGCGCCATCCGCTCATCCCCGGCGAGCGCGTCGGCTACCTGCGCGAGATCGCCCGCACCTGCAAGGACGCACGGGGGCGCGCCGAGGAGCAGGCCCGGATCGCGCGCCAGCTCTACCAACTCGTCGGCGCGAGGGCGCTGCTGGCGCCGAGGGCGGAGGCGAAGCGCAAGAAGACGGAAGAAGAGCCTCTCGCTCCTGTTTCGGATAAGCCGGCGGCGGCTCCGCTCACCCCTGCCGCTGAGGATTTCTCGGCACTGTGGCGGCTGTTCGAGGAGATCATCGCGGGGTCGCACCTGGAAGGTGCTCCCACCGCAGCGACGCCGTCCGTGGGAGCGGCTTCCATTCGCGACCGGACGGGCCAGGCTACCGGGGCTTCGCAGGCTGCTTCCCTGCAGTGCCTCGACGACGAGATCCGCCGCCTCGCGCAGGAGCTCGATCCCGAGGTTCATGCGCAGCTCGCGATGTGGCCGAAGATCCGCAGGGACTACGCCCGCGACTCGTTCAGCTACAAAGTACGCAACAAGGAGATCGTCGTCCCGATCAGCGCGGTCTCGCTCTCCGGCACCCACGTGCCCAAGGTCGTGCTGCCCGACTTCGAGGACTGGGGCGACGTCGTTCGCTACCTCGCGACCGAGAACGTCCCGGGCGCGTATCCGTATACCGCCGGCGTGTTCCCCTTCAAGCGTGCCGAGGAGCTGCCCACGCGCATGTTCGCCGGCGAAGGCGGACCGGAGCGCACCAACACGCGCTTCCAGCTCGTCTCCCATGGCCAGCCGTTCGTGCGCCTGTCCACCGCGTTCGACTCGGTCACGCTGTACGGCGAGGACCCCGACGAGCGCCCCGACATCATCGGCAAGGTCGGCGAATCGGGGGTGTCGATTTGCACCGTCGAGGACATGGAGCGCCTCTACGCCGGCTTCGACCTGTGCGCGCCCAACACCTCCGTCTCGATGACCATCAACGGCCCCGCGCCGATGATCCTCGCGATGTTCTTCAACGTCGCTGGCCGCCAGGAGGCCAAGCGCCGCCTCATCGCCGCCGGCCGCCTCTCGGGCAAGCCAGAGGATGCGCTCCAGCCCAGCGTGGACGGCAAGCGTTGGGACGAGATCGCCGTGTCGCTCTCGTCCGACGAGTGGCTCGACGCCCTCGCCTGCGCGGTCGCGCAGGTGCGCGGCACCGTGCAGGCCGACATCCTCAAGGAAGACCAGGCGCAGAACACGTGCATCTTCTCCACCGAGTTCGCGCTGCGCATGATGGGCGACATCCAGGCGTGGTTCTCCGCCAACGACGTGCGCAACTTCTACTCGGTGTCGATCTCCGGGTACCACATCGCCGAGGCGGGCGCCAACCCGATCTCGCAGCTCGCGTTCACGCTTGCGAACGGCTTCACCTACGTCGAGGTCTACCTCGCCCGCGGCATGAAGGTGGACGATTTCGCGCCCAACCTCTCGTTCTTCTTCTCCAACGGCATGGACCCGGAGTACAGCGTGATCGGTCGCGTCGCGCGGCGCATCTGGGCGGTCGCGATGCGCGAGCGCTACTGCGCCAACGGGCGCTCGCAAAAGCTCAAGTACCACATCCAGACCTCGGGCCGCTCGCTCCACGCGCAGGAGATCTCATTCAACGACATCCGCACCACGCTGCAAGCGGTGCTCGCGATGGCGGACAACTGCAACTCGCTTCACACGAACGCGTACGACGAGGCGATCACGACGCCGACCGAGGAGTCCGTGCGGCGCGCCCTCGCCATCCAGATGATCAACGCGAAGGAGTTCGGCCTGCTCGCCAACGAGAACCCCTGGCAGGGCTCGCACTTCCTCGAGTGGCTCACCGACGAGGTCGAGCGCAAGGTGCTCGAGGAGTTCGAGCGGATCTCCGAGCGCGGCGGTGTGCTGGGCGCGATGGAGACCGGCTACCAGCGCTCGCGCATCCAGGAAGAATCGCTTCACTACGAAATGCTCAAGCACTCCGGCGAGTTCCCGATCGTCGGCGTCAACACTTTCCTCGATCAGCACCGCAGCGAGAACGTCCTCGAAGCCACCACCCTCACCCGCTCGAGCAAGGAAGAAAAAGACGCGCGATTGGCGCACCTGCGCGACTTCCAGTCCCGCCATTGCGGGTCGCACCTGGAAGGTGCTCCCACGGAAGTTGCACCGTTCGTGGGAGCGCAAGATTCAGTGGGAGAGGCTTCCAGCCGCGACCTACCGACCCAATCTTCGGTGGGAGGCCAATCTTCAGTGGGAGCGGCTTCCAGCCGCGACCTTCCGACCCAATCTTCAGTGGGAGGCCAAACTTCAGTGGGAGCGGCTTCCAGCCGCGACCGGGTCCCGCCGAATGCCATGCTCGACGGGCTCTCCCCCTGGCAGCGCCCCACCGCCTACGCCCTCGCCCGCCTCCAGCACACCGCGCGCTCCGGAAGCAACCTCTTCGCCGAGCTGCTCCAGACCGTGTGCTCCTGCTCCCTCGGCCAGATCACCCACGCGCTCTATGAGGTCGGCGGGCAGTACCGTAGGAGCATGTAGCAGCCGCGTGACGGTGCGGAAGCGTTGCTGCAAACGGATCTTGCCGTTGACGGCAACGCACTCGCGCGACCCGGGCGACGCAACCTTTGCCTCCGGCGCTGCTTGAGGTCCTCTACCGTTTGAAATTGTAGGTGGTCGGGTCACCGGACCCATCATCGATGACCGACGCGTAGGCATCCACGCCCGACCCCGAGTTCACCGTGATCACGGCGTATCCAGCGCTCACGTTGGTCAGCCCTGCCCCGAGCCGGTATGGTTCCTGGTACTGGTAGAACTGACCAGGCGAATAGCTCTTCGTGTCGCTCCAGACCTGGGTACCGCCCGCGGTGAAGATCGCGAGCGTCACGGACGCCGCCGTGCTGCCGGTGTTCGTCACGCCAATGTTGGTCCGGTACGTGCCGACCTGTCCCGCAACCCCGGTCTGCTCGAGCTGCGGGAGGTACGCGCTTTGCCCTGCGGCGAGCGCGTCGCTCGATGCGATTCCGTCGTACCCCTGGCCGTACGTCCAGCCCGAGGTTTGCAGGTTGTAGGTCCGGGAAGTCACGAGGAGCGGCTGCGTCGAGAGCACCTCGAGCGCGCCCGATCCGGTCGTGAAGCCGAGCTCCGCCGCAAGGTCGGTGACGATCTCCTGCGCGTTGCCTCCGACGCTTTGGGTCGTGGTCAGCGTCCCGCCCCCGGTGTAGAGTAGGAACTCGAGGTCAGCCGACGACGAGGATGGGTTCAGCACTCCCACGTCGCTGCGCCATTGCGTTCCCCCGGCTCCAGGCGAATGGCTGATCACCGGCAGCCAATACGAGTAGGCATACGAGACACTGCCTCCCGCCTGAGTCAGGGTGAACGTTCGGTCCGAGAGGGTCGCTGTGCCATTGGAAGCCACACCGCTCTGCGACGCAGCAGGAAGGGCCTTCCAGTTCTCGGTGGTCGGATCGCCGGACCCGTCGTCGATCACCGATGCCGTCGAGGTCACTCCCGACCCCGAGTTCACCGTGAGCACGGCGTAACCCGCGCCGACGTTCGTGAGCCCTGCCCCGGTTCGGTAAGGCTCCTGGTACTGGTAGAACTGCCCAGGGGCGTAGCTCCTCGTGTCGCTCCAGACCTGGGTACCGTTGGTCGTGAAGAGCGCGAGCGTGACCGAGGCCGTGCCAGTGCCGGTGTTGGTGATCCCGATGTTGGTGCGATAAGTCCCCACCTGTCCCGCCACCCCGGTCTGCACGAGTTGCGGGAGGTATGCGCTCTGCCCCGCCGCGAGCGCGTCGATCGAGGCGATCCCGTCGTAACCCTGGCCGTAGGTGAAGCCCGACGATGCGAGGTTGAACGTCCGTGACGTGACCACCAGCGGCTGGGTGGAGAGCACCTGAAGCGCCCCGGAACCAGTCGTGAAGCCGAGCTGCGCCGCGAGGTCGGTGCCGATCACCTGGGCGTTGCCCCCGACGGTCTGGGTGGTGGTCAGCACCGCGCCTCCGGTGTAGAGCTGGAACTCGACGTTGGCGGCCGATCCTGACCGGTTCAGCACGCCCACGTCGCTGCGCCACTGCGTCCCGCCAGCGCCCGGGCTGTGGCTGATCACGGGTAGCCAGTACGAGTAGGCGTAGGAGACGCTGCCACCGTCCTGGCTGACACTGAACGTCTGGCCGGCGGCGATGATCGTGCTGCTGCGCGCCGCGCCGCCGTTGGCCGCGATCGTGAACCCAACGGAGCCGTTGCCGGTCCCGCTCGCCCCTGACGTGATCGTGATCCAGGAATCGCTGCTCGACGCCGTCCACCCGCAGCTCGACGCGCTCGCGACGACGCCGAAACTCCCCGATCCACCGCTGATCGGGAACGACTGCGAAGCCGAATCGAGCGAATACGTGCAGGCGGGAGCGGTATTACCAGGTCCACCGAAGTAGAAGTACTGAGTCCACGCCGGGTCGGCGCTCGTGGCCAGGGCCAAATCGTAGTACGAGGCGTTGGTCACGTCCCGCACGAGGCCGGTTGGGGAGTTGCCGCTCCCGCCCGTGTCCCAGTACTGGATGTTCTTGATGTACGCGGCGTGCTGGTAGCCCTCCGACGGAAAACGCCCGCTGCCCATGACGGTGCTCGTGTGCACGCCCCCATTGGCCTCGTTGACGATCTCGCCGCCAAAGTCGATCTGGTTTGACGAATTGGCCAGGCCGGCGGCGTTGTACAGCGAGTTGGGGTAGTACCCGACGTTCGTCCCGTTGTACCGGAGCCAGTAGTCGTGCGTGCCCCCTGGATCGCGGTAGTAGCTCAGCGTTATCTGGGACTGCGGCCCCCCCTGCGTGCTCACGTTGGTGAGGGCGCCGCCGATCACGACGCTGGAGTCGGTCTGAACGAACCCCACGCAGCCCAGGTTGTAGCATCCCTGGTTGTCGCCCATCGTGGTGTAGTTCGCCGTGGTGTAATACACGAACAGGTGCGGCTTGGAATCGCCGTACAGACCGGGGTAGACCTGCCAGCCGGTCTCGGCGCTCTGCAGGGCGTTGGCGCTGGAGTCGCCGTTGGTGACCCAGAGCTGCGAGAGCGAGAATTCGTCGGCCTGCTGCACGAACGGCGCCCACACGTTGAAGTCGGCTTGCGAGCCGACGTTGTCGACCTGCTGGAAGGCGTGGGCGTACTCGTGGTTGGTGGGCGCAGTCGGAGGTTCGAGCTTGCCTCTGGCCGTCGCGGTCACGTGTGGTAGACCCCCGACCACGCCGTCGGGATGCTTGCGGAACATCTCCTCGAGCCGGCGGAAGTGATAGAGGTGCTCGATGCTCGGGACCAGGCGCGGGAACGTGAGGGCCGGGCACGCCCGCACGTTACCCGCTGCGTCTCTCGAACCATCGAGGCCGAACTGCGCTCCGATCTCGCTCGGCCTTGCTGCGGCCCCTGCCGCCTGACCGCGGACCTCGCGTGGAGGCTCGGCCGGCTCGAGCCGCGGGGACGCGCCGGGCCCAGCGCTGGCCAGGAACGATCGCTGGCTCGCGATATCGACGCACTGGATCCGCTCGCCGGTCGCCGTTTCAAAGACGTGCAGCACGCGACCGTCGCCGATGAGCCCCTGGTAGTAGGCATTGATCCGCTTCAGCTCCTCAACGGATTCGACGCGGAAGCCGGGCACCGACAGCCGGAGCTCCTCGAACAGGCTCTGCCAGCCGGCCTGGCTACGAACCGGCGTTCCCCTTTGGTCGCCGGGCGAAGCCGCACTGCCGAGCGATGCGTACATCGCAATCAACAAGGCGGTTGCGAGGCCGACGTTCCGCGCTTGTGGGCTCATAGGACACTCCTGATGCTCGGAATTGAGACGTGATCCAGAAAAATTCCAGCTCTCTCCCACCCGTTGTCAAGAGGTCCCGGCTCGCTGTTTAAGATGGAAGCCGCCGCGACCGCGGGTTCGAATGTCAGTCGAATCGTTGCTCCACGGACACGGCGAATCATCGGGGCGTCACGCAGTCGCTCACGTGCACTCCGCGGCGCGTCGCCGACCTGTGGTGTGCTGCCTCCCATGATCCCCGGATCTCCGTGGAATGACTCACAGGCGTTTCTCGTGCCGGTTGACGCGGCGCACGACCCACCCAAGGCCGGCAGCGCGCTCCGGGAGCAGCCCTTTCGTCGACCTGCTCCAGACCGTCTGCTCCTGCTCCCTGGGCCAGATCACCCACGCGCTCTACCAGGTCGGCGGGCAGTACCGCAGGAGCATGTAGCCGCCACGTGGTAGCATCGCGGCTGATGCTGCCAGCAAACCTCGCGCTCGACCATCAAGCCCTCGTGGCGCTCTGTCGCCGCCGCGGCATCCGTCGCCTCGCGCTGTTTGGTTCCATCCTCCGGGGCGAGGCAAGGCCCGATAGCGACGTGGACATTCTTGTCGAGTTCGAATTGGGCCGTGTTCCGGGATTGAGCTTCATCACGATTCAAGAAGAGCTGTCTCGTCTTCTCGGACGCAAGGTTGACCTCAACACTCCCGCCTTCCTCAGCCCCCACTTCCGCGATAGGGTGGTGCGCGAGGCGTTTTCCCTCTATGAGGCCGCCTGAGGACGACGTCCTTCTCCACGATATGCTCGACCACGCCCTGAAGGCGGTGGACGCAACGAGAGGGAGGGCGCGCCGCGACCTTGACAAGGATGACGTCCTAGCCGCCGCGCTCGAGCGGTTTCTAGAGGTAGTCGGCGAAGCAGCGACCAAGGTCTCGGAGACAACGCGCCGGGAAATGGGTGCGGTCCCGTGGAACGAAATCATCGGCATGCGCAACCGGCTCGTCCACGGCTACGCCTCCGTCGACCGCGACATCGTCTGGGTCGCGGTGACGGCCGACCTCCCTGCCCTGGTCGCCGAACTCGAGGCGGCCATCAGAGGGCGCAGATGACGGCTGTGGATCGCCGCTGCTCCCCCGGCCAGATCACCCACGCGCTCTATGAGGTCGGAGGGCAGTATTGCCGGAGCATGTGAGCCGCAAGCCCAGCCCTCGATGGTCAGGCCACGGTCGAAGACGACCACTTTGTTGGTCTTGCCTGCAGCCTGAACCCTGACGCCCGAAGACGGGCTCTAGGCTTTCGCCTTGTCGTCGGCGGACGGACCATACGACCCCGGCACGTAGACGTCGAGCAGCCGCAAATACACGCTGAGCTGCCCGCGATGGTGAATCGAGTGCGAGAGCACCATGGCGCGGATCGCAGCGATGCGCGGCAGTTCGAGGGCGACACGACCGCCGACCGTGAACCGCCAGGTTTCGAGCAAACGAGCATCCGGGAACCGGCTCAGCTTCTCCGTGAACGCCGCGGCCGACGCGTCGAACACGGATAGCGCCTCGGCAGCCGAATGGGCGATCCGCGGCTCGCGGCTCCCGCCGCCCAGGGCAAGCTCGTCAGCGTCGAAGATCCCGCTGAAGAAGCCCGGGATCTCCGAAATGTGCATCGCGAGCCTGCCCAGCGACATCGACCTCTCGTGGGGCTTCCAGTCGCCCTTCCCCTCCGGAAACCGCTCGAGCATCCTCCGCGTCGTCTGGGCCTCCTTCGTGAACTCCGCCAGAATCGATTCCCCGAGCCCCATGTCCCCTCCTCTTAGCCTCGAGTCGAGCCCTACCCACAACGTGGCACTCATCTTGTCAACCTCGGCTCGGTAGAGGCTACAGTTACGATGTCAACTCTGCAATTGGCGAAGAGCCTCACGATCGTGACCCCCTGTTGAAGAGAGCCATCGGTAAGACACGACAGCGGTAGCTTCGCGATCGCCATAGAGCTTGTGGGAGCGGCGAAACCGGGCGGCTTCCGCCCGCCCGTGATACGCTGCGCACCGTGATCCCGCGGCGCTCGTTACCTGACTCGCGAGTGGTTCTCGTGCGGCCAGGAGCCGTGTGTGAGCGAGCCGGGTCGTCGGGGGCTCAACGTTGCGGTAGGGAGCTTTTCATCGTGGGGTTTCCCGATTGTCTAACAAAAGGGGGGTTAACATGAACCGCAAAGCACTTTTCGGTGCTCTTCTCGCAGCTCTGATCGTGGCCCTGGCGACGCCGGCAACGGCGCAGAACAAGATCGAGGGCTCGCTCTTGGTGGGTGGTAAGCCGATCAAGCTGACCCACGTGTACGCGTACGCCACGGAGGGATTCTTCGACCCGAAGAAGCAGGACGTCGTGGTGGTCATGGCCGACGCCGAGGTGGCGCCTGCTGTGCTGCGCGACCATTTCGCGCTCGCGGATCTTGCCAAGGCGGGCAAGCTGCACTACGTCCAGCAGACGATTAATACCGAGGGCCAGGTGATCAACTTCGAGGTACGGCACGAGCTTTTCAAGATGCCTGAGACCGGCGGTTCCAGCGAACAGGTCTTTGAGCCCAAAACGTTCGACAAGAAGCTCATTGCGGGGCGCTCGCGCACCGTGTCGCCGCAGAAGTCCTTCGACGGCATCCAGTACAGCTACGACTTGACCTTCACCGCCAAGATCGAGCCGATGAAGTAGCCCCGACGGGTGCCCTCCCGTCTTGACCGACGCCGAGCGCGTCGGCCTCAAGCTGGAGTCCCGAGGACGAGAGCGCGTCATTACCTTCTCGAACCGCATCCGCTGCGCGCAGCCGGAAATCGAACGTCATCCCGCCTCGTTCCACACGAGACAGGAGAGCTCAAACGTCCAAAATCGGCGGCAACGTCGTGGTGGGTTCGACATCGGAATGGGAAGCCCCATCGGGTTTGGCTCGTCACCGTCGCCTTCCGCCCGATGGCTGGCTGCCTGTGGGGCTTCGCATGTGGGCGTTCGTGGCGAGCGCGCTCGCGCTGCTCGCTCCTCCGGCGCTGGCCCAGGGGCCGGTCCAACCGAGCGCGCGGATCATCTCGTTTTCGGTAGGACCGGACGAGACGCTGACTTACCCAGACACCTCCGGCGATCCGAACCGCCTCCTGAACCTTGCCGACGAGCACACGACCTTCATCCCGTTGGGTCCCGGCCCGGACGCCTACCTCGCGTTCGCCTCTGCGAAGGTGGCTTCCTCGTCCGCCGGCGGTGCCGTGGCCCTCCAGACCAGCGATCTGCAGACCTTCCAATTCGCCACCGCGCTCGGTTACGGCTACCAGTTGATAGGACCTCCCGTGGACATCACGAAATGCAACGCGACGTACGCGACCGAGTTCGACGAGAACTACGTGGGCCCGGGCTCGGTTGTGCAGGACCCGACCCTGCCTCCGGGAAACCTGATCATGATCTACGAGGCTGAGAACCACTGCCCCGGGGGAACGAACCAGCACTCCTTCTACGCCACGATCGGCTTCGCCCGCTCCTCGGATGGAGGCAAGACGTGGCCCCCGTTTGCGAACAGCGTGCTCGGCAACTCGGCCCGCCACCCCATCCTGAAATGCGTGAACCCGCAGCCCGCCACGTCCGGGTACACCGCCATGGGAAACGCGATCCCGAGCGCGTTCGTCGACAAGGACGCGTCAGGCGATTACTACCTCTACGTGATCTACGGATACCACGACGGCGGGCTGTCGCCGGCGAGCGACGGGCTTATCCGGATGGCGCGCGCCAAGCTCGGCGCCGATCCGCTCGATCTCCAGAAGTGGTACCAGGGTGCGTTCAGCGAGCCCGGCATCGGCGGGCTAGATAGCGGCGTCCTGCCGGGGCATGGCTGCGGCGCCGACGCACAGCAGCATATGGCCGAGGTCACCTACAACGACGACCTCGGCCTGTACCTGATGGTCTACGTCTGCCTCTCCGTGACGGGGGGGTCCCAGACCGGCTCGTGGTATTACTCGACGGCGAGCAGCCTCGACCTCCAGGACTGGACCGCGCCAGAGATGATCGCCAACTCCGAGTTCCCGGTGACTTCGCCGTGCCCCGGCCTGACCACCGGCGGCGAATTCGACGGCTGGTATCCATCGTTGATGTCGCCCGGCGCGGCCGCCGGCCACACCAAGCTCACGGGGCGCGCCTTCTTCATTAACGGATGCGACACCGGCAAGCGGACGTTCACCTCACGGACCTTCACGATCAGCGCAGAACCACTCGCCCGGCTGCGGCGCCACCTGGAACGGACACAGTGACGCCTTGTAGTGATCCCCTGGTGTCAAGCCGCCAAGGTTGAGTTGTTTGGAGCGGTGCTCCACGGGTCTTTCGTAGCTGAGGCGCGAGTGCTGGTGGCGCCCAAACCAATCTAGCGAGGGTTCTCCGGTTCGATTCCCTGGGAAGGTCGTGAGCGGCGACACAGCGGGATGAGGAAAGGCACCCTAGCCTGATACTTCAAGTAGGCACTGCCGAATTGGAGCGCGAGGTTGCGCTCCTCGCGCCGGGCCCGCTCGACCGTGATCCACACCGCGGGTACGAGCAGGACAAGCGCCGGAAGGGAACGCATCATGATGGTGGCACCCACCAGCATCAGCAGGATGGCAAGGAAGTAGGGGTGCCGGCTCCACCGGTACGGCCCGCGCGTTTGCAGCTCGTGCTTCAGACCGATGGTCCACAGCGCGAACGGCACCAGCAGCGCGCCCACGAGCAGGAACGGCACGGCGACCACGAACGAGGCCCAACTGAACTCACCGGTGAGCAGGGCGCACACTGCGCAGATGGCCATTACGAGCGGCCACGCCATGACCATTTCGGAAGCGGATCTGCTCCCGATCGACCTTGGTATGCGACTAGTGCTAGGGCCGCTGATCTCCGCGATCATCTGAGGTGCCTCTTCCTCGTTGCGGCAAACTACCGGTCCGGCTGCTCGTACCGAGTTCGGAGCTGGACGTCATCCCGCCGCCCCTGCTTGCCCTTGTGCACACTTTCACTATAACACCCTCCGCGCGGATCGGCCACTGTCCCAGCGATCTCGGAGCCATTGCCGAAGGGTACCCAATGGAAGAGGTCGAGGCGTTTTGAGTCCTCCTCAACGCTCAAACGGGTTGGCGGGACCGTACGCGGACGGTTCGACCCGGATTCACCGCCGCGATTCCCGCCACCAGCACCAAGCCCTCGGCTACCACACGAGCGCCGATAACCGCGCCCAACCAGAGCTCAAGGTGGCTTGACGGAGCAGGGCTGCTACAGCCGGAGCCAAACGACTCTCCAAGGCAGAGGCGGAGCCTGCGGTACTACTTTGGCAGACTGTCTCCCGGGAAACTTCGGCAGGGATGCACCTCGTAAACAAACACCCCTGCCTTGACCCACGGGTCTTCATCCATGATCTTCGTCACCTCGTCCACGTTCGCGTTGAAGATCCCGAACCCGTCCACGTCGGTTCCATCGGAGACAGGGCAAACGATTGACAAAACTCCTTCAGCCCGTAAGGCAAAATTCCTGCGCCCATGTTCCCAGATGATCTTTTCGACTCCGGCCATTCTCGGGTTCGGCCCTGTCCTCAGTATCACAAGGCAATAGCTCCTCGTCGTCGACAGCATTTGCTTCATGTACTCGTCGCTGATCGCAGTCATGAACGCATTCTCCGGAGCGAGTCTCAAGCAGGCTTCGCGGCAGCCTCCTTCGGCTTTGCCAGGGCGGCGCGGACCCGCTCGGCGGTCATCGGCAGACGGTAGAACCGCACGCCGGTGGCATCGAACACGGCGTTGGCGATGACGCCGCCCATTGGCGTGATGGCCGGCTCGCCTCCCCCCTGCGGCGCCACCTCGTCGTTGCGCACGAGTACGGTCTCGATCCGCGGCACCCACGAGAACCGCGGCAGCTCGTACGTGTCGAAGTTGCGGTCGAGGATTTCGCCGCCACGGAAGTGCAGCTCCTCGGTAAGCGTGTACCCGAGCCCAAGCGTGACGCACCCCTCCATTTGCATCTTGGCGCCCTCGGGATTCACGATGACGCCCATCTCTTGCGCCGCCACCACTCGGTCGACATGGATCGCGCCCGTTTTGCCGTCCACCGTGACCTCGGCCATGAGGACGACGTAGCTGCCGGCGTCGATCCCGCACGCCACCCCGCGGCCACGTCCCTTGCCGGCCGGCCTCGCGCGGGGCGCCCAGCCGAAGGCGTTGGCGGCTGCCTGCAAGACGCGCCGCATCCGCTCGTCCGTGATGTTGCGCAGGCGCAGCTCGACAGGATCGATGCCCGCCGCCGCGGCCATGATGTCGATCTGCGATTCCTTCGCGAACACGTTCATGTTGGCGCCGGGCGCGCGCCACGGCCCCACGCCAAAGAGGTGGAGAGACGGTCCCTCCGAGTGCCACCCGCCGGACGAACGAATCGAGGCATTTGGCACGTCATAAAACAGCTCGACCCCACGGTTGCCCGCGGCGTAGACGTGGTAGTCCCAGAGCGAGATCTTGCCCGCCCCGTCGAGGGCGGAGGCCAGCGTGACCACCGCCGCGGGATCGAAGGTGTCGTTGAAGAACTCCTCGGCGCGGCTGAACCGCACCTGCACCGGCTTGCCGGTGATGCGGGCGAGGCGCGCGGCCTCGGTCGCCTGCAGCCCTGCGCTCTTGCCGCCGAACCCTCCGCCAAGGAACGGCGTGATCACCCGCACTTTCTCCGGCGGAAGCCCGAGCTCCTGGGCGACGCGCTCGCGAGTCGGGAACGGTGTTTGCGTGGAGGCCCAGATGGTCACCTTGTCGCCTTCCACCTCCGCTACTGCGGTGTGCGGCTCCACCGCGGCGTGCGCCACGTACCCCTTGTGGTAGGTCGACTCGAAGACATTCTTCGCGGCACTCCTGGCAGCCGCGACATCGCCCTTGGCGCTCACGACCTCACCCGGCCCCGCCGTTTTCACGAGGTGGTCGAACACCGTCTCGGTGTCGAACGGCGGCTTTGGCGTGTCCCACGACGCTTCGATCTTTGCGAGCCCCTGCGCGGCCGCCTCCGGGTCGGCGTGCAGGACGGCCACCAGGCCGTTCTCGTTGACCACCGTCACGCCGGGCAGCTTCGCCGCAGCGGTGGTGTCGAGCTTGGCGAGCTTGGCGCCGTGCGCCGGCGGGCGGAGCACGCAGGCGTACAGCATCCCGGGCCGCCGGATGTCCCCGGCGTACTGCGCGCTGCCGGTTACCTTGGCACGGGCGTCGAGTCGCTGCGGCGAGGTCCCCATCACCGTGAGCTCGGACGCCTTGCGCAGCACCGCCTTGTCGTCCACCGTGCGCAGGATCTTTCTCCCCTGGGCAAGCTCCCCGTACGTCACCTTGCGTGAAGCGTCACCCGTGACGGAGACAACTCCGTTCTCCACCACAAGCGAGGCACGCGGGACGCCCAGCTTCTCGGACGCGAGCCGAAGCATCACAGCTCGCGCCTCCGCCGCCGCCGCGCGCAGGTACGGCCCGAACATCCGCGTGGTCAGCGAGCCGAATGTGCCCATGTCCCACGGGCAACGCTCGGTGTCGCCCATCACCATCTCCACCGCGTCGAGGGGCACGCGCAGCTCCTCTGCGACCATCTGCGCCTGCGAGGTCATCACGCCCTGGCCCATCTCGATCTTGCCGGTGAACACGGTCACTCGGCCGTCCTCGCCGATGCGCAGATACGCGTTGAGGTCCTCCGGGTAGACGCGGCGCCGGTCCTGAGCGAACAGCGCGGATGGGCCGACGCTCACCAGCACCACCACGCCGCCGCCGACGAGCCTGATAAAGTCGCGTCGATCGATCCCGCGCCGCTCGGTCATGACGCGCCTCCCTTCCCGCTGGCAACCCCTTCAATTGCGGCGATGATCCGCTGGTGGGCGCCGCAGCGGCAGAGGTTATCCTCCATCCCCTTGAGGATCGCCTCGCGTGACGCCTTCGGGTTTGCGCGCAGGAGGGCGTACGCGTTCATGATCATCCCGGGCGTGCAATAGCCACACTGGAAGCCGCCGTGCTCCACGAAAGCCTGTTGCAGCGGGTGGAGCTTCCCCTCGCGTGCGAGGCCCTCGATGGTGATCACCTCGGCGCCGTCGAGCGACGAGACCGGCACGCTGCACGAGCGCACCGCCTTGTCGCCGACGACCACCGTGCACGATCCGCAGATTCCCTCCCCGCACCCGTACTTGGTGCCGGTGAGGCCGAGATCGGTGCGCAGCACCCAAAGCAGGGTACGGTCGCCGTCGGTCTCGATTGTGGTGGGCTTGCCGTTCAGGTGGAACCGGATGGTCTTCGTCATGCCTCCTCCCTTCCGGCCGGAATAGATGACTGCTGACGATCCTAGTACCGCCGCCGCCGCGGGGCAACCGTCAACCGCGGCGAAGCGCGAGGCTCGCCCCATGCGGCGCGGGCGGGCGGGTTGCTCGCCTACTCCTTCGCGGCAGGTGTGTGGCCCCGGCGCGGCGGTCGCGCGCTGGCACGATCGAACACCTGGACGTAGTCCTCGAGCAGCCGGTTGAACTCGGCGGGGCGCTCGAGCATCGGGTAGTGGCCCGCGCCCTTCATGATCACCGCGTCGAAGTCGGGCGTGATCTTGCGGTTGGCTTCGATCTGGGTTGGCCAGAGGTCCCCGTTGATCGCGCGAATCGGCACACCCGCCTTGCGAAACGCCTGCGCGATGTCGTAATCGCCGAACCCTTCCATCATCGCCGCGGCCACCGCGGGCGGAGTCGCACACATGCGCTTCTCCGCCCAGCCGCGCAGCTCCGCCTGCGTCCCGGGATGGAACAGCGCCTCCGCCATCGCATGACAGGTGCCGGTGAAGTCCTTGCGGAACGCCTCCGCGCGCGCATGGGCCTCGGCCGCGGGCATTTTCTGGGTCGCGAGGTGGAGTGTATCCACTCCGATCACGCCGATCGCGCGGCCGTGCAGCAGCGCCGCCGCCTCGAGCGCCACCGGCCCGCCGAGCGAGTTGCCCACCAGCACCACACGCTGGAGCCTGAGCGCGTCCACCACTGCGAGCACGTCGCCAGCCCACGCGGCAATCGTCAGCCTTTCGCGGTCGCGCCCCGACGCGCCGTGCCCGGCGAGATCGAGCGCGACGAGGCGGTACTTCCCGGCCAACCCCTCAAACTGGCGCGCCCAGAACGAGCGGTCGGCTAGGCCGCCGTGGATGAGGACGATCGCGACTGCTCCCCTTCCCTGATCGGCGTACGCGATCTCGACGCCATCTGCCGAGCGCACGCGCCCCGATACCGCCAGCTTCGGCTCCCCTGCCATTGCGACCTCCCCGAGCGTCAGCGCCAACCCCGCCGCCATCACGAGCGTCGCGCCGGCCGCCCTTGCTCTTTTGTTCATGATTCACCTCCGGTGGGATCGATTGCTGATTCATTTTACACCCCGCTCCGCCGGAGTTTCCGGTAATCCCCCGCCGCGCGCAGTTCGGAGTGACCCGGGTGAGGCCTCCGAGTATCCCGGCGGCGCAGCGCCCATCCCGGTTCGCCGCGAACCTCAAGCAACTGTTCTGCGTACAACACAGTCGGAGGTGTTCCGATGCAACTGAAGCTTGCTGCCGCCGTGCTTGCCGTCCTCGTTGCGAGTGGCGCCCGAGCCAGCGATCCTCAGGCGATCCTCGCGAAGGCCAAGGCCGCGGTCGGCGGCCCGGCTTGCGACGCGGTCCGCTCGATTCAACTCAAGGGGAAGATCAGTGTCGGGGGCCTCACCGGCGCCGCCGAGTCGTTCCACGACGTGCTGACGGGACGTTTCGTAGAGCACTACCAGCTCGGGCCCGCGAGCGGCGCGGAGGGTTTTGACGGCAACATCACATGGTCACAGGACGCCTCGGGGCAGGCGCGGATCGAGGAGGGCGGCGATGCCCGTCTCGGCGCGATCGACGAAGCGTATCGGGTGGCGCTCGCCTACTGGTACCCGCAGCGCTGGCCGGCACAAATCGAGAACACGGGCGAGCGGG
Source organism: Thermoanaerobaculales bacterium (assembly GCA_044447965.1). Lineage (GTDB taxonomy): Bacteria > Acidobacteriota > Thermoanaerobaculia > Thermoanaerobaculales > Thermoanaerobaculaceae > DATIYW01. The sequence goes on along the minus strand of JBIOGJ010000006.1, from coordinate 92,313 downwards.
AGGAAAACGGTCGGCGTTTCTTCACGCTGCGTATCACGCCCAAGGGCGGCCGACCTTTCGATCTGTGGATCGACGCCGCGACGAACCTGATGGACCGCACCGTCGAGAAGGCCGCGATCGAGACGCGCACCACCTTCATGTCCGACTACCGGACGGTCGGCGGCGTCAAGCTGCCGTTCGCGTCACGGTCGACCAACGGCGATCCGCACTACGACCAGTCCGCAATCATCGAAACCGCGGTGCTGAACGTGCCGGTTGAGGACGCCGCGTTCAAGCTGCCGGCGCCACCACCGCCGGACTTTTCGATCGCCGGCGGCAAGACCTGGACGACCGTGCCGTTCGAGCTCCTCAACAACCACATCTACGTCAACGTCAAACTCAACGGAAAGGGACCATATCGCCTCCTTTGCGACACTGGCGGCGCCAACGTCATCACGCCCGAGCTGGCCAAGGAGCTAGGGGTCACCAGCCAGGGCGCGTTCGAAGGCCGCGGGGTGGGTGAAAAGTCGGAGGACATCGCTATCACCAAGGTCGAGAAGGTCGAGGTCGGTGATGCGACGATCGCCAACCAGGTGTTTGCGGTGTATCCGCTCGGGCCGTTCAGCGCGGTCGAGGGCGTGCCGCAGTTCGGCTTGATCGGGTATGAGGTCTTCAAGCGGTTCGTGGCCAAGGTGGACTACGAGAAGGGGCTGCTCACCCTGTGGCTCCCCGCGGCGTTCACGTATCAAGGGACCGGCACCGTGGTGCCGTTCGTTTTCAACGAACACATCCCGCAAGTCGAAGGCTCGATCGACGGCTTCCCCGGGAAATTCGACATCGACACTGGCGCGCGTAATTCGGTGACGATTCTCGCGCCGTTCGCCGAGAAGAACCACCTCAGGGACCACCTCGGCACGGTCGTCCCGACGGTGACGGGCTGGGGCATGGGCGGGGCCGCCCGTGGCCTGCTCGCACGCGCGAAGGTTCTCAAGCTCGGCGGCGTCGAAGTTGGCGCGCCGGTGGTGGACCTCTCCCAGCAGAAGAAGGGTGCCTTCACCGACCCGTATGTGGCAGGCAACGTGGGCGCAGGCGTACTCAAGCGCTTCAACGTGACCTTCGATTACGGGCATCAGACGATCATTTTCGAACCCAACGCGAACTTCGCTCGTGCTGACACCTGCGACCGCGCTGGGATGTGGCTCAACCGCGCCGCGGACGGGTTCGAGGTGATGGATGTGGTCGAAGGCGGTCCAGCGGCGGCGGCCGGTGTCAAGGTCGGCGACCGTATCGTAGCGATCGATGGCACTCCAGCGGAGAAGCTGTCCCTTCCCGAGGTTCGGGAGCGCTTCCGCACTGAGCCGGTCGGAACGGCGGTCAAGCTCGTGGTGCTTGCCGGAGGGCAGCGACGGGAGGTCAAGCTGCTCCTGCGCGACCTCGTGCCAGGCTCATAGGGAACCTCGGCCACCCGGGAAAGACGATTCAAGTCACCGCAGAGGCCGGCAAGAAACAGGAACTCTCAGTCGCGCTCGAGTGACGCCAGCGCGCCCTCCGGGCTCGACACGTGCAAGCAAACGGCCGGGTTACGCTGCCGAGCCATGGACCCCCAACTCATCCGTGCGCCTTGACCTCGCCCTGCACCACCTCGGGCGTGCCGAGGAGGCCTGCCAGGTTCATCTTCACCCAGATGCCAGCCACCCCGACGGAGGCATCCACACCCACCTTGGTCTGGAACACGCTCAGCGACTCACCCGCGCCGTTTCCGTCGTCGAACCAGTAATAGGCGATGAATCCGGGCGTGCGTTTGAGCAGCGGAACGAATCCCTCCTGGACCTTGGTCTTAATCGTGGCGGCGTCCTTAGGGTCGAAGCGGTAGCGACGACTCACGGCATACACGAGAACCTCCCCCCAACCTGGCTTCCCGCGTGGTTTTGCCGCGCATCACCACTCGGAGATGGTCTCCGGAAACGGCGTCATTCCTCCTGGGGCGGCTGAGGACCGGGAACGATGCCGGCGATATCAGGATCTTCACCCCCCGGCGGCACGGGTGGTCTTTCTTTCTTCTCAGCCAATCGTTGAAGGCGCTTCGCTGCTTTCTCCTCGCGGCGCTGCTGGCGCTGACGCTCAAGCTCGCGCTTTGAAAACGTTGCCCTGTGCTTAACTGCCACATTGACCTCCTTGAAAGGGGCCCTCAACTAGACCGACTTCACCGCGCGGCAGTCGCAGCCAGCCGCACGGACAATGATCTCGAAGACCCCCTGGCGGTTCGGGACGCGGCGCGCGACCGAAAAATACGCGGCCGCGAGGCTCAGAAACGGCTCCGGCCCCCGCCGAAGTCGCCGCGACCGCCGCCGCCACCGCCGTACCCACCACGGCCACCGCCTGGGCCACCCCGACCGCCACCGTAACCGCCGCGCCCGCCACCCCCACCACCTCGCTCAGGCCTGGGCCTGGCTTCGTTGACGACGATCGCTCGTCCGCGAACGTCCTTGCCGTTCAGGCCCGTGATGGCCGCCTTGGCTTGCGTGTCGTCGGCGAACTCTACAAAGGCAAATCCCTTCGACCTGCCCGAGACGCTGTCGGTGATGACGCGCGTCGAGCCCACCTCGCCGAAGGCGGCAAACAACTCCTGTAGTTCGCTCTCGGTTGTGTCATAGGACAAGTTCCCGACGTACAGCTTCATATTCGAACCCCTTTCGCGGACACAGTCCGATTGGCCGGTTGGAATCGGGCGACCGACCGCCCCGCGCCAACTGGGCCGTGTAACGCGTAGTATAGACGCCTTGTCGTGGATTTGCGAGGCAAGGTGGGAGCAAGCCCGGCTCTCCCCGCTCGAAGCAGTCAACGCACTCCGGTCGAGCAGGCACGCGACCTCCCCACGCGGCAGAGTAAACCAACGGGGCCATGCGAGCGTAGTATCGCGAGGTGGTCCAGTTGGGCGGCCCGACACCGCCTTTGTCGTTTGCGATCGCCAAGGAGGAGGGCGCGATGAAGCTATGCGCGTGGCGCGTTCTTGTCGTCATGATTCTGCTGCAGGCGACCGTGGCGTTCGCTTTTGCCGACAAGGCGAAGGCGCTACTACTGCAAAGCCCCAGTGTCAGTAAGACCCAGATCGTGTTCGCCTACGGCGGCGAGATCTGGATCGCTCCACGCGAGGGCGGCGAAGCAAAACGCCTCGTTACCGGCAGCGGGCGCCTATTCGGGCCGATCTTCTCGCCGGATGGGACGATGGTCGCGTACTCCGGCTACTTCGACGGCAACCTCGACGTCTACCTCGTGGCCGCAGCGAGCGGGGAGCCGCGTCGTCTCACGTACCATCCCGGCGCCGACGAGGCGCTCGGCTGGACCGCTGACGGCAAGCGCGTTGCCTTCCGCTCGCCGCGAGCGAGCTATGCGGATCCGGAGCAGATGTTCACCGTCTCTGTCGAAGGTGGCTTCCCCACCGAGGTGCCGCTGCCGATGGTCGACGAGGCGTCGTACTCCCCCGATGGCACGCACCTCGCCTACGAGCCGAACTTCCAATGGCAGCCCGCATGGAAGTCGTACCGCGGCGGTCAGACCAAGCGCATCTGGATTGCCGATCTCGCCGATTCGAGTATCGTCGCGGTACCGCAAGCCGACAACTCCAACGACCGCAACCCGATGTGGATCGGCGACAAGGTCTACTTCCTGTCCGACCGCAACGGGCCGGTGACGCTATTCGTCTATGACCTCGCGACGCGAAGCGTGTCGCAGGTGATCCCGAACGATGGGCTCGACATTGTCTCGGCTTCGGCGGGTCCCGGAGCGATCGTGTACGACCAGTTCGGGTCGCTCCACCTTTACGATCTCGCCACCGGTCAGTCGCACCTCGTCCCCATCCACCTGGCCGGTGACATGCCGCAGTTGCGGCCGCACTTCGAGAAGCTTGATCCGGCCAAGGACCTGCGCAACGCCGACATTTCGCCCACCGGGCAGCGGGCGGTATTCGAGGCCCACGGCGAGATCCTCACGGTGCCGGCCGAAAAAGGTGACATCCGCGATATCACCGCGACCGTAGCGGCCGCCGAGCGCGACCCGGCCTGGTCGCCGGATGGGAAGTGGATCGCGTACTTCTCCGACGCCTCGGGTGAGTACGCGCTGTACCTGAGTAGTCAGGACGGTCTTGGTGACCCACGCAAGATCGACCTCGGCAGCCCGCCGTCGTTCTTCTACCACCCGACCTGGTCCCCGGACAGCAAGAAGATCGCGTACAGCGACAAGCGCTTGAACCTTTGGTATCTCGGCCTCGATCACCCCACCCCGGTGCGGGTGGACACGGACCGGTTCGATTCGCCCGGTTACGAGTTCGACGAGCAGTGGTCGCCGGACAGCCGCTGGCTCGCGTACACCAAGCAGTTGCCCAGCCTGCTGCACGGCGTTTTCGTCTACTCCCTCGCCAACGCCAAGGCCACGCAGGTCACGGACGGAATGAGCGAGGCCGCCTACCCGGTCTTCGACAAGAGCGGCAAGTACCTGTTCTTCACCGCCAGCACGGACGTCGGTCTCAGCGCGGGTTGGCTCGACATGACCAGCATCGGCCATCCGGTCTCGCGCAGCGGGTGGGCGGCGGTGCTGCGCAACGACCTGCCCTCGCCGGTCCCGCCCCAGAGCGACGATGAGAAGGCGAAGGACGAAGGCAAGGACAACGCCAAGGGCGAGGTCACGCAAGCCGACAAGAAAGCCGACGAGAAGAGCAAAGAGGCCAAGGGCAAGGACGAGAAGAAAACCGAGCCGGTCAAGGTCGAGATCGACTTCGAGGGCATCGGCCAGCGCATCGTGGCGCTGCCGGTCGAGGCGAAGAACTACGCCGGCCTGGCCGCCGGCAAGGAGGGTCAGCTCTACCTCCTCGAGGCACCCCTGGTCAGCACAGAGGAAGGACCACCGAAGTTCACGGTGTCCAAGTTCGACCTCGAGAAGCGCAAGACCGAGCAGCTCCTCGAGGGCGTTTCGACGTTCGTGCTCTCGGCCAACGGCGAGAAGTTGCTCTACCGCAGCGGTGAGAGCTGGCACATCGTCGCCGCCGACAAGGCGCCCAAGCCGGACGAAGGCGCGCTCACGCTGAAGGACCTCAAAGTCTACGTGGATCCGCGGGCGGAGTGGCGGCAGATGTACCACGAAGTGTGGCGCATCGAGCGCGACTTCTTCTACGACCCGCACTACCACGGCCTCGATCTCGCCGCCGCCGAGAAGGCCTACGCGCCCTACCTCGACGGGATCGCCAACCGCGACGACTTGAACCGCCTGTTCGAGGAGATGACCGGCAACCTCACGGTCGGCCACATGTTCGTGCGCGGCGGCGCCCAGCCCAAGGCGGACAAGATCCAGGTGGGCCTGCTCGGCGCCGACTACACGATCGACCACGACCACTACCGTATCGCGCGCATCTATAACGGCGAGAACTGGAACCCGGAGCTGAAGGCGCCGCTCACGCAGCCGGGCGTCAACGTCAAGGAGGGCGAGTACCTGCTTGCCGTGAACGGCCGAGAGCTGACGGGACGCGACGAGGTGTTCAGCCTCTTCCAGGAGACCGCTGGTAAACAGACGGTGATCCGCGTCGGCGCGGGCCCCGATGGTAAGGGCGCCCGCGACGTCACCGTGGTGCCGATCGCCGACGAGGAAAACCTGCGCCACCTCGCGTGGGTCGAAGCGAACCGCCGCAAGGTGGACGAGCTCTCGGGCGGCCGCGTCGCATACGTGCATCTGCCCGATACAGCGGGCGGCGGGTACACGAGCTTCAACCGCTACTTCTTCGCCCAGGTGGGCAAGCAGGCTGCCGTGCTCGACGAGCGCTTCAACCACGGGGGCGATCTCGCCGACTACATCATCGACTACCTGCGCCGGCCGCCGTTGGCCCGCGTGGCTAGCCGCGAGGGTGACGACTACACGGAGCCCGCGGAGTCGATCTACGGACCGAAGGTGATGATCATCAACCAATTCGCCGGCTCGGGCGGCGACGCCATGCCGTGGTACTTCCGCAAGGCCGGGATCGGCCCGCTGGTGGGTGTGAAGACCTGGGGTGGACTGGTCGGCATCGGCGGCTACCCGACCCTGATGGACGGCGGCCGCATCACAGCGCCACGGTGGGCGATCTACGGGCTCGAAGGCGCGTGGGAGGTCGAGAATCACGGTATCGCCCCCGACTTCGAGGTGGAGCAGGACCCCAAACTCGTGCGCCAGGGGCACGATCCCCAGCTCGAGCGGGCGGTACAGATCGTCCTCGATTCGCTCGCAAAGAGCCCGCCGCGGACGTTCCAGCGGCCCGCCTACCCGGTCTACAAGCACCCGTTGCCGAATTGGTAGTCACGTTTGATGTCGAGGGTAGGTCGTTGGCGCCGCGAGAAGGTAAGCTTCAGGCTTCACGATGAAACAAGGACACGACCGCGCCGCCGAGATCGGGCCGGATGCCAGGAAGGCGAGCCGGCCACACCGTTCGTAGGGGCGACCCGATGGGTCGCCCGGGGCGAGGCGGCGCCTCGCCCCTACGCCAACAACACCGCGAGACGCCCGGCGGCGGCTGCGCACGCAAACGCAGATGGTCCGATATCGGCGCCGCCCTCAGCGGCCGTAGACGAGCGTGCCGCCGATGTGGCCCAACGTCCCGATGACCAGCATGTTGACGGTCAGCGCCGCGAGGTAAGCCACCGTTGCGAGCAGGGCGAGCGGCGAGCTGAGCTGCACGAGCCCGGTGCCCGCTGCGAACACGAGTCCTGACACCTGGAGCGCAATCGCGGCCGCGCCCAGCACGAGGAAGACGATTGCGAAGACGATCTTCACCCGGATCTGCCGGTAGCTGCGCCGGCGATAACGGAAGTTCCAGTCCCACAGGCCCGACGCGAGCGTCGCAAGCGAGAAGACGACGGAAACAACGAGCAGTACCAGCGTTGCGGTCGCCACCACCGGTGCCCGACTCATGATCGAAGCAAGCACGGGCGGCGCCACGAACGGGGCGGCGATCGAGGCCGCGAACAGCAGCAGCGCGCCGAGCAATGCGAACGGGAACAGCCCGATCGGGAGATGAGTCGCGAGCGGGTGCAAGCGCGCCTTCGGCTGCGGTCGCAACAGCTCCATGTCGAGCACCACCGGCACGATGTGACCGTAGACCGATTCGATCTCCAGCACCGCGCCGCACACCGGGCAAACGAGGAGGCCGTTGCCGTCAGCGTCCACCGCGGCAAGCACGAAGTGGCACACCGGGCAGCGGAAGGTCGGCCCGTAGAAGCGCCGCTTGAAGGCGTCCGCAATCCGTTCTACCCAGCGGCGAAGGTCGGCAACCATGGCTAATGAACCTCCCGCATGCGCAGCAGCTTCGAGACGATGATCATCTTCTGGATCTCGGTGGCGCCCTCGTAGATCTGGTAGATCTTCGCGTCCCGGATCAGCTTTTCCGCGGGCATCTCCTGCGTGTAACCGTAGCCGCCGAGGATCTGCGCGCACTCGATCGCCGCGCTCATCGCGGTGTCGGCGGCGAACCACTTCGCCTGCGCCGCCTCGCGGGCATTGTCCTGGCCCTGGTCGAAGAGCCACGCGGCCATGTAGGTGAGGAAGCGTGCCGCATCGAGCCGCGTGATCATCTCGGCAAGCTTGAACGAGATCCCCTGGTTGGAGATGAGCTTCTTGTCGAAGGTACGGCGCCGCTTCGCGTACGAAAGGGCGATGTTGAGCGCGGCCTTGGTGATGCCGTTGGCGCCCGCCGCCACGCCGGGACGCGTGTGGTTGAACGTCGCCATCGCGATGTCGAACCCCTTGCCCTCCGCGCCCAGCCGGTTGGCCTCGCTCACCTTGACGTCCTCGAACGTGAGGCGCACGGTGTTGGAGGCGTGCTGCCCGAGGTTGATTTCCTTGGGGCCGCGCACGATGCCTGGAGAATCGGCGGGCACGATGAAGCCGGTCAGCGCATCGCCGGTGCGGGCGAGCACGAAGTACCACGATGCGACCGAACCGCTGGTGATCCACCACTTGACACCGTTGAGCACGTAGTCACTGCCCACCTTGGTGGCGGTGGTCTTCACCCTGGCGACGTCGGAGCCTGCTTCCGGCTCGGTCACCGCATACGCCGAAAACATCAACCGCTCGACCATGGGCGCGAGGAAGCGCCGCTTCTGGTCGTCCGTGCCAGCGAGGATCACCGGGTACTGCGAGAGGCCGTTCCCGTCGATCGCGGTGGCGATCCCCGAGCAGCCGGTGCTCAGCTCCTCCATCACCATGCAGTGGTCCACCACCGCCTCCGCCGCGCCGCCGTACTCCTTTGGCACGTGCGGGTTCATGAAGCCGCGCTTGAACGCCTCCTGGCAGATGTCACGAGGAAACTCGCCCGAGCGGTCGTACTTGCCGGCGTTGGGCGAGATCCACTCGCGGGTGAACTCACGCGCCCGCTCGACCAGCTCTTCCTGCCTCGGGGTCGGCTTGAAATCCATCGTCAGCTCACCTCTTCCATCACCTCGATCACCTTCGCTCGCTGCGCCACGTGGAGGGCGGCGCCCTCCAGGATGTTCACCGGCGGATTCTGGAACATGTCCGGCACGTACGACGTCCCTGCCAGCGACTGGCGGCCGAGCGAGATGCGCAGACCGTAGAACGACAACGCCAGGCAGACGATCGGGTTGCCCACGACCACGGCAAGGCCGAGCCACGAACCGAGCATCGCCGCGCCGCTCCCTGCGACGACTGCGGCGAGCTCAGCCACCACCATCGCGAGCAGCACCATCGACAGCGCCAGCTTCGCCGCGTGGCTCGGGTGCCAGTTGACGTACATGTGGCTTCGCTCAGTGAGACCGGAGAGCGTCGCAGGGATGGCCGCGAGGACGATGAGGACGAGGGCCGCATGCCAGAGGAACGCCCAGGTCGGACGGGCGATCCCAGCGACCGTCGCGTTGGCGGCGTCGAGCGTGAATGCCGCCGCGGCAACTACGGCCAGGGCAATGACCGCGTGTACGACCATCGAATGCAGATGCAGCTCACGTCCAAGCATTTTGGGTCTCCCCCGCCGACCGCGCATGCAGACTACGGCCGTCATCCCTTAACGATCATAGCAAAGGGGGTGATTCGGAACGAACCGCGCAGCCAAGTGATCGCTGCTTGTCACGTTCTGACTACGGCTTCAGCGCAATGTGCCAGGTAGTATTTGAGTCTCTGTTGCTTTCGAGAACTCGACCCCGCAGTCGCCAAGGGACCCGCCCCGCCGCATGGAGATCACTCGGTGGGGGGACCGAACCACAGCTCGCCGCCGAGTCCATAGACGACCGAACCCTGGTGTGGCTCGCCGGGGTTGAGGCGCAGCCAACTGTAGCCCAGCAGCGTGTCGATGAAGAACCAGCGCCGGAAGGCACTTTGGCGGTAGATGAGCCGCGGGCCGTACTCCGTCAGCCCCAGCGTGCTCGTGACGCCGCGCAGGAACACCTCATACGCGAGGGCGTGGGACTGGTGCAGGTTCTGGTAGAGGACGAGCGCAGTCCGCCAGTCGAGTCCGCGAATGCCCTGGGAGACCGTGCCGATCGTGCCCCACCGCAGCAGCATGTTGTCGTTGACTACGTGATCGTAGTCGGCGCTGGAGGTGAAACCGAAGCCCTCCCCGCGGTTCCGCCAGAAACCTACCTCACGGAGGTACCAGAGGTTGCTCTCGCCTACCGCGATGTTGCGCTGGTAGATCCCCTGGCCGAAAACCGTCGCATGGATCCCTCCGGCGACCCCTGTGCGAAAGCTCAGGTTCTGACCGTTGGCGCCAGGCAGCGAATAGCCGAGCCCGCCGAGCCACTTTTCCTCACTTTCGAGGCTGACGAACTCCGAGCGCAGCCCGAACCCCTCCTGTCGATCACGAACGTACTCGTCCGGGTCGCTACGCCCCAAGAAGGCGTGGAGCTTTTCTTCGAGGTGCGGCAAGGTGAAGTTGACGTCGAGGCCGGTCTTCACCTTTGTTCCCGCCACGCTGGAGCGCAGCACCGACAGCTCGGCGTGGCCGGTCACCTCTTCGGCCGCCGCCACGCTGCCATGCCGTCCGAACAGCCCATCGAGCCAGAGCGTCGCGCCGCAAATCGTTTCGTAGAGCCTGCGGCGGGTTGCGTCGAGCATCTTTTCGCGGCCGAGCGCCGCCTCGTGACAGGGACGGTAGGTCGATTGGTACTGCGTCCCGGGATTCCCATATGCCGAGCTCGGCGTGGCGGTTGGGCTCGGGGTGACATTTGACCTTGGCGTGGCAGTTGGGCCTGGCGTTGGCGTCGTGGCCGGTGCGGGCTGTGCCGTGTTCGGAGTGGGCGCCGGTGTCGGGGTGGCTGTCGGCGAGGGCCCCTGCGAGAAAACCACGCCTGCGCAGGTAAACGCGACCGCCACCGCTCCCGCAAAAGCAACCCCACCCCGTCCCGTGTCTCTCATCGTTGCTCCTACTGTATCAGAACCTCGTCGTCAGACTCACGAAGTTGCGACGTTGCAAGATCGACAGCTCTTTGGCGTGACGGCTTGCCGTAGCCAACGTCCCACCCCGAGAAACAAATTCCGCTTCGACGCTTCGTTGCCTGAGTGCGAAAGGACGACCAAACGTGAACCGCGGCACCCGTCTGGCTCGAACGCTGGAACCCGACTTGCAGCGGCCCCTTCTGTCCGGCGTTACCATCTCCCGGCAAGGGAGGCAACCGCCAGTCCAGACATGCCGGATATCAGTCTCGTCCTGCTCCCCGGCCTCGACGGCACCGGGATCGCGTTTCGGCCGCTCCTCGGCGCGTTGCCGGCGTGGATAGGCCCTCAGGTGCACGCGTATCCGGGTGCGACGCCGGCCACCTACGAGCAGCTCCTGGCCAAGGTGCTCGCGGCGCTGCCTCGCGACGCGGAGTTCGCGCTGCTCGGTGAATCGTTCTCGGGGCCACTCGCGCTGAGGGCCGCCGCGACGCGGCCGCGCGGGCTGCACGCCGTGGTCCTGTGCGCCTCGTTCGTTCGCAATCCGATGCCGTGGCTGCCGCATTGGGCGGCGCCGCTGGTGCGTCCATTTCCCTTCCGCTTCTACCCGGTGGTCACGGTGCTCAAGAGATGGTTCGGCCGTTTCTCTACGCCGGAGCTGCGCGCGCTCCTTGCCGAGGCGCTCGCCGGCGTCGAACGGCCGGTGCTCGCGGCGCGCGTCCGCGCGCTGCTGCAGGTTGATGCCTCGGACGCACTTCGCGCCTGCCCGGTGCCGATCCTCTATCTCGCCGGAAGCCACGATTGCCTCGTGCCGAAGCGCAACCTGCGTTTGATCCAAACGCTGAGGCCCGACGCACAGGTCGCGTGGCTCAACGCTCCACACGTACTGCTGCAAACGCAGCCCGTGGCCGCTGCGCAAGCGATTGCGGCGTTCCTCGCCACGGTCGAGCGCAACAGGCAACCGATCGAGCCACAAGCCTAAACACCGCGGCGGTACCGCCGGGTCTATTATCGAACCATGCGGGTTCTCCTCATCTCGGCGAATACCGAGCGCGCCAACATGGTGGCGCTCCCGCTCGGCATGGGCCTGGTCGCCGCCGCGACCCGCCGCGCAGGCCACGAGGTGCACTGCATCGACCTGCTGCGCGCCTCCGACCCGACGGCGGCGGTGCGGGATGCGATTGCCCGGACGCAGCCAAGGGTGATCGGCATCTCGGTGCGCAACATCGACGACCAGAACCTCGACAGCCCGCGCTTCCTCCTCGAACAGGTTAAGGGCGTCGTGGCGGCATGCCGCGCGGGCTCGGCAGCGCCGATCGTCCTGGGCGGCGCGGGATTCAGCATCTTCCCCGACGAGACGCTCTCCTACCTCGGCGCCGATTACGGCGTCGCGGGGGACGGCGAGCGGGCGTTCCCGGCGCTGCTCGATCGACTGGAGCGTAGTGACGACCCCCGCGGGCTGCCGGGCGTGCACTTCTCTGGCGCCGACGCTACCGCACCGGCGCACCCTGACGCGCTCGACTCGCTGCCCCTCTGGGACGAGAGCCTCGCCGCGGTCGCGGATCCCGCCGACCCCGAGCTTTGGATTCCCGTGCAGAGCCGACGCGGCTGCCCCAACGATTGCTCGTACTGCTCGACGTGGCGCATCCAGGGCCGGGCGATTCGCTGCCGCTCGCCACGCCTCGTTGCGGAAACGGTTGGCCGCCTTGCTGCCGCGGGGTTCCAGCGCTTCTACTTCGTTGACAACTCGTTCAACATCCCCGAGACGCACGCGCTCGAGCTGTGCCGCCAGCTTGCCGCGCTCGCCACGCCGATCACCTGGCGCTGCATTCTCTACCCGCACCTCGTGCGCGAGGACCTGGTCGCGGCGATGGCCGCCGCAGGTTGCGTCGAGGCGAGCCTCGGCTTCGAGAGCGGTTGCCCGCGCATCCTGCGTGAGATGAACAAGCGCTTCCTGCCGGCCGACGTGCGCGCGGCCTCCGACCTGCTCAAGGCACACGGGATCCGACGGATGGGGTTTCTGCTTCTCGGTGGCCCTGGCGAGACCCCCGAGTCGGTCGAGGAAAGCCTCGCCTTTGCCGCCTCGCTCAGCCTCGACTCGCTGCGGGTCACGGTCGGTATCCGCATCTACCCCGGGACGCCGCTCGCACGCCGTGCCCTCGCCGAAGGCGTGATCGCGAGCGAGCACGCGCTGCTGTTTCCCCGCTTCTACCTCGCGCCCGGCTTGGAGCCGTGGATCCACGAGCGGGTCACCGCCGGGGTGCACGTCCTGCCGAATTGAACTTCGCGTAAATCCTCGCCCTGCCCGGTCTTTAGGAGTTGGTCTGCTCAGTCGATCCTTGCGGGTTGAGCGAGGCTCGCGTTGAGGAGCAAGGGCAAGAGTTTCGCGATGAGCTGGGCAGAGAGCGACAGAGCGCCGGGGGTTCCCATCGGTGGCGGCGCTCCGAGGAGCTGCGATTGCGAGTGGTCGCGTACGCGGTCACCAATTCACTGTGCGTGGAGCCGCTCGGGCAGACCGCCAGCAAACTCGGCCTTATCCAGCCCACCCGGTCCCGCTGGATTCGAGAGGCGCCTGGCGCAAGGCCCGCCCTTCGCGGGGTGGCCATCGTGCCAGCCACACCCGATCGCGCCACACCGCCGGAACCACGAGCAACGAGAAATGAGCTTGGTGGGAGCGGCATCTTGCCGCGACCGGTCGACTCTGGAGCCTCGCTCGGTCGCACCTGGAAGGTGCTCCCACGGAGAATCTGGTGCTGGCACGCCAGCATGACAACTCCTAGACGACGATATCAGGCTGATCGACGCGTGGACGCCACTTTGTAGCCGGGACTGGGGACCGGTTGTTCACGCACAATTTCGATGGCGGAGACCCGTTGCCATACATCGGCCACCACGGCCAAGTTGGCATTGTGTTGGCGCATCCGGTTGTAGACAACCTCCGTGGACGGCAGATCACCCGCATCCGGGCTGATGGCGATGACCAACCGTGTGAGGCCGCGTTCGTCATGTGCCTGCCGGTATTGAAAGGAATCGGCACCGATGAGTTGACCGAGAACTTGGTCCAGGTCTGCGGTCGCCACAGTCATGCCTTCGATGGTAAGACGCTGCCGGCTGCGAACATCTCTGACGTGAAGGTCGAAACCGAGTTGGCCAAAACCGCACTTGCACGGACGTGTCGAGAGTTCGCCGGCGTCGCCCAATTCGGTATTGAAGAGGACCTTGCCGGTGTGCAATGACAACGTGGTGTAGCACAACCCGGGGATGACAGCGAGCCGGTCGATGTAGACGTGCATGTCATCGGTGCTGGTGCGGTGCCGGCAGGACGCGGCAATCAGGCCGGACTCGCTGGCGACGTAACGCGCGAAGACGGTCACGCCGGCGGATTCGATGAAGGCGCGGCGCGCATCGGTCAGCGGTTCGCCGCCGGTGAAGACCGTCGCACCGGCAATGTCCACGCCACGCCGCAGGGCGTGTTGCACGAGCCGCACGGCGGAACTCGTAAAGGTGCGGAGGACACACCGGGGGTTGGTTTGCATCCAGTCGAGCACGTTGTCGGGCCGTGAGAGTTCGGCGAATTCAGGCCGGGGCGCACCGCTGCCCCAGCGCAGGCCCATCAACGCCACCCGATACCTAAGCGAAACATGGGAACTGGTCGGGTCGAGATGCGAGAACCAGCGAGCGGGCGTGTGACCGTGCTTGAGGTTCATCAGCAAGTTGTGAACGCCGGCCAACGCAGGCGGTACGGGATACCAGAGCGCGAGCGGCGCATTGAGCACCCCGTGATGTTCGTAGAGCAACAGCTCGTGCGCGGCTTCTTCTCTGATGAACTCCCAGTCGTAGAACACGCGTGTAGCCGGCGAATGCGTTCCGCTGGTCGCGCCTTCGAAGCCGGCCGCAGCGAGGCCGGAATTGTCGAAGTCGGTTTCGCGTGGCTTGAGTGTCAGACCTTTCCGGCAAATCGGGGCTTGGCGTTTGAACTCGTCTAGCGTGAGGTACACACCAGCATCGCGCAGTTGTTCGAGCGTGCGGTCGAGGCCGTGCGCCTGAACACTGTGCTGCAAGTCCGCGAAATCGCAACCGGCCCACAGCAACAGCGACCGATAGGGGCTGGCGGGATTGTCGAAGATGAGCCGGCGGCTGGCGGTCAGGAAGTTACGCTCACGGTGGAGCAGACCTTCCCGGAGTTGAGACAGGGCGGCGTCGGGCGTGACCGGCTGCCGCAGTTGACCCGGCAACGCTCGGGCAAGCCGCATCAACTGGTGGAGCTGTCGCGCGTTCATCGCATCGCGGCGTCGAGGAAGCGGAGGTCGAGGTAGTTCTGCGGCTGCTTCCCAATGTAACCGAGCTGTTGCATCAGCGCGAGAATTTGGTTCATCGCGGCCTGGTTGCGGATCGCGTCGAGGTTGGGTTGATTGCGGCGCAAGGATTCCCGGATGAAACGCACGTTGATGCCGATGTAGCCAGCAGCGATCTCTGCGGCCTCATCGGGGTGCTCTGAGACGAAGCGCGCGCCGCGCGCGAAGGCGTCAACGACAGCTTGCACGATCGCGGGCGAGTCCTCTGTCAGCTTGGCGGTCGTGGACAACGAGCAGCCGGGAGCGCCCTTCCAGACGTCTCCGGTGCGACAGATCACGGTGCCGATGCCGAGTTCCTCCAACATGGTCGCGTACGGCTCGACCATTGATGCGGCGTCCGCCCCTTGACCGACGAGTGAGAGAATCGCGCCATCGCCTGACGGCATCCTGACTTGCTCGACGTTCCTCCAACCGAGCGTCTCCATCAGGCCTATCGCGGTCAGATCCTTCATGCCGCCGCGCATCGGGATCGCGACCTTTCTGACGTCGGCCGGCTTGAGTCCCCGGCGGACGACAATGGCGGCTTCCTCGCAACCGGAGCCCGCCAGCAACACGAGCGGAGTATCTTCCGCCTCGGCCGCGGCGACGCGCGTCCACGGGATGACAGCAAACAGGCTTTCGCCTTGAATCAGCTTCTGGGGGACGAGCCACGCTGTGGCGGCCACGTCGAGAACCGTCTGCACGCCGCCGTCCTGGAAGAAGCCTTTGGCGTGCGCGACGTACGCCGGCATCTGACACACGCCACGCAACAATGAGATTTGGATCTTCGGAACCATTGTCAGCCCGCCTCTGGGCATCAGCCTAGCGGCAACGAAATATCCGGTCAAGAATCGCGTCACGCAGTAGGCACGTGTTTCGCACTTCATCAACCAGCGCAAGAATCGATGAGAGAGAGTAGGAACAGGGATTCCCTTTCTCACCCGAGGTCATGGCAGCGCCACTCGTTGGGCAAGGAGCAGCCGAGCCGGGTGGCAGCTCGAAATGGGGGGGCCACACCTGGTTGGCATACCATGAGAGCAGGTACCACAACCGGAGGCAGGCCATTCCAAGCCTCTGGCAAGCCGTTACTGGATTGGAGATCGTATGCCAAGGGCCATGGCCCACCTCTGGCCAGCCAATCCGCTCGGCTCCCGCCAGCGAGCACAGGGAGCCTTCGTGAGCGCGGCCCCGCCGCCGTACAACCCCGAGGCGTGGGGCGCGCTCGTGGATCCGCTAAGCGGGGACCTCGCAGGAGCGGCGTTCCGCCGCGCCCTTGAACTCGTAGAACGCGAGGTGCTTTCGAGCGCCAAGATGGGTTCGCGATGGCTCGATGTGGGTTGCGGTGTTGGAAACCTCGCGGCGCGACTCGCCGCAGGCGGGCTCGAATGCATCGGGGTGGACCTACAACTCTCGATGCTGCTCGCGGCGCGATCGCGGTGCGCGAGAATCCCCCGTGTTCGCCTCATCGTCGGCGACGCTGTCCTGCTCCCGTTCGCCGGCGGTAGCCGCGAAGGTGTGTCAGCAGTCTCCGTGCTCGGCGGTCTAGCGCAGCCAGAGTTCTTCTTCCGTGACGCGGCCCGCGTTCTCACTCCGGGGGGAGCGTTCTGGATCTCCGCCACCAACGCGTTGAGTTGGAGCGTTCGAGCGAGCGGCTTGCTGGAGCTGCTCCCGCGAGCCCCTGCCTTGGAAAGCGGTGTCGGAGGCCCACGGCGATTCCGTCCGTGGCGGGCAAGCGACCTGGCCCAAGCACTCGCGCGCTCGGGGTTCCTGGTCGAGCGGTTCATCACTTTTGCACACCTGCCGCCGCGCCAGTTCCGGACGGCGGCTTCGATCGTCCGCGCAACCTCGCGCGAGCGCGTCTACACCCACCCGCCGCTCGCGCTCTCGGCGCGCAACTTCCTCGTTCTGGCGCGGCGCCACGTGTCCCGTAGCCAGGACTAGACTGATTCTCCCCTAAACGGTGTGGGGCGAAAACCGACCAACGGCCGAGCCCACCGAATCCGGCTGACCACCGTGGGCTCGTTCCAATCTCCAGGCAACGTCCAGCAAAGCACGGCTTCGGCAACGGGATCGTCACCTATTCAACCCGATCCTCGTCCATCGCCGCAGCATTGCCCAACCACCCCCTCAGCTCAGAATGGGGTTGGGCGAGGACGTACAACGTCGTTACGCCCGCAGCATCTTGAACGCGTGGGCCCAGTCGTTGCGCAGGAGTCCCGGGATGCACCAAAGAATGCACAGCGGCTCGATCGCGCGGGCCGCCGCGACGCCGCCCATGTCCTCGGCTTCAAAGCCAAACAGCTTGAGGATCTCGGCGACCTCGCTCTTGGCCGCGGCGTCGTTGCCGCAAATGAACATCGTGGGCGGACCTCCGGGCAGCTTGGGGTTGACCATCAAGGCGTTTCCCACGCTGTTGAACGCCTTGACGAAGCGCGCCGACGGCGCCGCCTTTTGCAGGCGCTCCATCAAAGACCCGTCGAGGCTGGAGAAGAACTTCAGCACCGCCCCATCCGGCGGCGCATCCGCGATCGGGTTCGTGGCATCGATCACGATCTTGCCCGTCAAAGCGTTTGGGCCGATGAGCTTGATCGCGTCCTCCGCCGCCGTCCCCTTGACCACCAACACGAGGATCTCACCGAAGCGCGCTGCTTCCTGCATCGTGCCGGCCTTGGCGAGCTTCCCCGCCCCGTTCGCCCACTCCTTCAGCTTGCCCGGCTCGCGGCTGCCGATCATCGTCTCGAAGCCGTGCTTGACGAAGCCGCCCGCGAGCACCTGTCCCACCTGCCCAGAGCCGATCACGCCAACTTTCTTCTTGGCCATTGCGTGAAGCCTCCTCGTGGTGGCTAACGACGGATGGCCCGACGGGATTTCTCATCGCGCCGCGGCGACTCGCCCCGGTTGGCGTGACCACGCTCCCACAGGCGCTCTGGCACGCTCAGGACACCCCGGGTCCGGTTCAGTTCCGCCCGACCTTCGGGGCAAGCGCGGCGGTCATTTGTGACCGCCGACGCGACGCAGGACGGCGGCAATGTCTTCGTGGCCGAGCGCCTCCGCCATGAGCAGCGGCGTGGCGCCGCCCTTCGCGCGGGCGTTGACGTTCGCGCCGGCCGTGAGAAGCGCCTCGATCACGCTCACCGGGCACCCGCTCACCGCCTCAAGGAGCGGCGTTGAGTCGATGTCGTTGCGCACGTTGACGTCCGCGTGCGCGGCGATCAGCTCGCGGATGATCGGCGCCATCTGCTCGCCGTTGTCCCCGCTGCACCACCCCGCAGCGAGCAGCAGGACGTGATCGCCGTTGCTCGCCGGCCGATTGACCTCCATGCCGGCCTTGAGGAAGAGCTTGACCGCATCGAGGCTGTGGTCGTGAACTGCGGCGAAGAACGAATCCTGCGTGAACTCGTATCCGAGGCGGCCCAACTCGAACTTGGCGGCGCGGGCGGGGTCCTGGCCCGCCCCCGCCGAGGCGCCCTCCGCGCCCGGCTTGCCGAGATCGAGCGGCGCTGCGTCGGGTTCCTCGGGCGCAATCCCGCCGTCGGCGACCGGCCCGGCGAGCCTGACGTTGAAGTGCCAGTCCTGGCCCACCATGCGCGAGCTGACCTGCGCTTCGAGCCGGGTATCGTCGTAGCGCTCGAGGTCGATCTTCGCCGCGTCGGAGACGGCCTGCCCCGAGCCCGGAACGCGCTGGTCGTATGGCGTCACGCTCAGCGAGTCGAATCCTTCCTTCCAGACCAGGCGGAGCGCGTGGAGACCTCCAGCGGAAGCGAGCTCCGCGAGCCGGGACGGAGTGCGATCCGCCTCGGCGACCGGGACGTCGCTCATCAGGATCACCAGGTAGTGCTTGCTGGGCTGGTCCTGCACGGTGTAGCGCGTTGCCACGGCGGCGTGGATTTGGATCGTGCCGCCGCCCGTCGTGAACGTCCCCAGCGCCTTCGGCCGGGCGGCCTGGGCAGAGGCGGCGATTAGGACGAGGATTGACATCACTGCCACGAATGAACGGTTCATGATCTCCCCCTTAAGACCGAAGAATACTCGACCACGAGAGTTCAGGGCGAGATTCCAACCCCGTTCCATCCCAAGGGAGAGGGCAACGGGTACGTACTCACCTTCGGCGACACGCGCGTGTACTTTGCCGGCGACATCGAGAACGTGCCGGAGATGAAGGCGCTCAAGAACATCGCGGTGGCGTTCCTGCCCATGAACCTCCCCTACACGATGACCCCGGACATGGTCGCGGACGCCGCCCGCGCCTTCCGGCCGCGCATCCTGCACCCGTACCACTACGGCAAGACCGACCCCGCCCGCCTCGTTGCCCTGCTCAAGTATGAGAAGGGCATCGAGGTGCGCGTGCGGAGGATGAGCTAGGAATCGCACACCTGAGGGGTGCTCCCACGGTGGTGGAAAGGCCTTTCAGTGGAAGCGGCATCTTGCCGCGACCGGTCGGACCTTGCTTGGTCGCACCTGGAAGGTGCTCCCACGGCTGTTCAGGTGCTCCCACGGCTGTTCATGTGCTCCCAGGGAGGTTTAGGTGCACCCACGGTGGCCGTCGTCTCAAGCGGCCGGTTCCCTCAAGGAGCGTCGCCGAGTAGAGCACTTGCTGCCGTAAGATGACCGCATGACGCATGTCGAGGCTAGCGTCGTGATCGCTCGCGTGGCGCCGGAGTGGGATCGGTCCGGCTTTCGAGCGTGGTGCGAAAACCTCGAGGCGCTTGCCGCAGCGGTACGACCCGAGGCCGTGATCTACCGCAAGCGGAATCTCATCTTTCGCGCTTCGATCGAGGGCGTCGAGGTAGCCGTGAAGCGCTTCCCGACCGTGAAGCCGGCGCAGCGGTTAATCTATCGCTGGCGGACAACCAAAGCCGTACGCGCATTCGACCATGCCACGCGTTTGCTGGCACTCGGGTTTGGCACGCCCGCACCGTTGGCCGCCGTCGAGGTGCGGCGTGGCGCGTGGCCGATCGCCTCGTACTTCTGCTCGACGCTCGTCGCGGGGTTCACCGAGGCGAGGACTCTGCGCGCGACCGATGCGGCGGACCGGCCACGCCTTCTCGCGCTGATCGGTGAGCTTATCGGCCGCATGCACGAGGCCGGCGTGCTGCACCGCGACCTCACCTCGGGCAACATCCTGCTGCTGCCAAGCCCCGCAAGCCCGGGCGGCGTCGAGTTCCAGCTCGTGGACGTCAACCGCATGCGCTTCGGCAGGATCGGCGTGCCGGCGGGGATCGCCAACCTCGTGCAGCTCAGGCTCAACGACGACGATGAGGTGCTCCAAGGCTATTGCCGCGCGCGCCGCCTTGATCCGACGAGGCTGCGCCGGTACTACCGCGTACGACTCGCGCTGCGGGCGTTGCACCAGACCACCAAGGAGCGCACCCGCCCCTTGCGCCGCCGCCTCGGACTGTGACACGAGGAGCAAGATCGGCGCACACCCGGGTAGCCGGAGGCGCTGAGCAGCGGGAGGCGAAGCGGCAACGCTCACGCCGCTAGGCGCGCCGCCGAGAGTGGGCCAAATGCCAGGCGCCCGAGCCGGCCGCACCGGAGCATAGCCGGAGGCTATTTGAGGATGCGAGCTGGCGAGCGCAACAACGCAGTTGGTCCGCTATCGGCGACGCCAGAGGGAAGGTCAGCGGGCGCGAGGTGAAAGGATCACGTAGCGGCGGCCTCCCGGTTCCGGAAGATCGATGCGCCGCTCGATCGTCAGACCCGACGCGGCGACAAGCTCGGCGAGCCTGCGCCCGGTGTCACGCCCGCCCGTCGCGCGCGCGAGGAGGCGCAAGTCCGGCGCCGTCACCAAGCGAGCCCGCACCTCGTCGATCGTTTGAAGCGCCGGCGGGTTCATCGCGACGAAATGATCGAGCGTCCCGATGATCGTCTCGTCGGGCTGCCAGAGCACGAGCGCGTGCGCTGAGGCAACCTCACGAGCGGCATACCCCACTGGCGCTAGGTTCTGAGCGCGATCAAACACCGGAAACGTGAGAGGGGCACCGCACGACCACGCGATTACGAGGCAGGCCACGCCGCTCACGAGCGAGCGCTCCGGACGCGCGGCGCGCGCCGCCGTCCACGATCGCCACGCGAGCGCCACCCCGACGAGCCAGCCGACGCACAAGACGCCGACCGCGAGCGGAGGCAGGGGCGCGCCCAGCTTGAGCACGCCCACCAGCAGCCCCGGCGGCAGCAGCAGCGCCACCACGCCGAGGAGCACGGCCGTAGCCCGGATCATCCTCTCATCGAGGCGAGATGGTTTGGCCAGCGCCTTCGCCACCCACAAGCCGCCCAGCAGCGCAAAGCCAGGCATCAACACCGCGGCGTAGACGTCCCGGGCTGACGCCGCGGCGGAGAGCACTACGAAACCAGGCACGATCGCAGCCACGGCAAAACGCCACGCGGTGCGCTTCATGTCCTCTACCTCGTCCGTGCCAGCGGGACGTCGGACGATCCTCCAGGCGGCCACCACCGCAGCAACGATTAGGAACGTCCAAGGCAGTAGATCCACCGGCAGGTCCACGAGGTATGCGCCGACCCAGCCTGGGTGTGCGTCTGGATAGCCCACTCCGCCGATCCTGCCGAAGCGTCCGAACAGGTTGTCGACGAAGAACCCGTGCAGGTAGCGCGTGCCCTCGGGCCGTGCGGCAACCGCGAGCACCCAGGGGACGCACGCGCCGAGCAACATCGCCACCGCGACGAGCAGCTCCCAGGCGATCAGCTCGCGCCAGCGCCGCTCCCACGCGATGAGCGCGAGCAGCGCGAGCGCGGGTACGATCCACGCCACCACGTTCTTGGTCAGGAAACCAGCGGCGAGGAAGCCGGCTGCGAGCGCGTACCAGCCCAGCTTTGGCGCACCCCGCCGCGCCGTCACGCCGCGATAGCAACCGAGCAGCGCGCCCGCCACCGAGAGCATCAGCAGCGCATCGGTGGCGATCCAGATCTCGACGCGGTAGGCAAGGTAGAACGTACCCATCAGCACGCCGGCGGCGAGCGCCGCGCCTCGGCCGGCGGCGGCACGGGCGAGCGCGCCGAGCAGAAGCGCGCCAGCGATCGCGTACAGGAAGTTTGGCAAGCGAATCGCCGCGGGTGTATCGCCAAGCGCGCGAATCGCACCGGCCGCGAGCCAGTAGTAGAGCGGCGGCTTCTCGCAAAACACCGCCCCGCCGAGGTGCGGCACGACGAGATCGGCGCCCAGCCGAGCCATGCGTGCCGCGATTGCGGCTTCTCGCGGCTCGTCCGGCTTCCAGATGCCGCGCCCGAACACCCCGAACGCGAGGTGCGCGGCGACGAGCAGCGCCACCGCCACGGGCCAGCGGCGCAGCAGCCGGGCCGACAATTGGCTCGCCCCGCCCGGCGGCGGGATGACTGCGCTGGGTGGGAAAGCCGACACGAGGCGGATTATCCCACGCGGGCGCGGTCGCGAGATTGGCAATCCGGGTGGGAAGCGTTTCGCACAAGACGCGGTTGTCGGCCCAAGGGGCCGATGCGGCCGTAGCCTGAGCGGCTACACTCTGCCTTTGCGTGCGGAGGTGGTGCGATGGAATACAGGCGTCTGGGGGCGACTGGCTTGCAGGTGTCGCAGCTCTGCCTGGGGACGATGACGTTCGGCGTCCAGTGCGACGAGCCCACTTCGCTCGCGATCCTCGATGCGGCTGCCGCGGGTGGCGTCACTTTCATAGACACCTCCGACGTCTACCCCATCGCCGGGACGTACCAGAGCAACGGCCGCACCGAAGAGATCCTCGGTCGGTGGCTCAAGGGGCGGCGCGCGGATTTCATCGTCGCGACCAAGTGCTTCGGCGCCATGTCCGAGCGTCGCTGGGACCGCGGCAACTCGCGCAAGCACATCCTCGATGCAATTGATGGCTCGTTGCGCCGCCTGCAAACGGACTACGTCGATCTCTATCAACTGCACGGCCCCGATCCCGACACCCCCATCGACGAGACGCTGCGCGCGCTCGAGGACGTGGTGCGTTCGGGCCGAGCGCGCTACCTCGGCTGCTCCAACTTTCTCGCGTATCAGGTTGCCCGGGCGATCGGTCGGAGCGAGACCCTTGGCGTCACCCGCTTCGCTTCTGTGCAACCGCGCTATAACCTGCTCTTCCGCGAGATCGAGCGGGAGCTGCTGCCGCTTGCCCGCGAGGAAGGTCTGGGCGTGATCCCCTTCAACCCGATCGCCGGCGGGTTGCTGTCCGGCAAGCACCGCCTCGAATCCGGCCCGACGCCAGACTCGCGCTTCTCGCTCGGCAAGGCGGGAGAGATCTACCGCGGGCGGTACTGGAACGAGCGCACGTTCGCCACGGTCGAGGCGCTGCGCGCGATCGCACGCGAGGCAGGGCTCGACATGGTCACGATGGCGGTCGCCTGGGTGATGGCCAACCCGGTGGTCACCGCGCCTATCGTCGGCGCAAGCCGCTCGGAGCAGCTTGCGCCAGCGCTCGCCGCCGCGTCGGTGAAGCTCGCGCCCGACCTCCAGGCACGACTCGACGAGGTCACCGCGGAGTATCGCAAGGGCGACTCGCCGCGCTAGGCGTTCCCATGCCGGCGCTCGGGCACCATGAGCAATGAGACAAGAACCTGGTGGGAGCGGCATCTTGCCGCGACCCGCCTGGACATGGAAGGGCTCCAGCAACAGGGGTCGCACCTGGAAGGTGCTCCCACAAAGGTTCAGGCGCCCCCATGGGGTTCAGGTGCTCCCACGAAGGTTTAACTGCTCCCCCGGTGCATCTCGTGCACCCCGGGCTCATTACCGGCGCTCGAATGGAGTTGCCGGCGAAACGGTTAGGCCGATGGGAGGAAGGCGACGATGGCCGACGAACTCGACTGGGGCGAGGTGCAGCGGTACCTCACGACGCTCGTCCCGAAGCGGAACGACGAGCTGCGCAAGATGGAGTCCCACGCCGTGCGGACGAACTTCCCGATCGTGGGCCCGGCCGCCGGGAACGCCTGCTACCTGATCGCCCGGCTCGTCGGCGCTCGCCGCGTGTTTGAGCTCGGGTCTGGCTACGGCTATTCGACCGCGTGGTTCGCGCGCGCGGTGCGCGAGAACGGCGGCGGCGAGGTCTTCCATGTCGTCTGGGACGGGGCGCTCTCGGCCCGAGCACGAGGGCATTTGGGAAAGCTCGGCTTCGCGGATATCGTTCGCTTCCACGTCGGCGAGGCGGTCGAGGCGCTGCGTCAGGCCGAGGGCGAGTTCGACGTCATCTTCAACGACATCGACAAACAGGACTACCCCGCTTCGCTCCCCGTGATCGAATCGAAGCTGCGAGCGGGCGGCGTCCTGATCGTGGACAACGCTCTCTGGCACGGCCGCGTCCTCAACGGCGATGACAACTCTCCCGGCAGCCGCGGCGTACGCGAGCTGACCCGCCGCCTGACCGGTGACCCGCACTGGTCCACCTCGCTGCTGCCGATCCGCGACGGCCTGCTCGTGAGCGTAAGGCGGTAGCCGGCCGCGCACGAGCTGCTCGGGGCGATCGAGTCGCATGTAACCAGCAAGGTCACGCCGGCAAACCTGGCAAGCGACCGTTGCCCGCGCTGGCAGCGGGGATTCGCTAACGGTCAGGAATGGGAAGAGCCAAGGAGGACTTGTGATAGAGATGAGAAGACTCAGCGCCCTTGCCTGCTCTGCCGCGCTCGTGCTCGCACTTGCGGCGTGCCAGCGCCTGGGCGTGTGGGAAGGAAGTCAGGCATCTGCGGCGGAAGCTGCTCCGAACTCATCGGGCTCGGTCGAAGCACAGAACGGGAGCCAGACGACAATGCTGAAATTCTCCAAGTCCGGATACGACATCACGCCCTACTCGCGCGAACGCGTCGCGGTGCTCGCCGCCAAGCTGAGCCCCGAGGCATACCGCATCACGCAACAGGCGGGCACCGAGCCCGCGTTCTGCGGCAACCTCGTCGACAACCACAAGGAAGGCGTGTACACCTGCGTTGTTTGCGGCCTGCCGCTCTTCTCGAGCGCCAACAAGTTCAACTCCGGGACCGGTTGGCCGAGCTTCTACCAACCCTTCGACCCCGACCACATCGTCCGCCACGACGACCTTAGTCTGGGAATGATGCGCACCGAGATCCTCTGCGCGCGCTGCGGCTCCCACCTCGGGCACGTGTTCGACGACGGCCCGAGGCCGACCGGCGAGCGCTACTGCCTCAACTCGGTCGCGCTGACCTTCCACGAGAAGGGCTCACAGTTACCGCCCGAGAGCCAGCCGGCAAAGACTGAAGTCGCGTACTTCGCCGGCGGCTGCTTCTGGGGAGTCGAGCACTACTTCCACCGCGGGCCGGGCGTGCTCGATGCGATCAGCGGCTACATGCAGGGGCACGTGGATCACCCAACCTACCGCCAGGTGTGCGGCCACGACACCGGGCACGCGGAGACCGTGAAGGTCATCTACGACCCCACCAAGATCACCTACCGGCGCCTGCTCGAGGCGTTTTTCAAGATGCACGACCCGACCCAGTTGAACCGCCAGGGGCCGGACTTTGGCGATCAGTACCGGTCGGGGATCTGGTACGTCAACGACGAACAGAAGCGTGAGGCGGACGCGTACATTGCCGAGCTGTCGGCGCAGGGACGGTACGACGGGCGAAAAATCGTCACTCAAGTCGCGCCGGCCAAGACGTTCTGGCCCGCCGAGGAGTACCACCAAGAGTACCTCGCCAAGAACGGCGCCGCCTGCCACGTCACCAACCCGTGGTAGGAGCCGAGATCGTCATTCACGTTAGAGGCGGACGCGTGGCCGTGTGACCAGTCTCGCCGTGGCGCGATGCGGGTCGGTGCACTGCCCGGTCACCACCGGCGCCCGCCCCTATGCCTTGCCCTGCCGGTTGCACGCTTCTCAGCAATCTAATGGGAAAACAAAAAGTGAGCGGTGCCACAATCCAGGTCGGCGCTCCTGCAAGCAGGATTATTGTCCTGACGCCCCGGAACGAAGACCTCAAAGCCGGTACTTGGACCCGTGGGCACGGCTCAAAGGTGGTTTATCAGCTCCGCAAGACTCTCGCTCATACGATCAAGCCGCCCGAGTGACGTTGGGCGGCTTGGCTTAGTGACAAACATCCCTAGTGCCCTCCACTTGGGAGGCGAGAGGTTACATCCACCGACGTCAGACCGCGTCGGCGAGTGGTCAGTATCGGTTTGCCGCGTGCTCCATCCCGGCCTGCACCTCATCGATCGCCCGATCGACCAAAGCGATGGCGCGGACGCGGTGACCGCCCTTGTCCGCAAGCGCGACCTGCAGCTCGCTCTTCGCCGCGCCAAGCTCGTCGAGGGCCGCCTGCATGTGCGGCTGGCCGCGACCCGTGACGCAGCCCACGACGAACAGCACCACCAGAGCTGGGACGAAGACCAGCGCTTTCCACCAGCGGCGGATCGTTGAATTCGTGCGCATCGTCATGCCCGTCCCCTCGCTACTCGGCGGCGTACGCCATGCCGGCCCTCACCTCGCCGATGGCGTCATTGACCAACGCAATGGCCTTGACCCGGTGTCCGCCCTTGTCCGTGGCGGCCTCCTGGAGTTCCGCCTTCGCGCTCTGTAGATGGTCCAGCGCCGCCCGCATGTGCGGCTGCGCGGCGCTGGCGCGCCCCACGAGGAAACCGCCGAGGAGCGCAACCGCCAACGCAAGGCTGAGGATAACGGTCGTGGTACGTGGGGAGTTGCGGAGTACTTTACTCATTTTGATTTCCCTTTCTCGTCTATCCGACGTTGGTTGGAGGAACCGCAACAGGTTCCTGGGTATTCCACCGTTCGGGCATCTCAGCCGCCGCTCTGAACCCGAGCCGGAGCAAGGACCTGACACGCCGAACGTAAATTGAGAGGCTGATCACCCCAGCCAAGACGCCGCCGGCTCCGGAAGGTTGACAAGAACCGCACCCGCACCGTTGCGCTCCGCCCGCGCAGTCGGTGGAGCTGTTCTTCCTACGCGCGCTCGAACAGCGCCACGACAGCGCCCGCAGGGTCCTCGATCACGCAGTACCGCCCGGTGTCGCCCATGGTTCGTACCGCCGTGAGCGCCCTTCCACCGCGCGTCACGCACTCGTTCAGGCTCTTGTCGAGATCCGCCACGATCAGGTACACGAGCCAGTGCGATGGCAGGTCCGCATTCTCGCCACGGGCGTGGCAGATGCCCGCGACGGCCCGCCCGTCCCTCGGCGTGTTCATGCAGAAGTCGTTGTAGTCGCCCATTCCCACGTTGGTCGTCGTCCAACCCACGACCGCCCGATAAAAGTCACGGATTTCCTCCGCATTATCGATCGTGAGATCGACCCAACCGATCGACCCGACCTCGCTGCGCCCATCAGACATGCGAACCTCCTCCCGGCAGCGCAGCCGCATCCGATCCCGTGTTGCCAACGGCGGGTGCCGCGATCCAGACCGCGTACCTCTCCCCGCTCGGCCTTGCTCATTGTAGGACTGCTCGATCAGGCGCCCATCTGGTGCTCGGAGATTCCTCCGCGCGAACATTTCAAGCCGAGTCTGCGTAATTGGAACGAGGGGGTCCGCCCATAAGAAGGAGTCACGCGATGGCGAAACCGATGGCTTGGACTCTTGCGCTTGCCGTCTTGGCAGGCGGCGTGGCAGCGGCCAGCCCGGGCGATCCAGCCTCCGAGGCGCGCGGGCTGCTCGCGGCAACGGCGCGAGCGTATCGCGCGGTTCCTGCGCTGACGGATACGCTCACGTACACGATCAAGGCGCCGAACGCGGAACTCGAACCGAAGAAGCTCGAGATCCGGCTCGGCCCGGGGAGCGACGCCTCGGTCGCGGATCCGCTCCTTTCGGCGTTCGCCATCGGTCACACGCTCTACGTCACCAAAAGCGACTCCCCGGGAAAGTTCGTGGCAACTGCCTACGCCGGAGATTTCTCGCGAGCGCTGAACACTTTCGTCGGCGAGGAAGGCTCGCTCTTCGAGCCGCCGCAGATCGCGATGCGGACGGGCAAGGACATCGACGCATGTATCGATTCGCTGCGCTTCAAGCTACTGGCGCCGCTCCGCATCAGCGGCGTGGAGCACCGGTCGGTAAACGGCCAGCTCATCGATGTCATCGAGCTCATCGCCGACAACGGGCGCGTCGACCTCGAGATCGACGCGGCGACAAAGCTCCTTGCCGCGATCCATCTGCATCTGCAGCCGCCTGGTGCCCCCGCGGAAATGGGCGTCGACGTTCGAGGCACGTTTTCCCCACGCGTGCTGCCGAGCGCCGCAGGCGTGGTCAGTTTCGATCCTCGCGGCAGCCTAGCTGTCGCAGACCTCGCCGATCTCGTCTCGGCGAGCCTGCCCGTGGGTAAGCCCTCGCCGAGGTTCGACCTGGAGACTCCCGGCGGGGAGCGCGTTTCGCTCGCGGGCCTGAAGGGGCGGTTGGTGGTCATCGACTTCTGGGCAACCTGGTGCGCGCCGTGCTGGAAGACGCTCGCCGAAACGCAGAAGATCTCTGCGTGGGCCTCGCGCAGCGGGCTGCCCATCTCCGTCTACGCCCTCAACACAATGGAGCAAGCACCCACGCCAGACGAGCGCAGAGCGAAGGTCGCCGAGTTCTTCAGATCCCAGAAGCTGACGCTGCCCACGCTTCTCGATCGGGGCGATGAGGTGTTCCGCGCCTTCGGCTCACCGGGCCTGCCGTCGATGGTGATTGTCTCGCCTGATGGGACGATCCTCCGCTACCATCAGGGCTTGTTCCCGAACATCCTGGAGACCGTCAAGCAGGAGGCATCGGACGCGCTGGGCGCGCCGGCCGGAAAGTAGCGCCTCTCGCGATGCGATAACTATTCGACTATTGTTGGCGTAGTAAACAGGCCATGAGCAGCGTTGCGACCCCCCAGCCAGAAGCCAGGTCCCGTCGGCGCAAGATCTATCTATGGGTCGCCGGCGTGCTTGTATTCGTCGCGGTCGTCGCGAAGCTGGTTGCTCCCGCAGCAGATGCCGCATCGTTCGCGGTGGTCTGCGCCGTCCTCTGGGCGATCCCCGCCATCTATGTCGCGATCCGCTCGGTGTGGCGCAAGGTCACGTACCGAGTTGGGGTCCGATTGTTCCTTTCCTACCTCCTCATCGGCCTCACGCCGTTTGCGTTGTTCGCCTTCGCTGCGTTCCTCGCGGGGTGGGTCCTGATCGGGCAGTCCGCCTCAATCCGCCTCGGCGAGAAGATCGATCGCCAGGAGCTACGGCTCGCCGCGGCGGCGCACCGCGCGGTAGGGGAGCTCGGTACTCGCGGCATCAAGGATGCGGAGAGGATTCTGGGCGACGCCGCGCCGGTCCAGCCCGACATGCCGCAGCACGTCACCTGGCTGCTTTCGGAAGCCGGGCAGATATGGCGCAGTGAGGAGACCGCCGCACTCGAAATGCCGCGCTGGGCACCGCAAGGGGTGTGGCGGGGCCCGATCCTCATCGCCGACAAGGGCTACCGCGCGGTGATCGATCGGGACGGCGATCGCGTCGCGGCCGCGCTCGTTCCCCTCGACATCGCGAACGCCCGTGCTATCTCGGAAGGCGAGTGGTTCGACGTGCGCGTCCTCGTTACGGGCCCACGTGCGCCCGGGAAGCCCGGAGGCATCTCGATCACCACCGGAGCCCGGACCGGCGAAACGCGCAAGGGCGTTTGGGTTAACGGCCGCCTGGCCCCGGAGGATCAGGTCGAACCAGGATGGATCGGCAGCGGCCGCAAGGAGGGTTCGTCCTGGCGAAACCTCAAGGTGCTCTGGGCAAGGACGAGCGCGCATCCGCTCCGCTGGGAGGACGGCTCGCAGGCAAAAGGTTGGTCCGTACTGGCCATGATCCGGGTCCACGTTGCCGAGGCGGTTCAGGCATTTCTCGGCTCATTCGAAGGGCTGGGACACGACCTGAAGGTGATGGCCGGAATCGCCGTGTGGTTCTTCAGCACGGCCTACGTCGTGATCATCTCCTTCGCGGCGATCATGATCCTCCGCGTCACGCGCTCGACCGCGCGTTTGACGAAGGGCGCCCGCGCCGTCGCGCGCGGCGAGCTCGGCCACCGCATCCCGGTCAAGCGCCGCGATCAGCTCGGCGACCTCGCGCTCTCGTTCAATGCGATGTCCGATTCGGTGCGCTCGATGCTCGCCGACGTCGCCGAGAAGGAGCGCATGGCGCGCGAGATGGAGCTCGCCCGCGAGATCCAGTCGAGCTTGCTCCCCCCTGCCGAGCTGGCAAGCGGACCGCTCGCGGTTTTCGCGTACTTCCGCCCCGCCACTGAAGTCGGTGGTGATTACTTCGACCTCTTCCCGCTCGCGCCGGGCCGCCTCATCGTCTCGATCGGCGACGTCGCCGGCCACGGTCTGCCCACCGGTCTGCTCATGGCGATGGTCAAGTCGGCGGTGGCGGCGTTGATCGAGGAGGGTCACCGGGGCGGCGAGCTGCTGGGCCGCCTCAACCGCGTGCTCCTCGGCCAGAGCCTGCGGCAGAAGATGGTCTCGTTCGCCCTGGCCGAGATCGATGCGGCAAACAGCCGGTTGGAGATCACCTCCGCTGGACACCCTCCCGGCGTGCTTCTCGCCGCGGACGGTGGCGTCGAGGAGGTGCTGCTGGCATCACTACCGCTCGGCCATCGTTGGCCCGACCCGCCGGCGAGCCAGGTCCGGCCTTTCCCGCCAGGCAGTCGCCTGCTGCTGTACTCCGACGGTCTCGTCGAGGCGCGCAACGCGAGCGGCGTCGCGTTCGGCTACGACGCGCTGCGAGCCGCGCTCGCGCGCCACACCGCCCTTCCTGCCCGCGGCCTCCTGGCGGCCTTGCTCGCCGAGCTTGACCGTCACCTTGCGGGCCAGCCGCTCGCCGACGACCTCACCGTGCTGGTTATCGAACACGTGCCTGCCGCGAGCTGAGCCCGCAAAATCATTGACTCCCAACGCCCCGCGCCTATCACCGACCGGGTTGAGAACGGAATCGCCTGTCCAATTGTGGCGCCTCGCGGATCCGCGCAGGCGGGGCTACGCCATCGTCGCCACCATTCTGCTGGTGGGTTTGATCAGCGCCGTCGTGATCTACCTGCGAGCCGCGAACGTGCTCGCGGTCGAGTTCATGACGTGGTTCGACGGGTTGTGGCACGGAAGGTCGGTCGCGTACACCGTCGCAGTGATCTCCTTGCTTCTTGCCGCCAGCTACCCGTTCTTCGCGGTGATCTTGCCGCCATACGCGCCTCCGGAACCATCAGCACGCGACGATCACTTTTGACACGGCCTAGTGCGTCAGGTGGGACAGCACCCCGCCGATGGAGACAGCCTCCGGCGCGTAGCGGTGCATGAGGTACCCGGCGCCGCCGAAGAAGACCGCCACGACCAGCACCGGAAGCCACGTGTGCCTGAGCGCGTCCTCCCACCACAGGTGATGGTCGAGCACGCGCAGGCGGCGGTACAGCCCCGCGCTGAGCGCGCCGTCGAACATCACCTCGGCGAGCAGCGCCGGCGCGGTGACCACCACGTAGGCCGAAGCGACGATCGCCGCGGCGAGCGGCGCCGCACCATCGTCGCCTTGAGCCGCTCCACCATGCGCTCGCGCTCGACCTCGACCTGATCCGGCATGCCGCCATCGTAACCTCGATCGGTGGTGACCCGCCGCTCACAACAGCCGAGGCCGTGCCTCGTCGGAGCGCTTCTTGGATGCGAGCATCGCTGACAGAGAGACCGATCGGCAGCAACACTCGACGACATGATAAGGCGATGGCCATTGGTACCACCGGAATCCGGCTCGACTGTGCCGCCCCGCATCGTGCAATACCAAGCGCCCGGACCTCGTTTGCAGCACAGCGGGCACGAGACGTGAGCGCACGCCGCCCGCGACATGGAGAACACACGATGGGCCGCTTGATCATGTGGAATCTGATGACCCTCGACGGGTTCTTCGAGGGCGCGAAGAGCTGGCAGCTCGACTGGCACAACCAGGTGTGGGGCGACGAGCTGGAGCGCCTCTCGATCGACCAGCTCCACACCGTGGAGCGGCTCGTGTTCGGCCGCGTCACCTACGAGGGCATGGCGGCGTACTGGCAGACGGCCACCGGCGAGGTCGAGGTCGCGGACCTGATGAACACCCTGCCGAAAACCGTGTTCTCGCGCACGCTCGAGCGGGCGGACTGGGCCAACACCACGCTCGTCCGCTCCGACGCGCCCGCCGCGGTCGCGGAGCTCAAGCGCAAAGGAAGCGGCGACATGTTCGTGTTCGGCAGCGCCAAGCTCTCTGCCTCGCTGCTCGCGCACGACCTGTTCGACGAGCTCCGCCTCGCCCTCGTCCCCGTCATCATCGGCAACGGCGCGCCCCTGTTCGGCCGCGACCTCAGCCGCCGCAACTTCACCCTCGTCGAGTCGCGCCCGCTGACCTCCGGCTGCGTGATCCTCCGCTACCAGCCGGCCCGAAGCTGACGATCGTAGCGCCAACGACGACCCGACCGATAGCGCGTCAACGCCCACCGGGCCGGGACCCTGCAATCGCGATTCCCGACCCTGGATTAGAAGGCTGAGGATTCTCCTCGATCTTGCAAGCGCAGCCTCTTGCTGCAGCCGTGCGACAATCTCATCTCGTGAACGCTCAGGAGTTCATCGCGAAGTGGCGCCGCGTCGAGCTGCGCGAACGGCAGGCGTGCCAAGAGCACTTCCCGGGCCAGATCGTGCCGTGAGTTCCCGCCTCGCCCCGCGCCGTCACGCTCCCCGACGGCATCTCCTGATGGGATTCACCGTCGGTTCCCAAACACTCGATTCAAGCGAGCCGGCTGGACTTGGGCGAGGACGGACCAGGCGTGCGGACCGGGTCAAAGGCGCAAACCCCACCTCTGAGCCCGAACTCGCCTCAGGGGTCGGGTCGTATCAGTGGCTCACATGAACCGAGGAGCGGGATAGCGACCCTGGCGTCGTGGGTGTAGACGAAAGGCCACTCCTTGGGCCGGTTCGGATCGCTAGTAATCAGTCGCCGGATTGAAAGTCTTCGTGGGGAACGTCGCCGGAACCGCGGGTGGCTTGATGAGCGGATTCGTCCGGCCCGCCTCGTCCAGGTCGAAGACGACGAACCCCACGCCAGGCGATCCGTGCAGCAGGGAGAAGTCATCTGCGGGATACGTTGGGTCCTTGAAGCCGGGATCCTGCACTACGCTCTGGGCGTCTTCTCCCACCTGCTGCTGCCATCCGGCAAAGGTGTAAAAGGTGTAATCGCTGGTGTTGCTGTTACAGGGGGCGTTCCCACCCGTACCGGGGCTCGGCTGCACAGCAAAGGCCTTGGCGTCGCTGGCAAACGCTCCGTCGGTTCGCCAGTACATATTGCTGTTCCACTCCTGGAACTGCGTAAATGAGGCGCCGCCAGCGTAGAGGCACCCGCCTTGCACCCAGAATTTCGGCTTGGATGTGTCGCTCCGGTCGAAATAGAAGAGGTTGTTGCTGACCGTAAATTCCTGCGGAATCGTGGTAGGCACGCCGTTCCCATAAGGGAAGCCGACCGTTACTATTCCCAAACGCCCGTAGGCCAGAATGTTGTTCTTGATGATATTGGCTTCGCCGGGCGCGGCCGGACCGTGCGGAGTGTAGACGTCGTACCCCGAGACGCGATAAATCAGGTTGTTCTCGACATCCACCAGGCCCGTATCGTCGTCAAGATACACTCCGTGGCCACCGTAGCCGTTGGGATCCATGATGGAGGCGTCCGTCACGTCGTGAATCTTGTTATTCAAGACCTTGTTGCCCGCGGCCGTGAATACTGCGTTCCCTCCGTCGATCCGTATGGACCCACCATCGTTCATGATTCCCTGCAACAGGTTGTAGACGTGGTTGAACGAGACGGTGTTGTTGCCGTTGCCGATGCCGCTGGGCACGTTCGCCTCCCCGATGCTCTGAGAGGTCGAGATGGCGCAGTGGTAACCGTCGTAGACGTCGTTGTGCGTATAGAGGTTGTCGTGTCCCATGCCTTGGCCGATACCGAAGGAGGCCGGAATGGTGCGACCGTAGCCCTCGACGACGTTGTTCTGCACGGTCGTCAACTGTGCCTCGTTGGCGTCGGTGTCCGCCTGGGCGTAGGGCTGCCCGATGCGGATCCCCAGGACGCCGATGTCGAAGAACGCGCTGTTCTCGATCAGGTTGTTGGCAACGACTGCATTGAGATCAGTGGAAACACAATAAGCCGGCGCCGAAGCGGCGTTGATGCAGGGAATCAACTCCAGACCCGTGCCCGACGTTTGCGTCACGATTCCGGAATCGAACGTGATGTGCTGCGAATTCTGGAACGAGACCGCGGCGCTGACATCCGGCTCCAATTCCGCCGACTGGTGTCCAACTGCGGGAATCGTGTAATTGTCATGTTCGAAGGTCAGTCCCTGAAACGTCACGTATTGCAGGTTCGAGGCCACCAGCACCTGCGGCAGTTGGGGAACGATCACGAGGTCCGTGTTCGGATTCTCGCCGCTGTTTGCCAAGTACGCGAGCGTCCACGGTGTTGTCGAGCGGTCCAGGAACCACTGCCCAGGCTGTGTGAGTTCGTCCTGGACGTTCTCCACCAGATACCGGTTGCCGGCGATGAAGCCGGTCTCGCTCGCGTGGTTTTGCGGGGCCGGCGTCGCTCCCGTAAGAAATACGATCTGATTCACCGTGTCGACGCAACTGATGCGCAGTTTCGAGGTGCTGAACTGCTCAAAGACCAACAGCTCGACGTCGCCGACGATGGACTGGTTGCCCGCCGGCTGGTTGCAAAGGTTGCCCGTGGCCGGAGCGAGGTTCTTCCAGGTGCTCGCGAGGGCGATCGGATCTGTCGCGGTGTACTGGAAACGGTCGAAACATTCCCACCCGCTCCCGGGAATATTCACCGGACAATTGGTTGCGGCCGACGTCAAATAGACGGTCTTCGCGATCCGGTAATATGTGCCCAACGGACCGCCGAGGCGCGGCCGCAGGCGCCGCACGCCGTTGTAGAAGAGATTCTCGAAGTACTGCATGGATGAGGGGAGCGTCGCTTTCCAGACGTTGCCGCTCACGTTGGTCCAGTGCCGGACGCGCATGCCGCCACTGATCACCGGCGCCTCACCGGGATAGTTCTGATAGACGATTTCCGTGCTTGCAGTCCCCGAGTCGGCGGAGGTGAACTGTTCCGTCGCGGGGAGGTAGTACGTCCCGGCGCGGAACTGGACCACGACTTGACGCAGCCTCGTCTTGTCGAGCGCTTGCACGGCGGCGCGGGCGTGATCGGGCGTCGCGAACGGGCCGTCGGTCTTCGCCGCGTTCGGTGTGGGAAGCGCGCCGCTCCAGGCGTCGTTGCCGTCGGTCGCCACGTAGAACACCGCTACCTCCGGCCTAGGCGAAACAACCACGAGGTGGCGCCGCACCCGTTCGAGCGGCGGGCTCGTGGCGCCGGCGATGTGGGCGCTGAAACCAGCGACCAACACGGCGGATGGGATCGCGAGGAAAACGCGCAGCAATTCGACACGCCGTAAGCCCCACCTCGAAACCGACATCACGGCCCCCTTTCGGATCGGCGGACATTTGAGCTATCAGCGTCCGCGTTCGACGTACTCTTCCATCGCGAAGAAACCTCGGCGACCAAAGCAAGAATTCCACACGCGCACACCAGCACCTTTCGCGGTCCGGCTCAAAGTGACCCAAGCCCGGACGGCGGGTCCAGGCAAGAGTTGGGTCCGAAGCCAGCGTGTCGGCCCCGCGCGTGGCGCAGAACGTAGTTGAGAGGCCGAGGCGAGGACGCTGGAACCACTACCTCCGGCGCACCAAGAGCGGCGCCGAGGTCGCGGCACTTCTCGTCACGCTGTTCGAGGGCGCCAAGCACGCCGGCGTTGATCCAAACCGTCTCAGCCGACTACGGCGAGGGGTTACAGCAAACCGACGCCGATCGGAACACCGATACCAACGTCGCGTGACGGAGCACTTGCTGTTCGAGTCAGCGTCACACGTGCGACATCGTTTTCAGAGAGGCAACGATGGAGCCGTCGGCCCATCCCCTGGAGCCAACATGCTTGGAAGCAATGCGGCCATCAGGCGTGAGGATGAAGGTCACCGGGATGCCCGTGGAGCTGTACACCGCCGGGCGCTTGCCGACGATCCGGTAGATCGGGAACGAATATGGATTCTTCTTGAGGAACGCGGCGATTGCCTCGGGCTTTTCGTCGGAGAGAGCAAGAACGGTGACGCTCCTGCTGCTGGCATCGTCATAGAACCGCTGAATCGAGGGCATCTCCGCACGGCATGGGCCGCACCACGTCGCCCAGAAGTTCAGCAGTACCACCTTGCCCTGCAGCGCACGCGCGTCGAATGGCGTGCCGCTGAGCGTCTCCAGCTTGAGGCCGTAGTCGGCCTTTCCGAGGCCCGGGGATCGTGAGGTTGCGGCACTGGCGCTCGGCGTTGCCGTCTCGTGGCTTCCCAGGTTCTTCGTCTCTGCGGCCGGTTGACCTACTTCGCTCGCCGGCACGATCGCTGCGGTACTGAACATCTCCTTGATTTGACTCTGCGTGAGCTTGGGCAGCTTGATCCGGGCTGCGGCTTCACCAAGGGACTGCGCTGGCCTTCCGGTCTGCGCGACTCCCTGTTTGAGAGGATGGGCCGCTCCTCCCTCGGGCGCCGGTGTCGGACTCGGCGTCTGTTGGGCAGTCAGCAAGGCGGCCGCCGCCATTGCACCGACAAGGCTGAGGATGAGAACTTTCATGGCGACCCCCGAGCTTCAGCACTTCTAACGTAGCTCCCCAAGTTGAGCATTACAAGCCCACAGCCAGGCCCGGAATGGAGGAGAATCTCGTCCGGCGCGTGGCACGCGGGGTTCCGGCGTTCCGGTTCCTCGTGCTTGACCTTCCCTTCCTCGCGAGATACCCTCAGCCAGATCTCACAGGAGAGCTTCGGGGCAGAACGGGGGGAGAATGAAGGCCACACCTTCGGCTCGACGTGTCGCTGCACTGGCGGTCGCGATGCTTGCGTTGACAGTCGCTGGAGCGACCGCCCGCGCTGAGGGACCAAGACCGGACCCTGCCTCGCTACCTGACGCGACGATCCTGGCGTCAGGGGCTTGCAAACTCAGCGCGACCGGCCCCCACGCGCCCTGCGAGGATACCGCCCTGTGCCAATTTGAAGGTCCGACTGGCAATCTGATCACCGGGCGCTGCACGGTTGTGAGTAATCAGTGCGTCTGCGTACCTGTGGCCGTGATTCCCAACTCAACCACGACGACGCTGGCAAGCTCCGTGAACCCATCGTTCTTTGGGGAGGCCGTAACCTTCACGGCAACGGTGGCGGTCGTGGCGCCCGCCTCGGGCACTCCGACCGGGACGGTGTTCTTCTTAGACGGTGCGACAACGATTGGCTCAGCGACGTTGAACGCCTCCGGACACGCGACGTTCACCACCTCCGCGCTTTCCGTCGGGAGCCATTCCATGACGGCAATGTACGACGGGGATACCAACAACCTGGGGAGCACGTCGACGGTTCTCACGGAGGTGGTAGGCCCGGACAACACAACGACGACGCTGACGTCCTCAGTCAACCCATCGGTCTTCGGGCAATCCGTCACGTTCACGGCGACGGTCGCGGTCGTTTCGCCGGGCGCCGGCACCCCGACCGGCACCGCGACGTTTGTCATCGACGGGATTTCGCAGGCACCGGTGACGCTGAACGCTTCCGCCCAGGCTACCCTCAGCATCTCGTCGCTGGCGGTCGGGAGCCATTCCCTGACGGCGACCTACAGCGGGGACACGGACGACAGCGGGAGCACGGCGCCCGCCCTCACGCAGGTGGTGAACAAGGCGAGCACAACAACGGCGCTGACGTCCTCGCTCAACCCAACAGTCTTCGGGCAATCCGTCACGTTCACGGCGACGGTCGCGGTCGTGGCGCCGGGGTCGGGCACCCCGACCGGCACCGTGACGTTCGTCATCGACGGGATTTCGCAGGCACCGGTGACGCTGAACGCTTCCGCCCAGGCTACCCTCAGCATCTCGTCGCTGGCAGTCGGGAGCCATTCCCTGACGGCGACCTACAGCGGGGACACGGACAACAGCGGGAGCACGGCGCCCGCTTTCACGCAGGTGGTGAACAAGGCGAGCACAACAACGGCGCTGACGTCCTCGCTTAACCCAACGGTCTTCGGGCAATCCGTGACTTTCACCGCAACCGTCACCGCGGTGGCGCCGGGCTCCGGCACACCGGGCGGCACCGCGTCGTTCTTTGACGGTGCAACGCTGCTCGGCGTGGTAACGCTGAACGCCTCCGGAGAGGCGGCCTTCAGCACTTCCTCGCTCACCGTCGGGAGCCACTCCATCACGGCCGTTTACGGCGGGGATGCCAACTTCACGGCGAGCACGTCGCTGGGTCTTACCCAGGTGGTGAACCAGGCGGG
Organism: Thermoanaerobaculales bacterium; assembly: GCA_044447965.1. GTDB lineage: Bacteria > Acidobacteriota > Thermoanaerobaculia > Thermoanaerobaculales > Thermoanaerobaculaceae > DATIYW01. The sequence goes on along the minus strand of JBIOGJ010000006.1, from coordinate 54,312 downwards.
CACGACGACGACGCTGACGGGCTCGCCCAACCCAGGCCAGTTCGGGCAGCCTGTGACGTTCACGGCAACCGTGACTGCCGAGTCGCCCGGCTCCGGTACTCCGACCGGCAGCGTGACGTTCCTCGATGGCGCGACGTTGCTGGGCGCGGTGACAGTGACCGCGGCGGTATCTCCCGTCGATGGCGCGGCGTCGCCAGGCGCGGTGGCGCTGGACGGCTCCGGCCAAGCGACCTTCACGACTCCATCGCTGACCATCGGAACACACTCGATCACGGCCACGTACAGCGGCGACGCCGGATTTTCAACCAGCACCTCAGAGGTACTGGTCGAGACCGTGGCACCGCCGATCCCGCTGCTTGGCACGATAGGTCTTGGAGCACTCGCGCTGCTGTTCGCGATCGCCGGCATCCTGGTCATGAGGCGCACGGTCTTCTCTCGGCGTCGACGCGAGGCGTAGCGCTACCGGGCGCCACCTTCACGCGGGGAGCTGGCCGCATCGCAGCGGCGCGGCGATCCCTCGGGTCATCGTGATGACTGCGGAATCGAATCGGCGGCCCTGCGTCTTCGCGACGACGCGCGTCTCTGCAGCTAACCTCGGAAGTGTGGCGCGGCAGGTGGCGGTGCGCCGGTCGGGAATCGCTGGGCGCTTGCGCCCGGTTGCGCTCGCCAAGGGAACAGCGGATCACCGGGTCGCAGACGATGCGGCCACCTGCTGAGGAGAAGCCCCAGATGGCGGACCACGAGGACGAATCACCGAAGACGTTGGGCGGTCGTGAGCTCGGTGCCGGACCGCCGCCGAGGGCGCACGAAGGCTCTTCGGTTGCCGGTGCGCCGACGATGAGCTCGGCCGTGGGCGCGCCGCTCTCGGCGTCGGCCGCTCCGCAGACGTCGATTGCCGTGCAGCGACGGATGCCGGCCTTGATCGGCGGCTACAAGATCCTCGGCCTGCTCGGCGAGGGAGGCATGGGCGTCGTGTGGGAAGCCGAGCAGCAGCAGCCCCACCGCCGCGTCGCCCTCAAGGTCATGCGCCAGGGGCACCTCATCGACGACCTCCACGCCCGCATGTTCCACCGCGAGGCCGAGACCCTCGGAAGGCTCAAGCACCCCAACATCGCCGCGATCTACGAGTCCGGGCACACCGAGGACGGCCACGACTTCTTCGCGATGGAGCTGGTCTCGGGCGTGACACTGGCCACGTGGCTGGCGCAGCGCCCGGAGCAGGCGACGCCAGAGGAGCTCGAGCTGCGCCTGCGCCTGTTCCGCACGATCTGCGAGGCGGTCCACTACGCGCACCAGCGTGGCGTCATCCACCGCGACCTCAAGCCCGGCAACATCATCGTCACCGAGGAAACCACGAGCGTGGCCAGTGCGAGCGTGACGCACCTCCCGGCGGTCAAGATCCTCGACTTCGGTCTCGCGCGGATCACGGACGCCGACGTGGCGGCGACGCTCATGACCGAGGTCGGGATGATCAAGGGAACGCTCGCGTACATGGCGCCCGAGCAGGCTCGTGGCGACACCGAGGCGATCGACGTCAGAACGGATGTCTACGCGCTCGGCGTCATCCTCTACGAGCTGCTCGCGGGTCGGCGCCCGTACGAGGTGCTCGGGACCTCGCTCGCGGAGGCGGTGCGGGTGATCTGCGATGAGCCGCCGCGTGCCCTGTCGCAGGGGTGGAGCCTGACGCGACGGCTCGATCACGACATCGAGACGATCGTCGGCAAGGCACTCGAGAAGGAGCCCGAGCGCCGGTATGGCAGCGCTGCGGCACTGGCCGATGATCTCGAGCGCTACCTCGCCTCGCAGCCGATCGCGGCGCGGCCGCCCTCCCGCGCGTACCGGGCGCGGAAATTCGTACGGCGGCACCGCGTCGCGGTCGTCGCCGGCGCAGCCGTGCTTGCGGCGCTCGTCGCCGGCTTCGCGGCTAGCGCCGCGATGTATGTCCGCGCCGAGGCGGCGAGGAAGCGCGCCGAGCTGATCGCCGGTTTCATGGGCGACATGCTCAAGGATGTCGGGCCAGCCGTGGCGAAGGGTCGCGACACGGCCCTTCTCCGCGAGATGATGGACGAGGCCGCGGCACGGATCGAGAAGGGAGACCTCAAGGCCGCACCCGAGGCAGAGCTGCGCCTGCGCGGGACAATTGGCGACACCTATCGGGAGCTGGCGGCGTATGAGCCTGCCCGGAAGATGCTCGAACCGGCGGTAGCGCTCGCCCGCTCGCTCCACTCCGGCGATGACCCCGACAGCGCGAACGCCGTCGACGACCTGGCGCGCTTGCTCCAGGCTCGCGGCGACCTCGCGGGAGCCGAGCCGCTCCTTCGGGAGTCGCTCGAGATGAGGAAGCGCATCTACCCGGGCGACCATCCGAGCGTGGCGAACGCCCTCAACGACTTGGGAGCACTCCTCCAAGCCCGCGGTGACCTAAAGGAGGCCGAACCGCTGTTTCTGGGTGCTCTGCGGATCCGCGAGAAGGTCCTCCCCCAGGACCAACGAAGCATCGCCATAAGCCTCAACGACCTTACCGACCTTTACCGCAAACAGCGTCGGTTCGTAGAGGCTGAGCCGCTTTGTCGCCGTGCGATCGCCATCAACGAGAAGGTACTCGGCCCCGACAGTCCGGAGCTAGCAGCGAATCTCGAAAACCTGGCCTTGCTCTACCGTGACCAGGGGAAGTACGCGCAAGCGGAGCCGCTCTACCTCCGCGCAACCAACATCGACGAAAAAGCGCTCGGACCCGATCATCCGGGCCTGGCCATTGATCTCCACAACCTTGCCCTGGACTATCACGACCAGGGGAAGCTCCCCCAAGCGGAGTCGCTCTACCTCCGCTCGCTCGCTATAGCCGAGAAGGCACTCGGGCCAAACCATCTAACGGTGGCAATCATTCTCACCAACTTGGGTCTGGTCTACCGCGACGAGGGGAAGTCCGACCAGGCGGAGCCACTTTTCGTCCGCGCAGTCGCCATCGACGAGCGGGCACTGGGCCCCAACCACCCCGACCTCGCACTCCACCTCCACAACCTCGCCTGGCTCTACCACGACCAGGGGAAGTATGCGCAGGCGGAGCCTCTCTTCTTGCGCGCGGTCGCCATCGACGAAAAGGCAGGGGGGAAACATGGTCTGCCTACGGCAAGGGACCTCGTCGTCTTGGCCGAGCTGTACCAGCGAGAGGGCAAGCTCAGCGAGGTTGGCCCGCTCCTGGAGCGTGCCCTGCGCATTTACGACACGACGCCACCGATCAAGAGCTACGACCGTTACATCCAGGTCAGGGCCCTTGCAGTCGCGGCCAAGAACAGCGAGGCCCGGGTCAGGGCCAACGAGCTCCTCGCCCAGGGTTACAGACGCAGGGGTTTCCTCGATCTCTGCGAGAAACTCGGCCTCAAGCCGGGGCCCTAGCTTTACGCGGTTCTCTTGGCGAGGCTACGCTCCGGTCCGAGCCCAGCGTGGATACCTTTCCATCGAAGCAAGTACGTATCCATCTTCGCCCGAGTCCCCCCGTGAGGCTTCCTTCCTTAGGTACCTACTTTGACTACCTCGCGATTCCGAGCAAGACGCGCACTGATGGTCTCCCGCTGACCTCTCGACTCGGCGGGGCGAGCGACGGCGTTGCAGGTGCGTTCAACGGTGGGGCTTGACATACCTTGTAATGCACGGTATCGTGCACTCCGATGACTCCAAAAGCACCACCCGCCACGATCCCCCCCGAACCCGGCGACAAGTGGGAAGTGCAGATCCGCAAGGGTTCGCTGGAGCTCGCGATCCTGGCCTCGCTGTGGTCAGGCCGGCTCTACGGGCTGGAGATCCTCCGCCGCCTGGCCGACGGCTCCGACCTGGTCGTTCCCGAGGGCACCGTCTACCCCTTGCTGAGCCGGCTCAAGTCTGAGGGGCTGGTCGAGGCGGAGTGGGTCGAGGGCGACGCGGGCCACCCGCGGAAGTACTACACGCTGACCAAGACCGGGCGGCAGCGGGGCGTGGAGATGGCGCGGTTCTGGTCGGCGTACGCCGCGAACCTCAAGGCGCTGCTCGCGCCGCTGCAGAAGGAGGCACGCTGATGGCCCAGGACAGCACCGCTCAAAGTAAGGTGGACGCCTACCTCGGGACGCTGCAAGCGGCGCTCCGATCGCTGCCCGAGGCGCAGGCGCGCGACATCGTCGAGGAGATCCGCAGCCACATCCGCGACGCCGCTGACACTGGCGGCGGGCTCGACGCGGGCTCCGTCGCCGCCGTGCTCGACCGTCTGGGAAGCGCGTCGGAGCTTGCCGAGCTGTACCTCGCGGAGAACCTCACGCGGCGCGCGAGGCGGAGCCGTTCGCCCTGGCTGATCACCAGGAGCGCGTTTCACTGGGCGAAGTTGAGCGTGGCGGGGGCGCTGGTGTTGTTCGGCAGCGTGGTCGGCTACGGGCTCGCCGCCTCGTTTGTGTTTTGCGCGCTAGCCAAGCCGTTCAACCCGAATCGTGTCGGGTTGTGGCGGCTCGCGGACGAGGCACACAGCCTCTCGCTGCACCTCGGATTCGGTTCGGCGCCGGCCGGCACCGAGCTGCTCGGCTGGTGGATGATTCCGGTCGGCCTCGCGATCGGCGCGACGCTGGTCCTGCTCACGAGCTGGTTCGCTCTGACGCGGATCCGCGCGCTCCAGCGCCGCAGGCCGTTGCCATCGCGTTGAGCTGCCCGATGGAGCAAAGCCATGTCTGATCTGAGCATTCAGAGCAACGCATCCGCGATCGATGCAACCGCGACACCGTCGGCCGGGACATGGCGCGAGAGCCGATGGCTGGCGCTCGTCGAGATGTTGATCATCGCGCTCATCTTCCTTGCCAGGGAGTATCACAAAGTCCCCCTCAGCACGACTCCGTTCCTCCTGCTCGTGGGATGGATCTCGCTGCGGCTGCGCCGCGTGGGCTGGCGCGGAATCGGGCTCGCGCGCTACCGGAGCTGGGCTCTCACGCTGGCACTCGGCGTCGGGCTCGGAGCGGCTTTGGAGGTATTCCAGCTCGTGGTCACGCAGCCGTTACTGACGCGATTGCTTGGCAAACAGCCTGACCTTTCGATCTTCCGGGCATTGGCCGGCAACCTCAAGTACGCTCTCGCAGGGCTCGTCCTGGCATGGACCATGGCCGCGTTCGGCGAGGAAATGGTTTGGCGCGGCTACATCCTCAACCGCGTGGCCGACCTTGGCCACCGCACGCGGGGCGCCTGGATTTTTTCCATCGTGGTGGTCGGCTTCGTTTTCGGGTACTGCCATGGCTACCAGGGCCTGACCGGCATTATCGAGGAGGGCATCGCGGGGCTGATGCTCACCGCGATGTACCTCGGCACCGGTCGCAACCTCGCCGTCCCGATCGTCGCGCACGGCGTCGCCGACACCATCGACCTGGTGATGTACTACTTCGGCAAGTTCCCCGGGATGTGACCGCGTTCGCGGCGCAGGGCGGGCGCCTCGCTTGTCGCCTACTGGTCACTCTCCGCGCCGAGCTGAATCGCGATCTTGACATGTTCCCGTGCCGTCCACTCGCCGCGGACCTTGCCGTCAACGATCCGCCAGATCGTAATGCCCTGCAGCGCGCCCTCGCGCCCGGTGGTCTGCGCCCAACTTCCATCGACGCTGTTCTTTCTCTAAGATCGAAATCATGAATGGCTCGACCATCGTGGTGGCGGGCGCTACCGGTAATCTCGGCGGACGCATCGCGAGGGCTTTACTCGAACGGGGAGCCAACGTAACGGCGCTCGTTCGCCACGGCACTGCGCGAGACAGGATCGAGCGCCTGCAGGGCCTCGGCGTGGCGATTGCCAGTGTCGACTTGAGCAGCGCCGCCGAGGTGACTCCGGCATGCTCGGGTGCGTCCTGCGTGGTGTCCGCGCTGCAGGGATTGCGGGACGTGATCGTGGAAGGGCAAACGGCCCTGCTCGAGGCTGCGATCAAAGCTAGGGTGCCACGATTTATCCCGTCCGACTTCTCGCTCGATTTCACCAAGCTTGTGTCGGGAGAAAATCGCAATTGCGATCTGCGCCGGGATTTCCACCAACGTCTGGATAAGGCCTCGATTGCGGCGACCACCATCTTCAACGGCGCGTTTGCCGAACTGCTGACCGGTCAGATGCCGCTCATTCTCTTCAAACTCAAGCGAGTCCTGTATTGGGGGAACGCGGACCAGCGCATGGACTTCACGACGATCGACGACACCGCCGCATTCACGGCCAGCGCGGCGCTCGATCCGTCCACACCTCGCTTTCTACGCATTGCCGGCGATCAACTCAGCGCCCGGGAGCTGGCAGCCATCGTGAGCGATGTGACAGGCGAAAAGTACCGCCTGTTCCGCGCCGGAGGTCTTGGAATGCTCGGCGCGCTCATCAAGGTCGCGCGCACGGTCGCTCCTGGAGAGAAGGAACTCTTCCCGGCATGGCAGGGCATGCAGTACATGCGTAACATGTTCGACGGCCGGGCAAAGCTCGAGCCGCTCGACAACGATCGCTATCCCGGCATGCGTTGGACGACTGCGCGGGATGTGCTCTCCGCACGTCCATCCAAGCGCCCATCGTGAATTCTGTGGCCGTTCATCGCCGGACATGGTCTAACGCCAGGGTGTAGGCGCCTGGGCCGGCGAGCTTGGCGCTCTCGGTCAATTGGGCGGTCCGGGGATCGCGGCGCGACTTCTGCGACGTCGAACAAGGCGGAGCCACACGACGGCTGCGACAGCGATCGCCGCGAGAAGCGGCAGATAGCGTCCGGTCTCCCCCACCGCCATGAAGTAGAGCGCCCTGAACAATCCGTCCTGCTCGAGCAAACCAAGCATGTCCCAAGACGACCACTCCTCGACGATTCGCCCATCCACGAGGCGGTAGATGGTCATGCCAACACCGTGCAGTTTCCTCCCCGATGCCGGGATGCCTCCCCAAGCGCCGTCATGCGTTCCTAGGAACCTCCAGTAGATCGCCACCTTGTCGCCCTCGGCGACCATTTGATCCACGGTCACGACCGAGTCCGAGCTCCCCGCCCGGTTGGCCTTTGCTGCCGCCATGTCGTCGGCCAGGGTGTAGGTCCGCGAGTACCCGTGCGCGACAAAGTCCTTGGCGAAGATCTCCGGGTAGACCTCCCACTTTCCTTTGCTCAGGATCTCGTCGAAGACCCGCCGGGTGACGGCCTTGTTCCCCTCGATCGTGTCGGGAGCGTACGAGGGCGCCGGGGCCGCAACGGCAGGTAAGGCCGCAAGCAGGAGGGTGGTCAGGACCTTCTTCATGTCAGCTCCTCTTCTCCAGCCGGTGTGACGCGCATCGTTCGAGAGGAAACGACGGCAGGCTTCGGTACCCGCCTTGCCCTGCTGTGCTCTTCATCGAAGCCTCCCGAATTACTGTAACGTGTGTTACAATAACCTTCGGAGGTTGCCATGTCAAGACCCCGAGACCCCGAGGCCCGAAGCAGGCTGCGTGAGGCAGCGATCGACTACGTGCTGGAGAATGGCCTTGCCGGCTCTTCCTTGCGGCCGATGGCCGGGGCGATGGGCACGAGCGCCAGGATGCTCGTCTATCACTTTGGCAGCCGCGAGGGGTTGATGCGCGAGGTCCTCGCGGGCCTGCGTCAGCGCGAAGACGCACGTATCGCGGCGTGGTGGGAGAAACGACCGGCGCTACGCACGCTGCCGGAGTTCATGCGCTGGCTCTGGAAACGGCTGGGAGAGCACGAAGCGATGCCTGCACTCCGGCTCATCTTCGAGCTGTATGCGCTTGCCTTGCGCCACCCGGAGCAGTACCCCGGCGTGCTCGAGGACCCGGTCGCGTACTGGCAGCAGCTCACGCGACGCGCCGGGATGCGCACCGACGCCGCGACTGCGACGCTGCTGCTCGCGGTCACGCGCGGGCTCGCGCTCGACCTTGCGGCGACCGGCCAGCGTGCGCGCGTCGGGAAGGCGCTGGCGCTCATGTGTACGATGCTCGAAGACCGTCGCGATGGAGGCAAAACGTGATGTCGGGCGCAGCGTGGCCGACTCGCCCTCGTTCCGTAGGCGCCGCACCAACCACTCAATGTCTGCGCTGACGCCAGCTTGATTCTAGGTCGCGGCCAATTTGCCGCCCGCCAAGAGCCGCCCTTGAGGTCTATCATCAGTCGCCTGTGAAAGGGAACCACCTTCTCCATATGTGGAACCTGTCCGATCCGCGGAGGCGCGCATACGTCATCGCCGCCACCATTGTGCTCGCGGGCCTGATCAGCGCGATCGTGATCTACCTTCGAGCCTCGAGCGCTCCGGACGCTTTGATGGAGCTTTCTCCCGAAACCTCCAAGAAGTACCTCCGTGATCTGGAGCTTTACGGTGGAACCGCGAACGTGCTCGCGGTCGAGTTCATGACGTGGTTCGACGGCTTGTGGCACGGAAAGTCGCTCGCATACACCGTCGCCGCCATCGCAATCGTCGTCGCGCTCGGATACCTCTTCTTCGCGGTCGTTCTGCCACCGTACGAGGATCCGCAACCACCGAAACCAGACGATCAGGGCGGAGGTTGATACCTCGGCAAACCATGCGCCGTTGCTACCGTCTCGGCAACTTTGATCCCATTGTTCCTCATGAAGCTCCCACCCCACCACCGCGCTGCCTCCCCAAAGAGGTCCTTGACCCCCCTCTCTCCTATTGGATCATCGACTGAGGTGAGAAACGACATTCCGCGATTCTGAGTCAGAGTCGCATTCGTGTATGTAGCATCGCACTCCTTGTTGTGACTCATCTTGACAGTGCCAGTTAATGAACCTAACCTGAGAAAGTCATCCGCTGAGCATCGGTTCGCTACACCGTTTCCGGGTGGTGTATCTGCTCGCGGAGGGGGGGAAAGACCATTACGCCGCTTCGCTGCCAGCACGGCTGGCGAGGGATCGGTGGTATCTGCCCGAGTTTAGAGACTCGAAGCCAGGACGGGGCGCTGACGTCTTGCCACGCCGGGGGCCGATCCCGGCGACAAGCTGCTCGTCTGCCTGGCACAACCATCTTCGAAGGAGGGTTGCAATGACCAAGCGTGGAGTCATGATCTGCGTCGTAGTGGTTGTAAGCCTGGGCGGGGTCGCGCTCGCTCAGAATGATCCGCCGCTGGTGAACTGGGCCGCGCCGTCGTACTGGACGCCGCCCGCCGCAACGCAGCCTGACCGGCTGGGCGCCCATGCCCTCGGCGTGCCGGTCGGCACGATGGCGCTCACCTCTCTGCCGGTCCCCTTCGTCGCCATCACCCCCTGCCGCCTTGTCGATACCAGACACGGCCCTCTCGACATCCCCGCGGCCTCGCTCCGCGGCATCTTCACCACCGGCGAGACCCGCACGTACGACTTCTCCCAAAGCTCGACCTGCGCCGGCCTGCCCACCAGCGTCGCCGCCTGGTCGCTCAACTTCCAGTACACCACCATGAGGAACGGCAGCCCGGCCTCCTTCCTCACTGCCTGGCCCGCAGGGATTGCCATGCCTTCCCCCGACTCCACGCTGCTCGGTTACCCGGACCGCTGGACCGCCAGCGCCGCGATCATCCCCGGCGGCACTCCCGACAGCTCGATCAGCGTCTACGCCCAAAACGGCGGTGATGTGATCATCGACGTCAACGGGTACTACGGCCAGACCGGTATCGCGACCGTGCCCAACCCGATGCAGATTGCGATGCTGATGTGGTACCACGCCGCGAACATCCCGGTCCACTTCAACGCGGGCGGGGACATCAAATACCCCACCGGCCTAGCCTTCGACGGCGCCCACATCTGGGTCGCCAACTTCAACGGCAACAGCGTGACGGAGATCAACGCAAGCGACGGGAGCAAAGTCGGCACCTTCAACGCGGGCGGCGACATCAACGGCCCCGAGGGCCTCGCCTTCGACGGCGCCCACATCTGGGTCGCCAATTACAATAACAACAACGTGACGAAGCTCAACGCGAGCGACGGCACCAAGGTCGGCACCTTCATCGCGGGCGGGGACATCAACGCTCCCCGAGGGCTTGCCTTCGACGGCGCCCACATCTGGGTCGCAAATCAGGGGAACAACAGCGTGACCGAGCTCAACGCGAGCAACGGCAGCGAGGTTGGCACCTTCACCGCGGGCGGCGACATCAACAACCCCTTTGGCCTCGCCTTCGACGGCGCCCACGTCTGGGTCGCTAATTACGGCAGCAACAGCGTGACGGAGCTCAACGCGAGCAACGGCAGCAAGGTCGGCACCTTCAACGCAGGCGGAGACATCAACGGCCCCTGGGGCCTCGCCTTCGACGGCGCCCACATCTGGGTTGCTAACAACTCGGCCAGCAGCGTGACGGAGCTCAATGCGAGCGACGGCAGCAAGGTCGGCACCTTCAACGCAGGCACGGACATCAACCACCCCCTCGCCCTCGCCTTCGACGGCGCGCACATCTGGGTCGCCAATTTCGACGGCCACTTCGTGACGGAGCTCAACGCGAGCGACGGCAGCAGGGTCGGCATCTTCAACGCGGGCGGGGACATGAACTACCCCCAAGCCCTCGCCTTCGACGGCGCCCACATCTGGGTCGCCAATAGCGTGGGGAACAGTCTGGACAAGCTCTGACGGTTCGGCGTACTGGGACGCCCGCAACCGGATTCGTCTCGGCATCGAAGATACTGGTTAGCCTGACGCCGGACAGATGAGGCCGCAAGGGATCGTCTCTTCGTCACGGACCGTTGGCGATGAGCGGCCGATGACTCCTGACCGATCGAGGTTGTCGCGCAGTCTGCGCCAGAGTCGCACTCTCTCCGCTGATATCGTGCTCTTTGTTGTGACTCATCTTGACAGTGCCCGTTAATGAACCTAACCTAAGAAAGTCATCCGCTGAGCATCGGTTCGCTACACCGTTTCCGGGTGGTGTATCTGCTCGCGGAGGGGGGAAAGACCATTACGCCGCTTCGCTGCCAGCACGGCTGGCGAGGGATCGGTGGTATCTGCCCGAGTTTAGAGACTCGAAGCCAGGACGGGGCGCTGACGTTTCGCCGCGCCGGGGGCCGATCCCGGCGGCAGTTCGCTCCTCTGCCTGGCACAACCATCTTCGAAGGAGGCTTGCCATGACCAAGTGTGGAGTCATCCTCTGCGTCCTCGGTCTCGTAGGCCTGGGCGGCGTCGCGCTCGCTCAAAATGCCCCGCCGCTCGTGAACTGGACCGCCCCTCCCTACTGGGCGCCGACCGCGGGTCAGCATGGGGCGCGTGCACAGGCGCTCTCGGCCCAGGCTTCGTTCCTCGACCGGGACGTGTCAGCGGCGGCGACACCGGAAACGCCGCTTACCGGGTCTTTACCCTTCGTCGCCATTACCCCCTGCCGTCTCGTTGATACCAGGCACGGACCCAAGGATGTCCAGCAACCCGGTGGCGGCACACTAGGCTTCCCGCGCGGGCAATACGCGAGCGGCGAGACCCGCAGCTACGACCTGACCTCCAGCGCTGACTGCACGGGTTTGCCTGCGGGCGTAGGCGCGTGGTCGCTCCAGTTCCAGTTCACAACCGCGACGCAGCCTGCCTACCTCGAGGCCTGGCCCTACGACTCCGGGCTTGGCGTCGGCTTCCAGTCCGCACCGGCCGGCGAATCGACGATGTTGGGCTACACGGATCGGTGGACAGCGAACTCGGCGATCATTCCGGCGGGGAACGATGCGAAGGGTTCGATCAACGTCTACGTCCAGAACGCAGGTGACGTGATCATCGAGGTCAACGGCTTCTACAAGCCATCCAACATCGTCACCACGCTCAACACCTTCACCGGCGACCTGACACTCGCGCACGGCAGCAACGTGACAATCACGCCGTCTGGAGGAAACACCCTGACGATTGACGCACCGCTGACCGTCGGACCGACTGGCCCGACCGGAGCGCAAGGCGTTCAGGGCGCCACGGGGGCGGCCGGTGTCTGCGCAGGTGGAATGACGAGCCTGGGTGGCGGCACAGCGGGATGGGTTGTCCCTCCCGGTACGGCTGAGTACACGTCGCTGGTCGCCAATCTTCGCCCGAGCAATAGCGACACAACCAACGGCAACGCGAGGGTCTACTGCGTGGGATCGCTCTCGAATTTTTCGGTGACATTGTCGAGCGACACGAGCCCGGGCTATTACATCGTCACCGTCATGGTAAACGGGGTAGCGAGCGCCCTTTCGTGCAATGCCTCTTCCACGTGCACCAGCGCTGGGCCGATCATCCTCAATGCCGGCGACACGGTAAACGTTCGAATCAATCCGAACCAGCAACTTGTCTCCCCGCGCAGCGCCACCTGGACTTCCTCGTTCACGATCCCCTCGTCTGGCGGCCCAGTGCAGTAGCGGACCCGCGACGGATACACAAATACAGCGGGAGGCCTAAGGGCCTCTCGTTCTTTCTGTGGTACACGTATCAGGCGCTTGAGTGAGCGCGCAGAAGTCACGCAGCCACGAGCCCGCGTCCGCCCGCGCCGCCTGGCCGGCGTAGGAGCGAGGCGCCGCCTCGTCCGCGAGCGACGGGAGCAAGGTCGGCACGTTCACCGCAGGCGGGGACATCAACGGCCCCTTCAGTTTCGCTTTCGACGGCGCCCATATCTGGGTCGCCAATCTGGGCGGCGACAGTCTGGACAAGCTCTGACGGGGTGGCGCGTCGGAGATGCATGCAGATGCGCTCGCTCCACGCACGACGTGGCGCACATGAACGAGGCCGTCAGCCGCCTGATGGAGCTGCGGATGGCGAGGTTTCGCTGGAAGACTCATGCCGGAGGCCCGATGCACTTCGGCCTCATCGCAGAGGAGGCCAACGAAGTCGTGCCGGGGCCGGCGAGAAGCGGTCATACTCTCGCAGCGGGGAATCTCTAAGGGAGGGTCCATGGCGAAGAAGGAGCAGTGCCTGTTCATCGGGATCGGCGGCAACGTGGTGGCGATCCGTCCGTCGGACGGACAGGAGATCTGGCGGCAGAAGGTGAAGTCTGCGACGTTTATGACGGTGTTCGCCACGGGCGATGTGGTCCTAGCGGGCGCTGGCGGGCAACTCTTTTGCCTCCACGGGGCGAGCGGTCAGATCCTATGGCACAACCAGCTCAAGGGCTTGGGAAGCGGCCTCGTCTCCTTTGCGGGAACCTCGCCGGTGGAGACGGCCGCGGCGATGGCGGCCGCCGCCGCTGCGGCGACCGCGGTAATGGCTGCATCAGTGGCCGCATCGTCCTGAAAGTCGCCGCGAGGTTTCAAGACTCCGTTGCGCCTCCCCCGGTGGCTTGAAGACGCTGACCCGCCCAGGACTCGATTCTCGCCTGGATGACTCCTTGGGCCTTGGATCAACGGATCGATCGGGAGCGTGCCTGCTCAACGATGCGACCTACCTTTGAGAGCAGTGGCTGCGTGCTATGATTTTGCGGTGTTGCGACTGGCTTTCAGCAAGAGCGCCGTTGTGAGATCGGGGCCTGCGTTTGGCCTCCGAGGGGGAGCCAACGAAAAGGCAGGCCGAGGGCACGCGGAGGAACGCGGGCGAGGGCGCCCGCGCCACAGTGGGCGCCCGCCCCACGAGGTGAGTTGATGGCAGTGGGTTTCCGCAAGCGCGGCGACTTCCTCCCCTTCTCGCGGCCGACGATCCGCCAGGTCGAGATCGACGAAGTGGTGGACACCCTCAAATCGGGTTGGATCACGACCGGCCCCAAGGCGGAGCGGTTCGAGCAGGACTTCGCGGCGTACACCGGATTCCCCGAGGTGCTGGCGCTCTCCTCGGCCACCGCGGGACTGCACATCGGGCTGATCGCGCTGGGACTGAAGCCCGGCGACGAAGTGATCACGACCTCGATTACCTGGGCCGCGACCGTGAACATGATTGAGCTGCTCGGCGGCGTGCCGGTGTTCGTGGACGTCCACCGCGACACGCTGCAGATCGACGAGGCCGCGATCGAGGCTGCGGTCACGCCACGCACGGTCGGGATCCTGCCTGTGCACTTCGGCGGCGCGCCGTGCGACATGGACCCGATCCTGGCGGTGGCGCGCAAACATGGCCTGTGGGTGTTCGAGGACGCGGCGCACGGCGTGGGCTGCCTATACAAAAATCAGCACGTCGGTTGTTTCGATCGCCTGGGCGTGTTCTCCTTCCACCCGATCAAGAACATGACCACCGGCGAGGGCGGCGTGCTCGTGCTCAGGGACCCGGAGATGGCGCGCGTGCTGCGCTCGCTGCGCTTCCACGGCCTCGAGAAGCAGGCGTGGAACCGATACGCCGAGGGCGGCAGCCCACAGGTCGAGATCGTCCGGCCGGGGTTCAAGTACAACTTCATGGACCTCCAGGCGGCGCTCGGCATCCATCAGCTCGCCTCGGTGCACCACTTCAACGAGGAGCGCAGCGAGCTTGTCGAACTCTACGACGAGCTGCTCGCCAATGTGGCGGAGATCGGCCGCCCCAGCGTGCCCAGCTACGATCACTTCCACACCTGGCACCTCTACGTGATCAAAGTGCTCGATGCGGCCGGCCTCGGCCGCGACGCGTTCATCGGCGAGCTGAAGGCGCGCAACATCGGCGCCGGCATCCACTTCAAGGCGGTGCACACGCAGCCGTACTATGCCGCGAAGTACCCGCAGTGGAGCGGCCGGCTGCCGAACTCCGAGTGGGCCTCGGAGCGGATCTGCTCGATCCCCCTCTTCCCGCTCATGAACGAGCGCGACGTGCGCGACGTGGCGGACGCAATCAAGGACGTGCTCGTCCACGCCCGTGGCGCCGGCGCCAGTGGCGCGGGCGCGCCCGCCCGCGGAAGTTCGGGCGCCCTCGCCCGCGATCCGAGCGCTCCTGCCCGCGGATGACCTGACTATGAGCGAGCCCTACCTCTCGGTGGTCGTGCCGGTGTTCAACGAGGAGGCGAACCTCCCCGAGTTGCTGCGGCGCCTTGCCGCGGCGCTGGCCAGCATCGGCAAGCCGTACGAGATCGTGCTGGTCAACGACGGCAGCCGCGACCGCTCGCTCGATCTGCTGCGCGACGCGGCAGGCGGCGACGCGCGCCTCGTGGTGATTGATTTCAACCGCAACTACGGCCAGCACGCCGCGGTCTTTGCGGGGTTCGAGGCCGCGCGGGGCGAGATCATCGTGACCATCGACGCTGACCTCCAGAATCCGCCCGAGGAGATCGGCAAGCTCGTCGCCAAAATGGAAGAAGGGTTCGAGGTGGTAGGCTCGGTGCGGGTCAAGCGCAAGGACACGTTCTTCCGCCGCGCCGCGTCGCGCCTCGTCAACAAGGTGACCTCGATGGCCACCGGCGTGCAGCTCTCCGACTACGGCTGCATGCTGCGCGCGTACCGCCGCGAGGTGGTCAAGGCGCTGTGCAGCTCGAAGGAGATCTCCACGTTCATCCCGGTGCTCGCCGACATGTTCGCGGGGCGCGTCACCGAGGTGCCGGTAGCGCACGCCGAGCGTCTCGCGGGCGAGAGCAAATACTCGTTCTGGAAGCTGCTGCGCCTGCAGGCCGACCTCATGACCAGCTTCTCGCTGTGGCCGCTGCGCGCGATGCTCGCGATCGGCTTCCTTACCGCGTGCGCCTCGATGGCGGTGGCGGCGGTGCTGATCGCCGGCCGTCTGATCAAGGGCCACGAGTGGGCCGTGTCGGGCGTGTTCACCCTGTTCGCCGTGATGTTCTTCTTCGTCGGCGTGCTGTTCTTCGCCCTCGGCCTGCTCGGCGAGTATGTGGGGCGCATCTACCTCGAGGTCCGCCATCGGCCCCGCTACGTCGTCCGCCAGGTCATTCGCTCCGACCAGGTGAGTTCGTGACCGCTTCCCCACACGGACCCGGTGCCCGGGACCCCGGATCCCGAGCCGTCGTGTTCGGTTATCACACGATGGGCTGCCTCGGGTTCGACGCGCTCCTGCGCAACGGGTTCGAGGTCGCTGCCGTCTTCACCCACCACGATGATCCGCACGAGGAGATCTGGTGGGAGTCGCTCGCGGATCGCGGCCGTGCGCACGGGATTCCGGTCCACCTGCCCGACAAGGCCGGGCTGAAATCCGCTGCACTCGTCGAGCAGGTCGCGTCGTACCGGCCAGGTTTCGTCTTCTCCTTTTACTTCCGCTGGATGATCCCGACCCGCGTGTTCGCACTCGCACAAGGCGGCGCGTTCAACCTGCACGGCTCGCTGCTGCCGCGCTACCGCGGGCGCGCGCCGGTGAACTGGGTGCTCGTCAACGGCGAAACCGAAACCGGCGTGTCGCTGCACGAGATGGTTGCCAAGCCCGACGCCGGCGACCTCGTGGACCAGGAGCAGGTGGCCATCGCGTGGCACGACACCGCGTTCACGCTTTTCCGCAAGCTCGAGGTTGCCGCCGAGACCCTGCTCGACCGCGCGCTGCCGGCCCTCCGCGACGGCCGCGCGACCCGGCGACCGCTCGATCTTTCCGCCGGCTCATACTTCGGCGGGCGCACCCCCGAAGACGGTCGCTTCGAGTGGAGCTGGCCGGCCGCGCGCATCTACGACCTCGTGCGTGCGCTCACCCACCCCTACCCAGGCGCCTTCACCGCCGTCGGCGCACGCAAGCTGTTCGTGTGGTGGGCGATGCCGGTGGAGGCGGCGCGTGAGGCCCAGCCTGGCACGGTGCTGGCGGTCGAGCGCGAGGGGATCACGGTTACAGCCGGCGCCGGCGCGCTGCGCCTCGTCACGATCCAGCTCGAAGGCCAACCGGAGCTGCCCGCCTGCTCGTTCGCACTCGCCGAAGGCATCACGCCCGGCCTCAACCTCGCGAGCCACGACGTCGTATCGCGCAACGGATCACGGCCAACCGGCCGCGGACATGGAGATACCACGTGAGAATCCTCATCCTCGGCGTCAACGGCTTCATCGGCAACGCGCTCACCCGGCGCGTCCTGACCACAACCGACTGGGAGGTCTTCGGCATGGACCTCTCGGCCTCCAAGCTCGAGCACTCGCTCAACCACGAGCGCTTCCACTTCCTCGAAGGCGACATCACGATCAACAAGGAGTGGATCGAGTACCACGTCAAGAAGTGCGACGTCGTGCTGCCGCTCGTTGCCATTGCGACCCCGGCCACGTACGTCAAGACGCCGCTGCGCGTTTTCGAGCTCGACTTCGAGGAGAACCTCCGCGTGATTCGGGAGTGCGTGAAGTACGGCAAGCGCGTCGTGTTCCCATCAACGTCCGAGGTGTACGGGATGTCCACGGACCCGGAGTTCGACGAGGACACGAGCCCTCTCGTGCTCGGCCCGATCAACAAACCGCGCTGGATCTACTCGTGCTCCAAGCAGCTCCTCGACCGCGTGATCGCCGCGTATGGGCAGCAGGAGGGCTTGCGCTACACGCTCTTCCGCCCCTTCAACTGGATCGGCCCGAAGCTCGACGACATCGACGCCGCCAAGGAAGGCTCCAGCCGCGTCGTGACCCAGTTCGTCATCAACCTCTTCCGCGGCGAGCCGATCCGCCTGGTGGACGGCGGCGAACAGAAGCGCTGCTTCACCTGGGTGGAGGACGGCATCGAAGGTCTGATGGCGATCATCGCGGATGCGCGGGGCAACTGCAACGGGCAGATATTCAACCTCGGAAACCCGGACAACGAATGCTCGGTGAAGGAACTCGCGTACCGCCTGGCGCAGCTCTACGAGAAGCGCCGCGACAAGATCCCGCACTACTTCCCCTCGAAGATCGAGGAGGTCAGCTCGGCCACGTACTACGGCAAGGGGTACCAGGACATCCTCACCCGCAAACCCTCGATCGCCAAGGCCAAGAGCCTGCTCGGCTGGACGCCCAAGGTCGCGCTCGACGAGGCGCTGGAGCTTACCTTCGAGGCGTTCCTCGCCGACTGGCTCGCGCAGGAATGAGGACCGTGGTGCCGGGCTCGCGGCTCGTAGCACGCGACCTGAGGCGAAGGTTTGTGCGCGGGTCGGAGCGGGTCACCCCTGGAAGGTGCTCCCACGGGACTCTGTCCACCCGGTCGGTCACTGTCGGTGGGAGCGGCTTCCAGCCGCGACCCGACGCCAGTGCCTTGTCGCGGCCGAGGGCGCGTCACGCGTGAGCGCAGCGGTGGGTCAGACTTTACTCGGGCTGCGCATCGACGTGGACACCCACGACGGCATGAAGCTTGGCGTGCCGCGCCTACTCGGCGTGCTGGGAGAGCGCGGCGTCAAGGGGACGTTCTACCTTTCGATGGGGCCCGACAACTCGGGACGTGCGATCTTCAACGTCCTGCGCCGGCCTGGCTTCCTCGCCAAGATGCGGCGCACCAAGGCGGCGCGCGTGTACGGCTGGCGCACCGTGCTCTCCGGCACGCTGCTGCCCGCACGCTTGATCGCTGTCGCTCTGCCGCAGACTGCGCGACGCATCACCGCCGAAGGTCACGAGGCGGGCGTGCACGCGTGGAACCATCGCAGGTGGCAAGACCGGCTCCTGCGACTTTCCCACCCGGAGGTTGCAAGCGAGCTGTCGCACGGACGCGACGCGTTCATCAGGATCTTTGGGACGCCGCCACGGACCTTTGCCGCACCCGCCTGGTTCTCCGACGCGCGTGCACTCGCCATCGAGGAAGGGTTCGATCTCGAGTACGCGAGCGACTGCCGTGGAGTTGAGCCATTCCTGCCCGTGGTGAAAGGGATGGCGCTCGCAACGCCGCAGGTGCCCACCACGCTGCCCACGCTCGACGAAGCGCTCGGGGAGACGCACGAAGACGCGGAGGGGTTCTTCGGCTCTATCCTCGACTCGATCCGCGCGGATGGGTGGCCAGTGCTGACGATCCACGCAGAGCTCGAGGGCGGGCCGTACCGCGAGGCGTTCGCAGCGTTCCTGCGCGAAGCCGTGGCGCGGGAGATTCATGTTCTGCCGCTGCGCGAGCTGCTCGTTGCTCGCCTTGCCACCGGGACGCCGCTCCCCACCCTCGCGATGGGCTACGGCACCGTCCCCGGCCGGCACGGCCGCGTTTCGGTTCCTCTCCCCACAACCAAAGCTCTCAGCTAGATCAAGCGTCGCGAAGCTAGCTCGGCGCGTAGCCCGCGCCGCCGAGACTGGGCCAGATGCAACGAGGAGGACTCGCGGCCGAGGGCGGCCGCGCCACAGAAATCGGCGGGAAACGAAGTGGGGTGGACGCCCTCGCCCGCCCGCAACGTTCGTAGGGGCGACCCGGCGGGTCGCCCGGGGCGAGGCGGCGCCTCGCCCCTACGTCATGAACACCCCGGGAGGTCCAACGCTTGCGGCGCACAGAAGGCCCAGATGGTCCGATATCGGCGGCGTAGCGAGCAGGCCCGTACCGGATTGCTCGACCTAGTCGTAGCCCTGCTCGGCCATTGCGTCGAACACCGCGGTCTCGAGCATCGCGGCGAGATCGGCCTCGGGCGAGGGAGGTTCCGCCGACCATTCCGACAGAGCCGCGATCAAGGCGGCGTGCGGGGTGGTAGCGACGGCGCGCGGCAGCCACTCACGGCGCAAGCGGGCCCGCCAGTCCTCGCCGGCCTCGGCAGCGGCGCGAACGAGAAGCACCAGATCGCCGACGGCATCGTGCGCGCGCATATCCACCCCAGTTTTAGTTTACTACCTACCCTGCCATCGGTTTGCGCAACAATGGGGCTCAGCTCTTGCGGTGCCGAGCGGGTTCTTTGGGCGGCCTCGGCGCCTCAGAATGGCAGTTTGGTGTCATCCTGTCCCTGAGCAGAGCGAAGGGGAAGGATCCCCTACGGGTCGCGTACTCCCCTGCCCCAGGGGTGACGCTAAGCGGCCTGGACAGTCGCCCGTCACGTGCCCTCCTGAAATCTTGACACCTCCCCTTGCCGGGGTACCATCGGTCCCGGTCAGAAGGGAAATTCCTATCCATTCATGCGGCGCGATCTGCGAACTCCCGGAGTGCTAGCCGTAGCCGAGCTGCGACGGCGAATCCCGTCGGTCACATCTCGTGCCGGCACGACGCCGTCGCTACGAGCGATGTCCCCGGTCGCGTCTCCGGAGGTTGAGACCGGAGGCGAGGACGGAACGTGAGCGGGGGGTGGGGCTCATGCGAGTAGGGAGCAGCACAGGTGCGACCGCGCGCCGGCGGACCTGGCGAGTCCTCCTGGAGATAGTGGGGTTGGCGGCCGGCTACCTGGTCGCCGCCTTCGTCGGTCTCAAGTTCGCTATCCCTCCCGGCAACGCCACCGCGATCTGGCCGGCGTCCGGTCTTGCACTCGCCGGTGTTTTGCTTCTGGGCCCCTGGGTCTCGCCTGGCATCTGGCTGGGAGCTACTCTGGCGAACCTGACCACGGCGGTCACCTTTCCCGCTGCGGCAGCAATCGGTCTGGGCAACACGCTGGAGGCTTTGATCGGTGCGTGGTTGCTCCGACGCAGCGGACGTACCGCGCGCGCCTGGTTCCAAGACGCAAAAGGGGTTCTTGTTTTCGCGACGATTGCGGTGGCCGCGAGCGTTGCTGCCGCCACCGTCGGTGTGGTCGTTCTCAAGGCTACCGCCCACCTGCCGTGGTCCTCCCTGGCATTCAACTGGGTCACGTGGTCGCTGGGGGACATCGCGGGGATGGTCATCGTGACCCCATTCCTGGTGTCGCTCTGGGATGCTCCTCGGTCCCTCGTCTCCAAGCCGCGATTGCTCGAGGCCGGGCTTGCAACCCTGGCGCTGGCGCTGGTAAGCCAGTCGCTCTTCGGTGGCCTCCTCGGGAGCGTGTTGGCCAGGGACCTCCTCTACCTTCCCCTCTTCCTTCTGATCTGGCTCGCGCTGCGCTTTGAACTCCGAGGAGTGACGGCGGCCGCCCTCCTGTTTGCGGTCACCGCCGTCTGGGGAACCTCCCGTGGAGTCGGTGTCTACGGCGGCAGGGGAGTCCCCGAGTCGTTTCTTAACCTGCAGGTCCTCATGATCAGCTACGCCTTGACCGGTCTGGCCGTGGTCGCCACGGTCAACCGGCGACGAAGAGCTGAGAGTGCGCTGTTGCGCCTGGCAACCGCACTCGACTCAGTCGGCGAGGGGATCATGATCACCGACGGCGACGCCACGATCACCCATGTGAACCCGGCCTTCGAGCTCGTGACCGGCTACTCACGGGACGAGGTCGTAGGCAAGAACCCTCGCCTGCTGAAGAGCGGTGAGCACGGCGCCGGCCTCTACGGGCAGCTCTGGGCGACCATCTTGCATGGCGGCGTCTGGCGCGGCTCGTTGGTCGATCGCAAGAAGGACTCGACCCTCTACGACGTGGACAGCACCATAGCGCCGATCCACGAAGCCGACGGCAGCCTCGCCGGATATGTTGCCGTGAGCAGGGATGTCACCCTGCAGAGGAACGCCGAGCGGGCGCTGCGCAACAGCGAGAGCCGCTTACGAACTATCTTTGAGTCCGCCGCCGACGGGATCATCACGATGGACGGGGATGGGGTGATCGAGTCGGCCAACGCGGCGGTGGAGGCAATGTTCGGTCACGAGATCGGGGAGCTCGTCGGCCGCCAGGTCTCGACGTTGCTGCAGCCACCTGAAGGCCACGAGCCCTCACAGGTCAAGGTAGGGCTGCTATTGGGGGAGGTCAGGCTTCCACTTGGAGTGGTCGAGGAGGTCGTCGGCCGGCGGCGGGACGGCACGGCGTTTCGCATGGACCTCATCGTCAATGAGCTGCAGCTCGAGGGCCGGCGTCTGTTCGCTGCCTTCATCCGCGACACCACCGAGCGGTACGCCCGGCTTGACGCCGAGCGGTCTGTGCTCCGTACCAGCGAGGAGCTCCGCCTGGCCCGCACCATCCAGCAGCGCTTCTATCCCACCGTCGCGCCCGCGATTCCAGGCTTCGACATCGCCGGTGCCTCCCACTCGGCAGAGCAGGCTGGTGGCGACTACTTCGACTACTTTCCGATGGCTGACGGACAACTGGGGCTGGTGATCGGCGACGTCAGCGGGCACGGCCTCGGGCCGGCGTTGTTGATGTCTCAGACGCGGGCCTGCCTGCGGGCCTTACTCCTGCATACTCAAGACGTGAGTGACCTGCTCAACCACCTCAACGCCTTCCTCGCCGCGGACTGTGGGGAGGAGCAGTTCGTGACTCTGTTCCTCGCCTGCATTGACCCGCGAAACCGCACACTGGTTTACGCGAGCGGGGGTCACCAGTCCTACCTGCTGCGAGCCAGCGGGTGCGTCGAGACCCTCGGCGCGACGGGCATCCCCCTCGGCATCATGCGCCGTCAGATACGCGGCGCATCCGAGCTGTCGCTTCACCCTGGCGACCTGCTGCTGCTGGTGACCGACGGGTTCGAGGAGACAGAGTCGCCCGAGGGCAGCGAGCTGGGGCGCGGGAGGATCTTGGAGGTAGCGCAGGCCAACCGCCACCGGTCCGCTTCCGAGATAGTCACCGCGCTTTGTTCGGCGGCCAGCGACTTCGCCGCTGGTGGGGTGCAGAAGGACGACATCACGGCCGTGGTCGCCAAGGTCCTGGGCTGACCGGAGGTGACGGGGCACGCCCCGGCCCATCGACAACTGTTGACAAAAGAGAGACGGGGATGGCACCCGCGCTTCACGGCCTACTTCGTGCGGTGCCAGACGGTGCCGTGCGGGGTGTCCTCGAGTACGATGCCGCGCTCGGTCAGCTCCTTGCGGATCGCGTCGGCGCGCGCAAAATCGCGCGTCTTGCGCGCCGCAACGCGCTCGGCGATGAGCCGTTCGATCTCTGCATCGCCGGAAGCCGCCGCCGCCTTCGGCACGATCCCGAGCACGGCGTCCACGTGCGCGAACGCCACCTCCACTCGTGGAAGCACTGCCGCACCGATTCCGCCGCCATCGAGCGCCTGGTTCACCCTCGTCAGCAGCGTGTGCAGTGCACCAAGCGCCCGCGCGGTGTTGAGGTCGTCGGCGAGGCCAGCGTCGAATTCCGCGAGGAACTCGTCCACCGCATCGGCAGGCAGCGCGCCCTCGCCGGTCGCGGCCGGTGTGTGCGACAGACGCCGCAGCGTGTTGCCGATTCGCTCGACGCCTGCAGCGGCCGCGTGCAACCCATCGAAGGTGAAGTTCAGTTTCTGCCGGTACGGCACCGAGGTGAGCAGGTAGCGAATCGCAAGCGGGTCGTGGCCGCGCTCGAGCAGATCGCGAAGGGTGAAGAAGTTGCCCTTCGACTTCGCCATCTTCTCGCCCTCGACGATGAGGTGCTCGGCGTGCAGCCAGGTGTGGACGAAAGGCTTGCCGGTCGCGCCCTCGCTCTGGGCGATCTCGTTCTCGTGGTGCGGAAAGATGTTGTCCACCGCGCCGGTGTGGATGTCGAAGCTCTCGCCGAGCAGGCTCATCCCCATCGCCGAGCACTCGAGGTGCCAACCGGGCCGCCCCGGACCAAGCGCCGAGTCCCACGCCGGCTCGCCGGGCTTGGACGCCTTCCAGAGCACGAAATCGCGCACGTCCTCCTTCTCGTACTCGTCGGTGTCCACCCGTGCGCCGGGCTTGACCTCATTGAGGTCGATGCCTGAGAGCTTGCCGTAACCGTGGAACGTCGCGATGCGGAAATACGTCGAGCCGTCCTGCACATACGTGTGGCCGCGCTCGGTGAGCTTCTGGACGAGCGCGACCTGCTGCGGGATGAAGTCGGTCGCGCGCGGGTAGTGCTCGGCGCGCTCGATCCCGAGCGTGTCGATGTCGAAGAAGAAGGCGGCGACGTACCGGTCCGTGAACTCGCGCAAGCTGACACCTTCGGCGTTGGCGCCCTTGATTGTCTTGTCGTCGATGTCGGTCAGGTTCATCACCTGGGTGACGCCGTAGCCGAACGCCGCCAACGTGCGGCGCAGCACGTCCTCGAACAGGAACGTGCGCAGGTTGCCGATGTGCACGAAGTTGTAGACCGTCGGCCCGCAGGTGTACATCCGCACGTGCTCGTCATCGAGCGGCTTGAACGTCTCCACCCGCCGCGCCAGCGTGTTGAGAAAGCGAATCTCCCGCGCCATCGCGCCTCCGGGGTAGGATTGTACGTCGAGCGTGCACCAACGGGGAATCTGCGGGGACGGGTCGGCGTTGGATGGACTTGAGACAACAGCGATGTCATTGAATTCGGGCACGCGCCTGGGGCCGTACGAAATCCTCTCGCCGCTCGGCGCCGGCGGAATGGGCGATTTCGGTTTTGGTTGCCTCTACCGCCGACGAGTTTGGCAAGAAATGTGGCAGAGTACGTTGACAACGCCTCTAGCGGGCCTATCCTCAGGCACGATCAGAAAGGAAGTCGTTGTCCGTAAGGGGTGCAGTCCACACGTCCGAAGTCAGAGGGCCGATGGAGAGCAAGTAATCCGGTAACCGAGTAGCAAGCTCCACCGACCAATCAATGAGAGAGGAGCTTCACAATGAAAAAATCACTGGCTCTGGCTGGCGTCTTCGTAGCTGTGGCGTCAATCTCGTGGGGTTCGATTGCCCTGAACTCTTCAAGGAGCAACATCTATAGACTTGTCTGCCCAACGAACGTGGCCACCGCTGCGAAGGCCGCCGCGATCTTGAAGGCCTTGGACAAGGCCGGTCCGGGAGTCACTGAGGCGAAGGTACGAACGGTCCTCACACAGCAGGGCGTTAATCTCTCTCTCATCAAGAAGATCGAGATCGTCCCCGCGGCGCAGCGGAACGAGAAAGTCCCGGCCATACTGCTCCTGGCGGACCCGGCCGATCTTCCTGCGGCGCTGGCAGCCACCTGCCCGGGTTGCGATCCGGTCCGACATCCGTCGAGCAAGCCGAACTTGTAAGCCCGGCCGTCAATGTGGCTAGCCGCGTGCCTCGAACAGGTGCGCGATCGAGTTCGCGTAGTACTGGACGAGCGGGGCGTCCTCGGAGTGCACGCGCACGATCCCGTCCTCGATCGTGGCGAGCCGGCGCAGCACGAGTACGCGCAGCCCTTCGCTTGTGATGTCGTCCGTCTCGGATCGCTGCACTGAGATCGGCAGGTCGCGCTCCCGCAGCGCCTTGACGAAGCCGGCGACGCGCTCCTGGACGTCCTCCTCGATCACCCCGAGCGTGCCGTCGCCTGCGAGTGCGAGGCACGTCATCGTGACCGGCGTCGCCGGCACCGAGCGCGCGATCTCGCGCATGAGCCGCTGTCCGAGCAGCTCTACCTCGGCGCGGTACGCCTCGCCGTCGAGCGCGCGCAGATCTACACCCCGAGACTTCAGATGGTCCCGCGTCGAAACCGGCACGCCGAAGTTCACGCACGCGTAGCCGAATCGCCGAAAACGGCCGCGCACGACCAGGACCAGATTCTTCATCGCCCACACGAGCGCCACCCGCGCACCGTGCCAGGAAAGGCGTCCCTGCGCCTGGCCCCCCGTCAGGCCGAGGATCTGGGTGCGGTCCTCGAGCACGCGGTCGTAGTTGATCCCGACCGGCACGAAGACCAGGTCGCGCGGACCGTTCGGATCAAAGCGCTTGAGCACGTAGTTGAGCAGTCCTAGCTTGGGTTCGCGAAGATGCCCGTCGCGCGTGAGGCCGCCCTCGGGGAAGATTCCCTGCGTCACGCCTGCCTCCCGCGAGAGCTGCACATACCGCTCGAGCACCTTGCGGTAGAGCGGGTCCGAGGTGTTGCGGCGGACAAAGTACGCACCGAGCCTCCGGATCAGGGTGTCGAGCGGCCACACCCGCGCCCATTCGCCGACCGCATACGAGATTGCCGCGTGGCGCGCCACGAGGTAGCTGACCAGGACGTAGTCGAGGTTCGAGCGGTGGTTCATGACGAACACGACGCTCGCTTCGGTGTCCATCGCGGCGAATGCCTTCTTGTCAAGGAAACCCACTCGCACGCGGTACAGCGCGCGGGCGAGCCGACGCGCGAACCAGTGCGCGAGCCGGTAGTAGAGGTACACGTTGAAGGTGGGCACGATCTCGCGCGCGTATGCCTCGACGAGGTCGGCCACCTCGGTCCAGGTGAGGTCGTGCGCCTCCTGGTACTGCCGCGCCGCGAGCGCGACCTCGGGATCGTGCACGATCATCGCCTCGATGACACGCTTCTTGGTCAGCTTGAACGGCTGCAGCTTGAGGCGGAGCTTCTGGTTCAGCTCCTCGACGAGGTGCCGCACGTTGCGTCGCAACACCACGCGGACGCCGGGCAGCAGCACGCGCTCGAGCAGCGCGACGGCGGCCAGCACCGCCAGCGGAATCAACCAGTACAGCGGGACGAACATCGCTCGCGCTCCTCGTGCCCTGCGTTTCTTGCCGGAAAGGCGCGATCAGTATAGCGGGAGCACTCCTCCGCCTACGCCTCGGCGTGACATCCGAGGGAGCGGCTTCCAGCCACCACCCCTCGGCCATCGGGAGGGCCACAAGGTCGCACCTGGAAGGTGCTCCCACCGAAGGCAACCCAGATCGCAACTTTCGCGTCGACATCCGTGGGAGTGGCTTCCAGCCACCACCCCTCGCGCATCGGGAGGGCCACAGTGTCGCACGTGGAGGGTGCTCCCACCGAGGACAAACTAACCGGACCGGAAGGGGCGCCTCCACGGCGTTGAGGTCAGCGCGGCCAGGCTAAGATGAGAAAGTGTTTTCGCCCCGCCAGCGTGCCGCCTTCGAGATCGCGCTCGTCGCCGTCCCCGGCGTGCTCAACGTCGCGACGTTCGGTGTGCCCCACGCCAAGACGGTGCTCGTCCTCGCGTCGCTCGTTGTCTGGCTTGCGTACGCAGCCGCGCGTGTGCGTGCGGATCGCGGCGTCCTGCGCGCGTGGGGGTTCGGGTGGGATGCGCTCCGCGCGGCGGCCACGCCGCTCGTCGCGGTGACCGCGGCGCTCACGGCCTTGGCGCTCGTCTACGGTGTCGCTGTCGGCCACGTCCCCCCACCGCACGGATTCTGGGTGGTCCTGGCGCTCTACCCGATCTGGGGCGTGGCGCAGCAGTTCCTCCTCAACCCGATCCTCGCCCGCAACTTCGAGCAATTCGTGCCGGCGGGGGCCGCACTCGCGGCGGCGGCACTCGGCTACTCGCTTTCCCACGCCCCCGACTGGCCAATGGTCGCGCTGACCTTGCCTGCGGGTGTGCTCTGGGTGTGGCTCTACCGCCGGTTCCCCAGCTTGTGGGCGATCGGCATTGCGCATGGCGTCATCGGGACATGCGCCTATTACCTCGTCCTCGGTCGCGACCCGTTCTCCAAGCTGTTCAACTAACGCCGTCGGCTGCGGTTCCGCCGGGCACAAAGCGGTGAGCGGTTCCGGGTATCATCGTCGTGCCAGTTCGGATCGAGGTGGACACACGGCTTCCGCGCGGCAAGGAGCGAGACGATGAAGCGCACGTGGGTGTTGGCTCTCCCACTCGTGTCGGTGATCGGGCTGACCGGGTGCCCGTTCGAGTCGAGCGTCCCACTAGGCGAGCCGCGCCCCGGCACCCTCGATGCGCGACTGCTCGGTGAGTGGCAGCACGCGCAAGCCGACGGCACCATCTCGAATTTCGCGCTGCTGCCGTTCAACAGCGCGGAGTACTACGTCGAGCTTCGCGAGAACGAGCAGGAGCAGGAACGGTACCGCGCCTACCTCGTCACCGTGGGAGGCGAGCAGTTCCTCAACATCAATCAGGTGAAGGCCGAGAGGACCCCTCGCCCGTTTGTGTTCGCTCGGTATTCCATTTCAAAGGATGACGTGCTGACGCTGCGGTTCGTCGGTGACAAGGCCGTTCCAAAGCCGCTCGGCAACGATCAGAAACGACTGGTCAAGTTCGTCGCAGCGCACTTGAAAGGGAATGATCTCGACGACGGCGCAGAGCCACTCTCGCTGCATCGCGTCCCACCCAAGTCCCCGTAGAGAACCGGCCCTGGCGCTTGGAGCTGGTCACGGGTCGCGGCTGGAAGCCGCTCCCACCGTCATTCGTAAGCAGGATTGAGCACCACGGCGCGTAACCGGCGCCGCCGGTGACCAGCCGGCAATGCCGTTACGAGAATGGCGCTAGCCGCGCCGCCGAGATTGGGCCAGATGCTAGGCGCACGAGCCGGTGGCACCGGAGGCGTACCCGGAGGGTACGTTGAGGATGCCTGCCGGCGAGTGCAACAACGCAGATGGTCCGATATCGGCGGCGCACAGCGTTACGAGAGCGGCGTGGGATCGCAGTCCTCGAGCTTCCCGCCCCGAATCACATGCATCCGCGGGTGGTGGTCGATGTTGCCCACCTTGTCGAACACGAGCTTGCCGGTGACGCCTTCCTTGCTGCCCAGGCTCATCAGGCGCACGAGCAGCTCGTCGGTCGTCTTGGGCGGCCTGCCCTCCAACGCGTATATCGCCACCAGCGCGGCGTCATAGCCGTAGGCAGCGAAGAGATCCGGGGCAGCACCATGGTTGGCGGCCTTGAAGCGACGCACGAACGACTTCATCGGTTCCTTCTGGGAGTCAAGATCCAGGGGCACAAGCGGCACGTAGACGCCCTCGGCCGCATTCCCGGCGCGCTTGACGACATCACCGCTGTGGATTGCCGAGGTCGCGCACACAGTGCCGGAGAACTTTGCGTCGCGAATCACGCGCAGGGTCGCGAGGGCCTCCTCGGCGTACGTGCAAATGAATACCGCATCCGGTTTCTGCGCGGTAAGCGCATCGCCGACCGCCTTGTCCCAGTCGGTTGGCCCAATCGGGAGCTGCGCGATCACCTTCGCGCCAAGCCTGTGCGCCTCCGCAATGAACACCGGCAGGAGCCCGTCCGAGTACAGACCCTTTTCGAACAGGACCATGATCGACTTGACCTTCTTTTGCGTGATCAGGAAGTTGGCGGCGAGCGTGGCCTCGAATTCGTCCGAGGGGACAACGCGGAAGAACAGGTTGGAGGTCGCAGCGAGCCCCGGCTCGCTCGCCGAAGGAGAAATCATGATTCCGTTCGCTGCTTCCGCCTCGGGGATCATCGCCTTCGCTTCCGACGAGGTGGCCCCGCCGATGATGATTACCGCCCCTGACTTGTACAGCTCCTGGGCCTCCTTCGCGGCGTACTCAGGGTGGGAAAGCGAATCGCGGTAGCGCGCCTCGATCCCCTTCGGCGTCTGCTTCGCCATCGCATAGTCGAGCGCCAGCTTGATCCCGGCCTTGAGCGAGGCGCCGTAGACCTTGTTCTCGCCGGTCTCGGGCAGCACCACGCCGACGACCAGCTTGCCGCTCCCACAACCTGCTGCAAGGAAAGTACCCGCCAGCACCAGCCACGCGACGCTCGATCGCCTCATTCGCGACCTCCCCGGGGCGGAGGAGCCAGGCCCCTCCGAACTCGTGCACTGTTGGACAAGGGTACGCTCCGCCCGGCTCCGCCGCAAGCGGAGGCCTAACCCGCATTTCTCACCAGCCTCCTGCTGCGCGGGCGGATCTTGCCGCTCTGACGGGCGTACTCGGGCCTCGGAGCCTGCGACGTATCGTTGAGATACGACTCGGCTCCTCGCCCCTACGTGCGCCCATCATCATCGGAAGCTCCGCCCCCTCGCGACGTAGTCCGGTGAGACATGCGGGTTAGCGACGGGCCTTGCGCGCGGCTTGATTCCTTGCCATCACCTGGCGGATCGGCTCGTTGTCGGCATACACGCGCCATTCGGCGACCAGCGAGCCCCGGATCTGGACGCGCCAGGCCGCGGGCGTCGACCATGCGTCATCGGAACGCAGCGCACCGTCGGGCGAGTACGTGCCCCGCGCGGTCCCGAGCAGGACCACGACGGCTCCGTCAACCAGGGTCTCATCGATCGCGATGGCGTAATCGGGAACCATGCGAAAGTAGCTTTCCCACCCTGCCTTCATTTGCTGCCGGCCCTCGACCCGGTTGCCGAGCGAATCCACGAATACGTGATCCTCCGTCATCAGTTCGGCGAGCCCGTCAACCTCGTGCTCGCAAATCGCAGCCACGAAGGCAAAGGCGACACGCTTCGCCGATTCAGGATTGGGGCCCATCATGTCCGTGGATTCTATCCCGTGCCGGCCCTTATGGCCTCGCGACGTCGCCGCGCGGGCGCACGAGGAGCGCTGCGGCGGCACCGCCCAGCGCCACCGCCGCGAGGACGCCCCACAACCACGCCCACCGCGGCGTGGCGTCGCGGATCGCGCCGGCGAGCGCCGGGCCGACCAAGGCGCCAAGGTTGGACAGGCTCGTGATGAAACCGAAGGCAAAGCCAATCCGGTCCGGTGCGACCAACCGCGCCGGGAGCGAGTAGAACGCCGGCGGCGCCACCGCGCACACTGCGCCCAGCGCAAGCATCGCTACCGCCGTGGGCAGCGTTCCCATCGCCATCGCCGCCAGAATGGCCGCGAGCGCGGCGCTGCCGGCAGCGCACCAGCGCTTCGGGTGCCCGGTCCGATCGATGAGGTGCCCGGCGATCGGAGTGCCCACCATCGCCACCCAGGTGATCACGCTCGCGAGCAGCAATCCTCTCGCGCCAGCCCCGGCCCACTCCGGCACGAACGTGGCCACGGCGCCGAAGCACACCCAGTAGAGCATCCAGGCGACACCGAGCGCGAACAGCGGTCGGGACAGTGCAGCGTCGCGCCCTTTTGCCGGGCCGCCGGTTTCCCATGGCACTCGGCGCGGGAACGCCACCGCATGAAGTGGCATTGCGAGTACGACGATTGCCGCCAACACGCCCATCTCGCCGCGCCAGCCCATGCTTGCGATGAGCCAAGGGTGGAGCGAGAACATCACGATCATGCTCGCCGGATAGACGGCGGTGAACAAACCCATGGCGAGCGCAAGCTCGCGCCCCCCAAAAGCCGCCGAGATGAGGCGCGCCAGGAGCAGGTTCATCACGAGGCCGCCAACACCGAAAACCAGACGGCCGCTAAGCAGGCCGATGAAGCTCGGCGCAGTCGCGAACCTCACCGCTCCGGCTAGCATCAACCCCAGCCCGACGAGGCCAGCGGCGCGCGGCGGCCAACGGTCGAGCGCGGCGCCGAGCGGTAAGGAGAGGAACACCGCGGGGACCGCGATCGCGCCCATCAGCAAGCCCACCGCCGCGTTGGACAGCGCGAAGGCTTCGCGGAGCGTCCCGACAAGCGGTGGCACCGCGAAGAACGTCATCCCAACGGCGAAGAAGCTCACCATCGCGCTGGCCAAGATGCGCCAGCGAGGCATCGCGATCCCCGCCTCCGTGCTCACGGCACGAGTTTAGCCGCAACCCTCCGTCAACTTCGAGCGTGCAGCTCCGTCTTTCTCCAAAGGAGCCAAGCGTGACCCGTGACCGTTTGTCGTTTAGGCAAGTTCCAAGACGCGCCTCAAAAGCCGGCAGGCCCGCCCGCGGCTGCCGAACGGCTCGGCATCGGCGGTTGCTGGCTGTCGCAATCGCTTCGCTGGGGGCAGTTGCGATCAGCTTCACGGCGGTAGCCCAGGACCTCGCATCGCCAACACCGCTCGTGCTCGCCGCGATCGGCAGCCCACGAGTGCTGCCCGACCGGTTGCTCGGCGCGAACGCGGAGCCGTGGTACAACGACCTCGTCACCGATCCGACCAAGAAAGCGATTCTCGCCGGAATGCACCTCGGTTTCACGCGCTTCCCCGGCGGCTCATTGGCCAACTACTACGACTGGAAGCGCGGCCTGATCCTCATCACCGGATACCCGAACAGCTCGGCCTACACCAACTACTGGGTGGGACTTGCCGCCTGGTGCGACGCAAAGTTCCCCACCGGCGTCTTCATCGAGCAGTACAAGCCGTTTTCCGACGCACTCGGCGCCGAGGTCGTGATGGTGCCGAACCTCGAGACGGCCTCGGTGTCCGACCAGGTCGCCTGGTTCGCCCAGCTCGCCGCCGAGGGCATCGTCCCAACGCACATCGAGATGGGCAATGAATTCTGGGTCGCGATGGGCGGCGATCCCAACGTCGAGGCGCACTGGCCCGATGAGCCGACGACGATGGCGATCACGCAGCAGTACGCCGATGGCTTCCGCCCCTACCTGCCGGCGAACGCCAAGGTCGCGGTGCAAGCGGCGCCGGGCGCGATCTGGATCGGGCCCAGCCCGAAGGGCGCGTTCTGGGATCGCCTCCGCCATTGGAACGACGACCTCCACCCTGAGCCGTGGTTCGACGCGGTGACCACGCACCTGTACCCGCGCCTGGAGGACGCCACCGGCGACCCCAACGCGAACCACGAGGCGGTCACGCCGGCGCTCGCCCTGCGCAACTTCGAGGCGCTCATGGGCGTGCACGACGATTGCGCCAATGCGACTCTGACAGACCTCGAATCGCGCGTGCCGGGCAAGGAGATTTGGATCACCGAATGGAACGGGCGCTCGGGCGGGGACTGGCAGTCGGGGAAGACGCACCCGATCACGCCCGCCATCGTCCTGCACACCGTCACGCGGATGCTGCTCACCTGCCTGCAGCATCCCTCGGTTACAATGAGCCTCTATTTCCAGCTCAACTTCCTCAACAACCTTCAGACTGCGTTCGTGCCGGGCGGATCGGGCTACGCGCCGCTCCCCGCCACCGAGGTGTTCGGATGGTTCTGTCAGGCGGCCAACGGCGGTGCGACCTGGCAGCAACTCGTCGAGCCCGGCGCCACGCGCCTACCCGGCAACGGCGCGCAGCCCTGGACCTACGCCGGGATCGAGGGGGCGCTCTTCCGCGGCGCTTCCGGCATGACCGTGATCGTGCAGAACGCGACGCCCGACGCGCGCTCGACCGATCTCACGCAGCTCGCGAGCGGCGTGCTGCCGTCAAAGGTCGAGACGATCTCGGGGCCCGACCTCACGGTCACGCCGCTACTGGCCGCAGTCGTCACGAGCGTGACGCCGTCGCTCGACGTGACGCTGCCCCCCTACTCCGTCACTCGCCTGACCTGGCCCGCGTCACCTCACCGCATCCGCCGCCACCTTGCCGAGTGAATCTCTCGCGCATCGTCACCGCGCAACAACGTGAGAAGGCGATGCGGGGTAACTGTGGCTCAGCTTGTGGCAGGGTCTGTGCTCCTTTCCTGTTGTGCACCTTCGGATCCCTTCTGCCAAACCCATATCGTGACACAGATCCAGGAGGCGAGGAGAAACAACGCAGCCCAGTAGGGGGCCACAAGCGGGCGTTCCAGTGATTTGCCCAATAACGCGAGGAGGGCTGATGCCAGGGCAAAGCAATGAGCATTTACCATTATCCGGTCCCAACTCAGGGGTTCGCACGAAAAAGAAAGCGCCGTGATAGCGAGCGCCGCGACCAGGCTTATGGCTCCAGTCGTCTCCACGAGCGGTCTGCCATTCCAAGAAGCCCCGCTCTTTGCCCGTATCAGAAGGATGAGGCCAAGGACTGGCCAAGCAATGCCCGGCACTACTACAAAAGGAAGGACAAGAAACGCCTTGAACTGCGCAACGAATCTCGTGCTCATCTGTTTCAGGCAAACGGCAAACGCGGCGTGAATCGCGAGAACCAACAACATCGTGGATGCCAGGGCGAGACCGACCGCCACCAGCAAGGGCGTCTGATACGAACGGAGCAGTTCCACTTGGGAAGCAGCCGAGTCATACCAGCCAGTGTGGAAAGCTACGAAGGCTGGGTAGTAGACGAGCCAGGTGTAGAGGTGGTCGGCGACCATGCAGAGCGTAAATGCGAGTGGCAGCAGGGCGAGCCCTCTGTTGGGAGTGCTAGATGACTTCATTGCTGGTTTCTCCAGAGCGCGCCAGGCGCCGGTCAGGTATGAGGTACCGGGTCCTCACCGTCTTTGATCTCCCAGACAGGTGCGAGAACCATTGATCGCATGCGGGTGCATGGTAGCGCATGAGTTTCGAGAAGTCGGTAATATCGCTTGTCGCCGCCAGCGCGGGCGAGGCCGATGGAATGCGGCGGCGAGGAGAAGCTATGCGATTAGCAGCAATGGTTGTTGCGGTTGTGATGGCGATGGCGGCGCCGGCGTTCGCGGCCGGGCCGGTGACGGTGGCCGAGGCGTCGAACTACTCCCGCACTTCGCTCTACCAGGATGTGATGGACTTCGTGACGCAGGTGGCTGCGACCTCGGAGCTGGTGGCGATTGCGCCGCTCGCGACCACCACCGAGGGGCGGATGGTGCCGCTCGTGATCCTCTCGCAGGAGCGCGTTCGCACGCCCGCCGGGCTGCGCGCGACCGGCAAGCCGGCGATGCTCGTGATGGCCAACATCCACGCCGGCGAGATCGAAGGCAAGGAAGCCTCCCAGATGCTGATCCGTGAGGTCGCCGCGGGGCGGCTCGCGCACCTCCTCGATCACCAGGTGATCCTCGTCATCCCGATCTTCAACGCGGATGGGAACGAGAAGCTCGGCCACAACCGGCACGACAAGGGGCCCGAGCTGGCGGGCGTGCGCCACAACGGGGAGATGCTCGACTTGAACCGCGACTTCACCAAGCTCGAATCGCCCGAGGTACGCGGCCTCGTGCGGCTCCTCAACACCTGGGACCCGGCGCTGTTCGTCGACATGCACACGACCAACGGCTCGTACCATCGCGAGCCGGTCGAGTACACACCCGGCGCAAATCCGAACACGTTCCAGCCGCTGACCGATTTTGCCTGGCAGAAACTCTTCCCCGCCGTCGCGGCGGCGCTCAAGAAGGACACCGGCTACGACAGCGTGCCGTACGGCGAGTTCGTCGAGGGCGCCGACCCCGCCAAGGGGTGGATCAACGATGCGATCGAGGCGCGCTACGGCACCAACTACGTCGGTTTGCGCAATCGGCTCGCGATCCTCGATGAGAACTATTCGTATGCCGACTTCAAGACCCGCGTGCTCGCCTCGTTCGGTTTCATCCGCGCGGTGCTCGAGTTCACCGACGCCCACGCAGCCGAGGTCGCCGCGCTGGTGCGGCGCGCCGACGCCGAGACGGCGTCTGGCTTCTCCAAGCTCCCGTTCGTGACCGAGGCAACGTTGCAGAGGCTGTGGGACGTCACGGTCAAGGGCTGGGAGTTCACCACCGAGCCAACCAAGCCCGAAGACAAGGTGAAATATCCGTGGCTCGGCGAGCTGCGCGTGAAGCCCACCGACGTGCCGCGCGATTACACGGTGCCGTACCTCGCGCTCCCGGTCGCGAAGCGGACGATTCCCCTGCCGGCGGGGTACGTCGTGCTACCGGGGCACGATGAGGCGGTCGCCAACTTGCAGTTGCACGGGATCGTCGTCGCCAAGCTGGTCTCCGGATGCCGGATCACCGCCGAGCGCTGGGTGATCGAGAAGGTGGAGCCCGCCAAGAGCGTGTACCAGGGTCACGTGCTGATCACGCTGCCCGGCCACTTCGAGAGCGCCGAGACCGAGGTGCCCGCCGGTTCGGTGTTCGTCGACATGCGCCAGCCGCTCGCCCGGCTCATTCCGGTGCTGCTCGAGCCCGCCTCGGTCGACTCGCTCGCGGCGTGGGGTTTCTTCAACCGCTCGGTCATTCAGCAGTGGGGCGGCCAGCCGGGACCGTTCCCGATCCTGCGGCTGGCTGCCTGCCCTCCGGTCGCGATGGTCGTGGAATAATGCCTACAGAACGACCGCGGAAGCGAGCGGTGGAGGAGGCGACGATGAGGCCCCAACGTGTTGCATGCGTGCTGGTCGGCGTGGTCGCAATCACGGCGGCAGCGGCCCTCCAAGCGCAATCGCCGACACCGGCGCCGACGAAGGCAAAACCCCACGCGAGCGGATGGGCGTCGCCGGCCGAAGGAACCTCCCGCTACGGCGGCGAGGTGCTCGAGATCTCTCAGGAAGTGCTCGACCGCTTCGCCAAAGCGCTGGCAGCCGAAGAGGCGGCGCGCCAGGCGATCGCGGCCAAGCAGGCGCAGGTGAAACCCGCGCAGGAGTACGCCGAATGCAAGAACGGCGTCATGATGAGCCCAGAAGGCATGAAGCTGCTCGAAAGCTACAACGCCGCCGTCACCGCCAAGCCGGATGACCTTGCAACCATGCAAAAGGCCGCCACACAGATGACCATGAAGATGGGCGCCTTGACCGAAAAGGCGTGCGGGCCCGACCCCTCTGTCGCGAACAGGTCCGTGGGCGACCAGCTCCGCGAGGCGGAGGCCACCGGCGCGAAGGACGTGGGGTTCACGCCCCGCCAGTTCGCCATCCTCAAGGAGCGGGTCGTGCCGATGTGCCTATCCGATCCGGCTGCGGTGGACGCTGGCGGACTCAAGCTGCCCGGCCAGGGCAATGCGTCGTTTGTCTACACGAAGGACGAGGTCGAGGCGCTGCGCCCGCGCTGCGAGGAGTTCCTCAAGCTGCTCAAGCCGAAGCAGCCGTGAGTCGCGGTGCACCCGCACCGCGCCCTTCCGCCCCTGAGCGCGCTGTCCTTGCTGGCGGCGCCAGCGCTCGCGCTCGTCGCGACGACGGGCAGCGCCGGCGGGTTGCCGCAGTCAGGCCTTGCGGTGCTCGAGGGCGAGCGATTGACACCGTGGTGGGACTCCACGCGCCCGCCGACCTCGTGGCCGGCCGAGGCGCCGGCGGTCGCACGCGCAGTGCGCTGGCGCGCGGCCACGGCCGGAATGCGCTGGGGCGAGCTTGCGCTTGCCGGCGCGGGCCAGGCGTGGCGGCTGCGCGTCATCCTCGTCCGGCTCGACCCGGCGTGTCTCCGTTTCGAGCTGGTCGCGGCGAGCCGCGACGCGGGCACGCTCGCCGACTGGTCGCTCGACCTCCTGCCGGCCGGCGCGGTCCTCGGCTTCAACGCCGGCCAGTTCACCGGCGGACAGCCGTGGGGCTGGCTGGTCCAGCGCGGCAAGGTGGTCCGGCCGCCGGGCGCGGGCGCACTTTCGATGGCGTTTTGCGTCCTCACCAACGGCGGCGTGCGGTTCGTGCCCGCGACGGCGATCCCGTCCGCCGGCGCCGGTGATGCCGTCGAAGCGTTCCAGTCGTATCCAGTCCTGCTGCGCGACGACGGCGCAATTCCACCGCAGTTGGCCACGCCGGGGATGGGTGTGGACCTCGCGCACCGCGATGCGCGCCTCGCGATCGGTGAGCTGCGCGATGGCTCGGCGCTCGTTGCCCTCACACGCTTTGACGCCGCCGGCGAGGCGCTTGGCTCACTGCCGTTCGGCCCGACCGTGCCGGAGATGGCGGCGGTGATGGGCGCGCTCGGCTGTCGGCAGGCGATGATGCTCGATGGGGGGATCTCCGCCCAACTCGCGGTGCGCGACGCGAGCGGTGCGCTACAGCGCTGGCGCGGGTGGCGCGATGTGCCGCTCGCCCTCATCGCCTACCCACGGTAGGACTCCCCATGCCAGCCGCTGACCCACAAGCAATGCTAAAGGAGCTTGGTGGGAGCTGGATCCTGCCGCGACCAGTCCCTCTCGCGAGCTTTGCTCGGTCACACGTCGACGGTGCTTCCACGGGGTCATTTTCGGAGCAGCTCTTCCAGGAAAGGGGCCTCCGCGTCGTCAGTTCCAGTGGCGCGAGTCGTCCTCAGGGTTTGGCGACACCTCGACATGGCGAGCGGCCTCTTCGGCCGCCCAACCGGCACGGAGCGAGGCATCGCGCTCCCGCCGGCGCCTGATTGCGAGCAACGCGAGCAGCGTGATCCCCATCCACAGCGCCGTCGCACTCGTGAGGAAGGGGACCCAGGCGTTCCAGATTGCCTCGCGACGAAAGTAGGCCCGTGCGAACCCCTCCGGCGCATCGCCGGCGGTGGACGCGAATGCCTCGTCGAAGCTGGCGCCGGCCGCCACCCGCGCCGCGATGCGGGCCACGGCCCCTTCACCGCACCGTCGAAAGAGCTGCCGCACCAGCGCCGCCGACATTGCATACCCGCGCGCCACGGTGGCACCGTCCGCGGAGGCGAACCAGCCATCGATGTCGGCAAGCGAGCGTGAACGAGGTCCGACGGTTGCGAGCACAACTCGAGCGCTATCCTCGATTCCCCACTCGCGCGCCGCCACCGTTGCGGTGCCTTCGTCGAACCAGCGCGGCAGGGGTCTGCCCCGCGCCGCCCGCGCGAGGAGCACGTGCGCGATCTCGTGTCGGACCACTGTGTCGAGGTTGCGATCGGGGTACGACGGCACCCGTCCGGAAAACACCACGATGGTGTCGAGAGTCGGCAGGGCGTAGCCGCTCACCCATGTCGGGGCATTGCGGGCGAGCGCCGAGTGGTTCCCTGCCAGGACCACGCGAATCGGGCTGCCGGGGACGGCGAGGCCCACCAGGCGCATCACCGCCGTGAAATCTTCGGCCGCTACTGCCCGCACCGCTGCCGCCTCGCGGGCAAGCTCCGGGGGCGCCTCGACGCGAACACTCGGCCAGGCATTTGCGCCCCAGCCCGAGGAGGCAACAGCGAGCGCCACGCCCGCGGCGATCGAGTTAATTCTTACCCGCCGTGAACGGATCATGGCCTGCATGCGTCACACGTGAGACCACAACCAGGGACCGCAGTCAGCGAAGCGCCTCACCCGTCGCCAGCGAGCTGCCGGGTTACTTCGTGAGCTTTGCCTGCGCCTTGGCACGGACGAAGGCGTAGCCCAGCTCCGGGCTGTTGAAGTTGGCTGCGTGGGTGAACGCCGTTTTCGCCGCCGCCGCGTTGCCTGCTGCGGCATATGCCTCACCAAGAGCAAACAGAGCCCGCGGATCCAGCATGTTGGCCTGCTCCAGCTCCCGCACTGCGGTGGTGGCATCGCCTTTGGCAAGCGCCACAAGGCCGTCGAGCTCATGCGACCGGCAGACTTCGGCCTGCAACTTTTCGACCGCTACGCCTTCGCGGTACTTCTTCGCGTCGGCCTCGGCACCGATGAGGTCCTTCTTGACCAGCTTCACACGCGCCACGTCGTAGAGACTGTTGCGGTGCACCGTATCCTTCGTGGCGCTGGGGAGATCGCTGCTGTCAATGATGGCCAGGCCCTCGTTGTATTTCGCCAACGCGGCATCTGCCTGCCCCAACTCGAGACGGATTGCGCCCATCAGGTTGAGGTCGCCGGCCATCGCGGCGCGGTTGCTGTCACGTCTGGCCAGATCGTACATTCGCTGCACCTCGTCAAGCGCTGGTTGCGTCTTCTCCTCGTGCAGGAATGAAACCGCCTTCCAGAAATGGGCCTGGTGCCGGTCGTCGACGTTGGTGGCAACCGATTCCAGCTTGGTCAGCGTATTGCGCGCCTCTTGGGGTTTGCCCATGAAGATCTGATCGTTAGCGATCCCGACGAACGCATCGACGAGCTTGCCGTCCAGCTTGAGCGCCTTCTCGTACTGGGCAATCGAATCGGCAAAGCGCCCCGCCTTCATCAACAAGTCGGCGTATGAGGTCACCGGCTTCGTGTTGTTTGGGATCAGCTCAATGTACTTCTTGGCCGCCTGCTCTGCTTCGTCGTACTTTTCCTGCATGCGGAGGGCCAGGGCCAGTTTGGCGTACGGCGGTGGAGGTTCCGGGTTGATCGCGATTGCCTTGCGGAACTCGTCAATCCCCAACTGCCATTGATGCAAGGAAAGGTAGAGGCCGCCGAGCAAGGTGTGGGCACGCTCATCGTCGGGATAGTCTCGGACCAGCGTGGTGAGGTGCTGGAGTGCCATGGCCGCCTGGGAGCTGAAGCCTGCCTCGACGCCCCCGATCATGTGCTTTTCGCCTTCGCTCATCTTCCCCGCACGCACGAGTTCGCTCGCCTTCTGCAGGGCCGCCCTGAAACCTGCCTGGTCCGGGGCGCTAAGCGCAAGGCCGTAGACGGCCATGCCAAACTCGCGGTCGGCCATGGCCGCCCGAGCAAAAGCTTGATGCGCTTCCTCGTTCTTCAGATGCTCCAACAGGTCCCGCCCCTGGAGGTACGCCTGCTTGGCGGGTGCCGATTTCGTCGAGATTGGCACCTTCCCCGTCGCATCGTCCTTGGCCGCACGAGGCTCGGCGCCCCACACCAGCGGTGCTGCAGCAAAGAACAACGCCATGAACATCATTCGTCGTGGACTCACTACCGACCTCCCTTTACGGCCGGGCCAGATCCAAGTGAGGCACTCAGCCCGCGCCCGCCCCTGGCTCGTGCCAGCGCGCGCTATTTGTATCACACCTTGGACTCGGATCGCTGCGTGTGACGCCGACAACCGATCGCAGCGCACACAAGCCACTTTAATCCCGGTGGTTGGCTCTCGCCAGCGATGAGGCAGCGAGAAAACGGAAGACTTCCGCCGCCCCCCCTTGACGTTCGGCCGGTACGGGCCGAGATTGGGACCAGCAGTGGGCAGGGGCTCAACAACTGCAGTACGGGGACGCCCGGCAGCACGTGGTAGCGCCGGACGCGGAAGAGGAAGCAGGCGGTGCAGTTCGTTCTTCGCGGTGCAGTTTGAGAGCCTCGCAGGAAGGGAACCGTAGCACGCAGCTTGTGGCGCGGCGCCCCTGCCCACCCAATTCCTCCTTCGCACCGTCCGTCCCGCCGCCCAAGGGTCACGTCTGTGCCCTCGGGTCGGGTGTTTTTCGCAAGAGCCGGCACCTCCGCACGTATCCCGAGAAAGCGGGAGACCACCATGGACGTGAAGGTCACGGTCAAGCGCAAGATCCGCTACCAGGGCAAGGAGTACGAGTCCATCGACGAGCTGCCGGAAGCGGTTCGCCAAGCCTACGAGCGCGCCATGGCCGGCGGCGGTCAGGCGGGGTTCCCAACGGCGGTGCAAAGCCAGCCCGGCAAGATCGTCTTCAACGGCCACGAGTACGGCGGGATCGCAACGATGCCCCCAGACGTCCGCAACGCCTACGAGGGTGTGATGCGCGCGGTCGTGGGTGGCCAGCCTGTCGGGGCAACCGTCGAGATGCCCACGAAACGCTCCGACGAGCCTGCTGCGCTGACTCAGGCGGTGTCCGCGGCACCGATCGAGCCAGGAGCCGCGCTCGCGCCGCGAACGCTCGTCCTCCTCATCCTGGGGATTGTCCTGCTGATGGGCTTGCTTGTGTTCTTCCTCTTCCAGCGGCCCGGCGGTTGAGCTGCGCTCCTAGTTCGGCCTTCTCTTGTAGCTCCTCCGGCGAGCGTGGGCTTGGGAGTCCCGTAAATCACGGGCGCGGGAATCCCCGACATGGCACGTCAGTTTGAATACGTGACGCCGGCCCGCGGACACCGGAATGGACTCCGCCCCTGCCATCTGATTGCCCTTCATTTCGTTCGGGGCCGGCACCAGAAGAAGCGCGGCGAAGTGAACGGAACGCGATGACAA
Source organism: Thermoanaerobaculales bacterium (assembly GCA_044447965.1). GTDB lineage: Bacteria > Acidobacteriota > Thermoanaerobaculia > Thermoanaerobaculales > Thermoanaerobaculaceae > DATIYW01. The sequence continues at coordinate 13,466 of JBIOGJ010000006.1, read as the reverse complement.
TTCGCAGCACCTGAGCGCGCTGCGGGTTAGTGTTTGGAGAGTGAGTGAATGGCAGATTTATCGCTTGGGGTGTCGATTGAGGTCTTGGACAGATTGAAGGATAGCTGGAAGCAAATCGTCGCCGCGTACCAGCGGCCCGACGTCAAACGTAGCGTCTGGCAAATGGTCAACAGCATCGGTCCGTACCTGGCCCTTTCGTACCTCGCCTTCCGCCTGTTCGCCGTTTCCTACTGGCTCGCGCTGCCCGTCATCGTCCTTGCGGCTGGCTTCATGGTGCGGGTGTTTATCATCTTCCACGACTGCGGCCATGGCTCGTTCTTCAAGTCAAGGGCCGCCAACGACGTGGTCGGCATCATCACCGGCATCCTGACGCTCGCTCCCTACTACGACTGGCGGGCGGAGCACGCCAAGCATCACGCCACCGCCGGCGATCTCGACCGGCGCGGGGCCGGAGACGTATGGACGATGACCGTGGAGGAGTACAGACACGCTTCGTTCTGGCAACGCCTTGGCTACCGGCTCTACCGGAACCCGCTTGTGATGTTCGGGGTCGGGCCGCTGTTCCTGGTCCTCCTCAAACAGCGGCTGCCGCGGCGCGGCACCAGCCAGCGTGAGGTGACGAGCGTCCTCGTGACCGACTTGGCGCTCGCCGCCATCTGCGGGCTGCTTTTCGCGACCGTAGGCGTGAAGAACACGCTGCTGGTCGAGCTGCCACTCCTCGCGATCGCGGGCGCGGCCGGGGTGTGGCTGTTCTACGTCCAGCACCAGTTCGAACGGGTCTACTGGGAGCGGCGCGACAAGCGCGACTACCTCGCCGCGGCGATGCAGGGAAGCTCACTCTATGCGCTGCCGCGCGTCCTGCAGTGGTTCACCGGCAACATCGGCTTCCACCACATCCACCACCTCTCACCGCGGATTCCCAACTACCGCCTGCCGAAGGCATACCGCGAGCAGCCGATCTTCCAGCGGGTGGACAAGCTCACGCTGCTTTCGAGCCTGCGCACGCTGCGCCTGCGCCTCTACGATGAAGCCGGCCGCCGCATGGTCGGGTTCCGCGAAGCACGCGCCCAGGTGTCCGCGTAACTCCCCCGCGTCAGGCGCTCTTCCTAGCGGCGGCGATGAGGGCACGCAGGTTGCGGCCGAGTACCCGCTCGTAGTGCTGCTGTCCGAGCCACGCGAGCTTGATGCGGATGCCGACGGCGGCGCGGCGTCAGCCCGGAAACCCCAGTTGGGTTCGTTGCGAGAAGGCGGAGATGCCGATGATGGCGGACTCGCGCAGGGGCGAGGAGCCGAGTCGTATCCTCTGCGATACGTCGCAGGCTCCGAGCCCCGAGCACGCCCGCCAGAGCGGCAAAATCCGCTCTCGCAGCGGAAGCCAACTGGGGTTTCCGGGCTCAGGGCAGGCGGAGGCGATCGTTCAGGCGCAGCATGAGGAGGGCGCCGCCGGGCACCTCGATCGGGTGGCTGGGTGCCGGCGCGACCAGCATGCCGGGGTCATCCGCGGCGAGGCCGGCGATCGAGGCGTCGCTCGCGTGATCAATGAGGACGCCTCGCAGCGCGGGGAAGAAGCGGAGGCGGTCGATGATCACTGTGCCTCCAGAAACGGTGGTGAGGCGCCACTGATCGCCCGGGGGGACGAACGCCTCGAGCCGCGCGTCGACGGGGGAAGTGTTTCCGGACGCGCCGAGCGCGCGGTCGAATCGCAGGACGATCCGCGCCAGCGCTCCCACGTCCTTCGATGAAAGGACGTCGAGCACCGTCCCCTCGAGTATGAAGCCGGACGGGATCGCGATTGCTTTGCCCTCGGCGTCCCAGGCCGCCCTGAGCGCGGCTCGGAAGCGATCCTTAACGAAGCTCGCATCGCTGGTCACCGGGGCAGCCATCTCGACTTCCAGCAAGGTTCCTGGGGCCAGGACGGTTGCGGCGTTCTGCGTCGCGAGGGGCGCAGCCGCGAGCATGGCGATCGCGAGTACACACACTCCCATCATCGTACCCAACACGGCCGGTGCAACCGAAACTCCCTGGCCGCAGGCGGCGCCACACAGAGGCCTCCGATTCCACTTCTGTGGAGGCCGCGCTCCACAGCGACGAACTGCGCGGGTACACTTCGCGCATGGCCAAGCAAGACGCACCCGACAAGGTCATCTATTCGATGGTGGGCGTGGGAAAGGTGCACGGCACCAAGCAGGTGCTCAAGGACATCTACCTCGGCTATTTCTACGGCGCCAAGATCGGCGTGATCGGTTTGAACGGCTCGGGCAAGAGCACGCTGCTGCGCATCATGGCCGGCGTCGAGAAGGAGTTCATCGGCGAGGTCGCGGTCTCCCCCGGCTACTCGGTCGGGTTCCTCGAGCAGGAGCCGCAGCTCGATACGGCCAAGACGGTCCTCGAGATTGTGAAGGAAGGCGCAAGTGAGGCAACCGCGTTGCTCGCGGAGTTCGAGGCGATCGCCGACAAATTCGCCGAGCCGATGGAGCCCGACGAGATGGACAAGCTCCTCGCGCGCCAGGGCGAGGTGCAAGAGAAGCTCGACGCGCTCGACGCGTGGGACCTCGACTCGCGGCTCGAGCTGGCGATGGACGCGCTGCGCTGCCCCGCCGGCGACACGCCGATCAAGGTGCTCTCCGGCGGTGAGCTGCGCCGCGTCGCGCTCTGCCGCCTGCTCCTGCAGAAGCCCGACATCCTCCTCCTCGACGAGCCGACCAACCACCTCGACGCCGAGACCGTCGCGTGGCTCGAGCAGCACCTGCAAAAGTACGGGGGCACCGTCATCGCGGTCACGCACGACCGTTACTTCCTCGACAACGTCGCGGGGTGGATCTTGGAACTCGACCGCGGCCACGGCATCCCGTGGAAGGGCAACTACTCCTCGTGGCTGCAGCAGAAGCAGGAGCGGCTGCGGCAGGAGCAGAAGCAGGAGACGGAGCGCCAGAAGACGCTGCAGCGCGAGCTGGAGTGGATTCACATGGCGCCCAAGGCGCGCCGCGCCAAGGGCAAGGCACGCATCAACAGCTACCAGGAACTGCTCAACGCCCGGCCCGACGAGGTCGCGCGCGACCTCGAGATCTATATCCCGCCCGGCCCGCGCCTGGGCGACGTCGTGATCGAGGCGAAGGGGCTGTGCAAGGCGTTCGGCGACAAGCTCCTCATCGAGGACGCCGAGTTCCTCCTCCCGCCCGCCGCGATCGTCGGCGTCATCGGCCCCAACGGCGCGGGCAAGACCACGCTCGCGAAGATGATCGTAGGCGAGGAGAAGCCGGACGCCGGCACGCTCAGGCTCGGCGAGACCGTGCAGGTCGCGTACGTGGACCAGTCACGCACGCTCGACCCCGAGAAGACCGTCTACGAAGTCATCTCCGAGGGCCACGACGACGTGCAGTTGGGCAAGGTCAAGATGAACGCCCGCGCGTATTGCTCGCGCTTCAACCTCTCCGGCGCGGACCAGCAGAAGAGGGTTTCCCAGCTCTCCGGCGGCGAGCGCAACCGCGTCCACCTCGCGCGCATGCTCAAGGAGGGCGGCAACCTCCTCCTCCTCGACGAGCCCACCAACGACCTCGACGTCAACACCCTGCGCGCGCTCGAGGACGCCCTCGACAAGTTCGCCGGCTGCGTGATCGTGATCTCGCACGACAGATGGTTCCTCGACCGCATTGCGACCCACATCCTCGCTTTCGAGGGCGACAGCAAGGTGAATTTCTTCGATGGGAACTTCACGGAATACGAAGACTGGCGCAAGCAGCAGCTCGGCGACGCCGCCACCAGGCCGCACCGGATCACGTACAGGAAGCTGACGAGGTAATCGGAAAGGCCGGCTCGAGTGGCTGCCTCCGCCCTGGGGCACTCCCGGTAGCCGCGGGACCGCTTCGCATCGGACCGACACGCACCGCGGCCGCGTCACTCGTCGAAGTTGCGTTATTTCAACTCCTCACAAGCTCCGTCGAGCCCGGGAAACATCGAACCAGCCCTGATCCCCACGTAACGCCCCTCGTTCGTCACCTTCAACACGCCGGAAACCTCTTGCCAGGGGTGTTAGGTCTGCTCGGAGATCTCGAGCCTTTGGCACACCTCCGCCCTGCTCTGCCCTCGGGCCAACTCAACCTCCGCTTCCTCAGCTTGTGGATGATCTGTCTGCCCGCGGACCACGTCCTTGCCATCGCCTGCCCCTTTGTCGGTGCGGCTGAAAGGCCTCCACTCTAACTCCCAGCCTGGACTCGTTTCAGGGCGGCAGGTCACGTGCCTTGTGTTGTCCGAGCGCACTGAAGACGATCGAGGTGGTCAATCACGGTACCCGTGAGACTGGAAACTCGGGGCTAGAATGCCGGAAGAAGGAGTCTGCCATGCGCGGGGGACAGAGTCTGCTACTGAGCGGGACCGCTACACTGCTGGCAATGGCGATGAGCTTGGCAGGTGCAACGGCGTTGGGAGCATCTGACGCTGGCAATCTGCTGGCAGCGCGCAGCATGACCGAGGAACAGTACCTCGAGCGCATGGTGCCCGTCTTCAAGGAGCTCTACGGGCCGATGGCCGTGCCGGCCGCGAAGCTGATCTGGAACAACGCCGGTCCGGTCTTCGCCATGGACGCGATGACGCGCTGCTACGGCGAGATCTGGGCGCTCAAAGGCCCGCTCGGCGTGAAGGAGCGCAGCCTGGCGACGGTTTCCGCGCTGGTTGCGCAGCACCTTTACCCCGAGATCAAGCTGCACATCAACGGCTTCTTGTCGAGCGGCGGTACCCTCGAGGAGCTCTGCGGCTTCGTCTACCTCGCGGCGCAGGAAGCCGGCGCGAAGGGGATGGACGAGCTCCGCGACGCGATCGTCGCTGGCCTCCAGTGGCGCGAGAAGTCGCTCCCGGGATACCGGGCACCGTCGAAGGACGAGGTCCAACGCTTGCTGCACACGAACGACGCCGTGAGCGCACAGCAGGCGCTGCTCGCGAAGCTGTCGGCTGCAATCGGTGTCGGCGACACGGAGAAGATCCGTGTGCACATGGCTGCGCTCGCCAAGGACCTCCCGGCGAGCGTCAGCCGGGACGCCTATATGGACCAGCTCGGCATCCACCTCGTCCTCTACTGCGGCTACCCGCGCGGCCTCAACGCCCTCCACGAGTGGCAGAAGCAGCGCAAGTGAAGGGCCGCGTCCATTTGTGTACACCATAGGTGTCGTGTATCGCGATCACACCATCCTCGACTCACCTAGCTCCGCCCGGCGCTACCGACCGCCCCGCGGCCCGCCCTACGAAGGCCTGGACCATGCCCTGGCCACGCGTATCATGGGTCAAGGTGAGAAAGGAAATTCCTATCATCTATTGATGGCCACACCACCAATTCCCTTCACGCCGATTCGTTGGTCCCTCTACGACCCGGCCGAACTCTTCACGGGCTTCCTCACCACGAATCCCTCCTCGTACCAGGAAAGCCTGGACTTCCGGATCTACCGTCACTTTGTGATCGAAGGGGGAAGCACGCCTGGAAGTCCTTTTGTCGCGATGATGCAGGCGCTCCACGACAACTCGATCACGCAGGCGGTTCAGCAGGTACGGCGGCGGAGAAGGATCGCGGGCATCATGGGTGCGCACGGGTTGGACCGTGACGCACCGGGCTATCGCCAGATCGCCGAGCTTGCGCGCCTACTGACACGTGCGGGGATCCTCGTGTGTACCGGGGGGGGTCCCGGTGCGATGGAAGCCGCCCACTTGGGAGCCGCTCATGCGCCGCTTCTGGACAGCCAGCTCGGTGATGCGATTCGCGCGCTCTCAGCCGAGCCGAAAGTGCCGGATCTGCGAACGATCGTCGCGAGCGACGGGACCGTGGACCAGGGCTTGGTCGCCCAGGGGTACAGATGGTTGAAGCCCGCCTATGACGTTGCCCAAGGGCTTTTGAAGGTGGGAGCAGGCGAGAGCCTCGCCGTTCCGACCTGGCAATACGGGAGTGAGCCCTCGACGCCGTTCGCGACGATGATTGGCAAGTACTTCCAGAACAGCATCCGCGAGGACGGCCTCCTTGCCGTTGCCAGGCAGGGCGTCGTCTTTTCGGCGGGAACTGCCGGGACCGTTCAGGAGGTCTTTCAGAACGCCGCGCAGAACTACTATCGGAGCTTCGGTCACTTCAGCCCGATGGTATTCCTGGGCGGTGAGCACTGGAGGACGGCGTGCCCGGTGGACGCCCTGCTCCAGACGCTTCTCGAGAAGGACGACTATCGCAGATTCGTGCTCGTGACGGACGATATCAACGCCGCGGCGTCGTTCATCGAACAGTTCGTTCCCCCCAACGGGCATTGTGACTCGGCCGAGCGTGAAGCCAGTCGCCCCAGAAGGTAGGGCCTCGGGATCCCGGCGCGTACGATGTGGCCTCAATGCCTCGTCTGAGCGCAGCGGGGGCCAGTTCGACCAGGTCCGCCGGGTGCGTCATCGTGATCTCCCACGACAGATGGTTCCTCGACCGCATCGCGACCCACATCCTCGCCTTCGAGGGCGACAGCAAGGTCAACTTCTTCGATGGGATCGCGCGGGTGGGCGGTTGGCGGGCGCGACGCGGGCTCTCGTGCCTGGGCCAGCGCACGCGGAGGCGTGGGTGGGCGGTTCCCATGGCCCCAGCGACCCGTGGGCAATGCTCCCGCCACTTCAGCGAGTACGAGGACTGGCGCAGACAACAACTCGGCGACGCCGCCACCAGGCCACACCGGATCATGTATCGAAAGCTGACGAGATAGGTCCATGAGGCCGAATCTGCGACCATGGTGGCATGGCGATGCGTGGCGGTGAGCCTGACCCGAGCGCCTTGAGGCGCCATCCCAATCGCGCCAGGGCGTTCCATGAAGCTGGGCATGCAGTCGTGTGCGCCGTCGAGGGCAAAGCGCTCCACAACGTCTCGGTGACGGGTGGCGCCCGTATTGTCGAGCCCGAGGAGATGATGAGTAACGACTTCTGGGGAGTGCGAGTGGCGCTCGCCGGCTTTGTGGCCGACCAGATCTCAAGTGGTGAGACCGAGCCACTTGCGATTGAGCGCCTGGCCTCAGGATCTGGCACACCTGGGACGGAACACGACTTCAAGCACGCATGCCGACTTGCATCCCAGGCTATGGATCGTACTGCCACTAATGATGCCATTCGTGATTGCATAGTCGAGCAACTGCAGGCGGTCACGCGCATGTTGAAGGATCGATGGCGGGCGGTGGAAATGATCGCCACGCAGCTGATGACCGGTGGGGAGCTCGCGGGCGAGCAAGTGGTGGACCTAGTGGGTCAGACCAGACCGAGTTGACGAGCCGACACCGTGACCTGTGCCCGGTATGCATCTACTACTATCATTATGGGGGTGTGTGTCCGTTTGAGATCGCCGCGCCCTGAGGGCCGAGGGGAAGCCGGCGTGCCGGTACGGTGCGACGATAGAAAGGGCTAGCGCCATGAACGGATGGGAGACCTTCTTCGCAGCGGTTCTCTCGAAGGTGAGGACCTTGAGAAAGGCCGGCGTCCCTGATCCTTTCTTTCGGGGCCACCGCCACGGTAACTGGAAGCTCCTGCCTTCTCTGCTCCGAAAACGGATCCAGCCGGCAACCGAGGAGCGGCTCTACGCCAACTTTCAATCTCTTGGTGGCCACCTCTTCCCAAGCACCTACTCGCAGTGGGACAGGCTCTTCCTCATGCAGCATCACGGCATTCCAACCCGGCTTCTCGACTGGACCGAGAGCTTCGCGGTGGCGCTCTACTTCGCCGTCAAGGGCTCCCGTGGCTCGGGAGCCGTATGGATCCTCGATCCGTACGCGATGAACAAGGCGACCTCCGGTGACGAGAGCGCCCTAGAGCTTAATCTCGCCTACCCAACTGGCTACGAGCCCTTCTTCCTTGACGCTGCGGCCCCTAACTATGGTAAGTTCCCCGCGCCTGCACTAGCCGTCTACGGCGCCAAATTGAGTGTGCGGATGCAGTGGCAAAGAGCAGTATTTACATTCCACAGTTGTTCCACCCCGCTTGAGAAGCTCTGTCCTGTTGCTCTCCAGCAAGTGGTGCTACCAAAGGGGGCACTGAGAGACGCGAGAGACTTCCTGTTGCTCGCCGGCTCGAATGAATTTACCATCTTCCCCGACCTAGATGGGCTTGCGAGGCACTTGTGCATGACGGAACTCTCCTAGGAACTCTCGCAGGCTAGCGACTCTACACCTCTCGCTGTTCGCTGGTTTCGATCGGTTCGATGGGTACCGGGCACGCGGTTGCCGCGGTTCTGGAAGAGGATTGGCGCAGGCAGCAGCTTGACGACGTGGCAGGGAGGCCGCACAGAACCATGTGTCAGAGGCTAACCAGGTGAGGATGGTGTGACGGTGATACCTGGTACCGATGCGCTCAGGCCCCTCCGCGCCTGCGTGGGCCTTGACTGAGGCCGCCAACGCGCTGCTATCGCCCCAGGTGACGCCTAAGATGCCTAGCCCTGATGTGCTCGGCGGTCCTGGCAGGTCGGCCGGACATGACCTATACTTCGGTCTCGGATGGACCCCAAAGTCGCCGGCCTGATTGGCGTCTTCTCCGCATATGTCGCGAGTATTCCTCTCTTTGGAGTTGCGTACTACGTCGCATATCGGCTGCGGCGTAGCAACTTTGTCTTCGCAGCCGAGATCTACAGCTCCCGCCTTGCAGACGAAAAGCGGCGCGCCGACGATCGACTCTTGTGGCTCAGCCAGCTCCTTGATTACTTCCAGGTGTTTCGCACTGAGCACCGCCAAGGACTCGGCGCCGCCGAACCCCGGAACGACGAACTAGCCCTCCAGTTGGGTGATGGCCGCTGGTTCGTGCTGGAAAGGCACACGTTTCACACCCCACCCGGCGGTGAGAGCGAGTCTGCACCCTTCGTACGCCTCATGAGCGCCGAGGGCGCCGAGCGCGGCGCGGGCGGCGTTGTGGGCCACGGCTTCCTGTCGGAGTTCGACGACTGGCGTGACTACGTCGTGGTTGTTGTGCCAGCCCTTGAGGCCGACCTGCGCGACGCGCAGGAGAAACGGCAGGCCCTTGACTCAACAGCGCCGCAGGTTTGGCGGTACCTTGACTTCCTGTATTTCAGTGCAATCACTCAATCGACCGTTGGGTACGGCGACATCCTGCCCAACAGCACTCCGCTTAGGCTGATCGTTGTTGCGCAGATTGTCCTCGGATATGCGCTGCTGATAGTCCTGCTTAACCTGATCTTGAGTGGCTGACAGCGGCAACGACCGCGCCGCCATGGATCCAAAGACCTCATCGTTTGGGTGCCAGGCACGGGATTGCCCGAGGGCGTGACCCGCTGTTCCACGGCGCTGTGCTATTCGGCTACCTATTGGATGACCCCTGACACATTCACATCGGTACCAGGTATCAACATCTCACCATTTTGACTGAGAGGGCTCATGCACAGGATCCACGCCCACCTCGCCGCCACGGGCGCCGACGGCCGCAGTCCACGATGCGTGCCAGCTACGCATCTAGCGGAAGTGTCGTGTGCCCGCGCCACAACTCAGCCAAGTACGTACCTGGCACCCCTCTCAATGACAGCATTGAAGGCCACTTCCCGCCGTAGTTCCGGCCACGCCTCATTTGGCATCTTGGTCCTTCTGTCTCTTTGCACGCAACTCGTCCTTGATCTTCGCGACTTTGTCCTCCAGGGTCTTCTTCGCGGCCATGACCTCGGGCTTCTCCAAGAACTTCTCCACATCTGGTTCAAGGAGCTGCAAAAGCGCCTCTGCATGGTCCCGAGCATCCTGAGCCTGCAGCTTGTGCTCCTTTATGCGTTCAATCTGACGTTTGACGTCGTAAAATGCCACGACGAAGGCAGCCCTGAGTGCTGGGGCAAAACCCGTTTCCTTGGTTAGGTGCTCGCCTGCCATCTTCCGCTGCACCGCACTCATGGAAGAGAGCAACTCAACCGGCGGGCAGTAGTCCTGTGCTGAATTGAATTGATGGGCGTAGTAGTTTCTAACTCTTGACAGTTTTAAGAACAGCCCTTTGGAATCGGGGCGTAACGTCCCAAGGGCGACCGCTAGGTCCAATTTGAAGGCAAAGGAGAGCCTCTCGAGCTCAAGTCGATGCGAAGTAGGGATAGACTCGGAGATCAACTCCTCGACCGCGCCCTCGATCGCGGAAAAACCGACGATCGCATATCGAAAGGGATCACCGGTTGCGGCAAGAAGTTGGATCTCGCTGTCGCTCGGTAAGCGCATCCTTTAGCCTCGCATTCTTAGCTGCCTGCCACTGAACCGAAGCGGGGAAACGTATGCGTCAGTTCAAGCGGCCATTGAATGCCGGCCGGTGGCTCAGCAGGCTTACGGATAGAGGTCTTCTTTCTTACCTGGACCGATGGTAACCCGGTCGTAGGGCGTGTCAAGGTGTCAGCCGGGGATGCGGTGGGCAGGTCAGAGGCGCCGTCGGGGTGCCAGGCAGGGACTTGCCGCGGTTCCGGTCCTGCACGATATCGGAATCAGGAGCGGTGCCAGGTTCAGGTTGGTGGTGTTGTCGCGCTCGCGCAATGGGTGCCTGGTACGTATCTAGCGGAATTGCCGTCCTCTTGCCGCACAACTCCGCCAAGTACGTACCTGACACCCATCCCCGTCAAGGAGGGGCAGACGAGCGCTGAGCCGCCCGCCGACCCCGACCTCCGAACGCTCCGATGGGTGCCTGGCACTCGTCGGACGGTCGCGTCATCCTAGCCTAGCCTCGGGAATCATCCCGCCGTTGGTTCGCTTCGCGTTTGGTGATCGGTGCCAGGTACGTACTTGCTGGTTTGCAACGCAACCGGCGCCCTCTCCGAAGGTCCGTGGCGGCGGCTGGCAGCGCGCCAGAGCCCGTGTACCTGATGGGAGTGTCCCCCGTCACAGCAAACCCAACCGTGCACCGGCGGCAATCGCTGCCACCGAGAGCGCGAATAGACGGTTGATGAGCGGCGCGCACACCCATCCGAGACCGAGAACAACGCGAAACAGATCACCGGAAGGAGCTCGCCTCGCGTGACTCAATCGACCTACTCATACGGTGTACCACCACGCCGGAAACCCAGTCGGCGGAATCCCAACACCGCCATGGCTGGTCCATAGGGCGCAGCGCCGCAGCGTCGGCCTCACGCCCGTTCACGGAGGGCGGACGCGCGAAATCTCGGAGCCGGTTCGTGTGTTCGACAGGCATCGAGGTGAGCTGATGGAAGATCGACTGGTCCTGGAGAACAGGCACAGCGGCGAGATCGTGCGTTTGCTCCGCGTCCGTCACGCGGACGGCGCCACTTCGCTGCGCATCGACGGCTCGCTACCGCCGCACAGCAGCGGGCCGCCTCCGCACATCCATTGGCGAGAGCATGAGGAGGGGACGGTAAGAACCGGCTCGCTGGGGTTCCGGTGCAAGGGTGAGACGTCCGTCGTCCCGGCGGGCGGGTCCGCCGTGTTCCCGGCGGGCGCGGTCCACGCCTGGTGGAACGCGGGCGAGGACCTCCTGCAGTTCAGCGGCCGATTGGTCCCGGCAGTGGACCTCGATCGCTTTCTCCAGGGGATCTTCGCGGTCCTCAACGCCGGTCCGGCTGGGCGCCCGCCGCTTTTCTTCATGGCACACGTCCTGTGGCGGCATCGGCGCACGCAGGCGTTGGCGTCGCCACCGGTGGCGGTGCAGCGCATGATCGTGCCGCTGGTGGTTCTACTCGGCCACACGCTCGGAAAGTACCGAGGCGAGGCGTGGCCTGGCAGCCCCGCGTCGTGCACCGGCGCGCCGGAATCAGTGGAGGAAGCGCGCCCCAGTCTGCAGCGAGCTGCGTCGTAGCACCGGTACTATCGGTACCTGAGTGCATGAGTAGGTCGCTCTGCTTGACTGCGGCGTAGCGTGGAGCTCGCCAAGTCCATTCAAAGGGCTCGAAGCCCACGGAGGAGTGGCAGGCAGGCGCCCGAGCGACCCGCCCGCACGAACACGCTCGGCGCACTTGCATCAGCCTCTCCTGGGTGCGCGGCACGGACTTGCCGCGGTTACGGTCTCGCACGATATCGCGATCAGGAGCGGTGCCAGGTTCGGGTGGGTGGCGTTGTCGCGCTCGCGCGGCGACCGGATCCCCGAGGAACCACGGCAACCGCGTGGCTGGCCCTCGTCGGACGATCGTGTCATCGTGGCCTGGCCTCGGGAATCATCCCGCCGTTGGTTCGCTTCGCGTTTGGTGAGGGCGAAATATTCGCAGCAAGCCCAACCCGGAGATTCGATGATCCTACCAGGTACCTACGCCGCCGGGGACAAAGTGGGGCAGCGTGCTCCCGGAACCCGACGTGATCGCTGGCGGCAGCTTCTCGGCAAACGTAAAGGACACGCGGGGCTTCGAGATCGGACCCGTCAACCCGAGCGCGTGAGAGGAGACACGGTCATGACGAACGACAAGCTGGTCACCTGCCTGTGGTTCGACCACGGCGAGGCCCGCAAGGCGGCCGAGTTCTACGCTGCGACATTCCCCAACAGCCATGTCGGCCCAGCGCATGCCGCCGCCTCCGACTATCCCGGCGGCAGCACCGGCGATGAGCTCACCGTCGAGTTCACCGTTCTCGGCCGAGCCTTCGTCGGCCTCAATGGCGGGCCGAACTTCACGGCCAACGAGTCCGTCAGCTTCATGGTCCTGACCGACGATCAGGCCGAGACTGACCGCTACTGGGAGGCGATTGTTGGGAACGGCGGGCAGGAAAGCGCTTGCGGCTGGTGCAAGGACCGCTGGGGCTTCTCGTGGCAGATCACGCCGCGCGTTCTCCTCGAGGCGACGACTGATCCCGACAGGGTCGCCGCTCGCCGCGCGATGGAGGCGATGATGACCATGCGGAAGATTGACATCGCCACGATCGAGCGCGCCCGGGCCGGCGAGCCGGTGAGGTGACCCACCCATTCGAGCTCGAGGATTCGTGCCCGGTAGGTATTTCGCGGAATTGTCGTGTGCTTGCCGCACAGTTCTGCTAAGTACCTACCTGGCACCCCTCCCCCTCCCCCTCACCGGCTAGCTCTTTGGCGCAGGAACCGCACCGATCTTCCTCGGCTTCATCGCCGAGCATTCGTCGCTCGGCGCCGCGATCGCGTCGACGGGGATGATCTACGTGAGGGGCGCGAGGTACGCACGTAGCCGAATTGCACTCGATAGGAACTGCCAGGAACGTAAGCAGGTGGATTGCGAGGCTCGCCCCGGGCTGAGCAGCTTGCAAGGAGCGGCGCCGACGGCGCCCGAGGGGTGCGAGAACGGGTCCCAGATACGCACGTAGCTGAATTGCAAATTGGCAGCGGATCGGCGCCAGGCACATCTTTGGCGCGGCTAGGAGCCTGTCTGGGAAATGGGGCGCGTCGCGCGCACGGGGATTGCGGGCGCAGGCTGTGTTGCTCGTCGGCCACGATGCTCCTGCATCGCCTGCCTCCTCGCGTCTTGCCAGCGCCCGCAAACCCCGTGCGCGCGACGCGCCCCATTTCCCAGACAGGCTCCAAGCCGCGCCAAAGATGTGCCTGGCGCCGATCCG
>JBIOGJ010000005.1:0-134799 GCA_044447965.1 Thermoanaerobaculales bacterium | reverse complement strand
TATCGGACGGGTGCGGGGCGTACGGACATCGCGGCGGGGTACGCGATGATCACGGTGAACTCGGGCTCAGGGATCGACGCGACGGCCTCGGACATCGACAACGGATCCGGCGACCCGACCACCATCAACTTCAAGCGCTGACCAAATCAGGGCACCTGCGGGAAGCGGCGTTGGCCGGGGGGTCGCCGTCCCGGGCACAGCGGTCCCCGTTGAGTCTCGGGCCCTGGGCTGGGTGGGCCTTCTCGCGGCGCGCGGCGCATGACGGGCGAAGTCGCCATCGGCACCACGGCGCCCGCAACCGCCCGCGCCGGAGCTCCCGACTCACTGTCGGCGACTTCCGGACCTCGAGGAAGCTATCCTGAACTTCTGTTTCGAGCAGGGCTCACTTGATCGCTTGTGGCGGCGGAGCGCCCCCGGCCACGAACTGCGCCGCAAACGCGCGCGGCGACAGTGGTTCGTCGGTGGCTGCTTGGACAAAGTCCGGCCAGCGCAAGCTCGCTCCCGAGCCAAACACCCGCTCCTTCATGAACGCGCCAACCTTGGGGTTCGCGACGTAGACCACGCGGCTGGGATCCGTGCCCGGATACAGGGCGCGGCAAATGGCGGCGTGGAGCTGCGAGGCGAACAGGTCGCCGAGCTCGTAGTTGTGGTAGTAGACCGGCACCGACACGAGGTGGATCTTTGCCGCCCAGGCGCCCTTTGGGGTTTCGACCGGGCGCTTGAGGCCCTGGTAGTGCTCGACGAGGCGCCACCAGAGTTGGTCGAGGTCCTGGCCAGGGTTGGCATAAAGCTCTCGCTCGAAGCGGAGCATCACCTGACACCAGCGGGAGAAGAGGAGCGCCTCGTTGCGCAGCCTCTCGGACATTGGCGCCGCGAGCTTGGCCGCGGTGACATCGTCCACCAGCCCCATCGCGCGGTAGAACGCAGCGTTCTCGGCGAGGCGGCCGAACATCATCGCCACACCCTCGGTGGCGAAGATGTGGTCCTCGGTCCGCAGGAAGTAAGGCAGCGAACGGTTGATGTAGTACTCGTACACGCCGTGGCCCAGCTCGTGGAGCGTCGTGCCGAGCCAGTTCTGGTTGGGCTGGATGTTGAGCAGCGCGCGGACGTCTCCATTGTGGTCGATGTCGGTCGAGAACGCATGCGGGTTCTTGCCCTTGTGCTCATAAAGGTCGGAATTGGCCAGAATCGCATCGGCGTCGAGGCCGATCCCCCTGTAGAAGCCGGCGACGAGCTGGCCAATGTCCTTGCTGGCAAGCGGTGCGTCGAAGTCGGCGTCGGACAGATTCGGCGCCTCCTGAAAGAACCGGTTGGAGTAATCCCACGGCATGACGTCGGCCGGCTTGACACCCACCCGGGCCGCCTGCACCTCGTCGATGTGAGCCTTGGCGAGGGCGAACGGCGTGACGGTTAGGCGATCAAGTTCGTCGAACATGCCGAGGAGCCAGGTTTCGTCCTGCTCGTTGAGGGCGAGCTGGAGGGCGTAGAAGTCGCGGAAGCCGAGCTTCTTGGCCGCCTGGTTGCGCAGCTTTACGACCTCCACCACGTCGGTCGCGAGCGCAGCGCCGACCTGCTTGGAGGCAAGCCAATACGCCTTGCTCTCAGCGCGGTTACGCGAGGACGCGAGGATGTCGTCGATTTGGTTGTCGGTAACCTCTTTATCGTTCACCCGAGCCCGAAACACGGAGAACCTCTGCTCGATCGCCGTTGACTTTTCGATGATCTTGGCGAGCAGCTTGGGATCGAGCTGTCTCCCCAGGTAGCGCAGGTAGAGCACTTCAAGTAGCCGCTTCTCCGCCGGGTCGGTAACGACCCCAGACGCCTTGACCTCCTTGAGGAACGCGAACGCCTTGGGGTCGGTGTAGAGCGTCTCGACCTTGGTCTGTAGCTCGCTCTGGCGCTTGTATGCAGCGTCGTCGCCGGTCGTGGAGGCCTCCCACCAGGCGAGGTTCGCCGCACGCTCCATCGGTGCTATCTGAGCTTCATGGCTGTGCAGGAACTCACGGAACTTGTTGAGCATCGATTGCATCTCCGGGTTGGCGGCGGCGAGCAGGGGTGCTGCCGCCAGAAAAAGTAGGGCCGGACAAGAAAACCTGCGCATCCGCACCTCCCTGACGACGGGTGAGTATACGCCGGGGAACGTGGCGGGCCTCTCGCCATCGACCTGCGGCGACTTCCCTGCATGGCATCTTCGAACCCCGGGCTGCTCCGGTCGAACGTCGCCTTGTCGGGTGGGATCGACCGCCGCTGGTATGCTAATTTCTTGGGGCGAGAGGAAGGAGGATCAATGGCGGGAAAGTCAGGCCAGCAAGACAAGATCGAGCGGCACGCAGTGTTGCACCGCCTGACGGGGACCAAGAAAGCGCACGAGCTGTGCCGCCTCGTGGAGGCGCTCTACCTCGCGGGTCGGCGCGTGACCGTGTGGGTTTCCGACCCTTCTCGCGCGGCGACCCTTGACGAGTACCTCTGGACGTTCGCTCAGCACTCCTTCATCCCGCACGGGATGTGGAACGGCGGCGACCCGATGGAAGACCCGGTGGTGGTGGTGACGGGCACACTGGGCAACCCCAACGGATCAGAGGTCCTGGTAGTTGGCGACACTCTGGCGGACCCGTCCCTGGCTGCAGGTTGGAGCGAGGTGCATGACCTGGTTACTGCGGCCGCGGAGGACGCTGGCAAGAACGAAGCCTGGGCAGCCGCCGGGTTCACGGTTCGCGAGGCCCGCGGCATCGGCGCAGGCAAAGCCAGCGTGTAAGGCGCGGCAAAAACTGTCAGCATAAGTCGCTAGCCGCGATTGGGCTGCAGCAGCGTTTCGCAACCCTCGTTCCATTTCTCGAGAGCTGCAACGGCGGTCAGGTACTCCGATGGCGTCACGCGGCGGCAAAGCTGCGGGTAGCGCCCGGGCCTGGCGGCCCAGTGAGAGGGCCGATACTGGCTCATCAGGCTCACGGCGATCCGAGGTGACAATGCCGTCGCGAGCCAGCGCAAGGTTGCCTCCACGCCGGCGAGGTCGTGGGGCAGGATGAGGACGCGGACCAACATGCCGCGT
This sequence comes from Thermoanaerobaculales bacterium, assembly GCA_044447965.1. Taxonomy (GTDB): domain Bacteria; phylum Acidobacteriota; class Thermoanaerobaculia; order Thermoanaerobaculales; family Thermoanaerobaculaceae; genus DATIYW01. The sequence continues at coordinate 131,750 of JBIOGJ010000005.1, read as the reverse complement.
TGCAAGGCGCCGTCGCCAGAAGTGCGCCAGCGCTCGCCCACCTGGCGGAACATCTCAGCGATCGCGGCGCGGGCGAAGGCGGGGTAGCCACGCACGCGCGACAACGCGGTGGCGGCGCGGTCGTCGGCGTATTTCAGGTCCGGCATGTAGACGTCAACGATGCCATCGAGCAAAGCCAATGCCTTGACGGAGTCGAACGCGTTCGTGTTGTAGACGATTGGCACGGTGAGGCCGGCTCGCGCGGCGATCGCCAGGGCGGCCACGAGCTGCGGCAGTTGATGTGTTGGCGAGACCCAGTTGACGTTGTGACAGCCCTGTTCTTGCAGCTCGATCATGATTGCGGCGAGGCGTTCGACGGTAACGGTACGCCCGATGAAGTCCTTCGGGCGCTGCGAGATATCGGCGTTCTGGCAGAACACGCAGCGCAGGTTGCAGTTGGCCAGGAAGATCGCGCCCGAGCCCCGTGCGCCCGAGAGCGGCGGCTCCTCTCCGAAGTGTGGACCCCAGGAGGCCACCACGGGCGCGTCCGGCGTGGCGCAACGTCCCAGCTCGCGGCGGCGATCCACCCCGCACTCGCGAGGGCACAGCCTGCACGGCGCCAGGAGCGCTCCAAGCGCAGCGACCCGGCGATCGAGTTCGCCGCTGCGCAGCAGACCGACGTACGCCGCCTCGAATCGTCCCGGTTGCATGTGCCTCCCACCGGCGCCCTCGACTGCCGCCTTGCGCGATCTCCCTCGGCCATTGTAAAGGTGGCCATGCCGGTCCCCGGCGCGAGGAGCAATGAAGAAGGACCTGAGTGGCAGGGGCATCCTGCCGTGACCGGTCGCGTCTCGCGAGTCATGCCCGGTCGCACCTGGAAAGTGCCCTCCCGGGCTCATTTTCGGAGAAACCTCGCCGCGCCATGCTAGAATCCCGCGCCGCATGGACGGCACGGAGGCAGTCATGAGTTTTCGTAAGTTGCTGCTAGCGCTGGCTGCGACTCTCTTCCTCGTCGGCGCTGCCAATGCGCAACAGGCGGCACCGGCGCAAGAGAACCCACCGGTCAAGCTCGGGTTCGTGGACGTGGAGCGGGCGCTCGCCAGCACGGACGAAGGCAAGGTGCAGTTGAAGGCGCTCGATGAGTGGGCGCGCCCGCGGCGGGATGAGATCAACCAGCTCGGTCAGGCAGTCAACGATCTCCAACGTGAGCTGATGACCAAGCAAGGCTCGGCGAGCGAGGACGTGCTTAGCGCACTGAACCGCCAATTCATCGCGAAGAAGCGCGAGCTCGAGGACAAGCAGCGCGACGCCAAGCGTGACTTCGACCTGAAGCAGACCACGGTGTTGAAGGAGCTGGGCGGCAAGCTCCAGCAGGTGATCGCGAAGTTCGCGGACGCCAACCGCTACACCGCGGTGTTCATCCTCAAGGCCGATGACCTCGCGTACCTGGCCAAGACCGCCGAACTCACCGAGACGGTGGTGAAGCTCTACAACGAGAGCTATCCGGTTGCCAGTAAGGCTCCGACTGCGGCGCCGAGCAAATAGCCCGAAGCGAGGGCGGGAGCAAGCACGTGGGACGTCGACTAAAGCGGCAGCAAATGAGGCAGGACGAATTCATCTCGTTCGTGGACCGCATCATGCACTGGATCGGGAGCAACTGGCGGCAGGCCGCGACCGGCCTGGGTGTGGTGCTGGCACTAGCCCTCGTCTACTGGGGCGTGACGGTCTTCCTGGGCGGACGAACCGAGGCCGCATCGCAGGCGATGGAGCGGGCGCTGGAGATCTATTCGGCGCCGGTTGGGAGCGGCGCGCCCGCGGACGCCAAGGTCAAGTTCGGCACCGACACCGAGCGGGTTGACGCGGCCGAGAAGGCGTTCCAGAACATCAAGTCGCGCTACTCGTTGACCCCACAAGCGAGAACCGCCGCGCTCTGCCTTGCCCACATCGCAGCCGATCGCGGCGACCAGGCCGGTGCCATTCGAGCGCTCGGGGAGATCACGAGCAAGCGGTCCAGCGACCCGATCGTGCGCACCGCCATGCTCGATCTCGTGCGCCTGCGCATCGCCAAGGGAGAGGGGCTGCAGCTCGCCAAGGAACTCGAGGACATGGCGTCGGGGCGCGATCCGCGGCTGCCCCGCGATGTCGCGGTTTTCGAGCTCGCTCAGGTCTGGGAGCACGAAGGCAAGGCCGAAGACGCCGCGAAGATGTACCGTGACCTGGTGGAGAACTATCCAGACTCGATGTACCGCTACGAGGCCCAGCAGCGTCTTTCCTCGTCAAGCTAGCATGTGCCCGGCCGGCCGGTGTGTTCATCCCGGTGACCTGTTCGTCGTGATGCCTGCCCCCGGCCACGCACTGGAGAGGGCGTGAGTAACTTCGTCGAGATGATCGCCCGAAAGCGCGACGGGCTGGAGCTCGCCAGCGCCGAGTTGCACGCCTTCGTGCAAGGCGCCAGCGATGGCTCCTTGCCTGATGAGCAACTCGCCGCAATGCTGATGGCGATCTGTATCCGCGGTGCGAGCGCCGCGGAGAGGCAGGCGCTGGTCGAGGCGATGCGCGACTCGGGGGCGTGCTGGCGGCTGGGCGACGAGTATCCGCAAGCGATCGACAAACACTCCACCGGCGGAGTGGGCGACTCGGTGTCGCTGGTGTTTGCGCCGCTGGTGGCGGCGTGCGGCGTGCCCGTCGTGATGATGGCCGGCGCGGGACTCGGCCACACCCAGGGCACGCTCGACAAGCTTGGCGCGATCCCCGGGTTTCGCGTTGCGGCCAGCCGGAAGGAAGCAATCGAGCGACTGAACATCTGCGCCGTGAGCTTCGCGTCCCAAAGCGAGCAGATCGCGCCGGCCGACAAGAAGCTCTACTTGCTGCGCGACACCACCGCTACCGTTCCCTCGTTGCCGCTCATCGTTGCCTCGATCATGTCGAAGAAGCTGGCCGTCGGTGCGCGCCGGCTGATCCTCGACGTCAAATGCGGTTCGGGCGCCTTCTGCAAGACGCTGAAGACAGCGAACGAGTTGGCGGGCGCGCTGGTCGACGTGGCGCGACGCGCCGGCGTCGAGGTGCGCGCCGTGATCTCGGCGATGGACCAGCCGCTCGGCCCGAACTTGGGCTGTGCCTCCGAGGTGCGCGCCGCACTCGAGGTCCTGCGGGGCGGAGGTGACCGCCGACTCCGCGATCTCACCATCGAGCTCGCCGTCGAGGCCCTCGTGCTCAGCGGCCGTGTGGCGGCGGCGGCTCGCAGCGAGCTGCAACGACGGCTGGCAGACGGCAGTGCGGTTGCGCGCTTCGAGGCGCTCGTCCGCGCGCACGGCGGTGACCCGGACGAGCGGCGGCTGGCCCGACCGAAGCGATCGATCCTGGTGCCTACACCTCGCGGCGGCTACGTCACTGCCGTCGAGGCCGAGGGGCTCGGATGGGTGGCGGTCAGCCTCGGGGCGGGACGTCGCTCGCAGGATGACGTGTTGGACCCCGCGGCAGGGGTCGTCGTCCACGCGCGCATTGGCGATCAGGTGGAGGCCGGCCAACCGCTCGCGACGTTGGAGGTGGGTGACCGAGAAGCGGCCCTCGAGGAACTGGTGGCACGGACAGCGGCTGCCTTCACGGTCGCTGCCGAGTCTGTCGCACCGCAGCCGCTCGTACTCGCACGCCTGGGGGAGCAAGCCTAGCGTGATCTACCGCGTCGAGGATGTTTGGCTTTCCTTCGGCGCTCGCGAGGTCCTCCGCGGCGTCACGCTCCAGCACAATCCCGGCGAGAAGCTGATCCTGCTCGGGCGCAACGGCAGCGGGAAGACCTCGCTCCTGCGCTTGATCGCGGGCGAGCAAGAGCCGTTTGCGGGGACCGTTGTGCGGGCGAGGCAGTTGGAGATCGCGACGCTCGAGCAACGCCTCGACACGACGCCCGCTACGCGCGTGCTCGAATACTGCCTCTCCGGATTTGCGCGCCTGCGCACAGTCGAGCAGGCGATGACAGCGCTCGAGCCTGAGCTGGGCGCGGGAAACAACGAGGCGGCTGCCGAGTTCCACCACCTGCAGGAGGAGTACGAGCGCCTCGACGGGTATCGCGCCAGGCCGCGAGCGCAAGCTGCACTGCTGGGTTTGGGCATTCCCACCGCCATGCATGAGCGGACGATCGAGACGCTTTCGGGCGGGGAGCGCACCCGTGTGGCGCTTGCCCGCGCCCTGCTCTCGCCTGCCGGCTTGCTGCTTCTCGACGAGCCTACCAACCACCTCGACCTGCTCGGCGTCGAGTACCTCGCGCAGGCGCTCGCGCAGCGGCAGGGGGCGTTGCTGCTCGTCACCCACGATCGTGCACTCGTCGATCGGGTCGGCGGTGAGATCCTCGAGTTGAACGGTGGGCGGCTCGAGCGCTACCCGGCGGGATACGCGCGCTACCAGCGCGAGCGCACGGCACGGCGGGAGCAGACCAGGCGTGCCTACGAACTGCAGCAGGGTGAGATCGCTCGACAGGAGGAGTTCATCCGCCGCAACATTGCCGGGCAGAACACCCGCCAGGCGCAGGGGCGGCAGAAGCTGCTTGACCGGCTCGATCGCCTCGCCCCACCGGAGCCCGATCTGCCGGCGGTCAAGCTGCGCTGGGGGGTCAGCTCTAGGAGCGGCGATCGCGTCCTGGACGGCCAAGGGCTGGCAGTGGGCTGGACCGAGCCGCTGGTGAGCGATCTCAGCTTCACCCTGCGTCGCGGTGAGCGGTGTGCGGTGATCGGGCGGAACGGGGCAGGGAAGAGCACGCTCCTGCTCGCCCTGGCCGGGCGGCGGCTGCCGTTGGCGGGCAGGCTGCGGCTCGGTACCGGTGTGGCACCGGGGTGGTACGACCAGGAGCAGGCGGAGCTGCCTCCCGGTCAGACCCTGATCGAGGTGCTGCTCGATGCGTGCCCGGCGTGGACCCCTGCCGAGGCGCGGTCGTGGGCCGGCCGCTTTGCCTTCTCGGGCGACGCGGCGGACGCGCTCACGGATTCGCTTTCCGGCGGCGAGCGGGCGCGGCTGGCACTGGCCCGGCTGCTCGCGGTCGGCCCCAACCTGATGCTTCTCGACGAGCCCACCAACCACCTCGACCTGCCGACCTGCGAGGTGCTGGAAAACGCCCTGACCACTTTCCCGGGAGCTGTCGTGCTTGTAAGCCACGACCGGCGCCTGGTCGAGAAGGTGGCCACCAGCGTGTTGCTGCTCGAAGGCGGTACGGCGGTATCGATTAACAGCGTTGCCGAGGCGTTCTCGCGCCTCGGTCTGGGTGGAGCACCGACCCAGGAGGCGGCGCTGCAAGAGAGCGGGAAGGCGCAGCGCCGCAGCGCCGCCGAGGAAGAACGCCGCCGCTTGCGCCGGGACGCGAGGCGTGCGCGCGAGGAGGCCGACCGCCTTGCCAGCGAGCTGGAGGGTTCCGAACGCCGCTTGCGCGAGATCGATGAGCTGCTCTGCCAGCGCGAGGTGTTTGCCGATGCCGCCAAGGCGCGGGCACTCGCGCGCGAGGGAGAGGACCTGCGAGCGGCGCTCGACGAGCTGGTCGAGCGCTGGGCCAGCGCCGAGGAGGATGCGGAGGCATTGGAGTTTCGGCTGGCCGAGTCTGACACGTCGTAGAGCAGGAGCACGTCCTCGCGCCCACGCGAGGTCGGTGGCCCGGGGGTGAGCGTCCGCTCCGGACAAGGACGGCAGCGAAATCAATGGCAGTGCGTGCGGGCGGAACAGCGAGCGAGGCCCGCGCTGTCGAGCCCACGGGCAACGCCTAGACCATCCAACTAGCACCGTCGCTGCGAGTCGAATGCGAGCGAGAGCCCGCTGCCAGAGCCCCTTCCGGAAGTCGTCCTAGAGAACGGCCTCCATCGGGCCCATCTCGCCCGAGCGAATGGCGACCGCACGCGCGGTTACCTGCGGCAGCACTCGGTAGGCGAAGTGGATGGCCGCCTGCACCTTGTTGTGGTAGAAGGCGGCTTCAGGCTTGGCGAGCAAGAAGGCCCGGACCCCGTTCTTGTCGTCGGCGCTGACCTTGTTGGCGGCCAGCATCGCCTGAAGCTTTTCGCGCGCGATGATCGCCTGCTCAAGCAGGAAGTGGCCACCCAGCACGTCGCCGATCATGTCGAGGAAGGGAACGGAGTTGAGCAGCACGACGAGGACTGCGTCGGGGCGCTTGGTCAATCCCTTGGAGATGTCCTCGATTTGCTTGAGGGCGGCGCCCAGCATCCACGCCGGCTCGGTGAACTGCGGGTCGTTGCGCAGTTTCTTGAAGGTCCCCTCCGCCATGCCGAGCAGCTCGCGGATCGGTTTTCCCCCCTTGGCCGACAGTTTGCGCGCCACCAGGTCGAGCGCCTGAATCCCGTTGGTGCCCTCGTAGATCGAGGCGATCTTCGCATCGCGCAGGTACTGCTCCGCGGGGTAGTCCGAGGTGTATCCGTACCCGCCGTACACCTGCAGGCACCACTCCGTGACGCGGAAACCCCAGTCGGAGGCCCACGCCTTGCAGATCGGCGTCAGCACCTCGACGAACGACTGGTAGCGCTCCTGCTCGTCGCCGGAGGTGACCTGCGTCATGTCGATGTAGTACGAGGTCTGCATGAGCAGGGCACGCATCGCCTGCACGTAGGCGGTCGAGGTGAAGAGCAGGCGCCGCACGTCGGGATGCTCGATGATCGGCACCTGCGGCGCGTCGTGGTCGCGCAGGCGGGACCAGTGGCGGCTCTGCAGGCGGGTGCGCGCGTAGTCGAGCGCCGCTTGCAGCGCGGCGGCGGCCATCGCCTCGCCCTGCAGGCCCACCTCGATACGAGCCGGGTTCATCATCAGGAACATCAGCTTCATCCCGTGGCACTCCTCGCCGAGGAGGAATCCCTCGCACCGGTCACCGCCACCAAAGACCAGCGAGCAGGTGGGCGAGCCGTGGATACCGAGCTTCTCTTCGATGCGCGAACACACCACGTCGTTGGCCTCGCCGAGCGACCCGTCCGCGCCGACGCGCAGCTTGGGGATGATGAAGAGCGACAGGCCGGAGGTTCCTTCCGGGGCGCCGGGCGTGCGAGCGAGGACGGCGTGAATGATGTTTTCGGTGAGGTCCTGATCGCCGGACGTGATGAAGATCTTCTCGCCCTGAATGAGGTAGCGGCCGTCCGGCTGCTTGACCGCGCGCGCCTTGGAGGCGCCCACGTCGGAGCCAGCCTGCGGCTCGGTCAGGCACATCGTGCCGGCCCACTCGCCGGTATACAACCGCTCGCAAAAGAGCTTGCGCATCTCGTCGGTGCCGTGCTTCTCGATCAAGTAGGCGGCGCCGCGTGTGAGCAGAGCGGTAAGCGACAACGACATGTTGGCGCCGAAGAACAGCTCGTTAATCGCGGTCCCAACCACCTGCGGCAAGCCCATGCCGCCGTAGTCCGGATTGTTGATGCAGCCGATCCAGCCACCCTCGCGAATCTTGGCGTAGACAGGATGGTAGGCGGCCGGCATCTTCACCTTGCCGTCGACGAACTTGGCCCCGGTCTTGTCGCCGTCGCGGTTGGCCGGGTCGAGCTGCTCCTGCGCCAGCTTGAGCGCCTCGTCAAGGACCATCTCGACGTCGCCGCGCTCCCACTGAGAAAAATGCTCGTTGCCAAGAAGCTGCGTGGTCGGTAGCCAGTCAAAGAGCTGAAACTTCAAGTCCCGCATGTCGGCCTGGAATCCCACCGTTACCCCCTTCCGAGCCCCTGGCTCGTCACGCCGAATGAACGCTCATTCATTTTCGCCGCGAACCGGTCCGAATTCAAGGGGCCTCACCACGAACCGTTGCATAATCCCGGAAACCCCAGTTGGGTTCGTGACGAGAGCGCGGAGATGCCGATGATGGCGGGCGAACGTAGGGGCGAGGACCGGAGCCGTACTGCACAGTACGGCGGCACGGTGCGAGCCCCGAGTACGCCCGCCGGCGCGGCAAAATCCGCCCTCGCAGTAGAAGCCAACTGGGGTTTCCGGGATAATGCCGAGCGGAGGGACTTCCATGGCGCGTGCACGGGCAGTGGTCACCGGCGGGGCGGGGTTCTTGGGCTCTCACCTGTGTGATCGCCTTCTGGCCGAAGGGATGGAGGTGATCTGCATCGACAACCTGCTCACCGGCAGCCTGGCCAACGTCAACCACCTGTTCGGAGTGGATGGGTTCGGCTTCGAGAAGTACGACGTGACGAACCACATTCACGTGCCGGGGAGGGTGGACTTCGTGCTTCACTTTGCGTCTCCCGCCTCGCCGATCGACTATCTCGAGCTGCCCATCCAAACGCTCAAGGTGGGCTCGCTCGGTACACACAAGGCGCTCGGGTTGGCCAGGGCCAAGGGGGCGCGCTTTCTGCTCGCCTCGACCTCCGAGGTCTACGGCGACCCGCTCGTGCACCCGCAGCCCGAGGGATACTGGGGAAACGTCAACCCGGTCGGACCGCGCGGCGTCTACGACGAGGCGAAGCGCTTCTCCGAGGCAATGACCATGGCGTACCAGCGCTACCACGGCGTCGCGACCAGGATCGTGCGCATCTTCAACACGTACGGTCCCCGCATGCGCGCGAGAGATGGTCGCGTCGTGCCGGCCTTCATCGGTCAGGCGCTTGCGGGGGAGCCCCTCACGGTATTCGGGGACGGCTCGCAGACCCGCTCGTTCTGTTACGTCGACGACGAGATCGAGGGCATCATCCGGGTTTTGTTCTCCGAGATTCCGGATCCGGTGAACGTGGGGAACCCCGCAGAAATGACCGTGCTCCAGTTTGCCGAGACGATTCGCACCCTGACCGGGAACCAGGCGCCCATCCAGTTTCGCCCGCTCCCAATCGACGATCCCAAGGTGCGGCAACCAGACATCAGCCTGGCACGCAGCTTCCTTGGCTGGGCGCCCCGTGTCGCGCTCGAGGAAGGGTTGCGACGAACCATCGATTACTTTCGCAGCGCCAGGCAGCACTCCGCCGAAAGCTGATCCCACTCCAAAGTCGCGCGGGGAGGTTGAGCCGAAAGCCAATCGCGTCCGATCGACCCAGAATGGCGCGCACTGTTGGTTTCACCTTGTCGGGTGAGGCCGCTACTCAGCTCCACTGGTGGATTGGTCGTGCGCCAGCCGACGACGGCGATGCCGCTCGATCGCCTGATCGAGCACGAAGTAGGTGATCACGCCGCTCAGCAGCGCACAGACCGTCGCGCCCACACCCCAGGCGATGAGCACCGAGCGGATCCATGTCGCATTGCCGCGCCACAGCGCGAGATGGAAGACGGTCTGGGGGGTGGGCAGCTCAACCGAGGGAATGTGCACGCCGGTGAGCCGCTTGCCGAGGAACACGGCGGCCGGGAAGTAGGCTGAGAGCGTCCACGGGTTGACGATCAGCGTGCCGATGAACACGTCCACCTTGTTGAGCCGGAACGCGAAGGCAAGCAGGAGCGCGATCGCGGTGTGGAGACCGAGGAAGGGCGACATGCCGATGCCGATGCCGACCGCCCAGGCCGCCGCCAGCCGGGCTGGGGGCTCCTTCACCCCCACCACGCTTTGCAGGCGGTCGCGCAGGTGCTCGAGCAGCGGCCTCACGGTCGCGCGACCGCCTGTGGCAGGGCGGGCGCGAGCAACGCCAGCTCGAGCGCCTGCTTTGCGGTTGAGACGAGGTGGGGTCGCAGTGCGGCACGCGCCGAGGCGGGAAGCTCGGCGAGATCGCGTTGGTTCTCCCGGGGCAGGCAGACCTCGTCGATACCAGCGCGCAGCGCGGCAAGAACCTTCTCTTTGATACCTCCTACCGGCAAGACCTCACCCCGCAACGTGATCTCGCCGGTCATGGCGAGGTCCCGACGCACCGCCCGCCCGCTCGCGGCGGAAGCCAGGGCGGAGAGCACGGTGACCCCCGCCGAAGGTCCGTCCTTAGGAATCGCGCCGGCCGGGATGTGGACGTGGAAGGAGTGCTCATCGAAGTAGGCGGGTGGGATGCCGAATTCCTCCGCGTGAGCACGCAGGAATGACAGCGCGGCTTGCGCGGACTCTTTCATCACCTCACCCAGGTGCCCGGTGAGCCGCAGCTCGCTCTTGCCGGGGAGCGCCAACGCCTCGACATGCAGAATGTCGCCACCGACCGGCGTCCACGCCAGGCCGGTCGCGACGCCGACGCGGTCCTCCCGCAACCGTTCCTCGGGGAGGAAACGCACCACACCCAGAAACCGCTCGGCGGCGGCCGGCGTCACCGTGACGCGCGAAGAATTTCCCTCGGCGGCTTGGACCGCAACCTTGCGGCACACCGCGCCGATCTCGCGTTCGAGGTTGCGCAGGCCGGCCTCCCGCGTGTAGCGGTCGATGATGAAACGCAGTCCGCTCTCCCGGAAGCGCACCCTCTCACTCGTGAGGCCGTTTTCTTTCACCTGCTTGGGAATCAAATGCTGTCGCGCGATGTGGACCTTCTCCTCCTCGGTGTAACCCGACAGCGTAATCACCTCCATGCGGTCGAGGAACGCCGGGTGAATCGTCTCGGTAACGTTGCCGGTGGCGATGAAGAGCACTTTGGAGAGATCGTAGGCGACGTCCAAATAGTGGTCGCGGAAGGAGAAGTTCTGCTCGGGGTCGAGTACCTCGAGCAGCGCCGCGGACGGGTCCCCCCGGAAGTCGGCGCCGATCTTGTCGATCTCGTCGAGCATGAAGACCGGGTTCGAGGTGGCGGCCTGGTTGATCCCCTGGAGGATACGGCCCGGTAGCGCGCCCACGTAGGTGCGACGGTGGCCGCGGATCTCCGCTTCATCGTGCACGCCACCTAAAGAGATGCGCACGAACTTGCGGCCCAACGCGCGGGCGATCGAGCGCCCCAGCGAGGTCTTGCCCACGCCCGGCGGGCCGACGAAGCAGAGGATGGGCCCCTTGCTGTCGGGCTTCAGCTTACGTACCGCGAGGAACTCGACGATGCGTTGTTTGATCTTGTCGAGATCGTAGTGATCCTCGTCGAGCACGGTGCGCGCGTGATCGAGGTCGAGGTCATCGGCGGAGAACGCGTTCCACGGCAGCCCGGTAAGCCAGTCGAGGTAGGTGCGAATGACGGAAGCCTCGGCTGACTCGGGATGGGTCGACCGGAGGCGGCGCAACTGCTTGTCCACCTCGGCGTTCGCCTCTTCGGAAAGCTGCTTCGCGCTGACCAACTCGCGATAGCGCTCCACCTCCTGATCGACGTCGTCGCTGTCGCCAAGCTCCTTTTGAATTGCCTTGAGCTGCTGGCGCAGGAGGTACTCACGCTGCGACTTGTCCATCTCGCCTTGCACCTGGGAGGTGATCTGTTTCTGCACCTCGAGCAGCGCAATCTCGTGCTCGAGAAACTCGTTGACCTTGCGCAGGCGCTCCTTGAGGTCCATCGTTTCGAGCACCGTTTGCGCTTCCTCCGGCTTGACCGTGAGGTTGGAAGCCACCAGGTCGGCGAGGCGCGCGCCGTCGTCGAGCGAGGAGGCGATCAACATGACCTCCGGCGAAATCGACTTGCCGAGCTCGACGACTTTCTCGAGGTTGGCGCGGACGGTGCGGACGAACGCCTCGAGCTCCAGGTCACCCACCGTCGCGGTGGGCTCTTCAAGGCGACTGATGCGGGCGCGCAGAAACGGTTCCTCCTGGACGAAGTACTCGACGCGCGCGCGCGCCAGGCCTTGCACCAGGATCCGTATGCGGTTGTCCGGCAGCTTGATCATGCGCATGATTCCGGCGACCGTGCCGATGTCGTGGAGGTCCTTGCCGGCAGGGCTCTCGATGTTGGCGTCACGTTGCGCTATGAGGAGAAGCAGGCGATTCTCCGCCAGCGCCTGGTCCACCGCCGCTACCGAACGCTCGCGTCCAATCGACAGAGGCACCATCACGAAGGGAAACAGCACGGCATCTTTCAGGGCCATCGCAGGCAGAATGTCAGGAATGGCGACGGACTCTTCACGGACTTCCGGCGGTGCCGAGTTGCTTTCGGTCATGGCTCCTCGTCCTGAACTGCGATCGTGTATACCGAGCTGCGACGGTCCGCAACCCGGGGCAGCTTGACCTCGAGCACGCCATCGCGTAGGCGTGCGCTCGCAGATCCCGCACGGACCGGCCCGGGGAGCAATACCTCGACCGCGAAGGGGCCAAAACCGCGCTCCACTTGATGGCAGTGACGCCGCCGCTTCTCCTCGGCGCCGGGCTGCTTGCGGCCCGCGATGTGGAGTTTCTGGTCGCGTAGCGTGATGACCAGATCGGCTCCTCCGACGCCTGGGAGATCCACCCGAACGGTATAGCAGTCTGGATGCACGAGCAGATCCAGGGTCGGCGACCAGCCAGAGACCGTCTCCCCGGCGCTTGCCAGCAAACCGAGCAGATCGTCGAGCTGGCGTTGGATCAGCTCGAGCTCCCAGCCGGTGGAGACGCGCCGTCTCATGATCCCTCGCCTTCGTGCCGCAAGCGCTCGAGCTCGACGAGAAACTGCTCGATGTCCTCGAAGCGGCGATACACGCTGGCAAAGCGTACGTACGCGACTTGGTCAGCCTCGCGGAGACCCGCCATGAGGATGTGGCCGATCTCCTCGGAATGGATCTCCCGTTCGTCCTTGCGATGCAGGACGGTTTCCACCGCGTCGGCCATCGCCTCGAGTTGGAGCGAGGTGACAGGGCGCTTCTCGCAGGCCCTCACCAGACCACCCACTACCTTCGCCCGATCGTATGGCTCGCGCCGGCCATCTCGCTTGACGACCAGCGCCGGGACCTCCTCGATCCGCTCGTAGGTGGTGAACCGCCGCGAACACGAGAGGCATTCACGGCGCCGCCGCACTCGGTTCCCCTCGTCCAATTCACGCGAGTCGACGACTCGGTCATCGGGATGCGCGCAGTAGGGACAGCGCATCTCAGCCCACCCCTGTGCCAGGGGCCTGCTCCTCGAGCGCGCGCACGCGTCCGAGCGAGAAGCCAACGCTCCCGAGGTAGCCAAGCCCGACGGCGGTGATGGGAAAGAAACAGATCGCGTGGTGCAACAGCGCATAGGCGGTGGCGGTGGCAATGTCCAGGCCCATGAGGTGCGCAAGGCCAAACTGGATCGCCGCGTGGAAGCCACCTACGCCCGCCGGCGTTGGCACCGCCAGCCCGACAACACTCACCGCGACCACTACAAAAGCCTGGCCGAGGCTGAGCGGAAACGTGAACGCCTTGGCGAGAAGCACGAGCTGGTAACCGATGAGCAACCAGAGACCGAGGCTCCAGAGCGCGATTTCCGCCAGGTGAACCGGGCGGCGCAGCACCTCCAGACCGTCGAGGAGGTGGTTGAGAAAGCTCTGGGCGCGCGAGCGAAATCGCTCCGGGAGTATCCGCGCCAGGCGAGTCACCGTCGCGACGCGGCGGCGAAGCAGAAACAAAACGAGCGCGATCGCGCCCGCGAGCAAGACGCTCGTAGCGACAGCCGCGTCGCGGAGCAGCGTGAGGTTGGCAGGGTTGAACCGGTTTGATGCGAACCCCACCCCGGTCGCAAACAGCACCAGCACGGTCGCCCCGTCGAGCAAGCGTTCGGTGAGGATCGAGGCGAGCGTTGCGGCGGCGGGGAGACCGGTGCGTGCGGTGAGGAGCAGCGGCCGCACGACCTCACCTGCGCGGGCGGGCAGGATCGTCGAGGTGGCGAATCCCGCCGCCGTGCAGCCGATCAGCTTGGGCGCGGAGACCCTTCCCACCGGGCGCAGGATGAGGCCCCAACGCAGGGAGCGCAGCACGTACGTGAGCAAAGCGGCGCCCAGCGACGCGGCCACCCACCCTAGTCGGACATCCGCGAGCGTGTGCCCTACTTGGGCCAGGTGCGCGCGGGACAGGAAATAAGCGAACAACAGGATGGCGAGCACGATGCTCGCGAGCAGTTTTCCTAGGTGGCTGGCGCTTGGGCGACGCACGCGGCAAGGGTAGTATTACCGGCGCATGAGAGCAACCACGAAGCTGCTCGTGGCCACGCACGTTGATTGCGGACTGCACGAGACCACCATCGGCCATCCCGAGCGGCCCGCGCGCCTGGCGGCGGCGATTGCCGGCGCGGCGCTGCCGGGTGCGGCGCAGATCCGGGTGCCGGTGGATGAGGAGCGCGCTCACGCTGCTCTCCGTCGCGTTCACACCCCGGGGCTGATTGGGCGCTTCGAGAAGGCGTGCTCGAGCGCGCCGGCGCTGTTCGAGTGCGACGACAACCCGATCAGCGCAGGGAGCTTTCGAGCGGCGCTGGCGGCGACTCACTGCGGTCTCGCCGCCGTCGCGGCGGCGCTCGGGGGAGAGTCGATTCGCGTGTGGGTCCCGGTGCGTCCGCCGGGTCACCACGCGCTGCGAGATCGCCCGATGGGTTTCTGCTTCTTCAACAACGCGGCCGTGCTCGCAGAGGAGCTGCTCCAAAGGGGTGCCGGTCCAGTGGCGATCGTCGATTTCGACGTTCACCACGGCAACGGGACGCAGGCGCACTTTTGGCAACGCGATGACGCGTTCTTTCTTTCGCTCCACCGCTATCCGTTTTACCCCGGGACTGGATCCGGAGACGAGGTGGGCGGGGGACCTGGTTGGGGTTTCACGCGCAACTTCCCGTTGGTCGCCGGTGCTGGCGATGAGATTTGGGCAAGCGCCCTTGCTGCCGGGTTGGACGAGATCTTGACCGCCTACTCGCCGACGGCTTGGGTTGTTTCCGCGGGTTTCGACGCCCACCATCGCGACCCGTTGGGGGGAATGGAAGTCAGCGAAGCGGGTTACGCGACATTTGGCCGTTTGATCCATGAGGCAAGTGGAAGAAACCCCGTCATTGCGGTCCTCGAAGGTGGCTATAACCTAGAAGCGTTGCGTGAATCGGTGCGAGCGTTCCTCACCGGGCTGACTGGCGTTGTCGCCCCTTGACTTTCCCAGCACCCATCCGTATCTTGAAGAATAAAGGTGCGACCGTGAGACAGCCCATAGGAGGCCAGCCGATGCACAGGAACGTTGTGAAAGTGGCCATTCTCGGAGTTAGTTTTCTGTTCGCTGGCGTGGTCCTGGCTGGGGGCATTCACACGCGCGGCAGCGGAGCGCCGACGCAGCAGACGATCTTCAGCATCGACACGCCAGTGGACGGAGCCACGGTGTTCGGCATCGTCCAAGTGAGCGGTTTCGTCTTGGACCCCCGCGGTGTGTCGCGCATCACACTTTTGATCGATGGCGCCGCGGTCCATGACGCGGACATCAACCAGCCCCGCGCCGATGTGCGTCTCAAGTATCCGAGTTTCGCCGGTGAGGGGTTCCCCTACAATCCGGGATTTGTGACGTCGTTCCTGGCGAGCAATTACGCGGCAGGCGACCACACGCTCGCGATCCAAGTGACCTTCTCGAATAGCGATGTGCAGACGCTCGGCTCGCGCACGGTTACGGTGGACCACACCATTGACCAGGCGCCGCTGGGCGCCCTTGACAGCCCGCGCGACCCAACTCTGTACGGTGCGATGCAGGACTACGTCACGGGTGTTTATCCGATCACCGGGTGGGCGATCGATGACACCGGCATCCGCCAGCGTGGGAGCCCCACCGGTTGCAACCCTGACACCGATCCGACCTGCCACGTGCTCGCAGACATCGAGGTGATGGTAGACAACGGGGTGGTTGGGCAGGTGATCTACCCGCTCCCGCGCCCCGATATCGCCAACGCCTACCCCGACGTGCCTGGCGCGTTCAAGTCGGGCTGGCAGATGAACCTGGACACCACTCGCTACACCAACGGCATTCACACGATTGCCGTGCGGGCGTGGGACACCGCCGGGATGAACTCGATCATTGGCTCCGAGACAATCGCGATCGACAACAGCTATTCCACCCTGGCACCGTTCGGCCGGATCAACTGGCCGATGCCCAACGGTCACCTGTTCGACACCGATTGCACTACCGTTGGGATATCCGGCGCCTTCCAGCAAGGGACACGCGTCGAATGGGTGTCTGGTTGGGTGGTCGACCAAAACGACATTCTGCGCTACCAGGGCGTCAAGTACGTTGAGCTACTGCTCGATGGCGTCCTGCTGGCGAGCACCACGGAGGAGGAGGCGGGGGCGGACTGCAGCAACGTCGTGTCTCCCCCAGGTTCACCTTGCTACTGTTGGTTCTATCCCGCCTTCGGCATGCTCGTGGACTGCTACGGCTACGAGCGGCCCGACATCCTCTACCAGTACCCGCAGTTCTCGGCCGATGCGAAGGACTCCGGCTTCTTTTTCGTCCTCGACATCGATCAGGTTCTGAGCCTCGGTATTCACCAGGGACTTCACTACCTCGCGATCCGCGTCGGGACGCAGGACCCGGATCGACCCCCGGTAATCATCGATCAGATCCCCGTGTTCCTTGAGTGCGACCCCGCGAGCCAGTTCACCAGCTTCGGTGAGCTTGAGCAGCCGATCAATATGCAACTGATGCAGGGCAGCTCACTCATCAAGGGGTGGGTGTACGCCTACGTGGGCGTGCACCAGCTTAACTTCTACGTGGATGGCGTGCTCGACGGCAGCCTTACCTCGCCCAACCCCAACCTTGGCCTGTTGCGTCTTGATCTGCGGACGCGGTACCCCTGGTACGGCTACATCCTCGACCACGCCGGATTCCAGTACACGCTTGACACCACCAAGTACGTCGATGGAATACATCAGTTGGTGATCGAATCCGTGGACGCCGGGGGCGCGCACAACTACTGGGTGCAGCGTCCAATCTCGTTCAACAACCTGAATCGGCCGTAAACAACAGATCTTCGATCGAGACCCGCCCCGGTAGCGCCGGGGCGGTTTTGTTTGCACCCCCAGCTACGCTACGATCTCCGGCCGAGGAGGTGGTTGGGGTGCGCGCCCTGATGTTCGCCAGGCATGGAGAGACGGATCAGCTCACCGCCGCGGAGCTGACCAAGCCGCATCCCGGACCGGGAGAGGCAGTCGTGGCCGTGCGTGCCGCCGCCCTCAACCATCTCGACCTCTTCGTGTTGCGCGGCCTCCCGGGGCTCGGCGTCTCCTTTCCGCACATTGGAGGGGCCGATGGGGCTGGCGTGGTCGCCGAAGTCGGCGACGGCGTCACGACGTGGAAAAGCGGTGACGAGGTAATTATCAATCCCGGACTGTGGTGCGGAATCTGCGAGTTCTGCACCCGTGGCGAGGAGTCAGAATGCGTGACCTTCCGAGTCCTGGGCGAGCACATCGATGGCACCTTCGCAGAGTTTGTCAGGGTTCCCGCCGCGTGCCTGGCGCCGCGCCCTCAGCACCTCGGGTGGATCGAGGCGGCGGCGCTGCCGCTGACCTTCCTGACCGCTTGGCGGATGCTCGTAACCCGCGCGCGACTGCGGCCGGGCGAAACGGTCCTGATCCATGGTGTTGGCGGCGGCGTCGCCATGGCCGCGCTGGCCATCGCCAAACGCGCCGGCGCTTGGGTTATCGTGACCTCCTCAGACGAGGGAAAGCTCAAGCTCGCCAAACAGCTTGGAGCTGATGCAACCATCAACTACGCCACCGCCGACGTGAGCAAGGAGGTGCGCTCTCTCACCGGGAAACGGGGGGTCGAGGTGGTGGTCGAGACCGGCGGCGCGGCAACCTGGGGTACCTCGCTGCGTTGCGCCGCCAAGGGCGGGAGGCTCGTGACCTGCGGTGCGACAACGGGGCCGAACCCGTCGGAAGAGATTCCCCTTATCTTCTGGAAGCAGCTCTCCATCCTCGGCTCCACCATGGGCAGCCGGGCCGACTGGCTAGACATGCTACGCGCGGTTGGTGCGTGGGGGCTCCGACCGGTCGTCGACACCGTGGTGCCGCTCGAGCGCGGCCGTGCGGCGTATGAGCGCCTGGCGAGGGGGCAGCAATCAGGCAAGATAGTTCTCAGCATCGACGGAACAACTGCCGACGTGACGGGGGCCTGAAAGCACGTGGAGGAGCTGGGAACCAGTCGCGGCGGCGCGCGGACCTTGGCTCGCGCCGAACACCAGGTCTCGCGCTCGCAGATTTCTGCCAACGCGCTCAAGGTGCTCTACCGCCTACACCATGCCGGGTTCCTTTCCTACCTCGTCGGGGGCGCAGTCCGGGACCTGCAGCTCGGTCGGCGACCAAAGGACTTCGACATCGCCACCAACGCTCGCCCGCAGCAAGTCCGGCAGTTGTTCCGCAACGCGCGGGTGATTGGGCGACGGTTTCGTCTCGTCATGGTGCGCTTCGCAGACGAGATAGTGGAGGTCGCGACCTTTCGGCGCTCTCCGGAACCACCAGAGCTGGTGGAAGGCGAGACCTCGGACGTGCTCGCGCCGACCCCCGAAGCCGATGAATTTGGTACTCCAGAAGAGGACGCGTTCCGGCGAGACTTCACGGTCAATGCGCTCTTCTACAACGTTGCCGATTTTTCCGTAATCGACTATGTCGGGGGCCTTGCCGACTTGTGGGCTGGGGTGATCCGGACCATCGGCCCGGCCTCCGATCGCTTTGCGGAGGACCCCGTACGGATGATGCGCGCGGTAGAGTACGGCGCGCGGCTCGGCTTCCGGCTCGACGACGAAGTGGTGGCTGCGATTGGTGCGATGCACGCAGAGATCCGCCGCGCGTCTCCGGCGCGCATCGCGTACGAGCTGCTGGAGAGCCTCAGGGGTGGCCACGCGCTGCCGATCTTCCGTGGCCTGTACGACGCTGGGCTGCTTGCCCACGTGGTGCCGGAGGCTGCCGCCGTTCCAAACCCCGACGGCCTCCTGTGGCGTTTTCTCGCCGCCGCAGACACCTGCACTGCACAAGGTGAGAAGTTGGGGGAGGAAACGCTGCTCGCGCTGCTCTTCCTCCCGGCCTTCCTTGCCGCCGCCCGGACCGACTCGCCGTCGGCGCGGAGCGCGGGTGACATCGAGCGGATCACCGGGGAGCTGCTTGATCCGCCGGCGCTGCGCCTGGCCTTCTCGCACTACCGTGCCCATCTGATCCGCACGGCGTTCCTCTTTGTCTGGCGCTTTCTCAGCCCGCCCCGATCGGCCAAGTTTGTTCTCCGCACGGTCAAACACGAAGCGTTCCCGGTCGCGTGGCAGCTCGCACGCGTATTGGCGAGCGAGATCGCGGAGCTGAGGCCAGGGCTCGAACCGTGGGCGCGCTCAGTGGCGAGAGTCCAAGCGGGGCTTGCACCGGAGGTGGGACCGAGGCATCCTGCCGATGCTGGCACCAAGCGGCGGCGGCGCCGTGGCGGTGCGCGGCGGCGAGGCAAGGGAGCACCGGCGGCGTGAGCGGCTCGGTCAGAGAGAAAATCGCCCGGCTGCGGCAGGAAATCCGGCGCCACGAGCACCTCTACTACGTGCTTGCACGCCCCGAGATCAGCGATCTCGCGTTCGACCAGTTGCTGGCCGAGCTGCGGGATCTGGAGGCGGCCCACCCTGAGTTGGTGACTCCCGATTCGCCCACGCAGAGGGTGGGCGGCGCGCCCGCAGACGAGCTGCCGCAGGTCCATCACGCGGTGCCGATGCTCTCGCTCGACAATTCGTACAGCGAGAGCGAACTGGGCGAGTGGCACGAGCGCGTCAGCCGGGGCCTCGGCCGCGCGCCGCGCGGTCTGGTAGCCGAGCTGAAGATCGATGGCGTGTCGCTAAGCCTCGTCTACGAGAACGGCCTGCTCGCGCGCGCGGTGACTCGCGGCAACGGCGAGGTCGGCGACGAGGTGACCGGCAACGCACGCACCATTCGGGCGCTCCCGCTCTCGTTGCCGGAAGTGGTGGCGCTGGCCGAGATCCGCGGCGAGGTGTACCTCCCGCGCGAGGTGTTCGCGGCCCTCAACCGCGCTCGGCGCGAAGAAGGGGAGGAGCCGTTCGCCAACCCGCGCAACGCCACCGCGGGGGCGATCCGCCTGCTTGACCCGCGCGAGAGCGCGAAGCGCCGGCTCTCGTTCTTCGCGTATCAGATCCCGCGGGCACAAGGGCGCGACTTGGCGCGCCACTCCGAAGCTCTCGACACGCTGGCCGGCTGGGGCTTTGCGGTTAACCCGGGCTGGTCGCGCTGCGCCAACTTGGATGACGTGCATGCGTTCATCGTCGAGTGGGGGGCGAAGCGCAAGCAATTGCCGTTTGACATCGATGGCGTGGTGGTCAAAGTGGACGAGCTGGCAGAGCAGCGTCGCCTCGGCGCCACGAGCAAGTTCCCCCGCTGGGCGATCGCCTACAAGTACCCGCCCGAAGGAGAGCGCACCAAGCTCCTCAACATCGTCGTACAGGTCGGGCGGACCGGCGCCCTGACTCCGGTGGCCGAACTAGAGCCCGTCCTCCTGGCCGGCAGCACGGTTTCGCGCGCGACGCTGCACAACGCCGACGAGGTCGCGCGTCTCGATACCCGCGTCGGCGACACGGTGTGGGTGGCCAAGGGCGGCGACGTCATTCCGAAGGTGGTTGCGGTTGACCCTGCCGCCCGTCCCGACTCCACCCAGGCGTTCCGCATGCCGGCACGCTGCCCGGCGTGCGGCACTGCGGTGGTGCGCGACCCGGGCGAGGTGGTCCTCCGATGCCCCAACGCTCAATGCCCTGCCGTCCTGCGCCAGCGCTTGTTCCACTTCGTGTCGCGCGCAGGTTTGGACATCGAGGGCCTGGGGCGCCGGTCGATCGACCAGCTCATCGATGCGGGGCTAGTCACCGACCCGGCGTCGCTCTGGGACCTTGAGCTCAATCAGCTAACCGAGCTGCCCCGCTGGGGAGAGAAATCGGCGGCGAACCTTCTCGACCAGGTTTCTTTGGCCCGCCAACGACCGCTCTGGCGCCTACTCGTGGCGCTCGGAATTCGGCACGTTGGCGAGAAAGCTGCCAAGCTGCTCGCCGCACGTTTTGGCTCGTTGGCGGCGCTGCAGCGCGCCACCCAGGAAGAGCTTCAACAGGTCGAGGGCATCGGGCCTACCATCGCCGCCAGCGTCGTCAGCTTCTGCGCCGACGCCGAGAGTGCCGAGCTTCTGCGCCGCCTGCGGGAGCGCGACGTGGACCCGCACGAGTCGGCGCCCCCTGCCGTGGCGGCGCAACCGCTCGCGGGCCTTACCTTCGTCATCACCGGAACGCTGTCGCGGTCCCGCGAGGAGGTGGCAACGCGGCTGGCGAACGCAGGGGCAAAGGTGGTAGAAAGCGTGTCCCGCAAGACCACCTTCCTCGTTCACGGGGCGGATGCCGGATCGAAGCTGGCAAAGGCCAAGGACCTTGGCGTCGCCCTTCTCGATGAGGGTGGGCTGACGCGGTTGTTGGCCGAGAAAGGGGTGGCGTGGTGACCAACCAGCGCGTGCTGTTGGTTGACGACGACGACGGCTCCCGAAACGCGATGGCCACCGGGCTACGGCGCGTGGGGTACGAAGTCGTCGAGTTCGACGGCGGGGAGCCCGCAATCGCGTTCATCGAAGCCGACGAAAGCGTAGACGTGTTGATCACCGACGTGCGCATGCCAGGCATGGACGGATACGAGCTCGTTCGCCGTGCGCGCGCACTCCGTCCTGGGCTTGCCATCCTCATGGCCACGGCGTTCGGTGACGTCAACGGGGCAGTGCAGGCGCTCCAAGGCGGGGCCGACGATTACCTCACTAAGCCGGTCAACCTGCTCGAGCTGCGCAAGCGGGTCGAGCTGCAACTCGAGCGCCTCAACCTCACGCGCGACAAGAGCGAGCTGCAACAACGCCTCGAGAAGTTCACCGGGTTCGATAACATCGTGGGCTCTTCCCCGGCGATGCAGAAGGTGTTCGAGCGCGTGCGCGTGGTCGCCCCGGCGCCCAGCACGGTCCTCATCATCGGTGAGTCAGGCTCGGGCAAGGAGTTGATCGCCAACGCCATCCATGAGCATTCTCCGCGCGCGACCGCGCGTTTCGTCGCCCTCAACTGTGGCGCGATACCGGGCGAGATCCTCGAGGCCGAGCTGTTCGGCCACGAAAAGGGCGCCTTCACGGGAGCGCACCAGCGCCGCATCGGCAAGATCGAGGCGGCCCACGGTGGCACGCTCTTCCTCGACGAGATCTCCGAGCTATCGCCCGACCTCCAGGTGAAGTTGCTGCGCGTGCTCGAGCAGCGACGCATCACCCGCGTAGGTGGAAACGATGAGCTGCCCGTGGATTTCCGGCTGGTCGCCGCCACCAACCGTGACTTGGAAGCCGAAGTCGAGAATGGGCGCTTCCGCCAGGATCTCTATTACCGGCTCAAGGTGGTGACCGTAGCCTTACCACCGCTGCGAGGACGGCCCGAAGACATCCCGCTCCTGGCGGCGCACTTCATTGAACAGTTCAACCGCGAGCTGGGCCGCCATGTGTCGCGCGTCTCGCCGCAACTGCTTGCGGCGTTGCGCGAGCAACCTTGGCCCGGTAACGTGCGCGAGCTGCGCAATGTGGTGGAGAACATGGTGCTGTTCTGCCGCGACGAGGAGCTGGACTTGGCGGATCTCCCCGCCGGGTACGAGCGTACGCCTCGTTTGAGGGTCGCCGAGCTTGGGGGAGAGTGGTCGCCGCGACCGATGGCAGAGATCGAGAAGGATGCGATCCTGCGCACGTTGGAGTTGACGGCCGGGCACCGCGCAAAGGCCGCACAGCTTCTCGGCATCGGGTTGCGCACACTCCAACGCAAGCTCAAGGAGTATGGCGCGCCGGCCGGCGACGAAGAGGACGAGGCGGACCCAGACGAGTAGCCGCGTGGCGGTTTCGTTCGCAGCGGAAAGCGTCATCAAGAGTCCGGGCTAGAATTGCTCGAAGCAAGGGAGCCAAAGATGGAACTGCCTGCCAAGGTCTTGGTCTATAGCCAAATCCTTAACCTGAACGGCACCGCCGGAACACTCGTGGACATCCGTGACGCCGGCTGTTTTGAGCTGCGTTTGCTGAGTCAGGGCAACCTCCACTCGGTGCTGCTGCCCGTGGCGCAGACCGGGCTCGTGTTTGCGGAACCCGAGCCGGAGGTCGTCCCGGTCACCAACATCGAACGCTGAACGGCTGGCGAGGGGGAGCCGGGGGCTGGTCCTCGGTTAGCGGGAGGGGTCTTCCGCAAGGGGCGTCGCAGGGCCGGGAAGGAACCCGGCGTCGGCGAGCACGCGGCTGTGGTCGAATGCAAGCTCTACCCCCGCCAGATCGGCGAACCAGCGCGCCTCGGCGGCATCGTCGGCGCCGGCGAGCGTGCCCGCCAAGGACCGACAAAGAAATACCGCAGAGACAGTGTGGCCACGCGGGTCACGTTTCGGGTCCGAGTAAACGCCCAGGAGCGCTCCCACCTCAACGGTCAAACCGGTTTCCTCCCGGGCCTCGCGACGACACGCCGCCTCGCAGGTCTCACCGACCTCCACGAAACCTCCCGGAAGCGCCCAGCAGTCCTCGAACGGCGGGTTGCGTCGGCGGATCAACAGGACGCCAAGGTTGGGGTCGCAGATGACGGCGTCGACGGTGAGCACGGGTGTGATGGGAGATGGCATGGCGGCTCGCTCTAGTCCTCGTTCCCTGCCCATTGGGACGGTCCAGGTTCGCCTCTACATACCTCCGTGCAGGCATCCGCGAGCTTGGCTAGCAACGAGGGCGTCGGCACCGACGGAGAACGCCAGTCCTGCCAGCTCCAACCCGGACGCGGTTCGGCGACCGTCGCGCGGCGCAGCGAAATGACAAAGGGGTGAACCGTGATCTTGCGGTGCGTGATGTTGTGCTTCACATCCTGCGCCGCGCGCAGTGAACCGACACACTGCGCCTCGGCCGCGAGCTTTCGCGCGCAGGTGGCGGGGTCATCCGCGGGCTCCAACCGCTGGAACGGAGGGAGCCACATCCCGCGCAGCAACCGCCCCTCCTCGACCTGCCGGAGCAGCACGCGCCGGCCGGGCCGCTGCGCCCAAATTGCCACCCATCGCTGGGCCTCCGCGGCGCGTCTCGGCTTGGGCAACGGGTAGGCGAGTGGCCTGCCCGCCGCGGCGGCGGCACAAGAGGCAACCAGTGGGCACGCGGGACAGTCGGGCGCCGTTGGCGCACAAACCGTGGCGCCCAACTCCATCAGGGCCTCCCAAACCTCCGCGGTGCCAGCGTCGGCGAACAGGCCTTTGGCTAGATCGTGCCCGGCTTGCAGGAGCTTGCTGCTCCCCAGGGGCAGCGCAAGCGCACCCAGGCGTGCAGCAACGCGGGCGATGTTGCTGTCCACGGGCGGCTCTTCGCCGCTGAAGCAGAACGCAGATACAGCCGCGGCGGTGTAGGGCCCGAAGCCCGGGAGCTGGCGTAACTCGTCCCGCGAAGTTGGCCAGCTCCCGCGGGTATGAATCGCCCGCGCGGTCCGGTGCAGTAGCCTCGCGCGACGGTAGTAGCCTAGTCCGGAGAACTCCCGCACGGCCTCGTCCTCAGTGGCCCAAGCCAGCGATGCGAGCGTCGGAAAGCGCGCCACGAAGCGGCGATAGGTAGGGACCACCCGCTCGATCTGGGTCTGCTGCGCCATCACCTCGGCGACCAAGACCCGGTACGGGTCGCGCGGCAGGGCGGTACGCCAGGGGAAGTCACGCTGCCTCTTGCGGAACCAGCGCAGCAGCCGAAGACCGTCACCAGCCATGGCCGGTGAGTGTAGCGCCGCTCGCAGGAGAAACCTCATGAATAATGCGGGCTAGAATGGCGCGTGCGAACGAAGCCGTCGCCGTGCCCGATCTGTGCCGGTACAGGCTGGACCATTGAGAACCGCGACGGAACGGAAGTCGCGATCCGCTGCAGTTGTCGGCGGCGACTCGACCCCAGCGCGTTGCTCAAGGTGAGCCGGATCCCACCTCGCTACCAGCACTGCACCGTGGAAGGGTTCGAAGTGTGGGAACCGAAGCCTGGCGGCCACCTCCAGGTGAAGGCCAAGCGCCTGACCAGGGAATTCATCGACGCCTACCCCGGAGTCGAGCGGGGCCTGCTGTTCATGGGGAACGTCGGCACCGGCAAGACGCACCTCGCGGTCGCGGCGCTTAAGGAGATCGTCGCGTCCAAGGGAGCTCGTGGGCTCTACGTCAACGCCATCGAGCTGGTCCAGCAGCTCCAAATTTCGTTCGATGGTGGCGGTCCGACTCGCGAGGCGATCCTCAGCCCGGTCACGGAGGCGGAGCTGCTGGTGCTCGACGAGCTGGGCGCGGGCCGGCTCACCGAGTGGGTGCGGGACCTGCTCTACTACGTGATCAACTCGCGCTACATGGGCAAGCGCCTGACCATCTGCACCACCAACTTCCTTGACAAGGCGCAACCGCCACGGCATGGCACGCCGCCCGTGCCATATGGCGGCGAGCCTGGCGAGAGCGGCGGCGCGGAGCGCTGGACCGAGAACTTCGCTGATCGCATCTCCGAACGGCTGCGCTCGCGACTGTTCGAGATGTGCGACGTAGTCGAGCTTTACGGTCAGGACTACCGGGCCCGCCACCCGGTGCAGCCCAGCGCTGGACGCTGATGAGAGGCCTCGCGGCGAGGTGCACCCGGGCCTGGTTCGTCGCTGCCCTCGTCGCGGTTGCGTTGGGCACCGGGTGTCGCACGACGCCGCCAGTGGCGATTGCACCACCACCGCCGGCACCCTTCATTCCCGCCTTGGTAGCCACCCCGGCGTTGCCAACACCCACCCCGGTGGCAGCGGTGGAGATCCCGAAGCGCGATGACGTACACCCGCCGTTGGTGCGGGTCCTGCTGCAAGCGCCTGCCAATTCGCTCTTCCCGGAGTTGGGCCGGCGCTTCGCCTGCGTCGCGGGAAGCACCACCTTCATGTTGCGCGGACCGCTGACCGCGAGGGTCGTCGGGGGGTTTGTGGCAATCCAGGTGGGCGCGTTTGCAGACCCTGGCAACGCCAACGCCGCCCTCGCCCGCTTGCGTGAGGCGGGAATCCGTGGCGAGGTGCGTGGCGACGGTGAGACGCTGCGCCGCCTCGTTGCGCTGGGCAGCGATGGGGAGGCTGCCGGCGAGTTTTCTCAGCGGCTCGTCGAGGCCGGCTTTACGGACCAGAAGCAGCTCGGGGTTACCGCTGGCGGGAGCGTTGTCCTCGCCGGCGAGAGTGGCTCCACTGTCAGCGGCGAGCGGATTCGCGTCGTGCCGTTCGACCCGGAGCCGGTTCGTGTCGGCGCCAAGGCTGTGCGGGGGGAGTTCGAGGTCCGCCCCGGCGTCGAGGGCGTTGCGGTCATCAACGTGCTGAGCCTCGAGGAGTACCTGCGCGGCGTCGTGCCTGCGGAGATGGGGCCACGGGCTTTTCCCGCCCTTGAGGCACTGAAGGCGCAAGCCGTGGCTGCGCGTACCTACGCGGTGGCCCACCTGGGCGACCACGCGGGCGACGGCTACGACCTGTGCGACTCGCAATCATGTCAGGTCTACGAGGGCGCAACCGCGGAGCATCCGTTGACCGATCGGGCCGTAGCCGAGACCGCCGGCGAGATCGTGGCGTACCAAGGGCGCCCAATCGACGCGATGTACCACTCCACCTGTGCCGGTCACACCGAGGACGGTGGCGCAGTCTTTCCGCCCCGTGGTGCACCCTATCTCAAAGGGGTCGCGTGTGTTTGCGACGGCGATCTGACGCTGGGCGCGCCCACGTCGGCAGGGCACTGGCTCGCGGCCCTGTCGCATTTGGAGGAGATCGGCAAGCAGGCGGCGTTGGCTCTCGGGGTGCCGCCACGCCCGGCTCCGCTCGCGGCGCGCCTCGTGCACCACGTGGTCGAAATGAACGCCAGAGAGCTGGCCATAGCGTTTGGTCTGGGAGAGGCGCCGCTGCTGCTGCGCCAGGCGCCGGGAGACGCGAACGAGGAGTCGCTCGAGCGCCTGCTCGATCTTTACCGCCTTCCGCTCCCGGCGTCGCAACCCGGCACCCCTCGAACCACGGTCGAGATGGCCCTCGTGGTGCGAATGGCGCAGCTCACAGGCCGGGTGCAAGTGGTGTCGGGCCGCTTACTGCCGTCGCCGGTGGGTCTCGCTCTGGTCACGGACGGATCGGAGGCGCCGCATCGCCTTTCCGGCCAGGAGGTAGTGCTGGAGCGGCGAGGCGAGCGCTGGCGGAAGGCCTCGGTGCGGTTTCCGCCTGGATCGCCGGGTACGCTCTGGTGTGTGGAGGATCGTTGCCCCGTCATCGAGGTCGAGCCGCTCGACGCCGCCGATGCCGCCTCGGCCTGGAACTGGTGGGCGCGTGAGCTGTCGCTTGAGGAGATCGGACGCCGCCTGGGCCTCGCTGGCGTGCGCTCGGTGAGGGTGACCCGGCGCGGGGCATCCGGACGCGCGCTAGCCGTCGCGGTGGATAGCAGCGACGGGTCCCGAGAACTCCCCGGTCTTCCGTTTCGCCGCGCGCTCGAACTCCCTGACACACTCTTCATCACCGTGGCACGCGGGAACGGCGCCGGGGCGACCGTGCGTTTCCTTGGGCGGGGGTGGGGGCATGGCGTTGGGATGTGCCAGAACGGTGCCTTCGGCCTCGCGCGGGGAGGAGCCACGTACGTAAAGATCCTCAAGACCTATTACACTGGCGTGGACGTCACACGGTGGGAGGGTGAGAAGCCATGAGCGTCACTTCACAGGAGCAGGCGAGTGAGATCCGTGAGATGGTGCGCGAGTTCGCCACGGCCGAGATCGGGCCGCACGCGCGCGAGTGGGATGAGAGCTCTCATTTTCCCCGTGAGGTGTTTCGCAAGCTCGGCGAGCTCGGCCTCCTCGGCATCCTGATACCCGAGGAGTACGGCGGCGCTGGGCTGAAATATCAGGAGTACATTGCCGTGCTCGAGGAGCTCGGGGCCGTCGAGGGCGGCGTCGCGCTCTCGGTGGCCGCGCACAACTCGCTGTGTACCAACCACATCTTCATGTTCGGCAACGAGCAACAACGGCGCGCCTGGGTGCCCGGCTTGGCTTCGGGTCAAATGCTCGGCGCGTGGGGATTGACCGAGCCCGAGGCAGGTTCGGACGCCGGCGCCACCAAGACCACGGCGACTCGCTCGGGAGGCGGTTGGATGCTGCGCGGCAGCAAGAACTTCACCACGCACGCCTCGGTCGGCGGCGTCGCGGTGCTCACCGCGCGTACCTCCCCGGGGAAGGACCATCGCGGCATCTCCGCCTTCATCGTGCCGCTCGACGCGCCCGGCGTCGTGCGGGGCAAGAAGGAGGACAAGGTCGGGATGCGCGTCTCCGACACCGCCTCGCTCCTCCTGGAGGACTGCCAGCTTGGTCCCGACGCGCTTCTGGGCAAGGAGGGCGACGGGTTCCACCAGGCGATGGAAGTGCTCGACGGGGGCCGCATCTCGATCGCGGCGATGAGCGTGGGGATCGCCCGCGGCGCGTTCGAAGCGGCGGTGGCATACGCTAGGCAGCGGCGTCAGTTCGGGCGACCGATCGCGGACTTCCAGGCCGTGCGCCTCAAGCTTGCGGACATGGCGACGGCGATCGCCGCCGCACACCTGCTCACGGAACGGGCGGGCGAGATCAAGGACGCAGGCGGCAAGACCACGCTTCTCTCGTCACAGGCCAAGCTGTTCGCCTCTGAGACCGCGGTCAAGGTCAGTGAGGACGCGGTTCAGATCCACGGCGGGTACGGCTACATCAAGGACTACCCGGTGGAGAAGTTCTGGCGGGACAGCAAGCTCTGCACCATCGGTGAGGGCACCAGCGAGATTCAGCGCCTCGTGATTGCCCGCGAGATCATCGGAGCGTAGGCTCTTCCCCGTGGCCGAGGTAAAACAGCCTGAGGCGTCAGATCAGCGGCGCGTGGCCAAGGCGCTGTCCACGGTCGAGCGCGGCGGCGCGGCGGCGGAGGCGGTGCTGCGCGGACTGCGGGGTCGGCCCGGGCGGGCACGGACGGTCGGCATCACAGGCGCTCCAGCGGTAGGCAAGAGCACGCTGGTCCAGCGGCTCGGCCTGGAGCTGCTCGACGCCCATGAGTCGGTGGCCGTGCTTGCCATCGATCCCTCCAGCCCGTTCACGGGTGGCGCGTTGCTCGGCGATCGGATCCGTATGCCCGAGCTTGTGGCTCGCGGCGGGTTCGTGCGCTCGATGGCCACGCGTGGCTCTCTCGGGGGCCTCGCCGCAGCCGCCTCTGACGCAGTCGATGTCCTCGACGCTGCCGGGTTCTCTTGGGTGCTGGTCGAAACAGTCGGCGTCGGGCAGGATGAGGTCGAGGTTGCCAGCGAGGTGGACACCGTGGTGCTGGTCACTACCGCGGCGCTCGGCGATGATGTGCAGGCGGCCAAGGCCGGGGTGATGGAGATCGGCCAAGTGTTTGCGGTGAACAAGGCAGATCTTCCCGGTTACGAGGGCCAGGTCGCGGCAGTCGAGGCGATGCTCGCGATGGCGCCGGCGCGGGATTGGCGCCCTCCGGTCGTCGCGGTGTCCGCCGCTGCGGGGAGTGGCATTACGGAGCTGGCCGAGGCGATTCGGCGCCATCAGGCGTTCCTCGACACCGGTGAGCGGCGCCAGGAGCTGCGCCTCCGCCGCGCCCGCCGGCGCGTCGAGAGGGTGCTCAAGGCTCTCGTCCTGGAGCAGCTCACGGCCGGCCACCGCAAATCCTACGGCGCGCTGCTCGCCGACGTGGAGGCCGCGAGGCTGGATCCCTACACGGCCGCACGTGGCCTGCTGGGCCGCTTTTTGGAGAAGGGCTGATGAGCGTCCTACACCACGTTGGCGTTGCCGTTCGCTCCTTGGAGGAGCGCCTCGCTTTTTATCGCGCGCTGGGTATGGAAGTGGGCGGGAGCGAGGATGTCCCGTCGGAAAAGGTCAAGGTGGCGTTCCTCCCGGTCGAGGGCACCCGCTTGGAGTTGCTCGAGCCCACTGCGCCGGACTCGCCAATCGCCGCGTTTCTTGCCAAGCGCGGCGAAGGCCTTCACCACCTCTGCTTCGAGGTCGATGACATCCGGGCAACGATGGCGGCGTTGGCCGCGGCAGGCTGCCAGCTCGTCTCGGCTGAGCCACGACCAGGTGCGCAAGGCAGCGAAGTGTGCTTCGTGCACCCGAAATCTGCGGGTGGCGTGCTCATCGAGCTACGCCAGCCGCGCCGATGAGGTGGGCGATGGAGACCGGCGAGCTGGTGGTGGTCAGTTGTGCAACCCCCCGGGAGAAGTTCTTTGGCATCTTGCTCGGCCTCACTCCGGTCGGCGCCACCCTCCGGGGTGTTCCGCTGGAGGCGTTTGAAGACTGGCTCCGTCAGGTCGCGAGTGCCGCCACGCCGATGATCGGCCCGGTGACGCTCTTTCTTCCCGCGCATCGGCTCGAGCGGATCGAGATCGATGAGTCCGCTGGCGCCGTTGAGGGTTATGCGGATCGCTTCCGACGGGTGGCACGGCGCGAGCCACGCGACGAGCTGCTCCAAGGTCAGCGCACCGGCGTGAACTGACGGCCGCGACAGTTTGGGCCATCGCAGGAGAAAGCCGGCTACGCCGTCCGGGGCCACGCCTCCTGTTGTTCGAGCTTCTGCAGCGCGAGCAGGTGGGCGTAGCGGCCGGCGCGGCCGGCCAGCTCAGCCGGGGTACCGCTTTCGAGCACGCTCCCGTGCTCGAGCACACAAACCCGGTCGCACTGCTCGGCCGCAGCGAGGCGGTGGGTCGCAAACAGCAGTGTGGTCCTCGGTAGCGCCTCGAGGATCACGCGCTCGGTTTGGGTGTCCACTGCGGAGAGACAATCGTCGAGGAGCAGCAGCCGAGGTTTGGTGATGAGCGCCCGGGCGATCGCGACCCGTTGGCGCTGGCCGCCCGAGAGGGTAACGCCGCGCTCGCCGACGACGGTATCGAAGCCGTTGGGCAAGCGCGCCAGGTCTTCCTTGAGGCCCGCCGCCAAGGCTGCAGCGAGTACCTCCTCATCGCTGGCGTCCGGTCTCGCGAGGGCAATGTTCTCCCGTAGTGTGGCAGAGAAGAGAAAGCTGCCCTGCGGGACGAGCGCCACCTCCGTGCGCAGGCGACCGAGGGATAGGGCGCGAACGTCGACGCCGTCGAGCAACACGGTGGCAGGGCCAGGCTCGAGCAGGCGCGGGATGAGCGAAAGCAGTGTGCTCTTTCCGCTGCCGATTCCACCCACGATCGCCAGCCGCTCACCGGGTCGAACCGTGAGCGACACGCCGGCAAGCGCCCGGGTCGCTGCGGTCGGGAAGGTGAACTCCGCATGGCGAAACTCGAGCTGCGCGGCGCCCTCACGCGGCGCATCATCGCCGGTCACCGTGACCATTTCCGGGAGGGGCGTCTGGGCGAAGAGCTGCTCTATCCTGGTCATCGAGGCCGCGCCGCGTTGGAGGAGGTTTGCAACCCAGCCCACCGCGATCATCGGCCAGATCAGGCGCACGAGGTAGAGGTTGAATTCGACGAACTGGCCAAGCGTCATCGTGCCAGCTCGCACCGCGTTGCCGCCGATGCCCAGCACCGCGACGAACGACAAGCCGATGAGCGCCTGGAGGAGGGGCTGGAACAGCGCCTGGATGGTGATCAGGCGTGCACTCGCGGCCACGTACGCACGGTTGCGGGTCCGCATCTCGTGCTCCTCGGCGCGTTCGCAGTGGTACGCGCGCAGCACCCGCAAGCCGACCAGGTGCTCCTGCAACCGCGCGGTGTAGGTGGACAACGCTTCCTGCGCGACACCCCAGCGTGCATGCACACGGGTGCCGAAATACCGCGTCGCGCCGGCCACCAGCGGCAGCGCAGCGAGCGCGAGCAGGGTCAAAGGGAGGTGGATCCGTGCCATCAATACCACGCTCACGACCAACACCGTCACGGTGTTGAGGGCGTACATCAGAGCTGGCCCGACCGCCATGCGTACCGCGCCAACGTCGCTCACGGCCCGGGTAAGGAGATCGCCGACCCGTTCGCGCATGTAGAAGCTGGGTGGCAGGCGGAGCAGATGGCGGTAGAGGTCAACCCGGAGGCGGTGCTCGAGGTGGCGCGACACCGACACGAGGATGTTGCGCTGGATGAAGAGGAACAACCCGGAGACCGCGGCGATCGCGACCAAGAGGGCGGCCAAGCGTGCGATCACACCCAGGTGGGCCCCGGCCGTGAGTGCGTCGATCGCTCGCCTCACGATCCCGGGGGCCATCAGAGCGATGAGGCCTGAGGCGACGACCGAGGCGCAACCCAGGATCGTTGCGCCCAAGTGGTCGCCGTAGTAGGCCAGGACACGGCGGAAGATCCTCAGTCCCTTCACCGCTGGAAGGCTACCACGCCACGGCGGCAATCGCGACTCGGTCTGCGTGAGACCGACCCCTGTCTTGGGTATGCGCATCGCGGCCGCCGGTGTAAGCGCTTGGCGTGCGGCGCACGCGGCGCGTCGGCGAGGATGGTCCGTGGCAGAATGACGCCGTGGGCGAGCGAGTCTGGTACCTCGGGGGCCGTGCGGTCGCGCTGCTTTGCCGCACTTGGGCGTTGACGCTGCGTTTCGAGCAGCGCTGGGCACCCACCATAACGCGCCCTTACGTCGCCGCGATCTGGCACGGCCGCATCATCGGCACCGTGCTGGCCAACATCGGCTGCGGGACGGTGACGATGGCCAGCCGTTCCAACGACGGTGCCCTCGCCGCGGGAATCATCGACGGAGTCGGCATGAAGGCGACCCGGGGTTCGGCGTCGCGGGGCGGGCGCGAAGCGCTCGAGGAAATGGTCGAGGAGGTACGGGCCGGTGCCTCGTTTGCGTCCTTGACCGTCGATGGACCGCGGGGGCCGTGGCGGAAGGTGAAGCCCGGCGCAATCGTCCTCGCCCGTCGCCTCGACTTGCCGATTGTGCCGGTTACGTTCTCATGTCGGCGCCCGGCCGTGCTCCGTTCCTGGGACCACATGGTGTTGCCCAAGCCGTTCACCAAGGTCGTTGTGGTGTGGGGCGATCCCTGGCTACCCGGACAGCTAGGCGGAGACATGGAGCAGGGGATGGCGGTGATCAAAGCAGGCCTCGATGTCCTGACGGCTGACCTCGACCGCGAGGTGGCAGGGAGAGAGCTCTGGCCGAGCGCCTGACGGCTCGGCGCGGCTGCCTGGCAGTGGCGGTCCTGCCGCTGCTCGCGGTTGCCGCGCCCCTGACTGCCTGGCGGAGGAGCGCGGCGCTGCGCCGGCGCGGAAACGCCCTGCTCGCGAGGGTCAAGCGCCGTCGCGAGCGCGGGATCGATCGCATCACCCTCGAGCTCAGCGTCCCTTCAGCGCGCTGGGGCGAAGTGGTGGCGGCGGTCTCGAGCGTGCTGGCGGAAGCCGCGGCGAGCCTCGGCTATACCGTCGGGTGCATCGGCATCGTTGCCGGCGAGGAACCGATTCTGGTGGCCATTGCGCCGCGTCGCGACCCAATTGCGGCACGAGCGCGCAGCGTCTTGGCCAGTCTCGTGCCGCACCGCTACCCGCAGCTCTGGCTCACGCTCCCGCCCGGTACCTACCTGGCGCAGGTGGTGGAGCCTAGCGGCGTGTTCGAATTCGACGAGGAGCGCCTGCTCGATCAGCTCCGCCACGGGATCGTCGGCCCTTGCGTGCGCTTCGAGGTTACCTCTGATTCGGTCAGCACCCGGCTTGATCTCGTGACTTATGGGTCGCGGCGGGAGCTGAGAAAGCTCGTGACGCTGGCCCGCAACGTCCTCTCCCGTCTACCGGACTGGCGCGCGGCGAGGTAGAGGATCGCCACTGCTCCCAGCACGGCTTGAAACACGAGCGTCCAAAGGTGGGTGGCGAAGCCCGCAGCGAGGGCGCCGGCCGGGTCAACGCCGACCCCGGCGAGCGCGGCGGACCATCCCGCCTCCTGCGTGCCAAAATTGCCGAAAGCGTTAATCGGCAGGCTCGAGGCCACCGTTGCGCCCAACACGCCCAGCAGCACGGCACCAGGCGGCCAGCCGATGTGCATGGCGCGCAGCAACGCCACCGTCAACGCCCAAATCGACGACCAGATCAGGAGCGAAAGCACCAAACACGCGAGCGCCCGGCCTGGCGCGCGCCCCAGCGCCCGCAGCTCGCGGCGCACCTGCAAGAGCTGACGCAGGAGGCGGCGAGTCCAGTTCCGTCGCGCCCGCCATCGCCTCACAGCCTGGCCCAGCACGGCGGTCCCACCTTGCCACGCGACAACCGTGGCGACCACGAGCGCCAGCAGCGTCACGCCGGCGACGGTGGGGCTCCGGCCAACGACGAAAGCAACGCCGACCGCGCAACACAGTACGGCCCCGAGGTCAAGGACGCGGACCACGACGAGCAGCGAAAGGCCTCGTACCGTCCCGGGCACGCCCGCAGCGGCGAGCAGCGGCACGAGCGCCACCTCACCGAGTCGAAGGGGGAGAACGCCCACGGCAAGCTGGCCGGCCGCGGCGACGGCAAGGCCCGGGCCCACGCTCAGCCGGCCACCGGATACCATGCTCAGGCGCAGACCGCGCAACGCCGCGAGGGCGACCGCCCAGGCGAAGGCGACCAGCAACCCGCTCCACTCGGCCTGCTTGGCGAGGTGCACGACGTTGCTCGGCCGGGCGACCACGAGCAGCCCGGCCAGCAACCCGAGGCCGCAAACCCCGAGCAGCCACCGCTTCCACCTCCGCGTGGTCACTTGCGCTCCCGCTCCCTCGCGCGCGACTCGTCGAGCAACCGACGGTTGACCGCGGTGAGGTCGGCCAGCACCCCGAGCACCGCGAGCTGCACGCCGACAAGACCAAGAACCGCGGCCGCAATGAGCGACTGAACGTGACCAGATGGGGAAATGCCGGCAAGGTAGTAGTAGCCGAACCGGACGGCGAGCACCAAGCCGGCCAACCAGCACAACCCGCCCAACGCAAGGAGGGCCCGCAGCGGCCGGTAAATGAAGACGAGTCGGGCCAGAGTAGCGAGGGAGATCGCCACGTAGCCCAGATTGCTGTGAAACAGTCGAGAGGGGCGCGCGGTGGCACGCGCCGCCACCGCCACCGACCGGACCGCGAGGCCGGCCTGGCCGGCTTGCACCAGGGTTTCGAGCGTGTAAGTGAACGTGGTGTAGCAATTCAATCGTGCCGCAGCAGCGCGCGAAAAGGCGCGGAAGCCCGTGGTGGCGTCACGAACCGGGGTCCCCGACAGCACGCGGACGAGCCAGGCGCCAAGCCGCTGCAGCCACCGCTTGACGGGCGAGAAGTGCGAGAGTGTCGCCACGCCGCGGTCGCCGAGCACGATATCGGCCTCGCCTGCAATGATCGGCGCTACCAGCGCGGGAATCGAGGCGGGATCGTACTGGCCGTCGGCATCCGTGTTCACAACCACGTCGGCCCCGCGCCGCAGCGCGGCCGAGAGTCCGGCGGTGAACGCAAACGCGAGGCCGTGATGCTGCGAGAGGCGTTCCACCAAGGCGCCGCCTTCATGCGCCAACGCACCGGTCCGATCAGTTGAGCCGTCGTCCACCACCAGCAGCTCGATGCTCTCGAATCCGTCAAGTTGCTTGGGGAGTTCGGCTAGGGTGTGCGGCAGCGCTTCCTCCTCGTTCCAGGCGGGAACCACGATCACCAGCTTCATTCAGACCCTCCGCACGACCGCCAACGCCACCACTGCAAGCGCGGCACCTCCGGACACGAGCCAAATCGGGAGCGGCACACGGGCGCGCAGCATTACCTGCGAACGGCCCGCCGGTACCACGATGCCGGTCCATACGCCGTTCACCCTCTCACTTCGCGCCGGTGCATGGTTTACCTCGGCACGCCAAAGCGCGGGCCGGTACTTGACCTCGATTGCGAGGAGGGCTGGATTCGCAACGGTAACCTCTGCTTCGACAGCCGTGGGAGTGACGCGCTCCACCGTGACCTTGCCCGTTGCAGGCGTAACCTGTGCCGCCTGCAGCGCGAGGAGACGCTCCGGAGGCAAGGTGCAGGCGTGGGGATCGTCGCTCGCAACACCGCCTTCGGCCTGCACGGCGCTGGCGAGGAAGACAAGCGGCGGCGCATCGTCCCATTCCCAAAGCCGCACGCCGTGCTCTTCGCGACGGAGGCGCAGACCGGAGTCGTCCCATGCCACCATCAGGCGACTCGGAGCGGCCGAGCCGAGCTGCAGCGCCAGAGCGGTGGGCCCCGGCAGCCATGCCTCTGGCATGGAGAACCACTGCCACGCCGCGCTTTCCGTTGCAAGGGCCGGGTCCGGCGCCAGCTCCCGCCGGTCTCCCGGCCTCTCCAGCCACACCCGAGACGCAACGTAGGCAGCCGGAAGCCCGAGCCGACATGCGTTGAGCGGTGCCTCCGCGGGGAACCGTCTTAGGCCATCGGGCCGCTGTTCGTCGCTGACGCGAAGGTCCGCCTGGTCCGCGCGCGCGAAGATCTCGCCCGAGATCACGTGCAGCGACAGCGGCTCCACCAGCCACCGCAAACCCAGGCGCGCGCACTCGGTCGACAGGGCACGCGAGATCGGCAGCTCTCCGCTCGGCGTTGCGCCCAGCAACCTCGCGTAGCGCGGCTCCCGGCGGAAGAACGCTCCGCGGACGTCGGCCAAACCCAGTGTGGCCCCGACGTCGGGTGGGAGGGCGTTCAAGATCGCGGCGCCCCGTGCGTCGAGCGCAAGGGCACGGCTTGGAACCGGCGATGGAAGCCGAGCCTCATCCTGAGGCGCAAAGGGAAGATTCCTGCCCGCGGGAGGCGCGAGGGTTAGCGCGACAACCGCGCAAAGCACGGCGCCACCGAACTCGGCCAGCGTGCCGGGCGACAGTCGCCGCGACAGTGCCTCGGCTCCGTAGCCGGCTAGGACGGCTACCGCCAGGGCGAGTAGGCCGAATTGTCGCTGTGAGCCAGCTACCTGTCCGACGATGGCGGCCGGCAGCACTACCGTGGCAAGGCAGAGTGCGCCGATTGCGAGCCAGTAGCCCCGCAGCCGAGGTGGCGCCGCACCGATTCCGAGCAGGGCGAGGGCCAGCGTGGTGGCGCCCAGAAACGCGGAGGCGCCTGGCCCAACCGCTGGCGTGCCCGGCGCCTCGCCGCCGAGCGCGGCAGCCTCCAGGGGCACAACGAATGCCCTCAGGTCACCAGCCGGTGGGCCTGGTTGTTCGATGGGTGCGGCAGCGCCGGGCTCGGCTCCGGCATGATCCAGCCAACGCGACGGGAGGACCACCATGAGCGCAAGCACTCCGGCAGTCATGACGCCACCCCAGCGCTGGCGATGGCCGAGCAGGGGACGCGAGAGAACTGCCAAGCAAACCGCCGCCGCGATGAAGGGCATGGCGGGAGCCCCGCTTAAGATGAGGAGGACAATCACCATCGCCCAGGAGGCAATTCCGCGCCAGCGGCGGGTTTGTGGCATGGTGACCGGGACTAGGGCGAGGGGCCCGAGAACCAGTGCCGAGCCCTGCCAGTCCAACCAGTGAAAGGTCACCGCCCCAGAAAGTCCATACGACAATCCGGTCACCGCTGCGGGCCAAGGACCTAGGCCAAGACGGCGTGCCACCCACCAGGGAACCAAGAACCCCACACCCAGCTCGAGGGCGACCAAGGCGGTCCAGGCCCAGTCGGGCCGCGCGATCAGCCCTGCAATCAGGGGCAATGGCGCGCCGCCTTCTTCGGGCGCAGCGAGCCAGCCTTGTCGGCCCCCGCCAATCCAGGGGTCCCAGAGCGCAACCGAAAAGGCATCGCGTGAGATGCAAGCGAGCCGCGGGCCCAAGCGGGTAGCCGCGGCCAGGAACAGCGGCGATGGCTTCGGATACGGTCCCAATTGTTGGCGCCATGGCGGCACGCTCTTCAAGCTGGCCTCGGGGGAAAGGCGATCGTCGAGCATCAATGAGGGGTAGAAGGCTGCGAGCAGCAGGCCAAGAACGACCAGGAGGGGAACGCCGGCGGCGCTCCGTTTCATCCTCGCATTGTAGGGCGACTGGGGTGGTCTGAGTATGCTCGGTGCGCCGCAGCACGAGCGGCTCTCGCGCGGATTCCTGGCGAACGTTTGGGTGCCGTCGCCGGTTGACAGCCCTCGGATGCGCCGGCATACTCGCCCGACCTGGAGTGCCCAGGTAGCTCAGTTGGTAGAGCACGGCACTGAAAATGCCGGTGTCGACGGTTCAATTCCGCCCCTGGGCACCATGACAGACTCGCCCCGCCACGGTGGGGCGTTTTGGTTTCGGCGCTTGGCCTGTTGCATCGCGGGAAGTGGGAGGCAGCCCCAGCCGGGCGGCTCTTCCCGGCCCGGACGGAGGCACGCTATCGGCGGTCGCGTCAGGCACACCTGGCGCGGCACGGCTCGGTTGGAGGCGTGATGGCAAACGATGACCGCAAGGTGGCAGTGGTAACCGGGGCAAGCGCCGGCATCGGCGCCGCCACGGCGAGGGCGCTGGCCGCGGCCGGCTTCGACGTGATCCTCGGCGCGCGCCGACTCGATTGGCTAGAGGAGTTGGCGCAGGAGGTTGGTGGGCAGGCGTTCCCGCTCGACGTCACGGACGCCGCTTCGGTCTTAGCGTTCTGCGCCAAGGTGCCGGAGCCCCTACACATCCTGGTGAACAACGCGGGCGGGGCGCATGGACTGGAGCCTGTGAGCCAGGCGAGAGACGAGGACTGGGCTTGGATGTTCGAGGCCAACGTGCTCGGCCTGATGCGCGTGACGCGAGCCCTCCTGCCGAAACTCGAAGCGGGTCGCGGCCACATCGTCAATGTGA
Source organism: Thermoanaerobaculales bacterium (assembly GCA_044447965.1). Taxonomy (GTDB): domain Bacteria; phylum Acidobacteriota; class Thermoanaerobaculia; order Thermoanaerobaculales; family Thermoanaerobaculaceae; genus DATIYW01. Next base: position 93,410 of record JBIOGJ010000005.1, on the reverse strand, counting down.
CCTCGATCGCGGGACGGGAGGTTTATCCCGGAGGCGCGGGCTACACGGCCGCCAAACATGCCGCGGTCGCGGTGACTAAGACGCTGCGCCTGGAGCTCAACGGCAAACCGGTGCGCGTGACCGATGTCTCGCCTGGCTTGGTCGAGACGGAGTTCAGCGTGGTCCGCTTCGCCGGCGACCGCGAGCGTGCGGCGAAGGTGTACCAAGGCCTCACACCGCTGCGCGCCGAAGACGTGGCCGACTGTATCGCCTGGGCCGTCACGCGGCCCTGGCACGTCAACATCGACGAGATTGTCGTCAAGCCGGTCGCTCAGGCGAACGCCACGGTGGCAGCTCGCGGCGTAGGGCTCTAGCCCTTAACCACGCCGATCGGCCGGAGGCGGGCGACGGGCATGGCGATTCCGGCGAGGCGCAGGCCCTCAACCACCTCGGAGGCGTCCTTGTACGCCTCGGGCATCTCTTCGGCCAGGGTCTTGGGCGAGTGCGCCGCAACCGTCACGCCACGCCGCGCCAGCTCGTCCGCAATGTTGCGGCCGCCCCCGGCGCGGCGGGCAGCGTGGCGGGAGAGGAGGCGTCCTGCGCCGTGCGCAGCCGAGCCGAATGTTTCCGCCATTGCCTTGTCCGTCCCCACGCACACAAATGAAGCGCGACCCATGTCGCCCGGAATCAGTACCGGTTGGCCAACTCCGCGATACGCGCCAGGCACTTCCGCGTGGCCGGCGGGGAAGGCGCGAGTGGCACCTTTGCGGTGGACCAACAGGCGGAGTCGCTTGCCCTCGAGGTGGTGTTCTTCGATCTTGGCAATGTTGTGCGCGACGTCGTACACCAAGCGAAACCCCAGCGAGGCGCGGGTACCGCCGAGGACACGTATCAACGCGCGCTCGATCAGCACCATCATCACCTGTCGGTTGGCCCAGGCGAAGTTGGCCGCCGCGCGCATTGCAGCCAGGTAGCGCTTGCCTTCCGCCGAGCCAATCGGCACCGCCACGAGTTGCGGATCCGGGAGGTCGAAACCACCGTGTTTGGTCCCCTCGTGCATCGACGCCAGGGCATCGTCGCAAACCTGATAGCCGAGCCCCCGGGAGCCAGAGTGCAGGAGGACGGTGACGCGACCGGGTACCAGGCCAAACGCAGCGGCTGCCTCGAGGTCAAGCACCTCTTCAACAACCTGCAGTTCAGCGAAGTGGTTACCGGAGCCGAGCGTGCCGAGCTGCGGCGCGCCGCGCTCCCGCGCGCGGCGGGAGACCGCCGCGGGGTCGGCTCCTTCCAGGCAGCCGCGCGCCTCGGTGTATTCCAGGTCTTCGTTCTGGCCGTAGCCGTTCTCAACTGCCCACGCCGCACCGTCGCGCAGGACCTCAGCAAGATCGCGGTCGGACAGTTTGGCAATGGCGCCTTCGCTGCCCACGCCGGCCGGCACGTCGCGCTGGATCTGGTGCACGAGCCGCGGCAACCGGTTGCCAAGCTCGCTGGCTACCAGGTCAGTGCGCATGAGCCGGACGCCGCAGTTGATGTCGTAGCCCACCCCACCCGGAGAGATGAGGCCATCCTTCGCGTCGAACGCCGCCACGCCGCCGATGGGAAAGCCGTAGCCCTCGTGCATGTCGGGCATGGCGAGCGAGGCGTCGATGATGCCCGGCAAGTGCGCGACGTTGCATGCCTGCTCGAGCGATCGATCGTTGCGAATTGCGGCGAGCAGTTTTTCGCTCGCGTAGACGCGGGCCGGCACCAGCATGCCTCCGGTGGGAGGGATCTGCCAGACACCAGGTCCAAGGCGCTCGAGCTGGCGAGCCATGCCGTCAGTTTAGGCGCTTACCGTGAGTGAGGACAGGCCATGAGCAGCCTGGTGAAGTCAGCTCCCGCCAGCCGGCTTGGCGCCCGAGGCCGGCGAGCTCGCGAAGGCGCGGCCAGCCTCCCAGTCGGCGACCACGGTGTCCCATCTTCCTCGAGCTACGAGAAGCAACTTGACCACCTCGCGGACGGCGCCTCGGCCCCCGCCAGCCTGGCAGACGTAATGGCAGCGGGAACGCACCTCATCGGTCGCATCCGCGGGGCACACCGCGAGTCCTGCATCGGCGAGCGCGGGGAGATCGGGAAGATCGTCTCCGACGTAGGCCACCTCCGCTAAGTTGAGCTTGAGCCGTCGCGCGAGTGTGGCGAGGTCGCGCCGCTTGTTGCGGCTGCCCTCGATCACCAGCGGATGCCCGATGCCAAGGTCCGCAAGGCGGGCCTTGAGCGGGGGCGCGAGCCGCCCCGACAGGATGGCCACGCTGATCCCCTCACTTTGCGCCAGCTTGATGGCAAAGCCGTCGCGGGCGGAAAACGCCTTGAGCGCCTCACCGCGCGGGCCGTAGTAGAGACTCGCGTCGGTGAGCACGCCGTCCACGTCGAGCACCAGCGCTTGGACCACTCGCGCGCGAGCCAGCATTTGTTGCCGTGGGAGGGCCACGATCCACCTCCAACTCATATCCTATCGAGTCCGGGCGAGGGAATGAAGCTGCCACGCAAGCTTGATCTGCTCAAAGCGCCCCTATTCGCTCCTGATGCCGGGTAGAATCCAGGCATGACGCCGATCGTCGACCTGCAAGGACTCGCGGTGGGATTCCCGCGCGCCGGCCGCGGTTGGGTCCGGGTCGTGGACGGCGTTTCGCTCCTGGTCGAGGAAGGGCAAACGGTAGGTGTGGTAGGGGAGTCGGGGTGTGGCAAGACCATCACTGCTCTCGCGCTACTGCGCCTCATCCCGGAGCCGGGCCGGATCGAGCGCGGGTCGATCCAGCTTGCAGGCGTGGACGTGCGCGCTCAAGCGGAGGAGGGCCTGGCGCGGCTGCGCGGCGGTGTCGTCGGGATGGTGTTCCAGGAGCCTGGCCAGGCCTTCAACCCGGTACGCTCGATTGCGTTTCAGGTGACCGAATCCGCCCTCCTCCATCTCGGCCTGCGTGGTAAGGAGCTGCGTGAGCTCGCGGTCCAACTTCTCGCCGAGGTTGGGCTCGACGAGCCAGAGCGGGTGGCACAGTCCTACCCGCACCAGCTTTCCGGAGGCCAGCGCCAGCGCGTGCTGATCGCGAGCGCGCTCGCAGCCAGTCCGCGCCTGCTCATCGCAGACGAGCCAACATCGGCGCTCGACACGATCTCGCAGCAACACCTCGTCGAGCTGCTCTGCTCCCTGCGCGAGCGCCGCCGGCTGTCGCTCATCGTCATCAGCCACGATCTCCCCCTCGTGTCACGTCTGGCCGAGCGAGTCACGGTGCTTTACGCCGGTGAAACCGTGGAAGTCGCCCAGGTCGACACGCTCTTCGCCACCCCCCTCCACCCGTACACCCGTGCACTCTTGGAGTCGCGGCCTGCGCCTACGGCGGAGGGTGGGCGCTTCGCCACCGTCACCGGCGCCGTGCCACGACCGGGCGAATGGGTAACGGGTTGCCGTTTCGCCCCCCGCTGCCCAGTCGCGTTTGCCCATTGCCATGCTGCACGACCGGCGTTGACGGCACATGACGGCGGTCGCCTGGTACGCTGTTTCCTCACCAGCGATGCGGAGGAACACGATGCGTGGGGGTGACGAGGAGCCGCTGCTTGCCGCCGCGGCCGTCTCGCGCCGATACGCGAGGCAGGGCAGCATCTGGGGTTCAGGCGGCAAGGTAGTTGTCGCCGTCGACAAAGTCTCCATCGAGCTGCGACGCGGCGAGGTACTGGGCTTGGTCGGGCGCTCGGGCGCCGGCAAAAGCACGCTCGCCCGCATCCTGCTGGGTCTGGAGCCGGCTGACGAAGGTGTGGTCCGTTTCGAGGGTCGCCCACTCGCTGACCTCGATGCCGCGGCGCGCTCGTCGTTTCGACGCGCCGTCCAGGTGGTCTTCCAGGATCCCTTCTCGTCGCTTGATCCCCGTCAGACCATTGGCGGGATCCTCGCCGAGCCGCTCGCCATCCATCGCATCGAGGATCGGCGTGGTCGGCGACAGCGCGTTGGACAGCTCCTCTCGGACGTCGGCCTGCCGAGCGACCCTGCGTTCGTGCGACGACGGCCGAGAGAGCTTTCGGGCGGTGAGCGGCAGCGCGTCGCGCTGGCAAGAGGATTGGCTTCTGGGCCGCGGGCGCTGGTGTTGGACGAGCCGGTTTCGGCCCTCGACGCTTCCGTGCGAGGCCAGGTACTCAACCTGCTCCTTGATCTACACCGCCGAGCTCACCTCGCTTTGTTGGTCATCGCCCATGACGTCACCCTGATCGGCGGTCTCTGCGACCGGGTTGCAGTCATGGCGCGGGGACAGGTCGTCGAGGAAGGCCCGCCTGCAGCCGTGTTGGCTCACCCTTCGAGCCCGGCCACCGCCGAGCTGCTCGGCGCCGCCGACTGGCTGGCGAGTCGCTCGGCAGCCGTCCGACCCGAGCGCGGCAGAGAACCAGACATGGGTGCGTGACGTTTGGCAAGGAGCGGACGTACGCGCTAGCATCACCGACTCCCGGCCTCGCCGGGCCGGCCATCGGCCAGCCAAGCCCACGGGGGAACGGGTTTGAAACCACGCGACGCGCTTGGACGTACTAGACCAACGATGATGGGTGGGGAGGCGAATGTGAGAAAAAGGAACCTCCGGCGTGGCCTCACAACCGCGGCGGCGATCGTAGCTTGCAGCGCGGCCTGGGCGGCAGACCCGCGCTTTCCAGTGTCCTCAACGCCGGGCGAGCAGACCCGCGGTGTGAGACTCGGTGCCCCGGAGCTGCAAATCTCGCTGCAGGACGCGATCGCCATGGCGCTGGAGCACAACATCAACCTGGAGGTTTCCCGACTTGGGTTGGGCTCATCGCAGCAGGGGATTTTCGCGAGTGCTGGCATCTTCGACCCCATGCTGAAGGGGGACCTAGGTGGCGCTTACGCGACCGCTCCCTCCACGAACGAGCTGGAGGGCGCCGCGAAACTATCGCAACGCACCCGTACCTTTGACCTCTCGCTTGGACAGCTCCTCCCCACTGGGGCGACGGTTGGAATTGGGTTCACCGATACGCGCACCACGACCAATTCGTCGTTCTACTTTCTCAACCCCGCGTACAGCGCAGGGCTGAACTTCTCCCTTGCCCAACCCCTGCTCGCCGGTTTTGGAACCGACGTCACTCGCGCCGGAATCGAGGTGGCAAGGCGTAACCGCGACATCTCTCGCGTGCAGTTCGCCCAGATCGTGACTACCACCGTGCAGGCGGTCGAGAACGCGTACTGGAACCTGGTATACGCCATCGACAACCTGCAGGTGAAAAAAGATTCGCTCAAGCTCGCCCAGGACCTGCTTGATCAAACCCGCACGCGCGTGCGCATCGGCACCTCGGCGCCGATCGACATCATACAGTCGGAGGCTACCGTAGCGGCCCGTGAGCAGGACATCATCCTCGCCGAGAACGCGGTCGGCAACGCCGCGGACATCCTGAAGGGGTTGATGGGTTTCGAGAACCTCGATGACTGGCAGAGCCGGATCACTCCTGTCGACGCGTTGGAAGTCACACCGGAGACCGTCGCTCTCGAGGGGGCGATCGAGCAAGGGCTGCAGCACCGCTTGGAACTGCAGCAGCGTGAGCTCGAGTTGCAGATCAGGCAGACCAACCTGCTCGTCGCCCGTAACGCCACCCGGCCGCAGCTCAATCTCGCCCTCGGTTACGGGCTCGTCGGTGCTGGCGGAGATCTCCTTGTCTTTAACCAGCAGGGGAATGTGATCGGCAGCGTTCCCGGCAGTTGGGAGGACGCGCTGCGCCAGCTCTACCACGCCGACTTCAGGCAGTGGTCCGGGACGGTGAGCTTCTCGTACGCCCTGGGGAACCACCAGGCCAAGGCGCAACTGGCCGAGCGGCGTTTCGACCTTGGCACCGCACAGCAGACCATGGCGCTGCAGCGTCAAACCGTGATCTTGGACGTGCGCGGCGCGGTGCGCGCCGTGGAGGCCGGCGTGAAGTCGATCGCCGCCGCACTCAAGGCCCGCGAGCTCGCCGAGCGCAACCTCGACGCCGAGCAGAAGAAGTTCGCCAACGGCATGTCGACCAACTACCAGGTGCTGAAGATCCAGGACGACCTCACGGCCGCTCGCAACGCCGAGCTCCAGGCGCGCGTTGGCTACCGCCAAGCCATGGTGGGGTACCAGGTCGCGGTCGGCGGCCTCCTCGACGCGATGGGTGTTTCGATCAAGGAGGAGCTGCAGCCGCGGGAGCCACACACCGCGCTCGCTGACGTGGGTTGGCTCAAGTTCGGGAACTGGGTGCGTCCGGACTCGCCGGACGCGGCACCCACGCCTTCCGCGAAGCCCTGATGGACCGCTCGGAGGTCGATATGGGTGGAGGCAGGGAGCCGAACCTGGCGATAGGAGAGGGAAAGTCGTGCTGATCGAAATCCGGGACCTGGTGAAGGTCTACAAGATGGGTGACACCGAGGTGCGCGCCCTTGCCGGCGTCAGCGTAAGCGTAGAAAAGGGCGAGTTCGTCGCGATCATGGGGCCGTCTGGGTCCGGCAAGTCGACCCTGATGAACCTCATCGGCTGCTTGGACACGGCGACCGCGGGCAGCTACTCGCTTGCCGGACAGGAAGTTTCGGGGCTTGACGACGATCAGTTGGCGCGCATCCGGAACCGCGAGATCGGTTTCGTCTTTCAGACCTTCAACCTGCTCTCGCGGACGACCGCACTTGAGAACGTCGAGGTACCGCTTGTGTACGCGGGCATCCCGCGTGCCGAACGGCAGGAACGAGCGAAGCACGTGCTGGGAACGGTCGGGCTTGGGGACCGGATGCACCACCAGCCGAACGAGCTTTCCGGCGGCCAACGACAACGCGTCGCGGTCGCGCGTGCCCTCGTCAACCGTCCGTCGTTGCTGCTCGCCGACGAGCCGACCGGAAACCTTGATTCTCGTACCGGCGAGGAGATCATGCAGCTCTTTGACGAGCTCAATCGCGCCGGCAATACCATCGTCCTGGTCACGCACGAAGAGGACATTGCCGCCCACGCTCGACGCACGATTCGGCTGCGAGACGGTCTGATCGTCGAGGAGCGGGCGGCCGGCTAGCACAGTCGACTTCCCAGGACATTTCCGTACCAGGCGAGCGCGGCCCAACTCGAAAGCCGTGTCCAAGGTGTGGCACACTGCCAAGGTGAGTCAGAGCTGGACCCCTCGCGCGCTGGTGGTGGGCAGCGGCCTTGCGGGCCTGACGTGTGCCCACGGGCTAGCCGCAGATGGATGGCACGTCGAGGTCGTCTCGCCGGGACGGGCGGGGCGCGACGGCGCCACCCATCGCGTTCATGCGCTGGCGCCTTGGATTCTTCTCACCGCGCCCTGGGTACGGGGGGACAGCCCGGCTCGCTTTCTCGCCGAGCTTGTGCGGCGTTCCGACGGGATGGCACACGATGGGTTGGCCGAGGTGCTGGCGGAGGAGGCCAACCCGGCGGCCCGGCAGCTTGCCGAGGAACTCGGCCTCGAGGCGGTGAGTTCCGAGCCGGACTTGTTGCCCGGCGATGAGATCCCGCGAGGGATGCGTTTCTTCCCACGTCACCGCAACGCGCTCCTCTCGCCGCTCTTGCTGGCCTGCACAGAGGCGGGAGTTCGCGTGCGGGAGCGCACCCTTGTGCTGGCGTTGCTCACCGGCGACGGGAGGGCGGTTGGGGTAGTCGCGATCGATCGCGCCAGGGAGAGGACCGAGCAGCTTGCCGCCGATGCCGTGGTCCTCGCGTGCGGTGGCGCGGGCGCCGTTTTTCCGGTCACCACAGCGCCCCGTTGGTGCCGTGGTTCTGGTCTTGCAGTCGCAGCGCGGGCCGGGGTCCTGCTGCATCACCCGGAGAACACGCAGGCGCTACCTGTTACGGCGACGCCGCCGCTCTATTTCCCCACTAGCGCTGCGATCACTCGCGGGAGGATCACGGTCGGAGGCCGACGGCTCGACGCTGCCGGCAGCCTCGAGGACGCAACTCTGGAGATCGCGCGCGCCCAGCTCGCCGGGCTGGAGGCCTTCCTCGAACCTTCCGACGGGGCTCGCGAGGCGTTGCCGCAGCGCGTGCGGGAGAGCGCTGCTTTTCGGTCGTTTGGACGCGTGCCGCTTACCGTCGCGGCGCATCACGGCGTCGGCGGGGTCGCGGTTGACGCGTGGGGTCGGACCTCGATGCCCGGCCTTTACGCCTGCGGCGAGGCTGCAGGAGGAGTCCAGGGACGGCGTCGAACCATGGGTACGGGTCTGCTCGAGGCCGCCATCTTCGCTCGCCGGGCGGCGCAAGCGATGCGGCGAGATGTCGATCGCAGCGGTCCGGCCCCGACAGCAACGCAGGTCCATCTTCTGGAACTGCCCACGGCCCCAGGGGAGTTAGAGACCGCGCTCGACGCGCTGATGGGGCCTCTGGTCGTGCTGCGGCAGTCCGGGATGGTAGATGCCGCGTGGAACGAGCTGCAGGCATGGCCGACGTCAACCGGGGATGGGTTTGACTCCAAGGCCGCGTTGGCAGCTCTGCGTCGAGAGGCGGCGCTGGCGATGCTCGCTCCCTGCGCGAAGCGATCGGGCCTCGCACGGGCTCAAGCGAGCATCGAGCTAGGAAGGTAGGGGAGGCTCAATGACGCCACAAAGCGTGCGGGTGCGGCTCGATGCCTGGGAGTGGAAGCTGGTGTCGGCGATGCGCGACATCCCTCCGAGCCCGCTCCGAGACCTGGTGCACGAGCTGACCGAGGAGCTGGCCGCATATGTGTGCGACCCACATTGCCCCGAACTGCAAGCGGATGGCGCGCCCTGTGAGTCCGCTGAGGCTGACTGCGAGCAGTGCCTCAAGGTGAAGGAGCTACTCCTGACCCTCCGCCGTCGCCTGACGAGTCGTTGAGGCAAGCCACCAGTTCCCGAAGACGGGCACGGCCCGCGCCGTGCCCATCGTCTCCGCCTGCATGAGAAACCCGGAATTGATTATTCGAGGTCGAATTTGACCCCTTGCGCCAGCGGTAGGTCGGGCGACCAGTTGAGCGTGCAGGTCTGCCGCCGCATGTATGCTTTCCACGCGTCGGAGCCCGCTTCACGGCCACCGCCGGTCTCCTTCTCGCCGCCGAACGCACCGCCGATCTCCGCGCCCGAGGTGCCGATGTTGACGTTGGCGATGCCGCAGTCCGATCCCTCGTGCGAGAGGAACCGCTCGGCCGAGAGCAAATTCGTGGTGAAGACCGCCGACGAGAGCCCCTGGGGCACCGCGTTGTGCAAGGCAACTGCGTCGTCCAGCGTGTCTATCTCGTACACGTAGAGGATCGGTGCGAACGTCTCGTTCTCCGCAATCGCCAGTCCCTCATGCGCCTTCACGATGGTAGGTTCGACGAAGAATCCCGGACGCTGGATGCGCTTGCCACCGGTGAGGATTTCGCCGCCCTGCTCGCGGATCTTCTCGATTGCCGCCAGCATCGTGTCGACGGCCGCCTGGTTCACGAGGGGTCCCATCAACGTCGCCTCGTCGAGCGGGTCGCCGATGCGAATGGACCGGTAGGCCTTGACGAGCTTTTCGACGAGCGCGCCGTAGACACCCCGCTGCACGATCAGGCGGCGCAGTGAGGTGCAGCGCTGGCCGGCCGTCCCCGCCGCGGCAAAGAGGATCGCACGAAGTGCGAGGGCGAGGTTGGCGTCATCCATGACGATGATTGCGTTGTTGCCGCCGAGCTCGAGGATCGAATGGCCGAAACGAGCGGCCACGCCGGTTGCCACTTTGCGACCCTGCCGAGTCGAGCCGGTGAAAGAAACGAGCGGGACCCGCTTGTCGTCCACCAGACGCTGGCCCACTTCGGCACCTGAGCCGACCACGAGGTTGAATATCCCTTCCTGGCCGAACCTCGCCATCACCCGGTTGCAAATGTGCTGTACCGCAATCGCCGTCAGCGGCGTCTGCGAGGACGGTTTCCAAATCACCGTGTCACCACACACCGCCGCCAGCGCCGCGTTCCACGACCACACCGCGACGGGGAAGTTGAACGCCGAGATCACCCCGACCGGGCCGATGGGGTGCCACTGCTCGTACATGCGGTGGCGGGGCCGTTCGGAGTGCATTGTGAGGCCGTAGAGTTGGCGGGAAAGACCGACGGCAAAGTCGCACATGTCGATCATTTCCTGCACCTCGCCGAGTCCCTCGGAGACGATCTTGCCCATCTCGAGCGAGACCAACCGGCCGAGCGCCTGCTTGCTGGCCCGCAGCTCGTTGCCGAGCTCGCGGATGAGCTCGCCGCGTTTGGGGGCGGGCACCATACGCCACTTGAGGAAATCGTCGTGGGCCGCGCTCGCGACTCGGTCATATGCCGCGGCATCGGCGAGCTGGACACGCGCGATTATCTTGCCGTCCGCTGGGTTGACCGACGCAACCTCGCCGCCACCCGCTCCCGCTATCCAGCCGCGCGCATATGCCCCTCGGTTTGAAGCTTCGATGTTGAGGCTCCTGAGAATCTCATCAGTCTGCATGGATCCCTCCCGGATCGTGCGTACGTTCACGAGCACGCAGTGTAAAGGCTCAAACGGCTTTGCGGAAGGGGGAGCGCGACGGCTTTTCCAGCCGCCGGCAAGCCTCAGGAACGTTCCGGGACCCGTTCCTAATCGACGGAGAGCACGTCCAGATCGCCGGGCTCGAAGCGCAGCCCCGCGCGCAACCGCATCGATTCCTCGGGGGCGAGCATGGCAAAGGTGGCGACCGCCGAGGCCAGCAGTTCGCCGCCCACCGACCTGGCTTCTCCGTTTGCTCGGAGGTACGGTCCCCAACCATCGCGGGCCGCAGCGCGGATCTCGATGGGCTCGCCGAGCTCGGCCGCACACTTGAAGCGAACGTGGAGGTCGCCGGTAAGGCAGTAGCCGTGCCGTTGCACGGCGCAGGCCCACGCCATGCACTCGTCGAGCAGCGCCGAGAGGATGCCACCGTGCAATCTCCCCGCGTAGCCGGCGTGTGCGGGGCCTGGCGTGAATCGACCGAACACGCGGCGCTGATCGTCATCCCATATCCATCGCACGCCCAGGGCTGCGCGATTAACCGCAGGATCGCCGCAGACGGGGCACGCCGGGTAGATCGGGAACGTGCGTGACATCGGGCGATCGTACCATCGCGTCGCAGACATGGCGGCGGACGCGACACCCTGGCCTGGGTCACTCGCTCTTCCGGTTGGTCGCCCCGGCCCACCTCGTACCCGTCCCTCTCAGCGGCTAGAATGATTGGCTATGCCAGAGCCCTTCGCCCATCTTCACCTCCACTCGCATTACTCGCTTCTCGACTCAGCCATCAAGCTCGATGAGTTGATGCGCCAGATCGTCGAGCTGGGCATGTCGGCTGTCGCTTTGACTGATCATGGAAACCTGTTCGGGGCCTACGAGTTCTACAGTGCGGCGCGCAAGGCGGGGGTAAGGCCCGTGCTCGGCTGCGAGGTCTACATGGCGCCAGGGAGCAGGAAAGAACGTAGCGGAGGCCCATACGGCGGCAAGAAGCCTTACCACCACTTCGTCCTCCTCGCCGAGAGCCAACGCGGCTGGGAGAACCTCTGCCACCTGGTGACCTGTGGGTACCTCGAGGGGTTCTACCACCGGCCGCGAATCGACAAGGAGTTGCTTGCAGCACACGCCGAGGGGTTGATCGGTCTGTCTGCGTGTCTCTCGGGTGAGGTCGCGACGCGCTTGCTCGCCGGCGACGCAAAGAGCGCGGAACGAGCAGCCCTCGAATACCAGGAGATATTGGGCATCGGCAACTTCTTCCTCGAGGAGCAGGAGCATGGCTTGGCCGACGAGCGGTTGGTCAGCGAGGGTGTGCGGCGGCTTTCAAGCCAAGTCGGCATCCCCGTCGTCGTCACCAACGATTGTCACTTCCACCACCGGGACGATGTCGAGGCCCATCGAGTGCTCATTGGGATCGGCCAGAACAAGAACCTTGCCGAGCTGGCGACCGACTACGCATACAACGACGAGTTCTACGTCAAATCGCCGGCGGAAATGGAGCAGTTGTTCGGAAACACGCCTGCTGCCCTGGCCCTGACCGCGGAAATTGCGGCACGCTGCCATGTCAGCTTTCCGGAGGGCGCGGTCCATCTGCCCCACTACCCGGTGCCTGACGGAAAGGCGCCACAGGACTACCTTGAGGAGCTTGCCCGCCGTGGACTCACGGCACGTTTAGAAGACGGTCGCTCTCGTCGCCATGGACGTGCCGATTACCTCACACGGCTCGAGCAGGAGCTGGCCATCATCCATTCGATGACCTTCGATGGCTACTTCCTGGTGGTATGGGATTTCATCGCCTTCGCCCGCGAGCAGGGGATCCCTGTCGGTCCCGGGCGAGGGAGCGCCGCCGGCTCTCTGGTGGCCTACGCCCTGCGCATCACCGACATCGATCCGATTGAGTACGATCTCCTCTTCGAGCGGTTTCTCAACCCCGGGCGGGCGACCATGCCAGACATTGACATAGATTTTTGCCAGCGCCGCCGTGACCAGGTGATCGAGCATGTCCGCCAGGTGTACGGGCACGACGCCGTGTCCCAGATCGCTACGTTCAACATCCTCCAGGCGCGCTCTTGCATTCGCGACGTGGGTCGGGTCATGGGGATGTCGTTCGCCCAGACCGATCGCATCGCAAAGTTGGTGCCGGACACCATCGGGGTCACGCTCGAGGGGGCGCTGCGCGATTCACCCCGGTTGGCGGAAGCCGCGCGTTCCGAAGCCGAAGTGGGTCGCCTCATCGAAATTGGCAAACGTCTCGAGGGCCTTGCCCGCCATTGCGGTGTGCACGCTGCCGGCGTCGTGATCGCGCCTCGTCCCGTGAGGGAGATCGTGCCGCTCTACCGCACGTCACGCGACGAGGTAGTCACGCAGTTCGACAAGGACGCGATCGAGAAGCTCGGCCTGTTGAAAATGGACTTCCTCGGGCTCAAGACGCTCACGGTCATCGACGACTGCTGCAAGAGCTTGCTTGCGGCTGGAGTCACGCCGCCGGACTTTGGGCGCATGGCGTTCGACGACGCTAGGGTCTACGACATCTTTTGCGCCGGGGACACAGACGCAGTCTTTCAGTTCGAATCCTCCGGGATGCGCGACTTGCTGCGCACGGTGCAGCCGCGCAAGTTCGAGGAGATAGCCGCCTTGAACGCCCTTTATCGACCTGGCCCGATGCAGTGGACGGGTTTGTACGCGGACCGCAAACACGGCCGCGAGTCGATCACGTACATCTTCCCTGAGCTCGAGGAGATCCTAGCGGAGACCTACGGGGTCATCGTTTACCAAGAGCAGGTGATGCGCATTGCAGGGACGATCGCCGGCTTTTCCATGAGCCACGCTGACAAGCTGCGCAAGGCAATGGGCAAGAAGATCAAGGAGCTCATCGACGAGCAGGGCGAGCACTTCATCGCCGGCGGGGTGGCAAAGGGTCACCCCAAGGACAAGGTCGCAGCGCTGTGGCGCCAGATCGTGCCGTTCGCTCAATACGGCTTCAACAAGTCCCACTCCGTCGCCTACGCCTACATCGCCTACCAGACTGCCTATCTGAAGGCTCACCACCCGCAGCACTTCTGGGCGGCCATGCTGACCAGCGAGTCCTCCAACACGGACAAGCTCGCCGCCTACGTCGCGCTACTCGGCGCGACAGGGCTCCAGGTGCTCGGCCCTGACATCAATGCCTCCCAATTGGCGTTCAATGTCGAGGGCACGGCGATCCGAGTAGGTCTCGTCGCGGTCAAGGGCGTCGGCGAGGCGGTGAGTGAGGCGATCCTTGCGGCTCGCGCAGCTCATGGACCGTTCAAGAGCGCCTCGCAGGTGCTGCGGACCGTTGCGGAGCGCAGCGTGAACCGCAAGGTGATGGAGTGTCTCGTTCGCGCCGGTGCGTTCGATTCGCTCCACCCAGACCGCGCCGGGATGTTGGCGAGCCTTGACAAGCTCGTTGATCAGGCGTCCAGGCAGCGGGCCGCGCTCGAGGTAGGGCAGGGCTTCCTGTTCGCGCTTGACGAGGAGGAAATGGCGCCCGGCATCGACGCCGTCACTACGAGTCCCGAGGAGCGGTTGAAGGGAGAACGGGAGACGCTCGGGTTCTACCTATCCGGGCATCCGCTGGACCGCTGGGCCGGGGTTCTAGCCGAGCTGCGGGTCACACCGATCAGTGGGCTTGCCGAACTGGTCGAAAGCGGGGCGGATCGCGCCGTGGTCGCGGGCCTCGTAACCGGCCTCAAGGTCAGGCCGATCAAGGAGGGGAGGAACCAGGGACGGCGACTGGCCTCCTTTCACTTGGAGGATCAGTCTGGAGGCGTTCGAGTGGTTGCGTTCGCCGATGCCTTCGAGCGGTATGAGCGCGTGATCACTGATGGCTCGGCGCTGCTCGTCACTGCAGCTCTCCGCTCCGGCGACACCGAGCATGCCGAGCTTGGGTTGGAAGAAGCGACACCACTGGAGGGAATCGAGGCGCGCAAGGCCTCGGGCCTTCGCGTCGAGATCGACCTCCAGCAGTATTCGGACCGCGAGTCGCTCGAGCGCCTGCACGAAATCATCCTGCGCCATGAGGGCCGTATGCAACTCTGCCTTCGCTTGGTCGCGCCCGGGTTCACCGCTGAGCTGATCCCCACTCGTGTGGTCGGGGTGGACCCGAAATCGCTGATTCAGGCGCTGACCCCGCTCCTCGGACCGGCAAGAGTGGAGTACGTCTTCGCCAGCAGCAGTTTGTAAACCCGTGGCCGAGCGGTGGCTTCAAGCGATCCAACCACCAGAACGCGCGAACGCGCTTGCCTCGCACGCATCGATCGCGTAACCTTGGCTCACTCGCGGCAATCCCGCGACGTCTCGGAGGCAAATCATGACTACATCGGTTGTTTCGAGCGCCGATCTGATTCGGCTGGAAGAGGACCACGGAGCCCACAACTACCACCCGCTCGATGTGGTTATCGGGCGCGCTCGCGGCGTCTGGGTTTGGAACATCGAAGGCAGGAGGTACCTCGATTTTCTCGCCGCCTACTCGGCCGTGAACCAGGGCCACTGCCATCCGCGCATCATCGCTGCGATGAAGGAGCAAGCAGATCGCGTCACGCTGACCTCACGCGCCTTCCGCAACGACCAACTTGGTCCGCTCTGCGCCGAGCTATCAGAGCTAACGGGATACTCGCGCTTTCTGCCCATGAACACGGGCGCGGAGGCGGTCGAAACCGCGATCAAGGCTGTCCGCAAGTGGGGGAGCACGGTCAAGGGAGTGCCAGACGGGCGGGGTGAGATCCTGGTCTTTACAGGTAACTTCCACGGGCGCACAACCACGATCGTTGGTTTCTCCTCCGAGGAGTCGTATCGCAGCGGGTTTGGTCCGTTTACGCCGGGGTTTCGTTTGCTGCCTTACGGTGACAGCGGAGCCGTAGAGGCTGCGATTACCCCAAACACCGTCGGGATCCTGGTGGAGCCGATTCAAGGAGAAGGGGGGATCATCATTCCTCCGCAGGGCTACCTGCGCCGGCTTCGCGAGCTGGCGACGGCCAACCGGGTGCTCCTGGCAGTTGACGAGATCCAGTCCGGCCTCGGGCGGACCGGCAAGCTCTTCTGCTTCGCACACGAGGGCATCCGGCCTGACGTCGTGATCATCGGCAAGGCACTCGGTGGTGGCGTCGTACCGGTTTCTGGAATCCTCGCCGATGACGAGGTGATGTCAGTTTTCCATCCAGGCGAGCACGGCTCCACGTTCGGTGGCAATCCGTTGGCGTGCGCCGTCGCGCATGCGTCGCTACGCGTCTTGCTGGAGGAGGGCCTCATCGAGAACTCCGCTCGGCTCGGAGAGTACTTCCTCGGGCGCCTTCGCTCGCTCAACTCGCCCAAGGTCAAGGAAGTGCGAGGAAAGGGCCTGTGGATTGGGGTTGAGCTCCTGTCCACTGCCGGCGGCGCGAGGCGCTTCTGCGAGGCGCTCCAGGCGGAAGGGCTTTTGTGCAAAGAGACTCATGTCAACATCATTCGCTTCGCACCGCCGCTGGTCATCACCCGCGAGGAGATCGACTGGGCGATCGAGCGAATTGCCAAGGTCCTTGCCTGAGCCTCTGCCCCCAACGAGCCAGCTAGCTTCGGAACCTAGGCCCGACCGATCGTCACCGGCCTCGCTGTGCCTGAATAGATCCCACCGACACCCTGACCTGACGCGGTCCCGGACGCAAACTAGCCCGGCGCTGTAAGAGGGCGTTTGCCGCCTAGGCGGAGGCCTTCTACGTTCGCAGGTGTGTGTGTCGGTTGAGCGCGAGGAGGGCGAAGAGTCCGGTCGGCGACCAGGAAGCAAGCGCCGGTGGCAACAGCGCCGCTTCACCAAGCCGGGTGAGAAATACCAGCACCGCGAAATAGGCCATTCCAAGCACGAGAGCGAACGCGACGCCGCCCACCGTGCTTCGGCGACCAGGTCGGAAGGCGAAGCTCAGAGAGAGCCAGGCCAACACGCCGATGGCGAGGGGGTACGCAAGCTTTTGATGAAGCTGAACGACCAAACGGTCGACTCGGTATCCCGCAGCGCGTAGCACGTGGATGTAGGCCTCGAGCTCGCGGAAGCTCATCTGCGTCGGTTTGCGGAACTCGCGGCCGAAATAGTCGGGTGCGACCGGCAGCGGCAGGTCTACCGGACCCATGTAGCGGGTGAAGCTCGGCGCCCCCTCGGCCACGAATGCGCGGGACCACGCCGCCTCCGCGAGCCAGTGGCCGTCACGATACGTGGCCCGCTGCGCCATATAGCGGGTACGGAGGTTGAACCTGGCATCGAACATGTACACGGAGGGTCGCACAAGCGTATTGGTGTCGGCGTCGAACTCCAGAAAGCTCACCAACGTGCGTCCGTCTGGCAAGAACACGAAGGGGCGGTCCGTAGCTCGGTAAGAGCGCGCCACACTTCGGCCCCTGATGATGTCCTCGAGGCGCTGCTTCGAGCGTTCCGCCTTCTGCGTGATGTTGTCGTCGAGGAGGAACAGCATTGCGCCGAGCCCGAAGCCGAGGAGGAGGAGAGGAAGTGAGATGCGGGACAGCGAAATTCCGGCCGCCTTAAATGCGGTCGTTTCGTTGTTGCGATCGAGTGCCGTGGCGGTGCCAAGGAACGCGATCAGGAAGGCCAGGGGCAACAGGTCATGGAACATCTGTGGCAACTGGAACAGGTAGTACGACGCCACGGTGACGAACGGGACGGAGAACCTCCTGATGTCTTCGAGGTTTCCCGAGAGGTCGATGGTGATGGTCAGGGCGATGACCGCAACCACGACGAGAAGGAGAAAACTCAGGCAGCGTCTCAGCAGATAGCGATCAATTACGCCGAGGGTGAAAGCGGGTCGCGCTTGGGATTCGGGCAAACTGGCCTCGATTGGGTGCTCGGCCTGGCGTGCTGCCGACCCTCTCCCTGCAATCATGCTCCGCGCCTGATTGACGAGCTTCGACGCGGCTCGCAGTAGCCACGCGAAAATACCCTGGCCCGGAGGCGTAGCGCCTGCAAGCGACGCCCGCCTGAAGAGAACCGCGCCCGTCAACGTGAGCACGAGGTTGGGGAGCCAGACACCAAGCGCCTCGGCGACCTTGCCAGCGCCCGCCAGCGTTTCGCCGTTGACAAGCACCACGTAGTAGACCACCACCAAGATGACCGATGCCGTGAGACCAAAGCCCTTGGCACCCCTGCGGTTCGAAAGCCCGAGTGGGAAGCCAACGATGGCGAATACCACTGCTGCCGCAGGAATGGCGATCCGCTTGTGAAGCTCTATCTTGGCCTCACGGATCTCCTCTGCAGTTCGACCTGACGGTGACTGGACACGGGCGATGAGCGCTGCCGTGGCTATTTCTCGCACACCGCCTTCACCGCGCACAGAACGTTCCGGAGCGGGCTGCGCGAGACGGATCTTCAGCTCGTTGTTGTCGTTCTTTCGATACGATTCGGGCTGATCCGGCCGCAGGATGTGCGTGCTCGTGTCCTGCAGGTACAGCCACGGGGTGCCGTCGCGCGGGTCGGTGACCAGCTCGCCGCTGTCTGCGACCACGAGGCTCTCCTGGCTTGAGTCAGCGAGGTTGAAAAGAAGCACCCCGTGCCAGCGGCCGGTCTTGTGGTCGATCTTGTCGACGTACAGCAACTGAGGTGGAAATTCCTCCGCAAACACGTGCTGTTCGATTCGCGCACTGACCGCCGAGAGAGCCACGCGACCCGATTGAGTGGACAGCTCGTGGTTCGCGTAGGGCATCAGGAAGACCGCGAGAGCCGCATCGGCGCCGAACACGAGCAGGGCAGCTCCCACCAACGGTCGTGCGATGCGCCGCAAGGGCACACCGCATGCCTGCGCGGCGATCATTTCAGAATCCGAGGTCCAACGTGCCGCGGTCATCAAAACCGCGAACAGCGTACCGATCGGCAGGGTCAGAGCGAGGATATTCGGCACGGTCAGGAACAATAGATAAAGCGCCGTGCCAAGCCGCACGTTGTGAGAAATGAACAGGTCAGCAAAGATAAACAGATAGCGAATCAGCAGGATGAACGTGCTGACTATGGTCGCCAGCACCAGGGTTGGCAGCATCTCGGCCACGAGTGCCCGGGAGAGAACGAAGCGCAACCGTGTCCGCATCCATCAAGATGTTACGTGACCTATAGGTTTTTGGCCACTCGGTGGGGCTTCGCAGCGGATATGGAGCAAGCAGCCCGAGAGGCGCGATTTCCGCAGTATTTTCCTCAGGCGATGAGCGATCCACAGAGGGCTCGAAAGATGGTACGTCTGATAAGAAATATTATGTCATCTTACTACCAACCCCTGCCACCATGAAACACTTTCCAGTCCCAGGACGTCGAGCTCCGGGCTAACCCGTGAGCGGTCGCTCGCCTACTGTATGAATGATTGCCGTTTCTCTTGTGAGGCGGCGATTCAGTCGGCGGCGGCCGGATCGGCTGGACGCGCCAACGTGCCGTCGAGCTCGCCGCTGCGCAGGCGATCGAGAAAATCCTGCACCAATTCGACAAGCTGCGCTCGTGAGATGCCCGGTCTGCGAATGGAAATCGAGAAACGAACAGGGGCGTTGCGCGTGGCCTGGTGGCGAATGTTTATTGGTCTGAATGGGTGATCCTGCGGGTCCATGTCGGCGCCGCCGGAAGGAGTCCCTGCTCCGGTTGTCGCGGGTAGCTCCTTGGCGGCCAGGCGAGCGGCGTCACGGTCAAGGCTGGACTGGGCGATCTCCTGGACGATCCGCTCCATCTCCTCGATGCTGGTCGCCCGAGCAACGATCAAGAGGACGGACTTGGCTGCAATGTCGGCATGCCGACATAGGTCCCGGATGGCGGGTGGAATATCAAGGAGGCGCAAGGACTCCGAGATCGTGGTCCGCGACTTCCCTACTGCCGCGCCGACCTGGTCGTGGCTGTAGCCATACTTGGTCGCAAGGGTTCGGTAGCCCTCCGCTTCCTCAAACGGCGAGAGATCCTTGCGCTGGAGGTTTTCGACAAGTGCGACCTCGAGGGCCTCCTGGTCGGAGAGTGTCATCTCGACGCAAGGGACCTCGGTAAGGCCAGCCTCTACGGCTGCTTGGAAGCGCCGCTCCCCGGCGATGAGCTGAAAGCGTTTGGATCCTGGTAGAGGGCGCACGAGGAGAGGTTCGAGCACTCCTCTCGTTCGGATCGACGACACGAGATCCGCTAGGTCTCCGAGGTTCGAACGCGGCTGTTCGCGGTTTGTTTCGATTCTGTCGATTGGCACCATCATGCCGATGGCAGTGATCGACTCGTTTTCGAGCTCTTCGACGAAGTGACGGTCATGCCGCATCTTGCGGAACTCCGGTAGTCCCCGGCGATGGCTAGACACGCGACATGACCTCCTCGCAGAGCGCATAGTATTCGACCGCGCCACTCGACTGGGGCGCGTGCTCAAAGATCGACGAACGATAGGCAGGGCTTTCCTCCAGGCGGATAGAGCGAGAAACAGAGGTCCGGAACACCTTGTCGCCGAAGACCTGGGAGATCTGGTCATGGATATCACGGGCCAGGATGGTACGTCGGTCGTGGAGAGTTATCAGGACGCCAAGAAGCTGGAGGTCAGGATTGGCGCGGATCTTGATCTTCTCGACCGTCTCCAGTAGATCATCAGTTCCCTCGAGCGCAAAGTACGAAGACTGGATCGGGATCAGGAGGTGGGTCGCGGCGACCATGGCGTTCACTGTGATGAGGCCGAGAGTAGGTGGCGTGTCAATGACGATGTACTCGTAACGCTCCGTAACACCGCGGATGCGGTCCTTAAGCCGAAAATGGGCATCCAGTTCACCGACCAGAGCGGTCTCGACCTTGGCAAGCGCTATTCTGGCTGGCGCGATATCGAGGTTCTCGACGGGGGTCGGAACGATCACCTCGTCCATAGAAACGCCGTTCACGAGGACGTCGTACGTCGAGCGACCCAATGCATGCGGGTCGAGGAACGACATCGTCGTGTTCGCCTGGGGGTCGAGATCGACGAGAAGCGTCCGGATCCCCTTGTGCGCGAGAGCTGCCGCAAGGTTGATCGCCGTGGTGGTCTTACCTACCCCACCCTTTTGGTTTGCGATGGTGATGATCATGGCTCTCCGTGTTCCGTCTGCGACTTCGCACTGTAGAGAGCCCGGCGAAACCCTGTCAACCCATGTGTGTCGGCTCTCGCCTGTCGCCTGCCTACTGCCATCACCTGGGGCCGGATCGCCGCGCCGCAGGACCTTCCTAACCTTGATAAGCGATCGCCATCGTTTGCAGGAGCTTGCACAGCGTGAAATGGTACGTGGCCTACATCTTGTACTTGCCGAGCTGTTCAGGCGTTAAGGATTCCAACCATTCGCGCAACCGGGCCTCTTGGTCCTCGCCCTCACCAAAGTCGAGGGCATGCGCCTCGCGGAAGACCGTCTGGGCAACCCTGATCCGCGCATGACAACGAAGTGCGAGAGCGATTGCGTCCGACGGCCGAGCATCGACCTCGACGCCGTTCCCGTTCGCGGTCCGCAGTTGAACCTTGGCGTGAAAAGTGTTTTCGACCAGCGAATGAACCACCACCCCCTCTACATGAGCGCCCAACACATCCACCACACCGCGCAGAAGGTCATGCGTCATGGGCCGAGGTGTTTGGACCCCTTCCAGTTCCAAGGCAATGGCATTCGCCTCAAATACACCAATCCAGATGGGAAGAAACAAATTCTCATCTGGCTTCTTGAGGATAACAATCGGCGTGTTTGAGACCGGGTCTAGAATGAGGCCTCTGATCTCAACATCCAACTGATCCCTTACCAGGTCGCGTTCCTCACTCACATCGTCAATCTCAGGCGTGGACCCGTCTGTGTCAAGCTCGCCGGTGGTTGGCGCTCATCCAAACAGGGAGGCCGGCTTGGACGCGCTCCCCAAGCAAGGCGTGGGACGTAGCCCCCGTGATCTCGAGCGTGGCAAGCTCGCCCGCACGAATCCCATCCCAGCCGGGGAAGTTTACCGCGCGCCGGTCGTCTCCCCTGCCCTGCCAAAGCTCGGATCCCCGCTTGGCCGGCCCATCGACCAGGACTTCGACGCGCCGTCCGACCCACCTTCGATTGAGGTCGAGTTGGATACCGCTCTGCGCCGCGAACAAGCGCTCCAGCCGCTCGCTTGCGACCGCATGAGGCACGCGATTGCCATACTGCGACGCCGGCGTGCGCGGGCGTGCCGAAAACAGGAAACCGTACAGTTGACCAAACCCCACCTCTTCAACGAGTGACAGGGTGTCTGCGAAGTCATCCTCGGTTTCGTCAGGAAAACCAACGATGGCGTCGGTTGACAAGGTCAGGTCTGGTATTGCTGAGTGAAGCCTGTGGACCAGCGCCAAGTATTGCTCGCGGGTGTGGCCTCGGTGCATCCTCTTGAGGATCCGGTCAGACCCGGATTGGAACGGCACATGCAGGCACTTGTCTAGGTTAGGGACCGCGGCAATCCTGGCGATCATACTGTCCGTAAATAACTTGGGATGCGACGTGAGGAACTGGACTCGCCATAGTCCGTCGATGGCGCCGACCGCGCCGAGAAGATCACCGAGGTCGGCGCCGCTTGTCGGACAGCGGTACGCGTTCACGGTCTGCCCGAGGAGCGTGACCTCCCGCCCACCCGCAGCAACAATCTGGCGCACCTCGCTGACGACATCGGCAAGCGGCCGGCTCGCCTCATGCCCGCGGGTGTAGGGCACGATGCAGAACGTACAGTGCTGGCTGCAACCGTGGATGATCGTTACGTATTGGCGTGCTCCTGGGCCGCGCGCGATCAGGTGGGCGTCATAGTCGTGGGTGGCTGAGAAACCGGTCAAACTGACGTTTTCGCCAGCAGCGACGGCGTCCAGCGCGGAGCCGAGTTGCGACACGCGACCGGGGCCAAGCACGAAGTTCAGGCCCAGGCTGCGACGGAGCAACCGGGCGCCCTCCTGCTCGGCGACACATCCGCACAAGCCCACGATCCGAGGGGCGCCCGAAGTCTTAGGCGCGTGG
Organism: Thermoanaerobaculales bacterium; assembly: GCA_044447965.1. Classification (GTDB taxonomy): domain Bacteria; phylum Acidobacteriota; class Thermoanaerobaculia; order Thermoanaerobaculales; family Thermoanaerobaculaceae; genus DATIYW01. The sequence goes on along the minus strand of JBIOGJ010000005.1, from coordinate 71,032 downwards.
TGTAGCTCCCCGAGCAGGGACAGGACCTTTTGGACTGCCTTCTCGCGCACCGAACACGTGTTGAGGAGCACCAAGTCTGCCTGTGCGGCAGTGCTTGCTGGAGCCAGACCGCGCTGCTGGAGGATTCCCTCCAGACGTTGGCTGTCCAGCACGTTCATCTGGCAGCCCCAGGTCTCCACGAAGTAGGTTTGTGGCGCCACGATTCCTTCCGCCGGTCGCCCCTGCTGGTCCGCGCGGGCAACGCCAAGGCGTTCTACCGGTTTTTGCGTCTTGATGCAAGCCGCAGGACCACGCGCATTCGGTTCGCTTCCAAGCGCACCGCTCTGCCAACTGGATCAAGAAGCTAGATCGCCAATCACCAGGGAGGGGGCCGGCTTCTCTTGGGTCTAGCTAGGGGTGACGCTGCGAGGGCGCGTCGGCGCCGCGGGCGGCAGATCGTTCGGCTCGCCCGCGTCGGGTTCGGAGGCCCTTTCTCGGATCTGATCTTCCAAGCCGCGGAACCATCCCGGCAAGGCACCATCCCGTCGCGCGTCATCAAGAACCCTGTCCGGCTCGCCGCGCGCGTGCTCAAGCTCCGCTTGGGCTTCCTTGAGGTCGGCTAATGCCCGGTCCCAGGCCGGCTTGAGAACCCCATCACGCCGAGCGGGATCATCGGTTGCGTAGAAGACGGTCTGTAGGCGGTTGACTTCGCTTTGCAGCCATTTGATCTTCGCCTCGAGGCGCGAGACATTAACGACTGCGTTCACGTACCGTTGCTGCCACATCGTCCTTCTTGAGTCAATCGAGCCATGCGCCGCACCGGTTGGGGCTCCCGGGCGTTGGGGAGGACCGCTTTTCGAGGTGGTGAGCTCGACCCCCTCGGAGAGTTGCTTCACCGTTTCATTGGTGATTACCCGATGGTGGTCGGTGGGCAAGCGGAGCTTGATCCTCTTCGCTGCCGCCGCAAGTGAGTCGACCGTCGGCGGGGCCGTTGCTGCGCCCTCCTTGGCGCGAAGAACCACACTCGCCGGCGTTGATGTGGCAGCCGGCGTCGGGGTTGCTGGGGGTGTGGCCAGGAGCAAGGCCGCCACGAACATCATGGGATCCTCCAAACCGTCCTATGCATTGCTGCTCCCGGCACGACCATAACGGTCCTCAAGGCGAACAACATCGTCGATCTCAGGCGTCGAAACCTCGAGGATTCGAACGTCGGAGACCGCAAAGAGTCGGTGCAGGACCCCGGCTTGGACGCGTTCTGTGTCTCCGGGGCCAAGCGTTAGCACACTCAGCTCGACCGCTCCCGCCGCCGATCCGATGTGGAGCTCGCAGGTTCCCTCTAGCACACGCATGGTCTCGTCCTTTCGCACATGATACTGCAACGAGAGCGCATGTCCGGCCCGCACCGTGAGGATCTTTCCCACGTAGCGTTCGGTTTCGGCGAAGATTTCCTCGCCTCCCCATGGCTTTTCCACGAAACGTGTCACAGGCGAATCCTCACCTTCAGATGGGACAGCAGCCCGGAGAGCTGCTCGAGCAGGAACTCCTCGACCTCCTTTGCGGTTGCCAGTGCGAGCGCTTTTTGCGCCATTCGCCGCGCGTCGCGGTACGAGAGCGAACGGACCAGGTTTCGAACCACCGGAATCGCGGGTGCGTTCATCGAGAACTCTTCGAGGCCGAGGCCCACCAATATCGGCACCGCAAGCGGGTCCGCAGCCATCTCGCCGCACAACGACACTGAAATGCCGGCACGGCGCCCGATTGTGATAACCCGCTCGATCAGCCGCAAGACCGCAGGATGAAACGGCCGGTACAGGTTGGCCACCTGTTCATTGCCGCGGTCGACCGCAAGCGTGTATTGCGTGAGGTCGTTCGTGCCGATGGAGAAGAAATCGACCTCGCGGGCGAGGTGCTCGGCGATCAAGGCGGCGGCGGGTACTTCGACCATCGCGCCGATGAGGACCTTCTCGGGTACCACGTGCCCCTCGCGGCGCAGCTCGTCACCATATCTTGCCAACAGCACACGGACTGTCCGGACCTCCTCCACGTGCCCAACGAGCGGAACCATGATGCGCAGACCCATAGGCCGAGACCCGCCCGCGCGCAGCAATGCGCGAAGCTGCGTGCGAAAGAAATCCGGCTTCTGCAGGCACAACCGGACTCCACGCAGCCCGAGCACGGGGTTTGCTTCCGGGTTACCGAACACCTCCCGAGCGAGTTTCTTTCCACCCAGATCGAAGGTGCGGACCGTCACGGGGAGGCCGGCAAAGCCGTCCAGCAACGCCGAGTAAGCTTCGACCTGCTGATCTTCGTTAGGCAAATCGGGACTTGCCTGAAGATAGAGGAACTCGCTGCGAAACAATCCCACACCTTCGGCGCCCCCCGCCCGGGCCGCGGCGATTTCGTGCAGCATGTCGACGTTGGCGAGCAACTGGACGGCATGCCCGTCGGTGGTCTCGGCAAGGAGGTGGGCCTGACCAAGCAGTTCCGCCTGCCTCCGGCCGTGCTCCTCGGCCCGCAGGCTGTAGACTTGAATCAATGCGGGCTCCGGGTCGACGAGGACGTGCCCCTCGAAACCATCGACAATGACGAGGCGCGCCTTCTCGACCGCGGATATCAGACCACTCACGCCGACCACCGCGGGGATGCCCAGCGACTTGGCAATGATCGTCGTGTGTGAGGTGATGCCTCCGGTCTCAGAAACAAACCCGCCAACGCCGCCCCTCGCGAGGTGAATCGCCTGCGAGGGCGGGATGTCATCGGCGATGAGAATGGCGAGCTCGTCCGAATGGACAGGGCGCGGCGTCGCGCGCCCCTGCAGGGCGCGTTGCAGTTGCGTTGCGACGTCCAACACGTCGGTTCTGCGCTCCCGAAGGTAGATGTCGCCGAGCTGCTCAAACTGCGAGATGAGCCGGTGTGTCACCTCTTCAAGCGCCCACTCCGCGTTGACCGCTTCTTCGCGGATGATCCGCTCCACGTCGTCCAGGAGCGTAGGGTCTTCAAGCATCAGCCGGTGTGCCTCAAAGATCGAGGCATACTCCGATCCTACTTTGGAGGCGGCCACCTTTCCCAGCTCAGCCAGGCGCTCCCCCGCTTGCTTCGCCGCCTTGCGCAGCCGATCGACCTCGGCGTCCAGTTGGCCGCTCGAGAGCGGCACTCGCATAACGGGGAGCGGACGGTTCTCGACCACCACCGGACGGCCGATAGCAATCCCGGGCGAGACGCCCAGACCCACGAGCGTGCGTGAGTCGCTCACTCGCCCTCTCCGAAGCGATCCAGAACAAGAGCTTCAATGGCGTCGAGCGCCGCTGCTTCGTCAACACCGGAAGCGGCAATCGTTAGCCTCGTACCGAGTGGCGCGGCCAGCAGGAGCAGGCCGAGGATCGATTTGCCATTTACCTCTTCGTCGTTGTGCCGTACCGTCACTTGGGCCTGGAAGCGTGATGCGGCATGAACGAACTTGGCCGCGGCCCGGGCGTGGAGCCCGAGTCGGTTGCGAAGCTCAACCGTCCGCTGGGCCATGGCCCTTCTCGCCACCCGGCCTGCGTTCCAGGATTTCGCTTACCACGTAAATGCTCTTTTGTCCCTTTTCCGCGACCAGCTTTGCGAGTTGGCGGAGCCCACGTCCGTTCTGTCGTCTCGCCCCTGCGAGCTTGATCAGCATGGGGAGGTTCACCCCGGTGACCACCTCCGAACGGGCCGGATCCAAGAAGCCGAGAGAAAGGTTGGTGGGGGTGCCGCCAAACATGTCGGTCAGCACGATCACGCCGTCGCCGGTATCGAGCTCACGCAGCGCCCGCGCAATCTCGCCCCGTGCCGCTTCGGGATCCAGCTTCCACTCCAGTGTAATGGCCCTTGCTTGCTCGACCAGGGTTGGCTCGATGGTGCGCGCCGCGGCGAGCAGTTCGGTCGCGAGGCGACCGTGAGAGATGACTAGGATCCCCACCATGGCGTGGATTATTCCAGGCCAGCCCGCCGGCCGCAAGGCAGGCAGCCGCACGTGGTGGTTGGCAAGACGTGTGAGCGGCCATGCTCGGACTGTAAGGTTGGAACCACGCCCTCAGCCTTCCCGATCACGGTCGCGGTGATGGACGGTTACTTTTCCTAGGGGTTTGCCGTTTCTTGCCCTTGTCAGACGTTGCAAGTTATACCATTGACATTCCAGCACCTTACGCCTAGACTGTTCTTGATGGTGCTAGACGCCGTTAGACCGAAAAGGTTGCACCGGGGTTGCACCGGACTGAGATTCGTCTCAACAGGAGGTGGCCTGTGAAACCGACCAAGATCGCGTTTACCCTCCCCCGGCTCGTGGCGCTCAAGCCCAAACCATCGCGTTACTGGGTGTGGGACACCAAAACGCCGGGGCTCGCCGTGATGGTGACGCCCACGGGGGCCAGGTCCTACTACTACGTCCGCAAGGTCGCTGGCCGCGTCGAGCGGGTGCGCCTCGGCGGCATCGAGATGCGCTCCGATCACTTGAAAAAGGCCATCGGCAAGCTGCAGGGCGCGATCGCCGACGGGCGGTCGCCGTCGCAGGACCGGCAAGCGCGGCGCGCCGAGATCACGTTCGGCGAGCTGTGGGCGCTCTACTTGACGAAGCACGTGCAGCCGCGCTTGAGGTCGGCGCACAAGTATTCACAGTGGTATGAACTCTATTTGTCGCAATGGAAGTCACGGCCGCTCCGCTCGCTCCAGCGCTCCGAGGCGGCGGCGTTGCTTGCGAAGATCACGGCGGCCGGCAGCCCGATCACCGCGAACCGTGTGCGAGCGGTTGGCAGCGCGATGCTCCGCTGGGCTCGGCGGGAAGAGGGACTCCAAGTCGAGAACATCTTCGCGGACACCGGACGCAACGCGGAGACGAGCAAGACGCGCTACTTGGAACCCGACGAGCTGCGCCGTTTCTGGCGGACGCTGCAAACCAAGGCGGACAGCACGACGCGCGACTTCCTGACGCTGCTCCTCCTGACGGGGGTGCGGAAGAGCACGCTCGCCGCTGCCCGCTGGGCGGACCTCGATCTCCGCACGCGCACCTGGCACATTCCCGCCGCGAACATGAAGGCCGGGAAACCGTTGAGCCTTCCCCTCGCCCGCCCGGTCATTGCCATCCTCGCGGCGCGCCGGCAATCCCTGCCCGAGAACGCGGAGCACGTGTTCCCGTCGCACCTCAAGGAAGGTGGCCACCTGAAAGGCGTCAACCCGAAGGCGTGGAAGCGCACGCTCGCGGCGGCCGAGCTGACCGGCGTCACGCAGCACGATCTTCGCCGCACGCATGCGACCTACGGGCTCGGCGCCGGAATCCCCATCGAGGTGCTCGGGAAGGCGCTCGGCCACACGCAGCACGGCGGCGTGACCAGCGTCTACGCGCGAGCCGACTTGGAGCTGGTCCGGCTTGCCGTAGAGAAGACGGTCGCTGCCCTGCTCCGCGTCGCCGAAGCCGCGGACACCGAGGACGCGGCGAGAGTGTTAGCGTTTGAGCGCCCGGCGTGGGCGAGAGAGGCGGTGCAGTGATGGCACCGCCAAAGCGACCACCACGACCAAAGGCCACGAATCAATCAACGGCGGCGCCAGCCTGGCACGCCGACCCGGCGGAGGCCGCCAAGGTTGAGGCATGGCTGCGCGACGCGGAAGCCGAGGCCCTCGCCATTCTCGCGTCGCACACCCCAGCTATGGAGGCGGCGGCGGCCAAGCTCGATCCCAACGCGCAGATGCTTCGGCGGGCGCTCGGTGCCTGGCTGGTGGAGCACGAGGAACCCGCGCGGGCGGGAAGCCGGCTCAAGCCCCAGCGCTGCCGGCGCTGCGCTGCCGCCGATCACCTCCTCGTTGACACCAACGAAATCAGGCTCAACTTGAAATACGGCTACGCCGAACTCGCCGTCCGGTACGCGCTTCGAGCCGGCCACATTCGCCTGCGCCTCGCGCTGTCGCAGATGGAAGCCGACGCCGCAGTCGGTGAGGCGGTCCGTGCCGGTGGGGCGAAGCGCGCTGCCGTGGACCCCACCCGCGCGGACTCGATGCAGGCGTTTGTGGATGGCGAGCACACCCGTGATCCGCGCGCCACCTGGCCCGAGCTACAGAGGCTGGCCGCCCGGCACTTCGGTGTGTGCAAACGGACCGTCAGGCGGAACTGCCGCAACCCGCATCTCACCTGACCGACGCGACTCCCCGCCTGCCTCTTTGGACACAACTCCTCGTGTCCAAAAGTTCGCCCTAGCTTGTCATTGACGGCCCCCGCGCAGGGGTGATCGTCGGGAGTTGGACATGGCAAGTCAAGCCGAGAAGCTACTCACGGAGCGCCAAGCGGCCGAGATCCTCGCCGTTTCGCCGACCACCCTAGCAACTTGGAGATGCCGCAAGCGCTACGTGCTCCCGTTTATCCGAATCGGTGGCGCGCGAGCGATCCGCTACGCCGAAAGCGACGTGCTCGCATTCATCGCTGCTAGCCGCGTGGGTGGCGAGACGGCCGAGGCGCGCACGTGAGCAGTTCTGCCCCGCCGGCCAGCCCGTCCGCCGAGCGCTCCGTACTCGGAGCCGTGCTCGTGGACGCCAACTGCTTCTACCGCGTCGTGGACGTAATCGGGCCGGACGACTTCTACACCGAACCCCACCGGCGGATCTTCAGGGCGTTCGCGAGCCTCGCTGACGCCGACTGCCCCATTGACCTTGTCACCGTCACCGATCAACTGCAGCGCGACGGCGTGCTGGTGGACGTGGGCGGCGCCGGCTTCGTGGCGAGCTTGGCCAATGATCTCCCCGACCCGGCGAACGTCGGGCACTACGCCACGATCGTGCGCGAGGCGGCGGCACGTCGGCGCTGTGCGGTGCGGTGCGGTGAGCTGGCGGCGCTCGCCACAACCGACGGCATCGAAGTGGCAAGCCTTGCCGTAGGCGTCGAGGCGCTCGCTGCCGAGTTGCGCGAGGTGCGTGGAGGAGGACAAACCGGCTTTCGGCGCTCCGTGGACGCCGAGGTTGCCAAGCTAAGGGTGAGGGACGCCGCCGCCCGGATCGTGCGCCTGGAGTGCGCCGGCGCACTCGGCGAGGCGCCTCTGACACCCCTCGCTGACTTCCTTGCAGTCGCGGACGAACCCCAATGCTATCGGCTCGACGAACTGTGGCCGATTGGCGGGCGCGTGATCCTCGCTGCCGCCTACAAGGCCGGGAAGACGACGCTCCGCGACAACCTCGTGCGGAGCTTGGTTGACGGCGAATCGTTCCTCGGTCGCTTCGCCGTCCACGCACCCGAGGGCCGCGTCGTCATCGTAGACACCGAGCTTGACGCCCGCATGCTGCGACGCTGGCTGCGCGACCAGCGCATCCGCCACACAGACCGGGTGCTCGTCCTGTCGCTGCGTGGCCGCCTGTCAACTTTCAATCTGCTCGACAAGGACACCCGCGCCCGTTGGGCGGGCCGTCTCCGCGAGGCCGGGGCGTCAATCGTGATCCTCGATTGCCTGCGATCCGCCCTCGATGCACTCGGGTTGAGCGAGGACAAGGATGCAGGGCGGTTCCTCGTTGCCTTCGACGAACTGCTCGCCGAGGCCGGCGCATCCGAGGCGGTCGTGATTCACCACGCGGGGCACGGCATGGAACGATCTCGCGGCGACTCCCGACTGCGCGACTGGCCTGATGCCGAGTGGCGGTTGGTCAGAGAAAAGCCGGAGGACGGCGGCGAGCCGGAGGCGGGTGCTCGACGGTTCTTTACTGCGTTCGGTCGCGACGTGGACGTGCCTGAGGGACTGCTCGACTACGACCCGCGATTCCGGCGGCTCACCTTCGCCGGGGGCACGCGGAAAGAGGCCGCCGCCGACGGGCTGATACCCGAGTTGCTCGATTACCTCGCCGGAAATCCGGGCGCGACGGGCCGCCAGATTGAGGGCGCACTCATGCCACCGAACACGCGGGCCGGGGTGCGCGAAGCCCTCAGGCGGGCGATCAAAACCCGTCAGGTCGTCACCAGGCCCGGAGACAGGCGGTCGGTGTTGCATACCGTCGCGCCACCCAAGTGCGCCAGTGCGCCGCAAAACGCCGCCAAGTCGCCGGCGCACGAGAATGTGAGTGCGCCAGTGCGCCCTATAGGGGCGCACGGCGCACACACTCACGGGGGGGGGGAGGACTTCAGTGCGCCGACGGCGCACATAGGCGAGTCTTCGCGAGTAGTCCCGACCGTTCCCGCCGGAAGCACGGGAACCGGCACGGCATCCTCGGCGCCAAGCCGAGACCGCGAACCTGGCTCGGATGATGACCTGCTGGACCTCAACCAATGAACGCGGCCGATTTCGTGACCGACCTCCTCGCCCGTGGCTACCGTCTGCGAGTCTTCCCCGGTGATCGGCTACGTCTCGGCCCGCGTGCCGCCCTCACGCCTGAGATCGTCGAGACCGTCAAGGCGCACAGGGTTGAGGTGATTGCCGAACTGCACCGCCGTACACGCGAGGCCGAGTTGGCGGCAACGCAACGCCTGGACGATGCGTTCGCCGCGTGGCGCGAACACGTCACCGCGTGCCCGGCCTGTGACCAGGCGAACCCCCGTCACCGCTGCGATGAGGGACGAAGGCTCGCTGACGACTATCACTTGAGGTGGCGCGATATCTTCGTCGTGCCGTTCGCTGGGAGTGGATCGTGACCTCCCCACGGCTACTCAGATGCACGAGGTGCGAACGAGAGTTGCTCGCGGGTGACGTGCGGCAGCTTCGATGCCCGTGCGGCGGCTGGCTTGTCGCACCCAAGTTGGAGCAACGGGACTCCCAGCCCCGCGAACGAGGCCCACGGGCGGAGATCGTTTCTCAGCGTAAGGGGGAGCGATGAGCGCCGACGTGCGCTTCGTGCTCGGCGCTCCCACCTTCGCAACGGGGCGCTTGCGGCCCGAAAGTGACACCAAGTCACCGGCTGCGCTTCCACGACAGTACGTCAACACGTTGCGCAACCGCAACTTCTACACCACCTCCAAAGCCAGAGCGGCGGCGGTGCAACCGCCGTGCAACCAACAAACCAAAAACAGGCGCACCGCGTTCTCGTCCAGCGCGGCGCGTCGCCGGTGGGCAGGTTCACTCCTACCCTCCTGCCCTCCGGCACTTTTCACGAGTCGAATTGGCGCGGCACGTTCTCGTCCAGCGTGCTCGCGTCGCCGGCGGGCTCCGTACAGGGCTCTCCTTCCCTGGCCCGCCGGTCCTTTTTCTTGGAATGGATCACGGCCATGAGCGCCAGCCAAAGGGACGCGAGCAGCGGCAGCCTACAGACGGCCCGGCTTCACGAGGCGGTCCGTACAGAGGCGAGGCGGCGAGTGTCGAGTGCGGGCGAGGCCGAGCGCAGCACGAACGAAGGGAGCACGAGCGTGAGGAGACTCGAAAAGGCTGAGGCGCTGGCAAAGGTGGAGTCGCACGTCGCGGGACACATCCAACAGCGGCTCGCAGAGCACCGGCTGAGCAACAAGGCATTTGTCGCCGACACTGAGGCGCGGCTGCGCAAATGCGCTGACAAGATCGCACGCTACGAGGCGAGAGAAAAACACCACGGCAACGGCGGCGGCGTGAAAGCGACCAGCGTCGAGACGATCGTCGCCTTGGAAAAGGTGAGGTGAATTATGTGCGCGTGGAGGGGTAACCAAGTGGAAGCGCTCGCCAAGTCGCGGGCCGCACTTCAGCGCATGCGCGACAGTACGCGCGCGATGCGAAAGGATGGCCGCCGATTCGACGGCAATCGGTTTTGGAATCACCACGTCGGAGACCTCGCGGCATTGGCCGCCGCCGATTCTGGAGTCTTTCGTCGCGTGGCGGCGAGTGTGCCGGACCCGTCGCGCGGCGAGACGAATCCGGCGCCATTGGAGCGCGCGCTCGACCTCGCGGCTGGTGGAGTGAGGGCGGCCCTTGTCGAGCCCACACCGAGCGTCGAGCGGCAGCTCCGCGAGGCCGTGAGCGATTCTGAAAAATGCGCGGCGCTTGAGGCCGGAGCAATCGAGCTGATCGCACGGACTAGGAAGGGTGGTTCAAGGTGAAAACGACACGAGATTCGCGGAAGGCAGAACTTGAACAGCAACGCGACCGGATCAACGGCGAGCTTGCCGAGCGGCGGCCGAAACTGGCAGCACTAGAAGCCCGCGCGACGGAGCTACGCGACGAACGGGCAGCGGGCGCGAGGTCGCTCGCCCTCGGCGCGCTAGACGAGAAGCGGTACGCCAAACTCACCGCGGGGGTAGACGACGCGACCGCGCGGGCGGACGGCATGCGGGCCGTCGTTGAGGATGCCAATGGCGCGCTCGCGGCGGTTGAGGGTGAGCTTCACGTGATCGCCGTCGCGGAGGCGGAAGAGGCCCGCGCGCGCGAGGTAGTCGCCGCGACAACGGTGGCGGAAGCATCCGCCGAGGCCGTGCGTGCGGCGTTCAAGGCGCTCTGCTGCGCCCTCGGCGATGTCACGATCAAACTCCACGACCTCGCAGCGCTCGATGCCCCGCGAGCGACCCGGATCGCACGAGCGCTTCGCAACGAGCAGCTAGTAGAGGCACTCCGCGACGAAGGCTACGTGCCGCTGGGCATTACCGGGGACGGCGGCGCGAACGTGGCGAGCGCTCCCGCGATGGTGGAAGCGCCGCCGGGCGATTTTCCGGGTTCAATCCCGCTTGCCGAATTCTTGCGCTTCCGTGCGGCAGCGGCGAGGCAGCCGGCCGAGACCGCCGAGGTGGCATGATGTCAACCTTGCGGGAACAGCTCGCCTCCGCCGAGCAAGCCGCCGCCGAGGCGGAAGCAAAGCTGAACGAGCGCCGCGAGGCCGTCGCCGAACTGGAACGCCGGCGCGACTTGCTGAAAGAGCAACTCGTCTCCCTGCGAGCCGAGCGAGCGTCGGGGGCAAGGCAGCTCGCCCAAGGTGCTCGCGGCAGCGGCAAAGTGGCGGCGCTCGATGCCGGCATTCAACTCGCAACTGCCGAGGCCGAAGGCGTCGCTGCGTTGCTCGGCGAGGCTGAGGCCGCCAAGACTGAGGCCGCCAACTTGGCGAGCGACGCGCGACGGGATGCGAACCGGGCACAGCAGCGCTGGCAGCGCGAGGAACTAACCAAACGTGCCGACGCGGAAGTCGGGGCGATCATCGAGGCGTTTGGTGCTCTCGCCGCGTCGCAGGCAAAGCTTGCGGCCACGATTGCCGAGCTGCTCATGCTCGACCCTCGTGGCGCAGAGCAGCTTCTCGCGCCGCTCGTGGTGGACCGTCATACGACAGAACGCTCTCCCATCGCGGCAGCCCTCCGGCGGCGCGGGTGGCGCGACGTGCCCCCGCCGGCTGGCCACTGGCGTGCAAATTGCCTTTGCCCGGCCATGCTCCCGCCCGCCGAGCCGACACCGGGGGCGTAGCCGTGGCGCGCCCCTGCTCGGTGTGCGCCCACCCACGGCGTGACGAGGTTGACGTGCTCTTGGTGAACGGGGCGAGCAACCGGGACGTGTCACGGAACGTCCCGGAACTGTCCCGAATGGCCGTCTACCGCCACCGGGCGCACATTCCGGCTGGGCTGGTGCCCGCTCACCGAGCCGAAGAGGTGAGCCGTGCCGATGATCTTCTCGACCAGGTGCGCGACCTGCAAGAGCGGGCCATTGGGATACTCGCCAAGGCGGAGACGGCGGGCGATCTCCGGGCGGCGACAGGAGCGATCCGCGAAGCTCGCGGGTGCCTTGAACTGCTCGGCAAGCTCGCGGGCGAGTTGCAGGACGGGGTGACGGTGAATGTCCTCGTGGCGCCCGAATGGCTCGTGCTGCGCGGGCGCATCCTCACCGCCTTACAACCGTACCCGGAAGCCCGGCTCGCGCTAGCGAGGGTCGTTGACGATGGCAACCAACCTAGCTCGTGACCTTGCCATCGCGCTCGACCCGGTGCGGCTCATGCGGTCGCTGGGCCTTGAGCCTGACCCGTGGCAACGCGACCTCTTGCGCTCGGACGCCGGTCGAATGCTGCTGCTCTGTTCCAGGCAGGCCGGCAAGACGACGGCCGCGGCGATTCTCGGGCTGCACCAGGCACTCTACAAGCCTCCCGCGCTCGTGTTGCTCGCGTCTCCGGCGCTCCGCCAAGCGCAAGAGCTGTTCCGGGCGCTGGTGGGCTTCTATGGCAGGCTCGGCGATGGCGCGGTGCCCACCGAGGCAGAGTCCGCGCTGCGCTTGGAGCTGACCAACGGCTCCCGCATCGTGGCGCTACCGGGCATCGAGCAGACGGTAAGAGGGTATTCCGGCGTCTCGCTCGTGATCCTCGACGAAGCGGCCCGCATTGACGATGCGCTCTACGATGCCTTGGCGCCATCGTTGGCGGTGTCTCATGGCCGCGTGATCCTGCTCAGCACGCCATTCGGCAAGCGGGGCGTCTTTCACCGGCTGTGGACCGAGGGCGGCCCGGAGTGGTACAGGGTGAAGATCACGGCGGCCGAGTGCCCGCGCATCCCGGTGGCCTTCCTCGAAGAGCAGCGCCGGATCATGCCGCGGTGGGTCTTCGAGCAAGAGTTTCAATGCGTCTTCCACGACGATGCGCTCGCGGCGTTCGCGTTCGCCGACGTGGAGCGTGCGCTCTCGGCGGAGGTGTTGCCGCTGTTCGGAATTGGAGGTGCGGCGTGAACCCGTTCATCCTCGGACTCGACCTTGGCCAGAGCAACGACTTCACCGCAGTGGCGATCGCCGAGGTGGCGGGCGATCTTGGCGCGCAGCACTACGCCGTGCGCTACTTGCGGCGCTTCGACCTCGGCACGCCCTATCCTACCGTCGTCTCGGAGGTCCGCGCGCTCACCCTGACGCCCCAGCTCCGCGGCTGCCACGTGGTCGCGGACGCCACCGGCGTGGGGCGGCCCGTATTGGACATGCTCGACCAAGCCCGCATGAACCCGACCGCCGTCACGATCACCGGGGGCGATACCGTCACGAGCGAGGACGGGCACTTCCGCGTGCCCAAGCGCGACCTCGTGAGCACGGTGCAGGTGCTTTTGCAGTCGGGCCGCCTCAAGATTGCCTCGGCGCTGCCCGAGGCCGAGACGCTCGTCAAGGAGCTGCTCAATTTCCAGGTGAAAATCACCGCGAACGCCCACGACGTTTATGGGGCATGGCGCGAGGGCACGCACGACGACCTCGTGCTCGCGGTGGCGCTGGCCTGCTGGTGGGGCGAGCACTCACCGGGGCGGGCCTGGCTCAAGCTCATTGAGCGCGGGATCGGATTCGGCCCGTGGGACTTTGAGCGGTGACGCGCGCAAGTGCCAGCGAGAACAGCGCTATCATCGCAACGGGAGGCCCCCCACGCGACGTGTTCTCGCAGCTCTATTCGCGTTGACTCTGGCGCTAGGGGTCGCCGCGCCAGCATCGGCCCGTGGTGCCCGTGGCAGCGGCAGCTCGAAAGGGCACACGACCACGCGTCACCGTTCGGGCGCCCCCGGTGTTGACCGCGACGCGCACGGGCGGATCAAGCGCAGCGAGAAAGAGAAGGACAATTTCAAGCACCTGCACCCGTGCCCGGCCACGGGCAAAAGTAGGGGCGCCTGCCCTGGCTGGATCGTAGACCACGTGAAGCCGCTGTGCGCTGGTGGGGCTGACGCGCCGTTCAACATGCAGTGGCAAACGAGCGAGGACGCCCACGAGAAGGATAAGGGCGAGCGCATCGAGTGCAACGCGTTCCCGAGACGGTAGGGGTTGCACCGAGGTTGCACCGGACAATTGAGACGTGTCCTACGTATTGCAAGTTATTCTAAGAAAGAAGCTTACTCATCCTTCCCTGTCCCTGTCCCGGTGATGGACGGTTACCACCCACTGCTGGTCACGAAGGACCTCGGCCAGCCGCTCTGCGAAATGGACCGAGCGGTGCTTGCCGCCGGTGCACCCGAAGGCAATCACGAGATAGCTCTTCTGCTCGCGCTTATACGCCGGCAGCAAGGCCAGTACCAGGTCGCGCATGCGAGAGAAGGTATCCTCGACCTCCGCGTGCGCCTCGAGCCAGCTCCGGACGTCCGGATGGTCGCCTGGAAGGGCACGCAGCTCCGGAACGAAGTGAGGGTTGGGCAGGAAACGCAAATCGAACACCAGGCTTGCCTCGGGCGGTAACCCAAACCGGAACCCGAAACTCTCGCAGCGCACGACCATCGGCAGCGCGAGTTCGGTGGAGCCAAACCGTGCCGCGACCTCGGCGCGTAGCTCGTGGGGCGTCAGCCCGGTCGTGTCAAGCACCTCGTCCGCGAGCTTCCGCACCGGCTCGAGCTCGGCGCGCTCGTGTGCAACCGCGTCCTCGAGTGCCATGCGCCGGTACGGGTGCGGTCGTCGCGTCTCTGAAAACCGGCGAACGATGGCTTGGGTCGAGGCCTCGACTAGCACGACCCGCAGCTCGGGGTAGGTGGACTTCAGCTTGGCGATGAGGTCAGGTGATGCCTGCGCAAAACGTTCGGTACGCACGTCCATCACCACGACCCAGGGTGGACCAATGACTCCCCAGACGTGGGCAAACAGTGGCTCGATCAACTCGAGCGGCAGGTTGTCCACGCATCGGTAGCCGAGGTCCTCAAAGCAACGCGTGACAACGCTCTTCCCTGCCCCCGACATGCCGGTCACGATGATTGCCCGGGGCAGCTTTTCTCTCATTGGCCCTGCAGCTTGCGGTCATGGCGAACGAGATACTCGGCGGCAACATCCACCACGCCGCGTTGCGCCAGCAGGTACTTGCGGGCCGCACACTCGATCAGCAATGCCAGGCTTCTTCCCGGCGCCACGGGGACGGTGAGCAGCGGGCGGCGGACCTCGAGAATCTCAATGGTGCTCTCCGAGAGTCCAAGCCGATCTGCGTTGCCTTCGCTTTCGTCGACGAGCTTGACAACAAGGTCGATTGGCTTGCTATCTCGGACCGCCACGACACCGAAGAGCTGCTCGATCGAAATCAAGCCTAAACCGCGAACCTCCATAAGACCGCGGACGGACTCCGGGGCCTGCCCGACCAGGTCTTCGTTCCGCAGGCGGTAGATCTCGACCACATCGTCAGCCACCAGACGATGGCCACGGTGGACCAGCTCCAGCGCACCCTCGCTCTTGCCGGAGCCCGAGTCGCCGAGGATCAGGACTCCGATTGCGAAGATGTCGAGCAGGTCCCCATGGCGTGTCTCGCGCTGTGCGTGGAGAAACTCGAGGGTCGCTGCCAACCTCTCGATGACCGCCGACGTCGTCACCTTGGTTAGCACGAGCGGAACCGCTGCCGCGTTGCAGGCGGCTTCGAAAAGCGCGACCGTGTCTTCCATCCCCTTGCTCACCACGATCAGGGGCGGCTGGAGCGCGGCCAAGGCGCGAATCCTCTCGTTGCGGACAGATGGTGTCAGGGTGCCGAGAAACTGAGCCTCGGAGTACCCGATGACCTGCACGCGTCCGGGCTTCACGTAGTCGAGGAACCCTGCCAGTGCCAAGCCTGGCTTTTGCAAGCGCGGGTTGGTTACGAGCCGCTCCATTCCCGTGCTGCCGGCAACGACCCGGAACGCCAAACTTGCAAGGCGTCCTTCCCGGAGCAAACGCGCTGTCGTTACGGGCTCGTTTGGTGTGCTCATGGCACCGGCTCGAATTTGGCCAATAGCGAGGTCAACTCTCCACTCGTGCGTGCCTCGGCAAAAACGTTGTGAGCCTGCGGGCTGCGCAACAGGCGCGCGATGTTGGCTAGCACCTCGAGGTGCGCGGCAGGTTGCTCGCGGGGGGACAACACGAAGAAGATCAGCCTGGCGCACTCCTCGCCAAGTCCGAACGGGATCGCCTCGCGTAGGCGTGCAAAGGCCACGACGACCTCCTTGAGGCCTGGCACCTTACAGTGCGGAATTGCCGCCTCGTCGCCCACAACGGTCGCGCCCAGCCGCTCCCGATCAACCAGGAGATCGACCAGGTCCTGCGACTGCTTGACCACACCTGCCTGTTCCAAGCGCTCCGCAACGTATACGAGGACCTCCTCGCGAGTGTGAGCGGGGATGTCGAGAAATACATGGTCCTGCGAGAGGAGTTGGCTCAGCTTCGCGGACGGCGAGAAGGTGGGGGCCATCAAAAGTCGGGGGTCACCAACCCGTAGCTTCGGTCTCGCCGTCGGTACAGCACGCTCACCCGATCGGAGGCCGCCTCGCGGAACACGATGAACTCGTCCGTCGAGCCCTCCAACTGCAGCGCAGCCTCCTCGACCGTCATCGGCACCACCGGGACATGGCGAGTCTCGACGACCTCAGGTTCACCGCGCCGCACCGATTCCGGCTCTACTACCTCCACCTGCCAGGTGGTTGCTTTCTCGCGCGGTCGCTTCCGGCCGGTCAGCTTCTGCTTCATCCGCCGCGCTTGCTGCTCGAGCTTACCGACCACGTCCTGGAGCGACGTCGCCCATTCCGGTGTCTCGGCCGAAGCTTCGACCTCGAAATCCTTGCCGCGAACGTAGGCCTCGACCAAGACTCGGTGCTTCTCCTGTGCGACGGTGACTCTAGCCTCGTGGACGGCGTTGAAGTACTTACTTAGCCTGTCGAGCTTCTTCTTCGCAAGCTCACGCTGCTTCGCCGTAATCTCGGTGTTGCGCGCGATGAACTCCAACTCCATGGTTCCTCCTTCCCAACAGCGCTCGGTGAGATCTTCGCCCCTAGTCTCGCATTCTATCTGCTCCACCGTCAGCGCAGCGCCTTCCGCCTCTGCTCCGAGGAAGGTAGCCCCAATTCTTCACGGTACTTTGCGACGGTTCTACGTGCGATCCGGATCCCCAGGCGGTTAAGCTGGCGCGCCACGCGAGCGTCAGAGAGTGGACGTTCGGGATCCTCCTGGCCGATCAACTCCTTGATGCGCCCCTTAACGACTACCGATGAAATGTCGCCATCGACAGCGTGCGAGATGGCGGAATGGAAAAAGAACTTGAGTGGGAACACGCCGCGTGGAGTGGCCATGTATTTGTTGGCCACTACCCGGCTTACGGTTGACTCGTGCATGCCGATATCGTCGGCGATATTGCGTAGCACCAGCGGGCGGAGGTGCGGAATCCCCAGCTCGAGGAATTCCTCCTGGCGTACCACGATCGCCTGGGCGACCTTCAGGATGGTGCGCTGGCGCTGCTCGACCGAGCGCAGGAACCACAGCGCCGAACGCATGCGCTCGCGCAGGTACCCCTTGGCCTCGGCCTCGAGGCTCCGGTTCTGCAACATCCGGAGGTAGCGGGCAGAAATCCGCAGGCGTGGAAGGCCATCATCAACCAACACCACCCGCCAGCCGTTGCTTGACTTGGTTACCTCCACGTCCGGCTCGACCCCGGGATTGTCACTGGGCCCGAGCTGGGCACCCGGGCGTGGGTTGAGCCGCCGGAGCACCTCGAGGACCCCGCGGATTGCTTCCCGGTCGACCCCCACGAGCAGCGAGACGCGGTCCCAACGCTGGTGAAGGACATCGTCGAACGCTTCCTCGACTACCCTCCGCGCAAGCTCATACTGCTCCGATGCGCCCTCACCAGTGCCGCGCTGAAGCTGCAACTGGAAGCACTCTTTGAGGGAGCGGGCTGCCACGCCCGGGGGTTCCAGGCGCTGCACAAATGCGATCGCCTCTCGTACCTTTGCCACTTCGGCGCCTACCCTCGCGGCTAGCTCCTCCTCGTCCTGACGGAGGTAGCCATCGGGGTCGAGATTGCCAATGACGAAGATGCAGAGCGGCAGCAGCGCAGAAGGCACGTCGAGCAAGCGCATTTGAGCTGAGAGCGCGTCGAACATGGTGGCTTCGGGCGCCGCGGAGTTCTCCGGCGAGCCCTCCTCGCCATCTTCCCAGGACCCAGAGACGCTTGGTACGTCGTGAAGGAAGTTGGAGAACAGGGCGTCGAGCTCGACCTCGTTGAAGGCATTCGCGGAGTCGCCAATAGGTTCTGCTGTCGCTTCCCCGGGCGCGGGGTCGGAATCCACGGGCACGGTCTGTTCATCCGCTTGCTCACCCCGAGGAAGCTCCACCTCCGACTCGGTGACCACGGCCTCCTCCTCGGCAGTCGCCTCCTCCGCGGGCGTCTCCTCCCCTGGGCTATCCTCGCCGGACGTTTCGTCGGCCACTTCAAGCAAAGGGTTGGCCTGGACCTCTTGTGCCAGCGCCTGCTCAAGATCGAGTCGCGACAACTGCAACAATTTGATCGCCTGCTGCAGCGTCGGCGTCATCACAAGCTTCTGGGCGAGCTTGAGGTGGAGTCTCTGTTCCAGCGCCATGGCCTAGAGTTGAAACTCTTCTCCTAAGTAAACCTGCCTTACAAGCGGGTCCTGAGCAAGGGAAATCGGGTCACCGCTTGCAAAAACCTTGCCGTCTTTTATGATAGAGGCGCGATCGGTGATTTTCAAGGTGTCGCGGACGTTGTGGTCCGTAATGAGGATGCCATATCCCTTCTGCCGCAGGTGACGGATAAGTCGCTGCACATCGAGGACGGTGATCGGATCGATACCGGCGAATGGCTCGTCGAGCAACAGGAAGCGGGGCTCAGTCACCAGCGCCCGAGCGATCTCGAGCCGGCGTCGCTCGCCGCCGGACAGCGTCTCCGCGCGCTGAGCGTGCAGCTTGTCAAGGCCGAACTCCTCCAGCAGCTCACCGACACGCGCGCTCGCGTCCGGCCACCGAACCCCGAGCAGCTCAAGTACGCCATAAAGGTTCTCCTCTACGGTGAGGCGACGGAAAACAGACGCTTCTTGAGGTAGATACGAGAGCCCGAGTCGCGCGCGTCGGTACATGGGAAGCTCGGTCACCTCCTCATCTCCTACCCAAACGCTGCCTGCATCCGGCGGGATCAGGCCGACAAGCATGTAGAACGTCGTGGTTTTGCCGGCGCCGTTCGGCCCGAGCAGGCCGACCACTTCGCCACCAGAAAGCGACAACGACACGCCGTCCACCACCGCGCGCTTGCGGTAGCGTTTAACGAGTTGCCGGGCCTCAAGTTGTACTCCGGTCACGGCTTCTTCTTCTTGGGCCCAGGCGAGGGCGAGGCTTTCGCCGGGGGTTGGTGGTACTGCGTTTCACTCGGGTTGTCCTCAGTTCCCAACACCACTACCGTATTGGTGGGTCGCCGCCACTGGAGATGCTCGGCTTTGATCTGATCGCCAGTGGCGTTCTGGACCAAGACGGGCTTCCCCCAGATTTCGACGAACCCGTCGTCCACCAGGTAGCGCGCCCGTTGGCCGCTTATCACCCGGCCGCTCGTCTTGTCGCTCAGCCTGACACCGTCTTCGAGCGTGGCGAGGACCAGGTTCCCTTTGGCATTGGTCAGCGCAACCAGGCGCTGGCATGCGGCCTGGCCGCGCGGCTCGACCATGGTGACATCGCCCTGGTACGTCGCTTCGCCGGCGTTCCGGTCGTAGTGCAGTTCCCGGGCGTGGATCTCAACATCCTCGGCCTTGCCGGATTTGTCCTCGCTCCTGGCGGTCGTCATAACTGCCCCGTTTCCCGTGACCATCTCGTGCTCACGATCATATTCGAGTCGGTCGGCCCGGATCAGGCGCGTGCCTTGCCAAAGCCTGGCATCGCCCTCCATCACCAAATGGCTACCTTGTCCCAGGGCGGTTGCGGAGCCCGCCGCAAAGCGCACCGGCGTCTCGCTCGCCGTGCCCAGGGAACCCCGCTCAATGACGCCGACGACCTGACCCTGCGCGACAACACCGCCTCCCTCCGTCCCGGTCACGCGGTCGCATTCGCTCGTTCCGTCAGGGCTCCACAGGAGCACTCGTCCTCCCGCCGCCGGGAGGAGGGTAAACGTCCTCGTTGCCATCGAAAACGCCAACTCCTCGCCTTGGGCGGCACCGTCACCGAGGTCGATGCGGACCGACTCGTGTGCGTGGGCGACCTCGGGCTGGCCGGCCTTGAAGTCGATGCGCATTCGCGTCGACTCGACGCGCCGCGGGTTCTCGTCGGCGCGCACGTCGACAGCACACGCGTGTCCCTGTCCCTCGAGCCAGTCCCAGGCGGTACGAGAGCCTTCGCCGACAACCCGCCAGGCAGCGAACTCACGCCATTCGGCCCGCGCCTGCTCCCACTGCATCGCGGCCCAGCCCGTCGTGGGGGCAGGCTCTGCCGCAACGCGGAGGCGGTTGCCGGGAAGGAAATTCACCTCGGTGTTCCCCGCAAGGCCGCTAAGTTCGCTTCCGTCGTCCAAGGTGCCATCAATGCGAACTGGACCGACGAAGCTGAGACGGCGTAGTTCACCCTCGGCGCCCGCAAGCTGGACCTCGGCGCCCGTCGCCTGGAGCTGCATCCTACCTCGCAACAACGTGACGCCGTCAGGGCAGCGCACAACCGCCTGGCTCCTTTCGTAGGAAAGACGCGGCGCAAGCAGCACCACCGATGGCGACATCGTTGCCGGGTCGCTGCGCCACGTGACCGACACTCCGCCGACCAGCTCAAAGCTGTCTCGCTCGAGCGAGCAATGAGCACTCTCGCCAACGCCACCCCAGGAAGGGCCCGCAAAGGTGACCGGGCCCTCACTCTCGAGCAGGCGGTTGAGGCCACCGAGGGTAAACCCTGCAGCCCGAACGGCGATGCCACCCTGGAGCGAGACCTCAGCGGGACCGAGCGTCTGCGCTTGATGTTTCGAGGGTTCATAGCGCAACCTATCCGTGAGAAGGCCATAGGCGACCTCGCCCTGGTGGTAGAGCGAGACTTGGACGTCGCGAAACTCGTACCAACCCGACGCGTACTCCACCGCCTCACGGGCCGCGATACGAAAGCTGGGCACGCCGCCGAGCGTATCAGAGTAGATGAACCCCTTGTGGACGCGAACCGGCTGATCTCCGCCTGCTCCCACCTGCGTCCCGATATCGGGCACGCGCTCCGGCGCGCGGCCCCCGAGCTCGCGTTGCACCAGCTCAACCGTGAGCACCGCAATCCAGATAGAGAGCAAGCCTATCGACGCGCGCCGGATTACGAGGTTGTGCGAGGTCACCGTTCGACGAACACGCCCATGGCTCGGAATCGGGCGAACCGACGGCGGGGAAGATCGGCCGGCTTGATACGGCGCAGCGGGATCAAGGTCTTACGAATTGCAGCGCCGACCGTACGGATCGCGAGGGCGGGGTCCATGTGGGCGCCTCCCAATGGCTCGGGGATGACCTCATCGACGACACCGAGTTCCTTCAGGTGCGGGGCGGTCAGGCGAAGGGCGCTCGCCGCGCGTTGGACCTCCGATTGGTCCTTCCACAGAATCGCCGCACAACCCTCGGGCGAGATGACCGAGTAGATGGCATGTTCCAGCATGAGGACGTAATCCCCCACACCGATCGCCAGCGCACCGCCCGAGCCGCCCTCCCCGCTTACCACCACCACTATCGGCACGGTCAGCGACGCCATCTCGCGGAGGTTGCGCGCGATTGCCTCGGCCTGGCCGCGCTCTTCGGCGTCGATACCAGGATAGGCCCCCGGCGTGTCGACGAAGCTGATCACCGGGCGACCGAACTTCTCGGCGAGGCGCATCACTCGGAGCGCCTTGCGGTAGCCCTCAGGCCGTGGCTGACCGAAGTTGCGGTAGAGCCGATCGCGGGTGTCGCGTCCCTTCTGGTGGCCGACGACTGCCACGGTATCGCCGTCAAGGCGCGCAAACCCGGCCACGATCGCTGGGTCGTCTCCGAACCCCCGGTCGCCGTGGATCTCGACCCAATCTGAGAAGAGACCGCGAATATAGTCGAGCGTGAACGGGCGCTCTGCGTGGCGCGCCAACAAGCACTGTTGCCAGGGCGTCAGGCTCGCAGTGACGCGGCGGGCCTCCTGCTCGAGCTCCAGCTTGATGCGGGCCACCTCGGTGCGCGAGCCTGATCCGACGGCCCGCTCGACCTCGGCAAGGCGCTGCCTTAGCTCCTCAAGCGGAACGAGAAAGGAGGGAGTCGGGCTGCCAGCCATGGTCCTTGACTCTAGTGGGAATGCAGACGGATGGCAAGCGCACCGGAGGCGCATGATGCTGGGGACGCACCTACGGAATCGCGGATCTTGGTAGCAGCAGCGAGGGTCACCGAGCTTTGTCGGTAGCCCATACGGTGAGCAGGTTCCGCAGCCATCCTGCCTTCGTCATACGGCTTGCGATGATCCCTCGGCGGAACTCCCAGCGCTCGGTTGCAGTGGCCGGGTTGTCTCGTCCCGGCGCAGGGATCGCCGCTGCCAGAGCGGCGGCCTGGTTGGCATCGAGCTCGTGGGAGCTGACGCCAAGGTAGCGCAGGCTTGCGGCCTCGGCGCCGAAAACCCCAGGGCCGAATTCGACTACGTTCAAATAGAGCTCGAACACGCGACGCTTGCCCAGGCGTCGTTCAAGCCACCAGGCCAATCGCAGCTCCTTGAGCTTGCGCCAGAACGTGCGTTCCGGCGACAGGAAGAGGTTTCTCGCAAGCTGTTGGGAGATAGTTGACGCCCCGCGGAGCCGCTCACCGGGCTTGCGTTCGGAAAGAACTTCCCAAATCTCGCGAAGATCGACGGGTCCATGACCAAAGAAATTGATGTCCTCGCTTACCAGCACGGCAAGCTGAAGCTCAGGCGAAATCCGAGCAAGTGGCAGGTAACGATGTTCGATGGGTCGATGGCTCCCCTCCTCCGCCCACCGCGCCTCCTGCCGGAGCCAGGCGGCCCAGCGGCGAGGCGGCGGCCCCTCGCGCCACCCGTTGAGGTCGACACCCGGGTGGTACCACCAAGTCATCACTGCCACGGCCGCCAACGCAAACAGCATGAGACACGCAGCGGGCACGAGGAGGAGGCGCCTAGAGGTCACACGACCATTCTAGGGCGGCCGGGGGGTTGCCGCCCGCTGGCTTTCGTTTAGGCCCGGTTACCCCAGGTAGTCTCTGGTCGGCCCGCGTGTCGTTGCCACGCGAGCGTAGCGGCACGGAAGGCTGCGAGGCATCGGCTGCAAAGCAGGAATGGCACGCGAAGGCAAGACGGTCGAACGAAGCGCCCGCAGTTCCTTCAATCAGCTACGTCGAGAACGTTTCGCGATGCTCGACGCTGCCAGCCCGATGCCAGGATCAACCGAACCCCGGGGCTTCACGAAGACGGCCTCCCCAAGTGAGAGTTAGGAGGTAACGCGTGCGAGGATGACTGTGATGTTGTCGACGCCGCCCCGACGGTTGGCCTCCGCTACGAGCTGGTGCGCGATGCGGGTCAGGTCCCCCCCACGCCCAACCACAGCGAGAATCTCCTCATCGGAGAGCATGGTATTGAGGCCATCCGAGCAAAGCAGCAGCACATCGCCACGGATAAGCGTGCGCTTGCCCACGTCAACGATCGGCTCCTGAAGGCCGCCGAGGGCGCGTGTGACGACGTTCTTCAACGGGTGGTTGCGCGCCGCCTCCTCTGAAAGTAGGCCAGCCACCACCTGTTCATGAACCCACGAATGGTCAGAGGTGAGCAACTCGATCGCACCGTCGCGGTGCAGGTACGCCCGGCTATCCCCAACGTGGGCAATCGTGAATTCGCCGGTTGCGGGGTCCACGAGCGAGGTCACGATGGTCGCGCCCATGCCTCGTAGCCCATTGTCCGACTCGACCGCTTTGGTTACGCGCCGGTGCGCGGACACGACGGCGTGAACCAACCGATTCGCGTTCAGCGACAGCTTGGGACTCCATTCCTCAGGCCAGGTGTCGCCAGCAAAGTTGCGGGTCCCCTCCACCACCCGCTCGACCTCTCGTACGGCAAGGTCCGCTGCAACCTCGCCTGCCGCATGCCCGCCCATGCCGTCGGCCACGACGCAGAGGTTAAGATCGTCACGAATCAGAAACTGATCCTCGTTGTGGTGACGCCGCAACCCGCGATCGGTCAGTCCCCTCGACTCAAAGGTCACAGTAGCGGGCCTCCGCCCTACCTCGTTCAGGACGTTCCTCCATTGCGGCTTGCCATGTCCCGCAGCTCACTAAGCCACGACTCTACCGCAGGGTCTCCGGGGGAGAGCTGCGCCGCCATCTGACCGAGCCGGGTGGCACGGACGAACATCCGGGCCCGGGCAAAGAGGCGTGAGGCATCGAGGAAGATCCGCCAATCATTTGGCTCGAGCTTCATCGCCTGATCGAGTTGACGCAACCCGTCGTCGACGCGGCCGATCTGCGCGAGGAACATTCCGTAGAGATGGCGGGCCTTGGGATTGGCCCCGTCATGCGCGACCGCTTGGATGAAGAGCTCCGCCGCCTGCGCGGTCTCCCCCGCCTTGGCGAGGCCAACGGCTTTCGCGAGCAAAGCGCGAGCAACGTCGCGCGGGTCGGCCAGCCGCTGTGGCGCGCCGCCCACGAGGGATTGGTCGTAGCGACTTCGTCTCTTCGGCTCAGACAGCACGTTATACGCCTCGGTGATTGCCTGGAAGTCATGCTCGGCGCGCTCACGCGCCGGACCCTGAAAGAGATCGGGATGCCGCTCGCGAGCGAGGCGTCGAAACGCGCCACGGACCTCCTCCAGCGAGGCTTCTCGGCCAACCTCGAGCACGTCATAGAAACTGCGCTGGGTCGTCATGCCCGCCCTTCGAAACAACGGTCTTCATACTAGCTCGCCCGCCTATCGCGGTTGTTCCTGTTGCATTCGGGCCACCTTCCGCACGGCGTCCGGTACATTGCGGTCGCGGGTGATCAGGCCCAAGTCTCGTTGCGTCAATCGCCGCACCAATTGTAGCGCAAGGGCGGGCGGTGTCTTTGGGTTGAACACGAGGTTGCGTAGCACGACGTAGCGCCGCAGCCAGCGCCGACGCGTGCCGATCATGCGCAGCACTTCGTCGTTAACGCTCCGCATCCCTGCGATCCTCTCCACGTCGCCCTCGGTCAACTTGGGGCTCTGCATTACCGCACGAACAACCAGCAGGCAGCGGTCGCGGACGAGGATGAGACGCTCCTCGCGCGAGCCCAAGAGCGCCTGCACGATGCGCTGGTGGGTGTTCATCATGCCGAGACGCAGGTAAGCATCGCGCTGTTCCGCTGGGGCGCCGCTCTCCGGCTCCGGCAACTGCAGCGAGACCACCTCCCCGCCGGGGAACCGCATACCGAGCGCTGTCAGGTCCGCAAGGGCCTCTTCGATCGACGGGCTGGGAGCCGGCTCCTCGGGCGGCCGATCCGTGCTGGCCCACACGGTGGCCTTCCTGAGGAACTCCTCCTCGAACTCGTGCACGCGCCGCAGCACGTCCTGGCTGACTCCCGGGTTCGCTCGAAGGTCCTCGAGGATTTCGAGACAGCTCAGCAGGCGTGTCTGGTTCGTGACGATCGCGTCCTGCGTGCGAGGCGCACCGACCCGAGCGAGCCAGCGCAGCGTTTCGTTGGCAACCTTGGGGTGGCGCACCGCCGTCTCCCACAAGGTCTCGTCGTAGCGGCAACGGACGATCAAGTCGATTTCCAATGGTTCGATCTCTGGCATGACCAGCACGGCCTGCAGATTCGCCACCGAGAAGGTCCCCAGCGTAGCCTGTGCCGCCTCCGCAATCTCCGCGTCGCCATCCGCAGCGAGCAGGACCAAAAGGCGGATGAGGTCCTCGCGGCTGACCGGGAGCAGGCCCTGCGCCGCAAACAAGCGCAGCGCGCGGGGCGCCATTCCCTGGCGAATGCGCGCGAGGAACTCTGGGACGCTCGAGATTCCCGTGAGGTCGTTCATCAGGGTTGTTTCGCCGCCGGCCGCGGGGCGCCTGTGAGATGCAACCTGGCAACCTCGCCGCGACGCCCGGCGGGGCTTCGAGTCTGGCCGAGGTACGCAACGCTTGCCGCCCCGGCGTCACCAAGCACGAGGTCGACGTCTCTTCCCCCGGCTTGGACCTCCCACGTCGATGCGGGCGCTAGCAACCGTGCCGCCAGCCGCTCTCCGTCCACCCGCACCTGCACCCAGCATGGCGTTTCGCCGGTACGGATCACCAACGCGCGCGGATCCGGAGTCGGCGCAGTCGTGGGCGCCGGCGACGGCGCCGGCGAGGGCGTCGCGACTGCCACCTGGCGTGGGAGTGACGACGACGGCGCCGGGGTCGAAGGAGCCGGCGCTCTTTGCGGATTGCTATTGCGCTTCTCCACCCAAAGCACAGCCGCGACCGCTGCCGCCACGAGGCAGCACCCAACGACCCACGGCCCGGCTCTGCGCCTTCGAGGTGGCGCGACGGCACCCACCACGAAGGGCCGACTCGAGGAGATGAAGTGCTGCCACGCAGCGTCGAACTCAGCTACCCAGTCGCCGGCGGCACGATCGATCGCCTGGAGATACTGGCGGAGAAACATCCTCGCGAAGAACTGGCTGGGCAGCTTGGCGAACTCCCCGTTCTCCAGCGCAGCGAGGATTCGAACAGTTATCTTCGTCCGGTCGGAGATCGCCTCCAGGGTAACGTTGGAGTCCAGGCGCAGGCGCTTCAGCGATTCGCCAAACTCTTTCGGGGTAGGCCTCGCGGTCATTCGCGCGAAGTTTAGAGCTTGTTCAGCAGAGCGCAAGTGGGGAAGATGCGTCATCCCGCTGGTCCTCGCCGCGCCGGCGTCGGAGCAGCTTGCGCGCCGCCTCCCGTACCCGACTGTGCGCCTCGGTTGCGACGAGCAGCCGTACCAGCTCCGAGTCAGGCAAGGCCGCCACCAAGCCGAGGGCAACTCCGAGCGGCACCCGGTCGCTCCGCACCGCAGCGCGCAGCACCTCCGGTCGGCTGCCCCAGGTTGGGTGGTGGAGGACGAGGAGGATGCAGGCGGGGTCGCGGCTTGTCTGCAGGAGTCGGACCGCTTCGGTCTCGGTGAACTGGGGGTTCGACAGCAACGCCTCGACGCAGACCGGGTCGTCGTGAGCCAGCAATGCAACAATTACCGAGCGGGGGGCGAGCCGGGCCACGGCAGTGCGCTCCCCGAGGGTTAGCGCCCGGAGTTTGTCGACCAGCTTGCGCTCGCTCTGACGCCTTACGGGCGGCGCCGTACGCGGGTCTCGGGTCACCTGCAAGAGGTCACGCCAGCCAAGGCGTGGCAGTGCTTCCCAGGCAAACTGGCGGGGGCAAGCGGGATGGCGGAGCAGAAGAGGCAGCAGACGAGGCGACCCTCGTGCCGTCCGGCTCCGCGCCAGTAGCTCCACCAACTTGCCCGGGCAGCTTGCTCGTCGCAGCGCCTTGAGCAGATCGCCCTCGGGCGGCTCATCCCCGGCCTCGAGCTGCGCGATCAACCCGGGAACCGTGTCGGCGGTTGGCCCGCTCACCCGAGAATGGTAACGTGAGCTTTTGATAAACTTCTACCTGGACTGCGACGTGAATACCTTCTTTACCGCCCGCCGCCCGAAGCGAGAAGGATGACCGCGCAAGCCCACGCTTGCTCGCACCCCTCCGCGCTAGGATTGTGCTGTCGCCTGAGCTGGCGCACCGTTTTCACCTTGGCGAGTCTGCTCCACGTGGTCGGCTGTGGTGACTTGAGCGAGCGCCGCGCGCACCTCACGGTTGGCACCTACTGGGGGGGCGCCGCAACGCAAACACTCCACCGTGAACTCATTCGCATCGCGCAGGATCTCGGTTCGGTCGACATCGAGGTCCGGCGGTTCAACTACTCCGGTCTCAACGACTACCTTTCAAAAAACCAGCCCCGCGAGGCGCAGGACACAGTCGATCTGGCCGTGGTGCCGAGCGATTGGTTAGGGCAGTTGGCCCAGCGCGAAATCATCGGCGAGGTTCCGAGCGCACGCGTCGAGACAATGCGTCGCAAGCTGGTTGGGCAATCCCTGCTGGCGGTCAGCGATGGCGGCCAAGTGCTGGCGTTCCCAATCAGTGCCGACGTTGACGCGCTCGTCTACGATCCGGGGGTCCTCCCCTTCTCGCCGCGGACCATCGACGATGTCCTCTCGGCCTCCCTGCCCGCAGGGGTCATCCCGTTCGGGCTCAATTTGGCGGATCCCATGCAGCTTGCACCCTTCGTGAACGCTCTGCAGGGATCGCTTGTAGACCGTGACGGCAACCTGCTGTGGCGCGATCAGGACGTGATCGAGGCGGTTCGCCGCCTCAGACCCGCATGGGCCTCGCCAGAGCGATGGGCGGCCTGCCACGGTGTCGACCTCGAGTCCCTTCAATTGCAGCTCTTCGCCGACGGAAAGCTGGCCAGCTTCGTGGCTGGACCCTGGTTGCTACAGGCGCTGGAGGACGCCAACCGACCCTTCCGCGTCATCCCGGTCCCGAGGCTCGCTGGCGCGCCATACCCTGCTCGTGCACTCGTCGAGTACCAGTGTCTGGTGGTTGCGCGAGAGTCGCGCTGGGGTGATCTCGCTCTCGAGGTGGCCTCTCGCCTGCTCGACCAGGATGCCAACCAGCGGATTACCCGTGCGACACGACGGCTGCCCGTGCTCTTGGGGGCGTACGAGTCGCAGCCCGCGGCTACCTCCGCGGGCACCTTCGGGTTTCTCCATGCGCTGGAAGAGGGGCAGTTTCTCCCTCCAACGGCACGGTGGAGCGAGGGATTTGCCAGGACCCGCGACCGATTGACCCGGATGACGCACCTGTTGCAGCCTCCGTCGCCGAACGAACTGGCGCGCCTCATTGGCGAGGAGCAACCGTGAAGCTGCGCTGGCAGCTTGTACTGTCGCACCTCATCTCGATCCTGGGCGCCGCCCTGCTCATCGGCGCGGTTAGCCTGGCCCTGATGCTTCACGCGACCCGCGGCATGGAGCAGCAGAACCTCGAATCCAGCGTCGGCACGGCGGCCCACCTCCTTCTGCAGAAGCTGGGCGAGCTCGAGCGCGCCCGGGACGAGCTGGCGATTCTTGCTGCGCGCAACGATCCGCTCGTAGACGACATCCCGACCCAAGCACGCCTCCACGAGCTGCTTTCGCTCTACCACGTCGAGCGGCTGGAGGTCTTTCGCGGTCTCCACCGGGAAATCGAGGCGCACCGCTGGGAGCGGGGCTCCGGTCGGTGGTTGGAAACCCCGTGGCTGCCTCCCAACCCCATCATCGCTGCCAAGGTGGCAGGAGGACGGCTGGCCACCTGGGTGCAGCGCACCCCCGGCGGATTTGCCGCGCTCAAACTTTGCGTTCCGCTTCCGTCGGCGCCGGGGTCGGAGCACCGGTGGTTGGTGGTGAGCGAGCCGCTCGATGGGACCATGCTCGAGGGCATCCTGCCCACCGAGATGGTCGGGGGCCTGGAAACCGGCAGGCAGGTGCTGGTCGCATGGCCTGAGACAACGGTCGCAGCCGAGCAAGGCATTCAAGGCCTGGCCTCCTACTTGCCACGCGCTCCTTTCTCACGGCTGTTTCGTGACGTGCTGGTCCGTCGTCCCGCCTTCCAGCTTGACGACGGGTCGGTCCTCAACATCGTCCTGATGACGTCGGCGGTCCAGTCGGGTCAGACCCTGCTGCTAGGTTTGCGGGCGTGGTTCATGGTCCTGGCCGGTGGCCTTCTCCTCGCGTTTACGCTCGGCAGTGGGCTGGCCCGTCGCCTGCTCGCGCCCCTTTCCTCCCTCCTCGAAGGAACCGCAGCGATGGCGCGTGGCCACCTCATGGTTCGTCTCCCCGCCGGCCGGCAGGACGAACTCGGTGCGCTCATGCGCGAGTTCAATCGCATGGCCGACGAGATCCGCAATACCTACCTTGGGGCGATCTCGACGTTGGCCGAGGTAGTGGAGGCGAAATCGCACTACACGCGTGAGCACATTGACCGCGTGGAGAGCATCTCCATGGCGACTGCGGACGTGCTCGAGCGACGGGGCTGGGTGCGCTTCTCCTCCCACCAGCGCTTCCTGCTCTCGGTCGCGGCGATCCTGCACGACGTTGGCAAGATCGCAATCGCAAACGAGATCCTCAACAAGTCCGGGCCCCTCGATTTGAGCGAGCGCGAACAGATCCTAACCCACCCCGAAGTCGGCGCCCTGATCGTGCAGCGAATTGGTAAGCTGGAACGCGCAGCCGAAATCATCCGCTGCGCGCACGAGCACTTCGACGGTAGTGGCTACCCGCGTGGCCTGCGTCGCGAGGAGATCCCGATCGAGTCGCGGATCATCCTCGCGGTTGATGCCTTTGATGCCATGACCATGGATCGGCCCTACTCCACGGGCAGGCCACAACAGGATGCGATCGCCGAGTTGCGCGGCGAGGCTGGCCGCCAGTTCGACCCGTTGGTAGTCGAGGCGCTGATTGAGGTGGTTACGACTCGCGCCACGAAGAACACCGCTGAGCTTTACGATGGCAGCCTCTACCGTGCCATCCGGCTCGGCAGCGACCCCACGCTCACGCCCGTTGGTTCTGCTCCTCCGACTGAGCCAGGATAGGGAGGACTCGCTTCTTGCCACGATCCAGCAGGTCTTGCGTGCGGGCCTCCATCACCAGGCGCAGCAACGGCTCGGTGTTAGAAGGTCGGACGTTGAACCACCAATCGCCGTACTCGACGGTGATCCCGTCGAGGTAATCGAGCTTGCCATCGGCGAAGGTCTCGGCGAGTTTTCGAATGACGCCCTCCTTGTCCTCAACGTGGAAGTTGACCTCGCCGGTGCTGGCGTAGCGGCGCAGGGGCTGCAGTAGCGCTGCAAGTGGACGTCCTTCCCGCCGCACCAGGTTCAGCACCTCGATGGAGGTGATCAGTGAGGAATCGGCAAAGTAGTTCTCGCGGTAATAGAAGTGGCCCGCGAGCTCACCACCGAACGGACTGTTGATGCGACGCATGGTGGCCTTCATGAAGGAGTGCCCGACACGTTCCCGCACCGGCTGGCCGCCGGCCGCCGCGATTGCCTCTCGCGTCGCCCAGGATGAACGAATGTCGTAGACGATCGGCGCGCCGGGGAATCGCTCCAGGATCGCCGGGGCGAGCAGTCCGGTGATCAGGTCCGCACCCACCGCGGTCGAGCGGTCGTCGACGAAGATGGCGCGGTCGGCATCGCCATCGAACGCGATCCCGAAGGCGCATCGCTCTTCCTGTACCGCGCGCTGGAGATCGCGAAGGTTCTCCGGCTTGAGCGGGTTCGCCTCGTGGTTGGGGAACGATCCGTCGAGGCCGAAAAAGAGCGGTACCAGCTCGATGTTCAGTTCCTCGAGCAGGCCGCGGTAGAGCGTGGCCATGCCGTTGGCGACATCGACCGCAACCTTGAGACGCGGCTCGCGGGCGCGGAGGAAGCGCAAGACGTGCTCGCGATAGGCGGCACGCACATCGCGCTGCTCGACGCCCGCCTTCGGTTGCCGTGCCGGGACAGCACTGGCGTGCACGAGCTGCTCGAGGCGAGAGATTCCGGTGTCGCTGCTGACCGGGATCGCATCGCGCCGGGACAGCTTGAAGCCGTTGTAGGCCGAAGGGTTGTGGCTGGCGGTGACCTGGATACCGCCGCTCGCGCGAAGGCTGCCGATGGCAAAGTAGTTCATCGGCGTGGTCGCAAGGCCAATGTCGATCACAGAGAGGTTCGCGGTGCGAAGACCGTCGGTTAGCGCCGCCAGGAGCGGTACGCCGGAGGCGCGCATGTCGCGACTCACCACCACCGTTTGGCCCCGCGCGAGGTCGGCGTCGTCGAGGATCGCTTTGAAATTGAAGCCAAGCGCGAAGGCGAGCTTTTCATCGAGTTCGGCCGGATACACACCGCGCACGTCGTACGCCTTGAACACGCCAGCCATTCGCACCTCCGACCGGCGAGGATAGCTCACGGGAATCACGCCTGGCGAGCGGCATGGCTACCATGGGCTTACCCACGAGGGCTAGACTACCTGCATGGCATCGGCCACCAGTCCAGCATGGGCGTGGTTCAACGGGCGACTCACGCCATTCGGCGAGGCCAAGGTACCGATTGAAGACCGCGGCCTGCAGTTCGGCGAGAGTCTCTACGAGGTGGTGGCGATGGTGGGAGGTGAGCCGTTCCGCCTCGCCGACCACGCGGAGAGGATGCGCAAGGGGGCCGCGGAGCTGGGACTGGAGTCTGGGGTACCCAACCTCGCTCTCTGGAGAGACATTCTGGCGCGGCTTCATCACCGCGAACCACACCCCAGCGCGCTTCTCTACGCCCAGGTCACCGGTGGCGAGGCGCCCCGCCGCCATGTCCCTGCCGAGGCGCAACGCCCGTTCTTCTTCGCGTACTTGCGCCCGTATACGTTTCCGGCTCCGACGGAGACCTCTCGGGGCATTAGCGCCACGACTCTTCCGGATTCCCGCTGGCAGCGACGTGATCTTAAAACGACCATGCTCCTTCCTGCGGTGATGGCGAAAAGACTCGCCGGCTCGCAGGGCGCCGAGGAAATGATCTTCATCGGTCAAGATGGCTACGTCACCGAGGGGGCGAGCAGCACCTTGTTTGCCGTTCACAACCGGGAGGTGAGCACGCCCCCGGCGAACGAGCGCATCCTCGACGGCATCAGCGCCAGGGTGGTGCGGGAGATCTGCTCCGAGCTCGGCGTCGCCTACTCACATCGGCCGATCACGCTCTCCGACCTGCGGCGAGCTGACGAGGTTCTGGTCGCCTCGACTACGTTCCTGCTCATGCCGGTGGTTCGGCTCGACGGCAGCCCGGTAGGCAGCGGCACGCCCGGCAGTGTCAGCTTGCAACTCGCCTACCACTTTCAGCGTAGATTTTGGGGCTCGGTGCAATCGTAGGCGTGCTGCGGTCTGGCTGAGCCCGGAAACCCCAGTTGACTTCTGCTGCGAGGGCGGATGCGGGAGCATTGGCCACCGGTCGCCACGGCTGGTGGAAGCCCCCACCCGAATCCCCCGCATGTTTATTGGGAGGTACGGAAGCCCGCGTCATGCAACCCGCCCGCCACCCGCATGTCCTTGCCGTGCTGGCGGGCGTACTCGGGGCTCGAACCGTGCCGCCGTACCGAACAGTACGGCTCCGGTTCTCGCCCCTACGTTCGCCCACCATCATCGGCATCTCCGCCCTCTCCCAACGAACCCAACTGGGGTTTCCGGGCTGAGCTGGTCCTGGCGTGGGTGCTGTGCGCTGCCGAGGTATCTATCTCCCCACTCCACCGTCGACCCGAATCGTCGCGCCGGTGATGTAGGACGCTGGCGTGGAGAGAAGAAAGCCCACCACCCGCGCGACCTCGGCCGGTTCGCCGAAGCGTCCCATCGGCACATCGGCCAGGGCCAGCTTCCGGCGCGGCTCGGGCAGCGCGGCAACCAGGTCGGTGTTGATCCAGCCGGGAACGACGGCGTTGACGGTGATGCCGAAACGCCCTACCTCTCGCGCCAAGGCTTTGGTGAAGGCATGCAGGCCACCTTTTGCGGCGGCGTAGTTGGTCTGACCGGCCTGGCCCAGGACACCGGCGAGCGAGCCAATGTTCACGATCCGTCCCCGGCCCGCGTGGAGCATAGCGCGCAGGCAGCCGCGCGTGACCCGGTAGGCGGCGGTCAGGCCGGTCTCCAGTACAAGGTCCCAGCGCTCGGGCTCCATGAGCAGAAGGTGGCCATCGCGTAGGGCAGCAGCGTTGTTGACCAAGGCGTATAGGTCTTCGTCGCCGATCGAGGCGAGAATCTCTTCCACGGCTGACGCTTCGGTGATGTCGCATCGGTGCGCGATGGCCGTGCCTCCCGCTCCACGGACGGCCTCGCAGACCGCAGCAGCGGCGTCGTCCCGGCAACGGTAGAGGAAATGGACACGGTAGCCTTGGCGCGCCAGTAGCTCCACAATCGCCCGGCCGATGCCCCGCGAACCGCCCGTAACGAGGACGGTTAGCGTCCGATGATCGCCTCCCCTCGGCCCCGGCGCGACGCTCAAGGGGCGCTCTCCGGGAGCTGTGGCGTGCCCCTCGGTGCACCGGCGGCGCGTCGCCACACCTCGGCACCGGGATCAACGCGGAGGTCGCGCTCGTCGATCTTGAAGCGCGCGGCCGACAAGACGATGTGAACCGTGTCATGGATCGGTCGGTAGTGGGAAACAACGTCGCCGTAAATCACGCGCACCGGCACATGCGCGAAGCGCGCACCAAGCTTGCCAGCGCGCACGATGATCTCGGTGTCCACCGAGTACCGGCTGCCGATCAGTCCCATGCGGCGGAGGCATGAAGAAGCGACGAGACGAAAGCCGCACTGGGAGTCCTCGAGCGGGAAGCCGGTCATGAGCTGGAGCGCCCGCGTGCCGATGAAGTTGGTCCAGAAACGGCGCGCGGGAATCGCGCCTGGATTCCACAGCCGGTTACCGAGGATCAGATCCGCCTCGTCCATCGCTGCGAGAAAGTTCGGCACGTCGGCGGGATCGTGTTGGCCGTCGGCGTCGAGCATGAGGATGTGGCTGAAGTCCTCGCCGAGCAGCACCGCAAGGCCAGAGCGTACCGACGCTCCCTTTCCCCGGTTGGACGGGTGAACGACCACCCGCGCACCGGCCTCGCGTGCCACTTGCGCAGTCTGGTCGGTCGACCCATCGTCGACCGCCACAACGTCGGCGACGAAGCCGCGCACCCCGGTAACCACGGCCCCGACCCGGGTGGCGCAGTTGTAGGCGGGAATCAAGGCGGCAACGCGACCCATCACGAGACCGGGAGTTTACCACCGTAACGTTGCTTCGTCTCGGCGCCGCCGCAGCGCCGTTGTCCGATCTCAGCCCAGCCGACGACCAGCGTAGAGGTCGTAGCGCAGCAGGCGGCACTCGATGGGGCCGTTCCACAGCACGATTCGCCGGGCCGCGCGCAGGCCGATGGACTTCGCGAGCTCGGGGTTGCCAACCAGCAGCCACGCGGTGGCGCCCGCCGCTCGTTGCTTGAAGGCATCGCCGATCTCACGGTAGAGACCCGCGAGCTGATCCGCGTCACCGAGGCGCTCCCCATAGGGCGGGTTCGCGACGATCAGAGCGCGTTCCCCTGGCACCTGCAGCTCCCTGACGTCGCGTCGCTCGAACTCGATGACGCGGTCGACTCCGGCCGCGCGCGCGTTACGCCTTGCGGCCGCCACTGCGCGCGGGTCTGCGTCCGCGGCGACGATCCGCGCGGGGGCGACACGCGCTGCTTCTCGAGCACGCGCGCGTAGTTCGGCGACGACCGACGCGTCATGGCTGGGCCAGCGCTCGCAGGCGAAGGAACGTGCGAGGCCCGGCGCTTTCCGTGTGGCAATGAGCGCCGCTTCGATCGCGATCGTCCCGGTGCCGCACATCGGCTCGAGCAGAGGCTGGCTCCCGTCGTAACCGGCGAGGAGAAGCAGACCCGCCGCCAGCGATTCGGCGAGTGGCGCCGGTCCTCCCCGAGGCCGGTAGCCGCGGTGCGAGATCGGCTCACCGCTGCCGTCGAGGGCGAGACCCGCGCGGTCCGCTTTCAGGTGCAGGTGAACTGCAACGTCAGCCTCAGATCTCGCCACGTCGGGACGGAGGCCCCAGCGGTCACGGAGGCGGTCGACGAGTGCGTCCTTCACCGTGAGCGCCGCGAAAGCAGTACTGCGGAAGCCTTCTCCCCTGCCCGCTCCTTCTACGCGAACGGTCTGGCCTGGCGCCACTAGCTCCTCCCACGCGATGCCAGCCGCCAACTCGTAGAGCTCCTCGCGGCTCCCCGCTTGACCTTCAGCGAGCTGGCGCAGCACCCGCACGGCGGTGCGCAGCCAAAGGTTGGCACGCAAGACCTCCGCCGCGCCACCCGAGAACGACACCGCGCCCCGGCCACACGCTGCCTCGCTGTGACCGAGGAGCTGCAGCTCCTGGCGCAAAACCTCCTCGAGGCCACGGGTGCAGGTGGCGAGAAGCGCCCAGGAGGCTTTCTCCGGCATGGGTCGAGTTTATCCTGCTCGCGCGGGCCCAACCGACCGCCGCCGCGCTGACCTCCAACTCGAGGGCTATTTGCT
This sequence comes from Thermoanaerobaculales bacterium, assembly GCA_044447965.1. GTDB lineage: Bacteria > Acidobacteriota > Thermoanaerobaculia > Thermoanaerobaculales > Thermoanaerobaculaceae > DATIYW01. The sequence goes on along the minus strand of JBIOGJ010000005.1, from coordinate 35,464 downwards.
CTCGCGTTTGCGGCGCGCAAACAGTTCGGCCAAGCGTTCCCGGATCCGCTTTTCCCATCCTTCCCCGGTGGGCTCGAAAAAACGGGAGCCGGCCAACTCGGGCGGAAGGCATTCCATGTCGGCGATCTTCTCCGCGGTATCGTGAGCGTAGACGTAGCCCTCGCCGTAACCCAGCTCTTGCATCAACCGGGTGGGGGCGTTGCGGATCGCCAGAGGCACCGGGTACGCGGGGTGATCGCGCACGATTTCCTGCACCTTGCCGTACGCGGTGTAAAGAGCGTTGGACTTGGGCGCTAGCGCGAGGTAAACCGCGGCCTGCGCAAGGGCGAGGGCGCACTCCGGCATGCCCACGTGTTCGACCGCATGAGCGGCGGCCGACGCTTGATCGAGGGCGCGGGGATCGGCCATACCCACGTCCTCCGAAGCCACCCGCAGCAGGCGCCGCGCCAGGAAGCGCGGATCGGCCCCACCCTCGAGCATGCGAGCAAGCCAGTACAACGCCGCGTCCACATCGGAGTTGCGAATCGATTTGTGGAGGGCCGAGATGAGGTTGTAGTGCTCCTCACCCTCCTTGTCATACTTGGCCAGGCGGCGCTGCGCGGCCCGGCGGACCACGTCGCTCGACACCGCCCCACCCGATCCCACCGACTCGGCCGCAACCTCGAGCAGGTTGTAGGCGACGCGCGCATCTCCGCCGGCGAGACACGCGATCTCCTCGACGACGCCCTCCTCGACGGCGAGGCGCCAGGCGGCGAGCCCGCGAGCAGCATCGGCGAGAGCCCGCCGCAGCAACGTACGTATCGCCTCCTCGGGAAGCGGCGCCAGCACGTAGACCTTCACGCGGGAAAGCAAGGCGGCGTTCAGCTCGAAGGACGGGTTCTCCGTGGTTGCCCCGATCAAGACGATGTCGCCGCTCTCCACGAAGGGCAGGAACGCGTCTTGCTGCGCCTTGTTGAAGCGGTGCACCTCGTCGACAAACAAGACCGTCCGCCGTCCAACGGCGGCGCGCAGCCGACGCGCCCCGTCCATCACCGCCCGGGCTTCCTTCACCCCGGAGAGCACAGCGGAGAAGCTCACGAACTCCGCCTGGGTGGCGGTGGCAATCACCCTTGCGAGCGTTGTCTTCCCGGAGCCAGGCGGCCCCCAGAAGACCAGCGAGGGCAACTCCCCGCGCGCGACGAGCTGGCGGAGCACGCCGTCTTTGCCGACCAACGCGTCTTGGCCGAGGATCTCGTCCAACTCGCGCGGCCGCATGCGCTCCGCAAGCGGGGTCCCCGGCCGAAAGCCAGGCTCGTCAAATGGGAGCTTGCCGCTCACAGCCGGCTCCCCGTGCGACGCGCCAGGGCGACTTGTGAGGCCAACTCCGCCACCTCGATTCGGCTGAGCGCCTGCCAAAGGTCAGCGCCGCCGGCGACGAGACCATGTCGCGCCAACACCGCGACCGGCGTGCGTCGTAGCACTCGCGCGCAGGCCAGGGCGAGCTCGGCGCTCGCCGGGGGGAACAGCGGCACCCTTCCCACCCGACCGAGCAGCGCCTCCGCCTCCGGCATCCCCGCGGCATCTGGGAGCGCGCCGACGCCGTCGAGCGCCAGCACGTGCGGCGGATGCGCATGGACGAGGGCGACAAGGTCAGGGCAGAGCCGGTAGGTCTCAAGGTGCAACGAAGCCTCGCTCGATGCCGCACTTGGCAGGGGCGCAGCAAACTCAACGAGGATGAGGTCCGCGGCCACGAGGCGGCCCTTGTCCGTCCCTCTCGGTGTGATCAGCACATGGCCATCGCCCAGACGGCAGGAGATGTTGCCTTCCCGGTTGCGGACCAGTCCCTGCCGTGAGAGCGCAGCGCCCACCGCCACGATCTCGGCCCGGCGCCGTGCCTCAAGCCACATCGGCATGGAGCCAAGACTAGCACCCGCGGGCTGGAGGGAATCACCTATCCGGCTTGTCGGCTCGTCAGCTATGCAGCAAGGCAGGCGATCAGGCCATCAGGACATCAGGGCTTCAGGAAAGGCAACTCACCAGCACAGGATGCCGCAAGCATCGCTGTGCCTGCTGATCGCCTGATACCTGTCCTGGGCTGATGGCCTGTGGTTGCTGGCCAGCCACCAATCCGGCCGGTCACTGCTGCGCTCGGGGAGATCCCCCGTGGCGCCCGGGACGACCACCACTCGCTGCCGCGAGTGATGGTCATTTCATCCGCTTTGCGATCTCTTGCTCGAGGCCGGCTAGGTTCTTCGTCACCTCGGGGTCGGTGGCGATCTTGAGCGCCCGGAGCTGCTCGAGCTCGTGCCTCGCTCCAGCCGCGTCGTTGAGGTCAAACAACCGCACCACCGCTGCGTTGTAGCGTGACTGCCAGTGAGTCTTGTTGAGGTCGGCGGCGCGGTCGAACAGCTCAAGGGCTTGCTGCGGCTTGTGGGTTTCCTTGTAGCACACCCCGAGATCAGTCATGACGTCGGCAGAGTCGTCCCGGATCTTCCGTGCCCGCTCGTAGTAGTCGATCGCCTTGATGTAGTCGTTCATGTCGTATTGGACGTTCCCCGCCTGGACGAGATGGTCGTAGTTGTTGGGGTCCTTGGCGAGCAATCCATCGAGCTCCCGCTCCTGTTCCATCAGACGTGGGTTGGCGGTCGCCGCGGTTCGGCCGCCCACCGGTGGCGTTACCGGCTGGCCGGAAAGCGGTGGCGCTCCCGGGACGCCGGCGTGCGGATCCGCCGGCCGAACAGGCGCGGTACCGGGTTGGCTCTGACCCAACAGGTACCCGCCAAAGAAGCCGAGCAGCAAACCTAGGACCGCCGTAACAACTGGGTTCTTCCACATCGAGCCTATCTCCCTCGCGAGGGGCTTCCGCCTCCAAGCCGCTTGCACAAGCCAAGCCGGATCCTCTGTAACCTACCGCGCATCGTCACGGGTGACCCCTGATGCTCGATCCCCGTGCCCGACCGCGTGGAGGCTACGGTTTCTGTTCCCTGCGTCCCACCCAGGTCCCGGCGGTTGGCATCCCGGCAGCCAAGTTGGTGGCCTGCCACGTTCCCTCCAGGCGCTTTTCCCCGCCCCGGGGCGTTAGCCTACCGTCGTAGGTGGCAACAAACCCTTGTTGCGTATCAATCCGATCCAGGTGGACGTTGCCATCGACGAAGGTGCCGCGTAGGGATCCCTTCCAGCCGCCGGAAAGCTGGTAGACCCCGGTGACGATGGTCCCGTCCAAGCGCAGGTCGAAGCTGCCCTTGAGGCCGCCCGGCTCGATCGCCACGACCCAACGACCGGTCAGCTCGTCGTTGATCGCTGGCCCTGACTCCTCCAGGCGCTTGATCTCGATCTGCACCTGCTCCAGGTACCCACGGCGTGCCACGATGTTGCCGCGGAGTTGCTGCGCCGCCGCGATGAGGTCCCCAACCTCCGACTCCGCGCGGCGCAAATCGGCGGAGCGGGCGTTGAGGCTACCGACGTCTTCCCCGTCCTTTTGCGCGCGGAGGAGATCATCCCCGAGCCTCATCAGCCGGTCGGCGGCAGTTCGCATCTGCGCTTGAACCCGTTCGAGGCTGGTGAGGTCCGCAGCCAGCAAGCGCTTTTCCACGTCGGCCTGGATGCGGAACACCTCGAGGACCGGGTCACTATCCTCGGCCAGCGCCAGCGGAGCCAACGCGAGAACTGCCACCACGATGAGAGTTTGTCCTCTCATACCTTTCCTTTCGCGACGCCTCTCGTTGCCGCCGCGGGGCTCAACCGTCTTACCCGGGTGCGAGGCTGCCTCATCCGCTACAAGCATACGAGCAAAGCCCGCCCCGTATCTAGACCCACCTCTCCCGCGCCGCGCAGGACCAAACCACGAGCTTGCGTCGCTGCCAGACTAAGATTAGCCGCCTGTTTCTCCCTTTGCTAGACTTCTGCAATGGCGCTCGATGAAACGCGGCAGCCCGCGATTCGCGTGACGCTCCTGCCACGCGACACCAACCCCCATGGGACGGTGTTCGGCGGGGTGATTCTTTCCTACATCGACCAAGCCGGCGCCATCGAGGCGCGTCTCGCCGGCGCCGAACGCCTCGTGACGGTGGCGATGGAAAAGGTTGTCTTTCACGCTCCCGTGCTGGTGGGCGACCTGGTCTCCTTTTACTGCGAGGTGGTCCGCATCGGTAGGACCTCGATCACGGTCAAAGTGGTGGTGGAAGCCGCGCCGCCGCAGCGGGCGGCGGTTGCGCGGCGGGTTACCGAGGCCGAGATCACCTACGTCAACCTTGACGCGATGGGGAATCCTGCGCTGATCCCTGCTGAGCCCGGCCCGCCTCCAAAGTGAGGCGTGCATCGCACGCGACGCCGGCGTGACCTCGGCCCGACATGCGTTTACAATGAAGCGGTGACCTGGGCTTTCGTCTACATTGCGGCACTGATCGTTGGCCTTGTACTTGCGGGCGTCACAGTCCTGTTGCGCGACCTTAGGCCGCTCGCGCGCCGTCACCTCGTCTTTCCGCACGCCGACCATCATGCGAGCTTCTTCGCCGTGGTTGGGCCGCGCATCGCCTCCGCGCTGTTGGGCTTTGCACTCGTGGGGCTCGTGCTCAAGGCCCAGCACTGGTTTGACGCCATTACCACGGCGGAGCTCGCGGGCGGGGCGGGTGGCGCCGCATGCCTCCTCAGCGCGTTCTGGCCACGCCGGCGCTGCGCTCCGGACCTCCCCGCCGCACGTGCCGTCGTGGTCCGCGAGATGCCGCCCGGCGGTTATGGCCAAGTGCGCGTCGATAGCAGTGGTGGTGCGATCGTGATGGCTGCCCAGAGCATCGACACGCAGGTGCTGCCCGAAGGCATGGTGGTGGAGGTCGTGGACTGCACGCGCTCGGTGCTCACGGTGCGCCGCTCGCTGCCTGGATGACCGGGGATTCGCTTCCGCTCGTGCTTGCGTCTGCCTCGCCACGACGCCGCGAGCTCCTTGCCCAGCTTGGCCTCGAGCTGATCGTCGTGGCACCGTACGTTGATGAGAGGGTTCTCCCTGGCGAATCGCCGGCGGTTCATGCGCTGCGGGTAGCGGGGCTCAAGGCTCGCGCGGTGACGCCGCGTTTTCCCAAGGCCCCGGTCTTGGCCGCGGATACGGTCGTCGTCCTCGGCGAGGAGATCCTCGGAAAGCCCTCCGATCGAAAGGCGGCGCGTAACATGCTGCTCGCCTTGTGTGGGCGGACGCACATGGTGACCACGGCCGTCGTCCTCGCGCTCGGCGCAGTCGAGGTCCATCACGTGGAGCACGCGCGAGTGACCTTCGTGCCCTCTGACGAGAACTTGGTGCGTTGGTACCTCGAGAGCGGTGAAGGGGATGACAAGGCGGGCGCGTATGCCGTGCAGGGCAAAGGAGCGCTATTTGTCGAGCGCGTCCAGGGCAATTTCCAGGCCGTGGTCGGCCTGCCGCTGGCTCCGCTCCCGTCGCTGTTTGCACGTGTGGGCCTGATCCTCGCTGCTAGGGACGGCAGGTTGTCGCTTCGCCGGAAAACTTGACCGGGTCCGCGGGTGTTGCGCCGCTGGGTTTACGTCAGGCCGGTTCGATCCCGCCTTGTTTCCGCTCGAACTCGAGCAACCGCCTCTTGAGCACTGCGACCCCGGCGGTTCGCCGCGACGATTCCTCGCCGTTCACGACCCGATGACACGGCACCAGGATCGGCACCGGGTTGGCCTTGCAGGCCGTACCAACCGCACGCGCCGCCCGTGGCTTGCCCAGTTGTGCCGCCACCTCTCCATAGGTGCGCGTCCTGCCATATGGGATGCGCAGCAAGCTGTCCCACACCGCGCGCTGAAATACGGTTCCTTCTAACTCGATCGGGACCGTGAAGCTGCGCAGCGAACCCGCCAGATACGCAAGGATCTCCCCGCGTGCTTGCTGGGCGAATGCCAGTGCATCTCCATCTCCGACTTCGCGCGGGCGGCCCCTCGAGCCAAGACGTACCCGCGTCACACCCGAGTCGGCGGATTCAATTTCCACCAGGCCAAGTTCGGACACAAAACACAGGGTCGCAGCGTAACGCGGCATCAGGGGACCTTCGTCGTCTCATGTTAGCACTCAAGGTCGTGCGCGTGGCGTGTACCTGGAGCACCGTTCCAACCCGCTTGCGACGCCAACCCGCCTTAGGGATCGAGGCGGCCTCCCAAGAGCATCTCCGGAGTCGCGTCATCGCCTCCCTGAACGGTCGTACTCCGCCCCACTTTGCCTTGACAAAACCACTGAAGGACTATAGGTTTGGGTGCGTGAGGTCCGTCGCGTCACTCGTGTTGATCGTCGTGGTCGTGGGCGCCACGGTGCCATGCGCGCTTGGCGCGTGCGGCACCACGCAGGTGCGCGCGTGCTGCAGTGACACCGGCTCGTGCTGCTGCAGCCCGCGGAGGTCCCAGCGGCCAGCGCCACGCCCAGCAGTACCCCCACTGCGACTGGCTGACAACACGAACGCCGAGGCCGCGCGCGCCGTTGCCCTCCCTGGCACCCAGGGCAATGGACCCCTGCTTCCCCTCCTTGCAACCGCCTCTCACGCTTTCGAGGCCGCGCCGATCTACGTTGCGGCCTGCGCCTTCCGCTGCTAGCAAGATCTCCTTGAACACGTGTCAGTGCGTCCCCGCGGGCGCACGTTGGTTGTTCCAGGACCCGGGAGGATCTTGTGAAGATCTCATTGCCAAGGATGTTGTGGCTGGTGATAATGCTTGCCGTTTCCGGGGTGACGAACGCGGCGCCCGTGCGGGGGTCGAGTACATCGCCGGACTCACCCACGCTCGCCCCTGCCCCGCCGCTGGACGATCTGGTGGCGGCGGCGCTGGCCCGCGCTCCATCCCTGACGGCACTTCGAGCCCGCCTGGCCGCCGCCCGTGAGATGGTCGACCCAGCCGGCGCCCTTCCGGATCCCATGCTCGAGGTCATGCTGCAAGACATGGGCTTCCCGAAGTGGACCGTGGGCAGCGACGAGATGTCGATGATTGGGCCAGAAGTACGCCAGGAACTGCCCTACCCCGGCAAGAGGGCCGCCCGCCGCGCCACCGCAGGCGGAGAAGTTACGGTGCACGCCGCCGAGCTGGAGCAGGTCGAGCGCGAGGTGGTTGCACAGGTGCGCACGCTCTACGCGCGCGTGTACGCGCACGATAGCGAGCGCCAGTATCTCGCCGCAGCGCAGGAGCTGCTCGAGATGCTCTCGGCGACGACGGCTAGCAGGTACGCCGTCGGCGAGAGCGAGCAAGAAGCCGTGCTCAAGGCACAGCTTGAGGTCTCACGTCTCGAGGAACGCCTGGACGATCTGACCGCGGAGCGCTCGAGTCTGGTGACGGCCCTTAATCGGCTTCTCGACCAGCCCGGTGATGCGCCACTCGGAGAGGTCAAGGGGCTCCCTGAAGTCACCGCGCCAGCGGGCCCATGGGAGGAGGTGGCCGTGCGAGCGTCGTCGGATGTCGGGGTGAGGCAGGCCGCGGTCGAAGTGGCAAGGCAAAAGGTCTCTGTCGCTCGCCTCGACCTGCGGCCCGATTTCACCACCGGCGCTGCTATCGGCCTGAGAGGCGGTTTCGACCCTGCTGTGACCCTGCGTTTTGGCCTCGAGTGGCCCCTCTGGAGGAAGCAGAAGCAGGAGCCAATGATTCGCGCCGCCGAGCACGAGCTCGCCATGGCCCAGGCGGACCTGCGGGATGCCCAGGCTGGCGCCCGCGCCGAGGCCGCGCGGCTGGCGGCCGAGTGGCAGCGTTCCGAGAAGCAGATCCAGCGCTACCAGCAGGCGATCGTTCCGCAGACGAGCGCGGCGATCGACGCCGCCCGCGCCTCGTACCTGGCTGGGCGGGGCGATTTCCTGACCGTCGTCGACGACTTCAACCGATGGCTCGACGCCCGGGTGCAGCTCGCATCGCGGGAGGCGGATCGCTTTGCGACCTGGGCCCAGCTCGAAGCTCTCATCGCCTCGCCCACCGCGTCCGAAGCCAGGAAGGAGAACTGACATGCCGAACACCGCGCGAATCCGTTGGTGCGTGTTGGCCATCGCTGCGGCCCTGATTCTGGTCGGCGTGGTGGCCGGCTGCGGGAAGAGCCCACAGGCGGACGTCAGGTACCACTGCCCGATGCACCCTACGTTCATCTCCGACAAGCCTGGCGACTGCCCGATCTGTGGCATGCGCCTGATCCCAATCGAGGAGAAGGCCGCACCGACAACCGTGCCCGCGTTCACCTGCCCGATGCACCCTGAGGTGACCTCAGACAGACCGGGACGGTGCTCGAAGTGCGGCATGAAGCTCGTGCCGGCGGGATCGACCGGTGACTACCCCAAGGAGCACAAGACCTACACCTGCCCCGTGCACCCTGAGTTCGTCACTGACGATCCGAACGATCGCTGCCCAAAGTGCGGAAGGCAAGTCGTGGAGAGGCCGTCTGAGAGTCGCGAGCCCGTTCCTCAGGGGGTGCCTGTCCCCGCGCCGCAGGGGCCGGGTGGCGGCAGGAAGCTCCTCTTCTACCGTAACCCGATGAACCCCAAGATCACCTCGCCGGTGCCGATGAAGGACGAGATGGGGATGGACTATGTGCCTGTCTACGCGGACGAGGTGGCCCCCGCAGCCCGGCCTGAACACAAGATCCTCTACTACCGGAGCCCGATGAACCCGAAGATCACCTCATTGGTGCCGATGAAGGACGAGATGGGGATGGACTACGTGCCGGTCTTCGCCGACGAAGTCGCACAGCAGTCGAGTCCAGGAGTTCCGGGACTCGCCGCCGTCCAGCTCTCCCAGGAGGGGATGCGCCTGGCCGGCGTTCAGACGGCGCCCGCCACCGAGGAGCGCCTCGCCCGCACGATCCGAACGGTCGGCACGGTGACCGTCGACGAGACGCGCATCCAGCACTTCCACACCCGTGTTTCGGGTTGGGTCGAGAAGCTCTATGTCAACTTTACTGGCCAGTCCGTGAAACAGGGCGAGCCTGTCATCTCCATCTACTCGCCCGAGCTGCTGGCGAGCCAGGAGGAGTTCCTCCGCGCCCGCGAAATAGCCGCCCGGTTCGCAGCGTCGGACCTGCCCGAGGTGCGCAAGGGCGGCGAGGAGCTGCTGGCGGCCGCGCGCCGCCGCCTCGTCCTCTTCGACGTGCCGGACGAGTTCATCGCCGAGCTGGAACGAACCGGCAAGCCACAGCGCGCCGTTACGCTGGTCGCTCACTCCTCCGGCTACGTCACCTCCAAGGGGATCTTCCACGGTCAGCAGGTTGATCCCAGCATGATGGACCTCTTCACGATCACGGACCTCTCGCACATTTGGATCGACGCCGACTTCTACGAATACGAAGCAAGCCTGCTGCGGGTCGGCCAGGAAGCGCGGCTCGCCTTGCCGTACGACCCCGCCGTCCGCCTCACCGGCCGCATCGCCTACGTTTACCCCACGCTCAACTCGGAAACCCGCACGGTCAAGGTGCGCTTCGACTTCGCCAACCCCGGCCTCAAGCTCAAGCCGGGCATGTTCGCGAATGTCGAGCTGGACACCGACGGCGCCCGCGGGGTTGTCATTCCGGACTCCGCCATCATCGACACCGGAGAACGGCAGATCGCGTTCGTCAGCCTTGGCGGGGGCCGATTCGAGCCCCGAGTGGTGCGCATCGGCGTGCGCAGCGAGGGCAGGGCGCTCGTCCTCTCCGGCGTCACGGCCGGCGAGCAAGTCGTCGTGAAGGCCAACTTCCTCCTCGACTCCGAATCGCAGCTCCGTGCGGCGATCGCCGGCGCCAGTACAGCCACGGCGACCCCGTCCAGCGGCAGCCAGAGCGGGGGCAAGAACCCATGATCAGGAAGATCATTGAGTTCTCCGCCCGCAATCGGATGCTCGTGCTGCTCGGTGTGGCGGTCATCGGTGCGTTTGCCTGGTACACGCACAAGGAGATCCGGCTCGACGCCCTCCCCGACCTATCCGACACTCAAGTGATCATCTACTCGCGCTGGGATCGCTCGCCGGACATTATCGAGGATCAGGTCACGTACCCGATCATCTCGGCGCTACTCGGTGCACCGCGGGTGAAGGCGATCCGCGGGTTCTCGGACTTTGGGTACTCGTACGTCTACGTCATCTTTCAGGACGGCACCGACATTTACTGGGCACGCTCGCGGGTGCTTGAGTACCTGTCGAAGATACAGCAGCGACTGCCGCAAGGGGTCGGGACCGAGCTCGGACCCGATGCCACGGGGGTCGGTTGGGTGTTCCAGTACGCCCTCGTGGACCATTCCGGAACTCATTCGCTCGACGAGCTACGCACCTACCAGGACTGGACGCTGCGCTACGCCCTCCAGGTGGTGCCGGGTGTGGCCGAGGTGGCCTCGATCGGGGGCTTCGTCAAGCAGTACCAGATCACGGTGGACCCCAACCGCCTGGCCGCGTTCCACCTCCCCTTGAGCCAGGTTATCGACGCCGTGCGGCAATCCAACAATGAGGTGGGCGGCCGCCTGCTCGAGTTCGCCGGCACCGAGTACATGGTGCGCGGCCATGGCTACGCCCACTCGCTCGAGGATTTCGAGAAGATCGTGGTCAAGGTCGGCGAGGGCGGCATACCGGTCCTGCTCCGCGACATCGCCCGTGTCGAGCTGGGGCCAGAGATCCGGCGCGGTATCGCGGACCTCGACGGGACGGGCGACCACGTCGGCGGAATCGTCGTCATGCGCTATGGCGAGAATGCGCTCAACGTCATCAACCTGGTGAAGGATAAACTCCACGACATCGAGTCCTCGCTTCCCAAGGGTGTGGAGGTCGTCACCACCTACGATCGCTCCGATCTCATCGAGCGCGCCATCCACACGCTCAAGCACGAGCTGACGATCGAGATGATCATTGTTTCGCTGGTCATTCTCATCTTTCTCTGGCATATTCCGTCCGCCTTCGTGCCAATCTTCACCATCCCCGCGTCGGTCCTGCTCACGTTCATCCCGCTCTACTACCTGGGTGTCACAGTCAACATCATGTCGCTCGCCGGGATCGCGATCTCCGTCGGCGTGCTCGTGGATGGCGCCATCGTCGAGGTCGAAAACGCCTACAACAATCTGCAACGCTGGCAGGCGGAGGGAGGCGAGGGCGACTACCACGCTGTGCTCATCAAGGCGATGCAGGACGTCGGGCCGTCGGTGTTCTTTTCGCTGCTCGTCATCGCGGTCGCGTTCCTGCCCGTGTTCGCCCTGGTGGACCAGGAAGGCCGCCTGTTCAAGCCGCTCGCCTACTCGAAGAACCTGGCCATGGCGATCGCGTCGCTGCTTGCCATCACCCTCGACCCCGCCATGCGGATGCTCTTCACGCGCATGACGCCGTTCCACTTCAAGCCCCGGTTTCTATCATGGCTTGGCACGAAGGCGTTTGTCGGAACATTCCATGAAGAGCACAAGCATCCGATCAGCCGAGTGCTGTTCGCCGTCTATGAGCCGGCGTGCCGCTTCGTTCTTCGTTACCCCAAGGCGATCATCGCTACCGCGGTCGGCCTCGTCGCGGTCAGCGTTCCGTTCTACTTCAAGCTCGGCTCCGAGTTCATGCCCTCCCTCAACGAGGGAACGATCCTCTACATGCCGAGCACGGTTCAGCCGGGGATCTCGGTCCAGCAGGCCAAAGACCTACTCGTGGCTCAGGATCAAGTGCTGAAGTCGTTCCCCGAGGTTGTGCGGGTGTTCGGCAAGGCGGGTCGGGCCGAGACCTCGACCGATCCCGCGCCGTTCTCCATGATGGAAACCACGGTCATCCTTAAACCCGAGGAAGGGTGGGAGGCGAAGCAGCGCTGGTACTCCTCCTGGGCGCCGGAAAGCCTCAAGTCATTGTTCCGGCCGATCTGGCCGGACCACATCTCGTGGGACGAGCTGGTTGATAAGATGCACGCCGCGCTGCAGATCCCAGGCGTCTCCAACGCCTGGACGATGCCGATCAAGGCGCGCATCGACATGCTCACCACCGGCGTCCGCACCCCAATTGGCATCAAGATCTTCGGCTCGAACCTCACCGAGATCGAGCGCATCGGTGAACAGCTCGAGGCGCTGCTGCGCACCGTGCCGGGGACGCGCAGTGTCTACGCGGAGCGGGTCACCGGTGGCTTCTTCGTCGACTTCGACCCGCGCCGCGACGAACTCGCCCGCTACGGCCTCACCATCGAACAGCTCCAGGACGTCATCATGTCGGCCATCGGCGGCGAGAACGTGACCACCACGATCGAAGGGCGCGAGCGCTTCCCCGTCAACGTGCGCTACCCGCGCGAGCTGCGCGACAGCCTCGAACGCCTGCAGCGCGTGCTCGTGTCGGCGCCCTCTGGCGCGCAGGTCCCCCTCGAGCAGCTCGCCCGCATCGAGTTCGTCAAGGGGCCAGCGATGCTCCGCGACGAGAACGGTTTCCTTGCCGGGTACGTGTACGTCGACATCGCGGGCCGCGACATCGGTGGCTACGTGGAGGAAGCGAAGAAGATCGTCCGCAATAAGGTCGCACTCCAGCCCGGCTACGTCCTCCAGTGGTCAGGCCAGTACGAGAACATGCTGCGCGTTCGGGAGCGCCTCAAGGTCGTGGTACCGATCACGCTCGCGCTCATCTTCGTACTCCTTTACGCAAACACGAAGTCCGCGTTCAAGGCGACCGTGGTTATGTTCGCCGTCCCCTTCTCCGCCATCGGTGCGATCTGGCTCTTCTATTTCCTGCACTACAACGTCTCCATTGCGGCGTGGGTGGGGATGATCGCACTCCTCGGCCTCGACGCCGAGACCGGGGTGTTCATGCTGCTCTTCCTCGACTTGTCCTGGGAGGATTATCGGCGACGCGGCCTGCTCAAGAATCCGGCCGAGGCCGACGAGGCGATCGTGCACGGTGCCGTCAAGCGTGTGCGGCCAAAGATGATGACCGTAGCCGCGGCGTTCATGGGCCTGCTGCCGATCATGTGGTCGACCTCGGCCGGAGCGGATGTCATGAAACGCATCGCCGCGCCGATGATCGGCGGCCTGGTGACATCGTTCCTCCTCGAGCTCCTCGTCTACCCGGCAATCTACAAGCTGTGGAAGGCGAGGCCGATCGCACGGAACGGGCATGCATGAGCGTACCGCGCCGCCGCAATCCTCGCGCCGCCCGGCTGATCGAGAGACGGCCGCGGCTCCGGCTCCGAAACACATCGCCCTGCGGCTTCATGCGGGAAACGATGCGCCGACGTCGTCTGTTACGCTGAATGCGGCCGGGCACCGCCGGCCACGACCCGGAGGACCGTCCATGTCAAAGACTCTGCTATCACTCCTCACGACCGCGAGCCTGCTCGCCGGCACCGTCGCGGTGGCAGCGACAACGCCTGAGGCGAAGCCTGCAACCAAGACGCAGACAACCTGCCCGGTCACCGGCAACGCGATCGACCCCAAGACCAGCCCGCACGTCGACTGGGAAGGCCAACGCATCTATTTCGCCGACCAGGCAGCCGCGAACACCTTCCGCAAGGATCTTGAGACGGTCTTCGCGAAGATCGCCGCCGAGGGCATCACGCTCGAGAACATCCAGACCTCCTGTCCGGTCAGCGATGAGGTTCTTGTGGGCGGCGACATGGGGCCGCCGGTGGCGAGGAGCTACAAGGGGCGCACGATCATGTTCTGCTGCGACATGTGCGCAAACAAATTCGCCAAGGACCCCGCGGAGTACCTGGCGAAGCTGCCCGGCGAGCAGCCGAAAGGCAGAGTTTGACTGTGCCGGGCAGAAGCCGAGCTGGCTGCTAGGTCCAGCCGCCGTTGTTCGGAGGTGGCGGGAAAGTGATCCTTGAAGGCGCCGCAGCCGTTTCCACCTGAATCGTCGAGTGAGCGATTCCGAAGCGATTGTCGAGCAGGTCGCGGATCCTCCACAGCACGTCCTCTGGGGAATCGACGCGCGCGATCACGTGGGCCGAGAGCGCCACGAAGCCGCTGGTGATCGTCCACACGTGCAGGTCGTGGACCGCGACTACGCCTTCCACAGTCGCAATCGCAGCACGGACCTCGTCCAGGTCGATACTCCCTGGCGTGCCTTCCATCAGCACGGCGACCGACTCCCGCACCAACCGCCAGGAGGAGTACAGCACGAGACACCCGATCAGCAACGAGGCGACGGGATCCGCCCAGTTCCACCCCAGGACGCTGATTAGGGCGCCGGCGATAATCGCCTCAACGCTGCCGAGCGCATCGGCGAGCACGTGGAGCCAGGCGCCCCGCTCGTTGAGGGTGTGGGTACGGGCGTCGCGGAGGATCCAGAGCGCCGTCAGGTTCACGAGCAGTCCACCGCTCGCAATCGCGAGCATCGCCCAGCCCTTTACCGGCGTGGGGTGTGCCAGACGTTCAATCGCGACGACAAAGATCCATGCCGACAGCGCGATCAAAGTCGCACCGTTGACGAGCGCGGCGAGGATCTCCATCCGATAGAACCCATACGTGCGGCTCGGCGTGGCGGGTCGTTGCGCCGCCCAGGCGGCGAATAGCGAGAGACCGAGCGCGGCCACATCCGTGAGCATGTGACCGGCGTCGGCGAGCAGCGCCAGGGAGCCGGTTAGAAGCCCGCCGACGAACTCGGCCACCATGGTGGCCGCAGTCAACGCCATGGTCAGGGCGAGGGGCCGCAGACTCCGCATCCCGGCACCGCGAGCGAGGGGGTCATCGTGGCTGGTGGTCATTTCTCGGCCCACACCAAGGAAAGCTTAACGCAAGCGTTCGTTGGAACCGCGACGCCGGCCCGACGTGGATCATGCGAATTGCCAGCGCTACTAGAATGGACGCTCAAAGCTGGAATGAAACGAACAGAGCGAGCGACGCTTTTCGTTCAGTTGGGAGGGACCGATGCAACCGACACGGGATCTGCTGCGCAACGCGGAGATCTTCAGCGGGCTCGACACCGCGGCTCTCGAACTGCTCGCCTCGGTAGCGCAGCAGCGCGAAATCGAGACAGGAGGCTTTCTCTACAAGCAGGGCGATCCCCGGCAAGCGACCTACGTGATCGTCGAGGGCCGAATCGAGCTCGTGCGCGAGGGCGGGGCCGCTGCCGAGACGCTGATCGTGCTCGGGCCCGGCGACGCCCTCGCCGAAGGGGCGCTCTTCCACCTCACCCGCCACAACACCTCGGCTCGCGCGCTCTCGCGCCTCGTCGTGCTCGAGCTCGAGCGCGACGCGACCCGGGCGCGTCTCGAGCAGAACGGCGTCGCGGCGCTCGATGTCCTAAGCCGCGTTGCGCTCGCCGTCAGCCGCCGGCTCGAGTACTCCGCCACCGCCTCGGTCGGCCGCGAGAAAGCGTACGGCTCCGGCGCCACACGCAAGGAGCACGACCTCCTGGGCGAACGCGAGGTGCCGGCGGATGCGCTGTACGGCGTCCAGACGCTTCGCGCGCTCGAGAACTTCGCCATTTCTGGAGTGAGGCTCTCGCACTTCCCAGCCTTCGTGCGCGCCCTCGCCGTGGTCAAGCAGGCTGCGGTGCGCACCAATGCGAAACTTGGCCTGCTCGAGCCTGCGCTCGCATCGGCGATCGACCGGGCGTGCCAGGAGATCGTCGATGGCCACGCGCACGGCCATTTCGTCGTGGACATGGTGCAGGGAGGCGCCGGCACCTCGACCAACATGAACGCCAACGAGGTGATCGCCAATCGCGCTCTCGAGCTGCTCGGCGCCGCGCGTGGCGAGTACGACCGTTGCCATCCCAACAACCACGTCAACCTCTCGCAGTCCACCAACGACGTCTACCCCACCGCGCTGCGGATCGCCGTCGTCCACTCGCTGCGTGGCCTGGTCGCCGCGATGGAAAAGCTCCAGCGCGCGCTTGCCGACAAGGGAGAGGAGTTTCGCGACGTGATCAAGATGGGGCGCACGCAGTTGCAGGATGCAGTGCCGATGACCCTCGGCCAAGAGTTTACCGCCTGGGCCGTGACGATGGGCGAGGACATCGCGCGCCTGCGCGAGACGGCGCGCCTGTTCCTCGAGGTCAACCTGGGGGGCACCGCGATCGGCACCGGCATCAACGCGGATCCGTGCTACCCGCAAGCGGTGATCGAGGAGCTGCGCCGCATCACCGGCCTCGACCTCGTGCTCGCCGAGAACCTGGTCGAGGCGACCCCCGACACCGGCGCCTTCGTGATGTTCTCCGGCGTGCTCAAGCGGGTGGCCGTGAAGCTGTCGAAGATCTGCAACGACCTCAGGCTGCTCTCGTCGGGGCCTCGGTGCGGACTGGCCGAAATCAACCTACCCGCGATGCAGCCCGGCTCGTCGATCATGCCCGGGAAGGTCAACCCCGTGATTCCCGAGGTGGTCAACCAGGTCGCGTTCCAGGTGGTGGGCAACGACCTCACCATCACCATGGCCGCTGAAGCTGGGCAGCTCGAGCTCAACGTGATGGAGCCGATCATCGCCTTCAACCTCTTTCAGTCGCTCCAGATGCTCACCGCGGCAGTGACCACGCTGGCCTCGCGGTGTATCGAGGGCATCACCGCCAACCGGGAGCATTGCCGCGCCATGGTGGAGGGCTCGATCGCGATCGTGACCGCGCTCGTCCCGGCGCTTGGCTACGAGCGCGCGGGGGAGGTCGCGAAGGAAGCGCTCGCAACCGGCCGATCGGTGAGGGACATCGTTCTGACGCGAGGTTTGGTCGACCCCGGCCGGCTCGACGAGTTGCTCGCGCCCGATTCGATGATCCGTCCCCGGTCCTAGCCGTCGGCCGTGCGGGAACATGATGCCCACTCAGTTGCGCCCCGGCGGCGTGGCACACGCTCACCGTCTTGTCCATCCAACTGGGAGTGGCTTCACAGCCGCCCGAACGCCTCCCACTGCTGCTTCTGCCTGGCAAGGAAGGCCACGAACCCTGGGTCGTTGCGGATCCTGTCGAGGTTCGGGTCGGTCTCGAAGAGCGGGTAGCACGGCAGGCCGTCGTCGGCTGCCGCCTGCAGCCACTGCAGCGCCTGGGAGGGCCTGCCGAGCAGCGCGTACGCCGTCGCCACGTTGTACTCGGTATGGTGAAAGTGGCGGTACCCCTTGCCGTGCTCGACCGCGGCGCGGATCTTAGCCTCGACCGCAGCCGCGGCACCTTCGTCGGCCGCGAGGAGCGCCTGCAGGCTGGCGTTGAGCCCACCGACGTCACGCGGGTAGGCCCGCTCGTACTCGTCGGTCCGGGCCCTGGCCTCGGCCTTGCGGCCGAGCTCGAACAGCGTCCAGGCCTCGACGTAGTTGAGCAGCACCGGGTTGGAATCGAGCGGGATCTTGGAGAAGACGTCCCACGCGGTCTGGTAATCGCGCATGTAGAGACGCACGCAACCCAGTCGGTAGATCGCGAGCATGTTGCCCGGGTTCAGCCGGAGCGCTTCCTGGGCCTCGCGCAGCGCCTGGTCCAGCAGCCCGATGTGCAGGTAGACCAGCCCGAGCTGACTGTGCGCCTCGTCGGACGAGGGGTTCAGCTCGATCGCGCGGCGGAGCTCGCGGATCGACTCGGCGTAGGGGAAATGGTAGCTGGCGTCCCAGAGCAGAACCCCGCGGGCCAGGTGCGCGTCCGACGACTGGGGATCGAGGCGGAGCGCCGTCTCCACCTCGAGCCGCGACTTCCTCTCCAACTCGGCGTCGTCGGGGTAAAAGAAGAAATGCCTGATCCCGTA
Organism: Thermoanaerobaculales bacterium; assembly: GCA_044447965.1. GTDB lineage: Bacteria > Acidobacteriota > Thermoanaerobaculia > Thermoanaerobaculales > Thermoanaerobaculaceae > DATIYW01. The sequence goes on along the minus strand of JBIOGJ010000005.1, from coordinate 17,922 downwards.
CGCCCACGCCAGCTCAGCGTGGGCCGCGGCGAACGACGGGTCCGCCGCGACGGCGCGCTCCAGCAGCGCGATCGCCTGGTCGTTGTCTTCGCGGTTTTCATGGCGCGAGTGCGCCCTGCCGCGCAGGTACAGGTCGTACGCCTCGGGGTCGACGCGGCCGGAAGCGGCCAGGCGGGTGCGCTCGCCCGGTGTCAGCTCGACCCGGACCTGCTCGGCAATCGCACGTGCGACCTCGCCTTGCAACGACAGGACGTCGCTCATCTCGCGTTCGTAGTCTTTCGCCCACAGGGGTGTGTCGGTTGCCGCGCGAACCAGTTGCACCGAGACCCTGACGTGCGGGCCCGAGCGCTGCACCGATCCCTCGATGACCGCGTCGATGTCGTTGAGCCGCCTCGCAATCTCGGGGAGCGTCAGACGCGTGCCCTTGAATTGCATCACCGTCGTCCGCGAGATCACGCTCAGCGCGCCGATCTGCGCGAGGGTGTTGATCAGCGCCTCGGTCATACCGTCCGCGAAGTACGCCTGGCCGGGATCGCCGGAGAGGTTCTCGAGCGGCAGCACAGCGAGCGATCGGATCGGCCGGGCAATCGGAGGGCCGAACAGCGCCGGGGGCCAGCCGGCCGCGCGGAGGCCGAGAACGACGACTGCGATCACGATCGCCACCGAAAAGGCCAGCGCGCCCGCGAGACGCCAGCGGCTGCGACGCGACATGCCTGCACTCGGGGGCGACGGCACGCGCAGACCAGCGCCGCCGAGCGCGAAGCCAGCCGGCGCAGCCTCGACAGTGCCGACGTCGCCGAGTGCGACTCGAGCCTCGCCGATGTCGCGCAGGCGGTTCTTCGAATCCCGTTCGAGGCAGCGGCGAAGCAAGCCGCGGATCGCATCAGGCGTCGAGCTCGGGAGTCTCGCGAAGGGGACCTCCGTCTTGAGGACGGCCGCAAGCGTGTCGCTTACCGTCCCGGCGGCGAACAGCGGACGGCCGACGAGCATCTCCCAGAGCACCACGCCGAACGCCCAGATGTCCGTCCGCTTATCGACGGGTTTGCCGCGCGCCTGCTCCGGCGACATGTACGCCACTGTCCCGAGAATCACCCCGGCCCGCGTGTATACCCCCGTCACGGTGGGCGAGTGCGCCGGGTCCGAATCCCCGGCGGGGTCCTCCCATGCCTTCGCGAGCCCGAAGTCCAGCACCTTCACCACACCGTCCGCCCGCACCCGCACGTTCGCCGGCTTGAGGTCCCGGTGGACGATCCCCTTCTCGTGCGCCGCCTCGAACGCCTCCGCGATCTGCAGCGCGATCGGGACCGCCTCGTCGACCGCAACTGGGCCGCGAGCGATCCGTACGTCCAGCCCCTCCCCCTCGACCAGCTCCATCGCAAGCGCGTGCTGCCCGTCGAGATGCTCCAGCCCGTAGAGCACCGCAATGTTGGGGTGGTTGAGCGAGGCCAGTACCTTCGCCTCGCGCTCGAAACGGGCGTGCCGCTCCGGGTCGTCCGCGAATCCCTCCGGCAGGAACTTCAGCGCCACCTCCCGCCCCAGCCGCGTGTCCTTCGCCCGCCACACCTCGCCCATCCCGCCCTTGCCGAGCGCCGCGACGATCTCGTACGGACCGAGGCAGGTGCCGGGGGAGAGGCTCATCGCGTCTACCTCTTGAGCCCTTCCGTCCAGTTCGTCACAAGGGTGAGCGGGACCTGCGCAGGCTGCACCGAACGGACGACGAGCACACGGTCCCCCTTGGGGGCCAGCGCGTAGTCCCAGTTGTGTAACCCGAATCCAGTGAGCTGGGCCCTGGAGAACTCGTGCGGCGTTCCGACCTCCAACGCCCCGTCGTTGACGACAACGGACGCCTCCATCAGCCTGCCCTCGGGCGTCGCGTAGTAGACCGCCAGCCCGTCGGAACGCCACGACGGCGCTTCCCCTCCCCCTTGCGACACCTGCCACTTGCCGCCTGCCTGCGGAAACGGCGTGACGTAGATCTCCTGGGTTCCAGATTCGTCCGACTGGTAGGCGAGCCAGCGGACGTCCGGCGAGAACACTCCGTTGCCTTCGTCGAACTGGGTTGCGAGAAATGCGTATGGCTTTCGGTCTCCGAACATCGGCAGGATCCACAGGTCCGCCCCCGTCTTGGGATTCACGCCCAGTTCAGTGAACGTGATAAAGCGGCCGTCGCGCGACCAGTCGGTCGCGCCCTTGTCCGCATCGGATGCGAAAAGCAACTCCTTGTCGCCCGCTCCGGAGGAACTCTTGACGTAGAGGTCGAGGTGCCCGCTTGCGTTGGAGCTCCACACAAGGCGACCACCGTCCGGTGACCACACCGGGTCCTCATCGTCGGTGGGATCGAAGGTGAACCGGGTCTTCACCCCACGAGCGAGGTCGACGAGCCAGATGTCGACATTCCGAGTCTGTGGGTCCTGGACCGCTTCCGCCAGGACCTGACCGTTGGGCGATAGGCGGACGTTGCCCGCGATGATTGCCGGCTCACCCACCGCGCCGAGCTCCTGGCCGGTTGCATTCAGCCAGATCGCCTGACGACGCTCGTGCTGTCCCGCCAAGTACACGAGGGTGCCGTTTTGCGAAGCGGTGAACCTGCCGAGGCGAAAGCTCTCCGGGTTGAACACCTCTTCCGCGATCGGAACGGCATCGCCTGTCAGTCTTAGCCGAGACGCGTCGAACGGTCGGGCCAACAGACTCTGGTCGCGCAGGTACAGCAGGAAGCCCGGCAGGGAGTAGAGCGCATCGCTGTCCGCCTGAACGACGACCCGCTGCTCGCCGCCTTCGAGAGACGCGACGTAGATGCCGGACGTCTTCTGCGCGGTCGATTCAGGGCTGCCGGCCCAGAACAGGAAATGGCGGCCGTCCGGCAGGAAGACCGGCCAGCGATGGCTCGTCTGGCCGAGGGCCTTGTCGAGCTTGGTGACGGCGACCGGCGTTCCCCCGGCACTCGGGATCCGCTCCAGGCCGCTGGACACTCCCGGGGCGAAGACGATCACACCTTCACGGTTCCAGGTCCCTCCCCGCGCGCTGCCGGCGTCGCAAACGACCTGGGACGGTCCGCCGAACGTGTCGATCACCTTCAGCTTGCCCTGGGCGAAGAAGCCAAGGAACCGGCTGTCCGGCGACCAGAAAGGGTACGAGGCCCCATCCGTGCCCTCGAGCGGCTGCGCCGTCAGCGAGTCGAGGGGCCGCATCCATAGCAGCTTCCGGCCGGATGGATCACCGGCCACGAAGGCCAACCGCGTGCCGTCGGACGAGATCACGGCGCCTCCGGTAGCGCCGTCGAAGACGAAGGACGTCTTCCCCGGGGGTAGGACGTAGGCCCGCACGGTCTGGGGACGGGCGGGCCGCGCCAGCATCGAGTTCAGGCTGAGGCCAACCCCCACGACCACGCCGAGGCCGCCAACCATCCAGGGCAACCAGACCCGGCGTCTCGCTGGGACCACCGGGATTGACCCGCCCGCCGGGGTCGTTGCGCCGGCCGCGTCCGCGTGCGCGCCCTCGCCGAGCTCGAACCTGGCGTCCCCGATGTCGCGAATCCGCAGCTTCGGGTTGCGTTCGAGGCACCGCGCAAGCACTCGACGGATCGCAAGCGGAAGGTCCGACGGCAGGAGGCTCCAGTCCGGATCGGTCTTCAGGACCGCTGCGAGCACGTCCGAAACCGTCTCACCCTCGAACGCCGTCCGGCCGGTGAGCATCTCGTAGACGAGGCACCCGAACGCCCAAATGTCCGCGCGCTTGTCCACCGACTTCCCGCGCGCCTGCTCCGGCGACATGTACGCCGCCGTCCCCAGGATCACTCCCGCCCGCGTGTGGTGCCCCGTGATCGTCGGCGAGAACGCGAGGTCCGAGCTCGACCCCTGCTCCTCCCATGCCTTCGCGAGGCCGAAGTCCAGCACCTTCACCGTGCCGTCCGACCTCACCTTCACGTTCGCGGGCTTGAGGTCCCGATGCACGATCCCCTTCTCGTGCGCCGCCTCCAGAGCCTCCGCGATCTGCAGCGCGATCGGGACCGCCTCCTCAACCAGGACCGGCCCCCGAGCGATCCGCTCGTCAAGCCCCTCGCCCTCGACCAGCTCCATCGCGAGCGCGTGCTGCCCGTCGAGATGCTCCAGCCCGTAGAGCACCGCAATGTTGGGGTGGTTGAGCGAGGCCAGCACCTTCGCCTCGCGCTCGAACCGGGCATGCCGCTCGGGGTCCTCCGCGAAGTCCGCCGGCAGGAACTTGAGGGCGACCTCGCGTCCGAGGCGCGTGTCCTTCGCCCGCCACACCTCGCCCATCCCGCCCTTGCCGAGGGGCCCGACGATCTCGTATGGTCCGACACGGGTCTTGGGGGCGAGGGTCACCGGGCGCCCTCGGCGAGGAAAAGGTGGGAAATCATCATGTTGGTCCCATACGCGTACGCCTGCTCGTTCTCGGTCATCATGACCGGGTCGATCCCCAAGACACCAGCAAGGTCCTGCGGTCCAATGGTCCGGAGCGGTTTCCGCGCGCCTGTTCCAAGGTCGAGACTCTCAATACGGGCGGGCACCGACGGCGACGCAAAAAGGAGCAGCGAGCGCCCATCAGCCGACCATCGGACCATCGAATCCCGGGACGTCGTTCCGGCAACGACGTGCGGGGTACCTCCCTCGACCGGATACAGCCACCAACCCTCGACACCTTGCTTGACCACGATTCCCTTCCCGTCCGGTGAGACGATCCCTTCGCTTGTGCCCTCTGGCGTCACCGGCCTGGGCTCCCCGCCGGATACGGCCTGCACGTAGCACCGCACCGCGTGCCCGTCCTCGTGGCCGCACGTCAGGATCCGCCGCGCGTCCGGGAAGAACCTCGCGGAGTTGTACTCAGCGATCGGACCGCGGGGGAGCCCCCGTGTTTCACCGGCGCCCGTCGGATACATCACAAGCTGTGGTGGCGAGGTCGGGATAACCCCGAGGGCCCACCTGCCATCGCGGGAGAGATCCTCTCCCTGGCCCTCGCCGAGCCGGACGACCGGGGAGCCGTCGGTCTGGCGCAAGCAGACGGCGTAGTTCACGCCGAGGCTCCCGCTCTCCTCGCTGAACAGGAGCGACTGTCCATCCGGAGAAAGCGCCGTGGGCTGGGAGTAGTCGAGCCAGGAGAGGTCCCGCTCTGCGCTCGCGCCGGGCGCGAGGACCGGCATGCGCTGGAGGATGTCGTCCCTGGTGACGAGCAGGCGGCCATCCTCGGCCGAATCCTGGATCGTGAGGCCGCCGGCACTTGCCATGGCCTCACGGCGATGCCCAGCCAGGTCCACCGCGTAGACCTTGAAGTTGTTGTACGCCGTCCCGGCGGAGAACAGCACCTCCGCTCCGCTCCTCGACCAGGCGAGGCCCTCTTCGCCCCAGTAGCCTTGCGAAAGAACGGTTTTCTTCCCCGCCAGGTCTACGACCGCAACGAGCCCGCGATCGTCCCACTTCCAGGGGTGCTCGAAGAAGGCGATGTGATGGCCTGACGGCGAGAAGCGCGGGTTGCTCAAGTAACCACCGGACTTATAAAGCACTTTGCCCGCCGGGAACTCGAGGTGGTCTGTGCCGTCCAACTCCCTGATCACCGCCAGGTCCTGCCCATCCGGGGACCAGTCCGCCTCGCGCACGCGTTCCAGAATCTCGCGCGGTGCACCCGCGTCGAACGACATGCGGGCGAGCGTCCCCTCGAAGAAGCTGTGCGCGACGTAGCGCGCATGCGTGAGGACGGCCAGCTCGCTTCGATTCGAGACCGCGAGGAGGTGCAGGTCCGGCGGCCCGAGCACCGTCGCGCCGGGTACCCCGATACGGACCGCGTAGATCCCGGGCACGTTGCCCAGGGGAGCCGCGCTGTAGAGGATCGTCTTCCCGTCCGGGACCAGGCGCGCGTTGAAGATCGGCTCCTGCCGATAGCTCAGGGGCTGGAACACGATCGCGCTCGGCCGGGCCCGTCGTTCGGATCCTCGGCCTATCGTGTACGACGTCGCAGCGATCAGCACGACGAGTGCGCTGGCACCACCAATCGCGATTGCGCGCCAGCGCTTCTTCCACGTGCCAGGCGTCTGGCTCCCTGATCCTGCGGCAGCGATCGAGCTGCTCGAATCGCCCTCGAGGTTGAACGCGAGGTCGCGGGCGGACTGAAAGCGATCGCCAGGGTGCTTTTCCAGACATCGGCGCACGATCCGATCAAGCGACGGCGGCACCTGGCGCCCGCTGCCGGCCAGCTCCGGCGGTTCCTCTTTGAGGATCGCCGTCATCGTCTCCACACCCGAGTCCCCTCGAAACGCCCGTCTGCCCGAGAGCATTTCGTACAGAACACAACCGAGCGCGAAGATGTCGGAGCGCTGATCCGCCGGCAAACCTCGCACCTGCTCCGGTGACATGTACCCGACCGTCCCCAACACGACGCCTGGCCCGGTCGCACCCTCCGGCGGCGTGGTCAGCGTTTTGCCCGAGTCCGCCAGCATCGGCCCACTAACCTTCGCGAGCCCAAAGTCGAGAATCTTGACGTGACCGTCCCGGGTCAGGAACACGTTCTCCGGCTTGAGGTCGCGGTGGACGATCCCCTTCTCGTGCGCCGCCGCCAGCCCTCGCGCGATCTGTGCACCCACCTCCGCCGCCTTGCGCATCGGCATCGTCCCGCCCGCAAGTCGCTCCCGTAGCGTCTCGCCGTCGAGCAGTTCGGTCACCGCAAACGCGACCCCCGAGATCTTGCCGAAATCGTATATCGCCAGGATGTTTGGGTGCGAGAGTGCGCCAACCGCCTTAGCCTCACGTTCAAAACGCGCAAGCGCCTCGCTGTCGTCCGCAAGGTGTGATGGCAGCACCTTGATCGCAACGTCCCGATCGAGCTTGTGGTCCCGGGCCCGATAGACCTCCCCCATCCCGCCCGCACCCAGCGGCGCGAGGATCTCGTACGGACCGAGGCGAGAGCCGGCGGCAAGCGTCATGGAGCCCTCCTCAGCACAGCCGTCCAATTCGTGACGACCACCGCGCCGTCTGCTTCCGCGCCAGGCGCGCGGCGAATGATGAGGAAGCGCTGGCCGTCGGGAGAAACGTCGAAGGGATGGCGCGGGAACTCGACCTCCCCGCTCACACCGAGTCTCAGGAGGAACAGCGGCTGAGGCTCCCCGATCGCGGCCTGATCCCGCGAGAGATGAACGGCGACCGACATCAGCATCCCGTCGCTGGCCGCGTAGTAGAGCTGCGAGGCGCTCCGGTCCCAGACCGGCATCAGCCCTCCGCCCACCGACACCTGCCGCTTTGCACCTCCGGCTATAGGCTGGACGAAGACCTCCCTCTGGCCCGACTCGGTCGAATCGAAGGCGGTCCAGAGGCCGTCCGGCGAGAGCGCGCCATGCTCCTCCGAGAACTGGGGCCCGTCGCTCAGCCGCACGGGCTTGCCACTCCCCGAGAGTGGCGCCAGGACGCGGACGTAGTTGCCGCCCTCGGAGGCGCTGATGAGCATATGGCTGCCATCGGGCGTGATCGTCGGCAGCTCCTTGTCCTGCTCGCTTCGTAGCACCGTACTCTCGCTGCCGCCGCTCGCCGGTCGTTCGTAGATGTCATAAAACCCGACGTGATCGGAGACGTAGATGAGGCTCTGGCCATCAGGAGACCACGCGGGGTCGAACTCATCCGTGCGCTCGGCCGTGATCCTGGTAGCCGTCCCGCGGTCGACGTCGAGGACCCACACGTCCTCGTTCTGGCCGTGCGTGGGGTCGCGTAGCGCTACCGCCACGCTCCGGCCATCCGGCGAGATGCGGACGTCCTCATACCCGCCGACCGCTCCGAGCGTGCCCATCTCACGCCCCTTGCGATCCACCCATACCAGCTCCCGTCGCCCAAGCCACGAATCGTAGACGAGTCGGTTGCGCGCCGCCGAGACCGAGAGGAGGTTGTCCTCCGTGGCGTACCGGACGCCCTCGAACGCGGGCATCGGCTCGCCCACAAGCTTCAGCTCCCGCGCGTCGAACCGCCACGCGAACAACGCGTTGTCGCGCGCGAACAGGAGGTAGCCCGGCTCGGCGAACACCGCGGCGGAATCGGCATGGAAGAGGCGGCGCGCGCTCCTCGAACCGAGGGAGGCGAGCATGATCGACGTCTTCTCGGGATCGAGGTTGCGCGCCACGAACACGAAGTGGCGCCCGTCCGGGAGAAACGCCGGGTGGAAGTGCGCGGCATCCCCGTTCGCCGTATCGAGCGTCGTGACCGGCTTCGGCGGCCCTCCCCTCGCCGGGACGGACACGATCGGCTGGCCAAACTCCTCGGTGAACAGAATCGTGTCCTCGGGGCTCCAGGCTCCCGAGAAGGCTCCGCCACTCGGGCAGATCGTCTGCACGGGGCCGCCGTCCGCGCTCATCCGCTTGAGGTGCCCGTCGGAGAAGAAGCCAATCTCGCGACCGTCCGGCGACCAGAACATTCCGCGTGCATTCCCGGTGCCCGGCAGGCGCTGCGCATCGAGCTGGTCGAACGAGCGCACCCAGATCGCGGTCTTCCCCTCCGCTTCCTCGGCCAGGAAGAGGACGCGCCGCGCGTCCGCAGCGAGCGCGATCGGAGGGAGGATCCCCTGCCCGGGAGGAGACCCAATCGCGAACCGGGTCAGCTCGGCGGGCGGTTGCGACTGGTGCAGGGCGAGCGACACCGAGACCGCGATCGCGGCGGCGACGATCCCGGCGCCCACGACGGCGATCGCGCGCCGGGAGCGCCGTGGAACCGAGCCCGCCCCGCGCCCGGCTCCGAGGTCCTCCGCCATCCAGGTCAGCTCCGTTCCGAGATCGCGTGCCGCCTGCCAACGGTCGTCAGGGTCCTTGGCGAGACAGGCGTCGAGCAGACGGGCGAGGGCTGGGGATGCAGAGGGTTGCAGCGAACCGAGCGGCACCGGCGATTCGTGCAAGATGGCGGCGATGAGCGCCGCCTGTGTGGCTGCCTCGAACGCCTTTCGACCCGTCAACATCTCGTAGAGCACGCAACCGAGCGCGAAGATGTCGCTCCGGGCGTCCGCCTCGCGGCCCTGGAGCTGCTCGGGCGCCATGTACTGCAACGTCCCGAGCAGGACGCCTTCCTCCGTCAGCGGGGCCGAGGCCGTCTTCGCCGCGCCGATTTCCACCGCCCCGTGACTCGCCGCGTGTAGTTTCGCGAGCCCGAAATCGAGCAGCTTCGGCCCGGACTTCGTGAGCATGATGTTGCCGGGCTTGAGGTCCCGGTGCACCACACCGTGCCCATGGGCCGCGGCGAGGGCCGTCGCGATCTCGGCGGCGACCTTGAGCGCCTGCTCGACGGGCAGCGGCCCGCGTGCAAACCGCTCGGCCAGCGTCTCGCCCTTCAGATATTCCATGACCAGGAAGTGGGTCCCCTCATGCTCACCTACGTCGTAGAGCGTGCAGATCCCAGGGTGCGAGAGCGCCGAAATCATTCGCGCCTCACGTTCGAACCGCTCCCGCATCGCGGGGTCCTCGGCGTGGCGGCCGAGGAGAAGCTTGATCGCGGCGTCGCGACCCAGCCGTGTATCCCTGGCGCGGTACACCTCCCCCATCCCGCCGGCTCCCAACGCCGCGAGAATCTCGTACGGTCCGAGACGGGTGCCGGCCTTCAGCATCGAGGGTCGATCCGGTCCATCATCAGAGGTTCATCTTGCGCAGCAGCGCCTGGAACCGGGGATGCTCGCGCAGGCTGGCGAAAAGGTACGAGCCCTTCACACCGTAGATTCCCCCGGACCGCTGCTCGAACGCGCGCTCCAAGCAGTCGATGGCGGCGTCCCGTTCGCCGAGGCCGGTGTGAACGTGGGCGAGGTGGTAGGCGGCCACGTATTGAGTTACTGCCAACGCCTTGAGCTCGGCGAGTACCGCCCGCGCCCTCGCCTCGTCTCCCGTCATGCCGCACGCCTGTCCGAGCTGGGCGAGAAAGAGAGTGCTACCCGGCGAGAACTCGACGGCGCGCTCGAGCGCGGCCAGGCCCTCGGTCGTCCTCCCGAGAGCCAGGCAGGCCCAGCCAAACACCGCTTGGGAGCGCGAATAGCTCGGATCGAGCGCCAAGGCGCGCTCAGCCTCGACTAGCGCTTCCTGCGACCGGCCGGCTCGCATCAGCTCGTTGGCGACGTCGCTCCGGTGCGCCAGCGGATCGAGCTCTCGCGCCCGTCGCACCAGGGCGAGCGACTCATCGAAGCGGCACTGCGCCGAGCAGAGCCAGCCGAGGTGGTCGTAGAGGTCCGCGCTGCCGGGGCTCAGTCGAATCGCGAGTCGGAACTCCGCTTCTGCACCCTCCCAGTCGAAATCACGCGTGAAGCGGAGCAGGCCGACGATGCCGTGCGCCTCGGCCAAACCGTCGTCGATCGCCAAGGCGCTTTCAACGGCCTGCTGCGCCCGCGCGAAGGCATCCGCAGGCAACACACCGCTGATCCCCTCGATGCCGAACTGGGTGTGCGCATGAGCTATCGCGGCATAGGCCAACGCGAATTGTGGGTCGCGCGCAACCGCCTGCTCGAAGAAGGCAAGGCCCTGGATGACCCCAGCCTTGGTGAACCTCATTAGCTGGTGGCGCCCCTGCAGGTAGAGCTGATACGCGTCCAGATCCCTGGTCGGCCGAAGCCCGATACGCGCGCGTTCTTCGAAGGTCAGCTCGGCGCGCAGCGCCGCCGCGATCTGCAGCGCAACGTCGGTCTGGATGGCGAAGATGTCATTGAGTTCGCGATCGTAGCTCTCCGCCCAGAGATGGTCATCGGTGCGCGGGTCGACGAGCTGCGCCACGATGCGCACTCGGTTGCCCGACCGGCGCACGCTCCCTTCGACGAGCGCCTCCACGCCGAGCGCCGCCCCGACCTCGCGCAGGCTCCGCTCGCGTCGCTTGAATGCCATGACCGAAGTGCGTGAGGTGACGCGCAGCGTCCGAATCTTGGCCAGGTGCGCAATAACATCCTCGGTGATGCCATCAGCAAAGAACTCGTTTTCGGGATCGGCGCTCATGTTCACGAACGGCAGCACTGCCACCGAAGGGAGACTCAACGCGCCGGGTTCGGCCGGTGTTGCGAGCCCTGGGACCGCCGCTGAAACGGCCGACCGCCGGGCGGAGGGAGCGGGCACCGCGGCACTGGACTCCGGGGCGGGCTCGCTTGTCTCGGAAGGCCCGTCCCGGAGCCGCGCGAGATCGCGGGCCAGGTCCCGCGTCGATGCATAGCGCTCGTCCGGGTCCTTCGCAAGGCAGCGCTCGAGGATCCACCGGAGCGGGACCGGCGTCCGCGGCGCCACGCGCTCGACCGGCTCCGGCTCCTCCCGGATGACGGCCGCCAGAGTCTCGGGGCCGCTCGCCCGCCCGAACGCTTTCTTCCCGGTCACCATCTCGTACAGCATCGAGCCGAAGGAAAACTGGTCCGAGCGGAAGTCGATCGGCCTACCGAGAGCTTGCTCGGGCGACATGTAGGCGACCGTCCCCATGACGCTCCCGGGTTCAGTCACGTGCGAGACCGTCGCCGCCAGCGCCTCGCCGCGGGGGCCTTCCGGCTGCATCAACTTCCCCAGGCCGAAGTCGAGTATCTTCGCGAAACCGTCGGTCGTGAACATCACGTTCTCAGGCTTGAGATCACGGTGAATGACGCCCGCGCCGTGCGCCTTTGCGAGACCGTCGGCCACCTGCGCCGCGATTGCGAGGAGCTTCTTCCTCGGCAGCGGACCCTCGGCCAGGAGGTCCCGGACCGTACGCCCCTCCACCAGCTCCATCGCGATGTAGCCATCCGCCCCGGGCTCCCCGACGTTGTAAACGGTGACGATGCTCGGATGATTAAGGGCCGAGACGAGTCGCGCCTCGTTCTCGAAGCGTCTCAACCGCTCGGGATCGGAGGCGAACGAGTCAGGCAGGACTTTGATCGCGACCTCGCGGCCGAGCCGCGTGTCCCGCGCCCGGTACACAACTCCCATGCCCCCAGCACCCAGCGGCGCAATGACCTCGTACGGGCCGAGTCGGGTCCCGGGCTTGGCGCTCAGCGTCGCTTACCTCTTCAGCCCTTCGGTCCAGTGGGTCACCAGGGTGAGCGGTACCGCCACGCCCTTTTCGGACTGGAGGACCAAGACGCGATCACTCTTCGGCGTTGCCGCGTAGCCCCACGCTCCCGGATTGGGCGATGACATCTGGACCTTGGAGAACTCGTGGGGTGCACCGACCTCCACCGCCGGCCCCTTGGCCGCCACTGGTGCCTCCATGAGCCGTCCATCTGGGGTCGAGAAGTAGAGCCCTTGCCCGTCGGCCCTCCAGGAGGGAGTGAGGCCCCCTCCCTGCGACACCTGCCACTTGCCGCCGGCCTGAGGGAAGGGCGTGATGTAGATCTCGGTCTTGCCGGATTCGTTGGACTGGTAGGCGAGCCAGCGGCCGTCCGGGGAGAACACCGCGTTGCCCTCGTTGAATGGAGTCGCGAGGAAGGAGTACGGCTTGCGGTCACCGAACAACGGGAGAATCCAGATGTCTGCACCGTTGTTCCCCTTTGGGTCGAGCTCGGTGAACGCGATGAACCGGCCGTCGTGGGACCAGTCGGTGCAGTACTTGTCCTCTTCGGAGGCGAGGAGCGCCTCCGCCTCACCAGCACCTGTCGAGCTCTTGACGTAGAGGTCGAAGTGGCCCTTCGTGTTCGCGGCCCAGGCGATGCGGCTTCCGTCCGGCGACCATACGGGGTCGAAGTCCGCGGCAGGATCGAACGTGAACCGCGTCTTCACCCCGCGTGCGAGGTCCACGAGCCACACGTCCACGTTCTTCGTCTGCGGCTCTTGGACTATCTCCGCCAGCGTCTGACCGCTCGGCGAGAGCCGTATCCCGCCAATGATCGCTGCCTCGCCGAGGGAACCGCCTGCCTGCTGCCCTGAGGCGTTCAGCCAAAGGACCTGCGCCCGGTCGTTCTGTCCGGTCAGGTACACCAAGGTCCCGTCCTGCGATACCGAAAAGCGACCGAGACGGTAGCTCTCCGGGCTGGCCACGTCCTCGGCGACCGGAAACGCCTCGCCCTTGAACTTGAGGCTTCCCGCGTCGAACGGGTGGGCCATTACGGTCTGCTCACGCAGGTACAGGAGGTAGCCCGGCGGTGCGTAGAGTGCATCGCTGTCCGCCTGGAACAGAAACCTCTGGCTCTTGTCGTCGAGGGACCCTACGTAGATGCCCCTGGTCTCCTGCGAGCTGGCGGTGGGATTCCCTGCCCAAAAGAGGAAGCGCCGCCCGTCGGGGAGGAACACGGGCCAGCGCTGGCTCGTCTGGCCGCGCGACCGGTCGAGCTCCGTGATTGGGGCGGACGCCCCGCCAGCGCTCGAAACCCGCCGCATTCCACCGTAGACGTCGGGTGCAAAGACGATCACTCCGTCAGGACTCCAGGTCCCGCCGCGTCCGCTGCTGGCGTCGCAGATCGTCTGGGGAGGGCCGCCCAGGATATCGATCTTCTTGAGCTTCCCGGGAACAAAGAAGCCAACGAACCTGCTGTCCGGCGACCAGAAAGGGTACGACGCCCCGTCGGTGCCTTCGAGAGGCTGCGCCGTGAGGGAGTCGAGCGGGCGCAACCAGAGAAGCTTCCTACCCGCTTCATCGGTCGCGGCGTAGACGATCCGCGTCCCGTCGGGCGCCAGGACCGCACCGCCGGTGGAACCGTTGAAGGTAAAGTGCGTCTTGTCCGTGGGCAGGATGTAGGCGCGGACGCTGCGGGGATGGTCCGATCCCGTGCGCACGAAGGCGACCGCAAAGGTGACCGCGAGAGCGAGGCCGAGCGCCGAGGCGATCCAGGGCAACGCGGCTCGGCGCGGCGGCGGGGTCGTCACGACGGGCGCTGGCACCCCGGACCGCGGCTCGGCGCTGGATGCGCGTGCGCCCTCCTCCAGCTCGAACCTGGCGTCGCCGATGTCGCGAAAGCGCCGCTTGGGGTCCTTTTCCATGCAGCGCTTGAGCGCTTCCCGGGTACGCGGCGTGATCTCGGAGGGCAGCCTGGTCCAGTCGGGCTCGCGCGTCACCACCGCGGCGATCACATCGGTGATGGTGTCGCCGCCGAACGTCCTCTCGCCGGTGAGCATCTCGTAGAGGACGCAGCCGAACGCCCAGATGTCGGCACGCTTGTCGACCGGCTTGCCGCGCGCTTGCTCCGGGCTCATGTACGCGGCGGTCCCGAGGATCACTCCTGCCCGAGTGTGATGCCCGGTGATCGTCGGCGAGAGCGCCGGGTCCGAGTTTGCGCCCTGGTCCTCCCACGCCTTCGCCAGCCCGAAATCCAGCACCTTCACCGTGCCATCGGACCGGACCTTGACGTTCGCCGGCTTGAGGTCGCGGTGCGCGATCCCCTTCTCGTGGGCCGCCTCGAGCGCATCGGCGATCTGCAACGCGATTGGGATCGCCTCATCGGGTGGGATCGCGCCGCGGGCGATCCGCTCGTCAAGCCCTTCGCCGTCGACGAGCTCCATGACAAGCCCGTGCTGGCTATCGAGGTGCTCGAGGCCGTACAGCGCCGCGATGTGGGGGTGGTTGAGGGACGCCAACAACTTCGCCTCGCGCTCGAAGCGGGCGTGCCGCTCGGGATCGTCGGCGAAACCCTCAGGCAGGAACTTCAGCGCCACCTCGCGGCCGAGCCGCGTGTCCTTGGCGCGGTACACGACGCCCATCCCGCCCGCACCTAGCGGCGCGACGATCTCGTAGGGACCAAGCCTGGTTCCGTTTTGCATTGTCGCTCTCCCGCTGCTCAATAGGCGGGAACTCGCTCGCCTCAACATTTATGCCCGGCGGCAAACGCAACCGCGACCAGCCAAGCAGAGCGAGGCTTTAGTCAGGTCTCAGCTCGCCGGGGTCGGCGGCGCGATCAGCGACATCTCCTCGGCGCTGGGTTGGAACATCACGGCGCCAACGCAGCCCGCTCCCACGTGGGCGCCGACGACGGGCCCGATTTCGACGTCCACGATTTCGCTGATCTTAAAATTCTCCGTCAGGATCGTGCGCAGGCGGTCCGCCCACACTGGTGCCGACGCGTGCCCGACGCCGACGATCACCGGCTTACTGGCGTCCACTCTCTTCTTGAACAGCTCGACCAGACGAGGATGCGCTGCTTTCCCGCCGCGCACCTTGTCGATCGGCGCCACCTCACCATCGACCACACCCAGGATCGGCTTGATCCCAAACAGGCCGCCGAACGCGGCTCGCGCCTTGCCGATCCGGCCGTCCCGGGCGAGGTAGTCGAGCGTGTCAACCACGAACAGGAGGTGGAAGCGTGGCCGCATCTGCTCGAGGCGAGAGCGGATCTCCGCCGCCGAGAGCCGCCGCTGTGCTAACCGGGAGGCGAGCACGGCCATCACCGCCAGGCCGATGCTCACCTGCCCGCTATCGAGCACTTCGACCGCCACCACGCCGTCCTTACGCGACCGCTGGAACTCGTCGCGACCGTCCTCGGCGGCTGCCCTCGCGTTGACGACCGTCTGCGACATCTTCTCCGAGATGTGCAACGAAACGATGTCGGTGCGCCCGGCCATGAGACGGTAGCTAGTGAGGAACTCGCCCATCGTGGGTGGACTCGTGCGCGGGTAGGGCTGCCGCTTGCTCTGCAGGAGCTTGTAAAAGGCGCCCGGCGAGAGATCGACTCCGTCCTTGTAGATCGCCTCTCCCACAATCACCGAAAGAGGTACGACGTGGATTCGATTGCGCAAGGCTACTTCGCGCGGAAGGTCGCAAGTCGAGTCGGTGACAACCCGCACCCTGGCCTCGGGCTCACTGAACTCCACAAAGCCGAGACGGTGCAGTTGGGCGATCTCCTGCACCGCCGTCCCATCCGGGACTGCAACAACGTCCAGCACGTTCCAGACCGTGGCATTATCGTGGGTGCCGCCGAGCACCATCTGCTGGCTCGGCGTGAACTGCGTTGCGAAGAACGCGGGCCCCATCACGAGTCGCAGCGAGCTGGCGAAGTCCGGCAGCGCGGCGCCCGCCTCGGCAAAACGGTGTTTGTCCTCCATGGCGGCAGCCATGAGGCTGAGCAGATCGAGGTCGATCTCGCGCTCCGCTTCGATCGGCCCGAGAACCAGTCGGAAACTACCTTCGGCCTGCCGCGCCACGCGACAAAACGCCTTCAGGCCTTGTGCCTTTCCCGTACGAGCCGCGATGACGGTGCCCTCCAACAAGGCAAGGTCGGCGGCGCCGACGAGGAGATGCCCGGTGACCACCGCGCGCTCGAGCGCGGGAAGCAACTCGAACAGCGGGATGGCCTGAAAGTCGCCAACCAGCGAATCGAGGCGCGCGCTCGCCTCCAGCCCGACCTCCCGCCCCACCAGCACCGTGCGAAGTTTGCGCAGGATCTCGGTGGAGGAGAGGCCCGCCGTCGCGAAGGACAGCCCTGGCTCTGCCTCGTCCTCGGCCGGAGTCTCCTGGACGCCAAGCACCACGCACACGGGGGGTTGCTTCTCGCTCCCTGGGGCCGCACTTTGAGTCAGCGCGGCCGGGCACACGACCTCGCGGAGCGCAGCCTCGACGACGATCACGTTGGGGTCGAGGCCGGTGACGAAGCGCTTGCCCTCGTCACCGTCTGCCGCAGTGATCACTTCGTAGCCAAACCCCGCCAGGCCGTTAGCCAGCTCCCTGCGTTGTTGCTCCTGAGTGTCCACCACGAGAACCGTGGGCCTCGCCATCCCTCACCCCCGGACCGTCCGCAAACGTCAAGGCAGCAGCGGCGGAATCCCTGTACGTTGCGGCAGCTTGTAGTATAGCGCGATGGCGAAACGAGTCCTGACCCTCTTCGCGCATCCTGACGACGCTGAGACGATGGCCGGCGGCGCACTCCTCAAGTGGGCACGTGCCGGCCATGTGATCACGATCTGCCTGATCACGGAAGGCGAGAAGGGAACCTCCGACCCTCGCGACACGCGCGAAGCCGTCATCGCCCGGCGGGCCGAGGAGCAGGGCCGGGCAGCCGCGCGCCTCGGCGCAGAGGTGATCCGACTCGGCTACGAGGATGGCGTGCTTCAGCCCACCATTGGCCTGCGGCGCGACCTCGTGCGCGTGATGCGCAGGGTACGCCCGGACATCGTGGTCGCCAACGACCCGACGGTGTGGTTCCGCCACGGGGTGTACATCAACCACCCGGACCATCGCGCCGCCGGCCAGGCGGCTGTGGAGGCGCTCTATCCGGCGGTGCGGAAGGCGAGTTTCTTTCCCGAGCTGCTCACCGAGGGGCTGTCGCCGCACGTTGTCCCGGAGGTGTGGCTCGGAGCCACCGACAGCCCAGACCTCTTCCTCGACATCAGCGATGTGTTCGACGAAAAGATCGCGCTCATCTGCAAGCACGCCTCGCAATTTCCGCCCGAGCCGACGCGCCGCGCCTTTGCCCGCATCGCGCACGAGGCGGGCGAGCCGCGGGGCCTCGCCTGCGCCGAGACGTTCCGCGTGCTGAAGCTGTCAAGTAACACGATCCGTGCCATCGCCGCGTCAGGCGCAGAGAGTGACGTTCCTTCGCGCGCTTAGTGCGCCGCCGATCTAGGATCCTCGCGCGCCGGCGACCCGCTCTGCTGCCTCATAGGGAGTGGGTGCCGTTGGTGGGAGCGGCTTCCAGCCGCTACCGACAAACCATA
The DNA here is from genome assembly GCA_044447965.1 of Thermoanaerobaculales bacterium. Lineage (GTDB taxonomy): Bacteria > Acidobacteriota > Thermoanaerobaculia > Thermoanaerobaculales > Thermoanaerobaculaceae > DATIYW01. The sequence continues at coordinate 386 of JBIOGJ010000005.1, read as the reverse complement.
ATTCACAAACAACGGTTTCCTTACGCCCCTCGGGTGCAGCGCCTCTCCTCCCTGGCGCCTCGCACCACGCCGTGTGCCGCAACTCTTCGGTGCGACGGATGACATCCCGGAACCACAACAAGACAAATGCAACCTCGGGTTCTTTTTGCCCGTCGGGTTCGCGGCAGTTCGGCGCCGGCTCGCCCCCGCTCGCCGAACGCCGAAACTCCTCCGGCCGCGACCCGGCAGCACATCTCGCCGCCGTGACCCTCGCTGTTCCCCTCGCTCGATAACAGACCCGCTCGGGGCCAGCGTCTCCCGGCGCCGATCCGCGCGCCGGATTCCCCGCGGCGTCCGGAGTGATCGCCGCTTCACCCGACGGGCGAATCTGCCACCCACCCTCCCAC